>CALUGT010000018.1 GCA_944320265.1 uncultured Bacteroidales bacterium | reverse complement strand
CGCTGTCGTCGTCTTTCCGCACCATTTCGGGCCCTCGATAAGTACCGCACCTTTGGCCTGCAATTTCTTGGCCAGCAGACCATCCATAATCCTATGTTTGTAACCTTCCATATCCTAATCGTTTATAGTGGCAAAGGTATAAAGATTTTGCAAATTCAGTAATTTGGCATAGAAATAATAGGGAATTTGGCGGCGATTTATTCAGTAAAATGGCACATATAGTACCTCACTGTGTGTACCAGCCTGAAAAAGTAGACACGGAAAAAATTTTTCAGTTAAACATTTTTTCCAAAGTAGACAATCGGGTTATTTTCGTCCAATTTGATTTTTCAAAAGTAGACATTCCCTATTGTTCCGTCCGACGGGAGCGTGGTGAGTACAAGTTCCATACTGTCCGGGTTGTTGATGACTCTGACCGGAATATCCGCCATGTCTTCCGGCAGGATAATCACTAATTGATGTTGTTTTACCATAATGATAATGTTTTTGATTACAAATAAAAAATGCCCGTAAAGCGGTATAAAATCCGTTTTACGGGCTGCAATTATTCTTCATCAACGGCATTTTGCCGGTCAGTGGCCTGAAAATATACTTTTTTTTAAGAAGCTGACGGCGGGTATAAAAAAAGCTGTGCAGGCGGTTGCTGCACAGCATTCTTTTCCTATGCTTGTTCAACTGGCCGGAGGGCTACTCTTCGGCGGCAGGGCTGTCCGCAATGCGGGCAGGGCATGGAACCGGTAGCCTGCGAAACCCAGGCAAAGCAGCACCAGGCAGATGGCAATCCCCATCTCTATCCGCGTCTCGACATCACAGGTCATTTCGTAGCGGATGTAGAACAGTATTCTACGGATATACTTCTTCATGTCGGTAGCCCTTTCTATTTATTGTTCCGTGCGACTGCCTGACGCATCAAAACAATATGTCTTATCCACCGTATCACTGCTGCCTGTGTAGCAATACACAGTCGTATTGGTAATGCTGCCGCCCGTGCCGTACTGTATTTCTTCCGTTCCATTATAAATGCCTGTTCCAAACTGGCCAATATAATCAGCAAAATATCCGCTGATAGATGTACCACGATGAGCGTATATATCCGACTTCTCAATAATAATTATCGGTACATTCATTGCTCCAATAGCGGTAGGAGTAGATTGACCACCTGCCGCATCTGTCGAGCCATAAGCGTGTACTGTGGCATCTTTTATCTTGATGGTTCCACTGGCTACATAACCCCCAATACCCGGAAACTCCATATCAGTTGAGGGTATACTGGCATAGGCATATACAGTAACATTTTCAATTGTTATATTGCCACAAAGTTGAGCATCAAATCTACCGTGTCCACCAATACCTGCTCCGTTACCACTTGTCTTTGCCCACAGCACATCATTGCGGTCATTACCCGTGATGGTGACGCTGCTTCCCTGTGCCACATAGATACCTGCACCCCCATCTATATAATCATAGTTACTGCTGATGGCGGTGTTCTTGCCCCGCACATGGATAGTGGGGTTACCATTTTACTATCTTGAGCTGTCGCCGAAGATAGCTTGGTCCCGGCATAGATAGCTCGAACTGCGTTCGGCTCTGCGCTCGACTTTCGGGCGATGTGTCATAATGAGCAATCTGGCTTCGCCGAAGACTGGCTGCACCTCGGCAGAGTTCAAGCAAGGTGGGCTACGCCGAAGCCCCTCCGTCTCGGCCATGCCCAAGCGAGGGAATGGCTTGGCATGGCGCTCGACTTACTCGGGGCTTTGGCTCTGCTCTCGGTTTGCACTGTTTTTCGAGACTCAAACTCAGTCACGAACCGCAGTGCAAGGCGAACGCAGAGGGCAAGTTTTTACTTGCACTCTGCTGAGGCGAAGCCTGCGCTCGCTGCGAAGCAGCAACAGTACGCTCCTTCGTTCTCGCTCTCAGTGCCTTGCATCTTACTCACTCTGACACACCGCCTGAGATTTATTTCAAATCCCTATTTTGATACACCCTCGATGCGGTTCGGCATAGCCAAATTGGATACTGCGTTTCCATTTGTCTCTGCGCTCACCTTTCGCTATCTTTGATTGCATCGAAGATAGGATGCGGTTCGGCATAGCCAAATTGGAAACTGCGTTTCCATTTGTCTCTGCGCTCACCTTTCGCTATCTTTGATTGCATCGAAGATAGGATGCGTCTCGGCCATGCAAAACCGAGCAAGCTCCTTTTGCATGGCTCTCGACTTTCACTATCTTTGACTGCCGTCGAAGATAGGATGCGTCTCGGCCATGCAAAACCGAGCAAGCTCCTTTTGCATGGCTCTCGACTTTCACTATCTTTGACTGCCGTCGAAGATAGGATGCGTCTCGGCCATGCAAAACCGAGCAAGCTCCTTTTGCATGGCTCTCGACTTTCACTATCTTTGTTCCCTCTGAAAACTTAAGAGGGAACCAGCTGCAAAGCCAAAGGCCGTTTACCGGCCAAGGCACGGCCGCACCCCGGCATGGACCCAGCAAAGGAAAGAGAAAAAATGCCCGAACGTTGCCCACACTGCGGTTCTTTTGTCTCGAAAGAGGCTACCACCTGCAAACGTTGCGGGGAAGCCTTAGCCATTTCCTCTCCTCCCAAACCTTCCCCCGCACCGACCAAGACAAGAACGGACAAAAGCAAACCCACTCGGAAAGCAACCTATTCGTCCCCCAAAAACGACTCCTCGCAGTCGAGAAAACCCTCACAGAGAAAAAGCAAAACACAGAAAAACACACCCATTCTTAAAAGAAACGAAGCCGGCTCGGAAAAGAAGAGGTTCTCCCTCATGAGCGCAAAACAGGCACAAAATGCTTACCCCTGTCTTGCAAAAGCACTTGCACGCTACATTTCCGCTTATAAAAAGACCCTCCTCGCATGCGAAAAACACGAGAAAACCTTAGAAAAATACCGGGAACACCATGCCGGAGCCAAAGGCCTCATCTCTCCGAAGAAAACCTGCATAGGCATCTTCCAAGTGCGTAAAAAGGATTCCACTGACAGCAATAATCCGGAAAGTAATAATGAAGCACTGATTTCCATCGAATTAGAAGAAAAAGAATTTGCCATTGTCTACGCCCATGACGACCCGGACAGCTCGTTAGACCTACCCAAGGCCTCGCAGCATACCCAATACACCCTAGAGCAGGATATATCGCACCGCATGGGTTTCCGGTCGGACATCGAAAATCTCAAGACCGAGGAGATCCTGCGCATCCTTGCCTCCACGCTGTCCTTCGGTGGAATCCCCGACATGGACTTGGAGTACACGCAATGGGGCGAAGATGCCGCCAGCAAAAAATTCCTGGACAAATTCCGGGTCGAACTCCGGACAGACGCTTGCCACAGCCTCAGCCTCTCCCTGTTTTTCTTCGTCGTACTCCCTCTGCTTTTCCTAGCCTGGGCCCAAGGTGTACTCAGCCTGCTTGCCGCCTATATCACCGCCTTGGCCGTCTTTGTCATCCTTCCAACCGTACTGCGTGCCACCCTGCCCCAAAGCATGCGTTTTGCCTCCGAAGAGGGAATCGTACCCCGGGAGAAGCCGAAGTAAAAGAAGCTAGAGACTTCCATCATTCCCCTCATGCATAGTAAACCCAAATCGGTCATTAGACTCGCCGAGTGTGGTTCCTGTTTTCGAAGAGGGATGCTTTTGTGTATCTTGTTCGCTTCTGTCCGCATCTTGCTCCTCGCTACGCCTCGACGTAGCCCGCTACGCCTTCGGCTAGGCGAGAAGCATGCTGCATGACATAAGCGGACAATCTACCCAAAGTCTAATGACCGATTTGGGGTAAACGCTGCCACGAGGAAATGAGAAAGGAAAATCATCCCGACCCCATCATGGAGACTACAAAACAAGGCAAAACAATCACATATGAACCCGCTCAAATACACCGCTTTCGGCTTGATCTTCTTCCAGCTTCTAGGCTTCGCCTGCATCGGCATTGCCATCTGGGAGAAAAAGGAACAGGAACTCGCGGAACAAGCAAGGAGAAAAGCCGAATGGGAAGAGTACTGGTACCCGTCCGATCTTTACCGGATGTCGCCGGAAGAGTACAGAGCCTTCTATAATGAACGGCGGAATCGGGTCGAGTTTCCCGGAATCCGGAAGAAACCCGAGGAATCCTACGAAGAATATTCGAAACGAGCCGCCAACGAGGTCGAAAAGTTACTGGGATATCCGAAACTGATGAAACGTGCCAACCAGCGCCTGCGCATGCAACAATCCTATGAAAGGAGTGGCAGTCCTGACGAAACCGACATCATGGAACATCTGAGCAACGTCTACGATGCCTACATGGACTACGACCCTTACGATGCCGATGTTTCCCCCACCGGAAACCCGGAAGAAGACGAAATCTTCTTCTACGAGGCTTTCATCGAGGGCGACGGCGGGGAATGGGAAACGTACGAGGAAGAAGGATGGGACGAATAAGCATTTTCAGGATTGCAAGGAATGGCGGTGCCATAAAAATTTTTATTTTGACACCGCCTCTTACAAAAAGATGTATCTTTGCACTCGTTTTTCCACAAGAAACCTGAAAGCAAAAACGTTATAATCATGGCAAAAGAAAAGAAATTCATGACCTGTGACGGGAATGAGGCAACCGCTTACGTGGCTTCCATGTTCAGCGAAGTAGCCGCCATCTACCCCATCACGCCGTCTTCGCCTATGGCCGAGCACATCGACGAATGGGCATCGCAAGGCAGGACCAACATGTTTGGAGAGAAAGTCAAAGTGGTTGAAATGCAGTCCGAAGCCGGTGCCGCAGGAGCCGTTCACGGTTCGTTGCAGGCCGGTGCGCTCACCACGACCTACACCGCCTCCCAAGGCTTGTTGCTGATGATTCCCAACATGTACAAGATTGCCGGGGAATTGCTTCCCGGAGTCTTCCACGTGTCGGCCCGCGCCTTGGCATCGCACGCCCTGTCCATCTTCGGCGACCACCAAGACATCTACGCTACCCGCCAGACCGGTTTTGCTTTCCTGGCTTCCAGCTCCGTGCAAGAATGCATGGACTTGGCCGGTGTGGCCCACTTGGCCGCCATCAAGAGCCGTGTTCCTTTCTGCCACTTCTTCGACGGTTTCCGGACTTCGCACGAAATCCAGAAAATCGAAGCCATCGATATGGAAGACCTCAAGGCCTTGGTAGACATGGATGCCCTGCAAGCCTACCGCCAACGCGCCCTCAATCCCGAACATCCCGTGACCCGGGGCACCGCCCAGAACCCGGATGTCTATTTCCAGGCCCGTGAAGCTTGCAACCCCTACTATGATGCCGTTCCCGATATCGTGAACGGTTACATGCAGAAGATTTCCGCCCTGACCGGACGCGAATACAAACCTTTCACCTATTACGGCGACCCCAATGCCGAATACGTGGTCGTAGCCATGGGTTCGATTACCGAAACCCTGATTGAAACCATCGACTACCTGGCCGCCCAAGGCAAGAAGAACGTGGGCTTGATTACCGTCCACCTTTTCCGTCCTTTCAGCGCCAAATACCTGTTGGACGTGCTGCCCAAGACCGCCAAGAGGATTTGCGTCCTGGATCGCAGCAAGGAACCCGGTGCGGTCGGCGAAGCCCTCTATCTGGATGTTGTGGAAGTGTTGAGCCATATGGAAGCCCGTCCCGAAGTCATTTGCGGACGTTACGGGCTTTCGTCCAAGGATACCACGCCGGCCCACATGCTGTCCGTTATCCAGAACATGCAGCTTGACAAGCCGATGAACAAGTTCACCGTGGGCATCGTGGACGACCTGACCCACCACTCGCTGCCGGTGCTTCCCGAAATCAGCACCAGCCCCGAAGGGACCTACTCCTGCAAGTTCTACGGCCTGGGCGCCGACGGTACCGTGGGTGCCAACAAGAACACGATCAAGATTATCGGGGGAACCACCGACAAATACTGCCAGGCTTACTTCTCCTACGACAGCAAGAAATCGGGCGGTTTCACCTGCTCCCACTTGCGTTTCGGCGACAAGAAAATCATGTCGCCCTATTTGGTGACGACGCCTGACTTCGTGGCTTGCCACGTGGCTCCCTACATCTTCAAATACCCGATGCTGAGGGGTCTGAAGAAAGGCGGCACCTTCCTGCTCAACTCCTGGTGGGACGTGGAAGAAACCAAGAAGCAGCTGCCCAACGCCATGAAGAAATACATGGCTGAAAACGATATCAACTTCTACATCATCAACGCCACCAAGATTGCCGAGGAAATCGGTCTGGGCAACCGTACCAACACCATCCTCCAATCGGCCTTCTTCAAGATTTCGGGTGTAATCCCCTACGAAAAGGCAGTGGAAGAAATGAAGAAAGCCATCGTGAAGTCCTACGGCAAGAAGGGCGAGAACATCGTCAACATGAACTTCGCCGCCGTGGACCGGGGTGCCGATTACGTGAAAGTGGAAATTCCCGCCGACTGGAAGAACCTGGAAGACGACGGCAAAATCGGCAAACGCGAAGGAGTCCGTCCCGACTTCATCAAGAACATCGTGGACGTGGTCAACGACCAGAAGGGCGACGACCTGCCGGTAAGCGCTTTCAAGGATATGGCCGACGGTACTTTCCCTGCCGGCACTTCCCGTTACGAAAAGCGCGGCATCGCCAGCCATGTCCCGGCTTGGGATTCCAGCAAGTGTATCCAATGCAACCAATGTTCCTACGTATGTCCCCACGCCGCCATCCGTCCTTTCGTGATGAACGAGGCCGAAGTGGCCGGGCTGCCCGCCGGGACGGCTACCATCAAAGCCATCGGCAAGGAATTCGAAGGCATGCAGTTCCGCATGCAGGTAAGCGTCCTGGACTGCACCGGTTGCGGCAACTGCGTGGATATCTGCCCCGCCAAGGAAAAAGCCTTGAGCATGAAACCGCTGCTTGAACAGGAAGACCAAGCCAAGGTTTGGGACTACATGGTAGAACATGTAAGCAGCAAGGCCGACCGCATCGAGGTTTCCAAGACCGTGAAGAACAGCCAGTTCGCACAACCTTTGTTCGAGTTCTCCGGAGCTTGCGCCGGTTGCGGCGAAACCCCGTACATCAAGTTGATTACCCAGTTGTTCGGAGACCGCATGATGGTGGCCAACGCGACCGGATGCTCCTCCATCTACGGGGGTTCCTTCCCCTCCTCGCCTTACTGCACCAACGCTTGCGGTTGCGGTCCGGCTTGGGCGAACTCCTTGTTCGAAGACAATGCCGAGTTCGGTTTGGGTATGGCCACGGCTGTACGCCAGATGCGCGACCGCCTGCAAATGTTGATGAAACAGGCCATGGAAGACCCCAAATGCCCGGATTCGACCAAGGAACTCTTCAACACCTGGATTGAAAACCGCGAAAACGCCGAAAAGACCAAGGAAGTAGCTCCGAAAATCCGCGAAGCCCTCAAGGGTGTGGATTGCCCGGTTTGCAAGCAAATCCTGGAGTTGAGCCAATACCTGGTCAAGAAGTCGCAATGGATCTTCGGTGGCGACGGTTGGGCTTACGATATCGGTTACGGTGGATTGGACCATGTTTTGGCTTCGGGCGAAAACGTGAACGTCCTGGTTCTCGATACCGAAGTTTACTCCAATACCGGCGGCCAGGCTTCCAAGTCCACGCCGATGGGTGCCATCGCCCAATTCGCCGCCAGCGGCAAGCGTGTACGCAAAAAAGACCTCGGTGCCATTGCCATGACCTACGGTTACGTTTACGTGGCCCAGGTAGCGATGGGTGCCAACCAAAGCCAATACCTCAAGGTGTTGCGCGAAGCCGAAGCTTACCAAGGCCCGTCCTTGATCATCGCTTACGCTCCGTGTATCAACCATGGCGTGAAGGCCGGTATGGGTCACAGCCAATTGGAAGAAAAGAAGGCCGTTGAATGCGGATACTGGCACCTGTGGCATTACAATCCCGAATTGGCCAATGCCGGTCAGAACCCGTTCCAGCTCGACAGCAAGGAACCGGATTGGAGCAAGTTCAACGACTTCATCAACGGTGAAGTCCGCTTCAACTCCTTGAAGAAGCTCTTCCCGGCCGAAGCCGACGAACTCTTCAAAGCTTGCCAGGACAATGCCCAATGGCGTTACAACCAGTACAAGCGCTTTGCCGCCGAAGACTGGAGCAATGCCAAGAATGAATAGTTTCTCCTGATTGATGGATTGTCCCCCTGCCGTCTGTCCACGGATGGCAGGGGGATTTTCATTTCCTCCGGATTGGCCGGGTTCCCGGATTGACCGGACCCTCGGCTTCGCCTCGGCATAAAAACAAATCGGTCATTAGGCACGCCGAGTCCGTTTCCGATTGGGAAAATGAGGTTTTCGGGCATCTTGCCCGCTTCTGTCCTCATCCAGCTCCTCGCTACGCTTCGACGTAGCGGGCCAGGCCTCGGACAGGCGGGAAGCCTGCCGCGTTCCCCAAAGCCTCGCGCTATCTGACGTGTGATGTGGAAAACGCCGGAAAGTCCCGGAATAATTCCCGGCGGGCGAACAAATTCCCGAAACCACTTCCTGAAGATTCTTCTATCCGGGATGGCAAGGAATTCCAAAACAGCTTCTTGAATCAAGCCTGCAGATTCTGTCGAAAATCTTCAAAAAAAATAAGAAGCTGTTTAAACCCAAATCGGTCATTAGACTCGCCGAGTGTGTTTCCTGTTTTCGAAGAGGGATGCTTTTGTGCATCTTGTTCGCTTCTGTCCGCATCTTGCTCCTCGCTACGCCTCGACGTAGCCCGCTACGCCTTCGGCTAGGCCAGAAGCATGCTGCATGACATAAGCGGACAATCTACCCAAAGTCTAATGACCGATTTGGGTTAAATTTATTTGTTTAGGCCATCGGGAGGGGATTTCGCAGGATGGCGCGGCGTTTTTCAAAGGAGGATAGCCGAGCTATCTGACGAGAAAAACGCAAACGATAGCGAAAGTCGAGCGGGGAAGCAAAGCTTGCTTTGATTTCTCCGAGACCAAGCTATCTTCGAGCCTCGCTCAACCCAGAGCCGAAATAGCCCCCGATGGGCAAACAAAATCCTGAAACTGGTCCCTGAAAATTCAGCCTTTTCACTTTTCAGGATTGTAAGAAATTTTAAACAGCTTCTAGCCTTTGGGTTAATCCGCACTCGGGATTCCGGCTTTCACAGTCCGCTCCAGGCTTATCACACTCCGCGCACGGAATCCCGGAATCCATTTTCCGGTTTCGGCTTTTATGGTTAGCTTTGCAGGCTTGCAACAAACGCGGTCTCGCGCTTCCAGCCAAGTTCCCGCTGCAGGCGGAAAAGGGCGATCCGGGAAGCAGCCCGCAAAAGAATTTGAAAACAACACACTAGAAATGAATCCCGCCGTAGAAACCATTTTCAAGCACCGCAGCATCCGCAAATACCAAGACAAAGCCATTCCCCAAGAGGTGCTGGAACGCATCCTTGAAGCCGGAACCCGCGCCTCGAACACAGGCAACATGCAGGTTTACAGCGTAGTGGTGTCGCAGAGCGCGGAAATGAAAGCCAAGCTCTCCCCGCTGCATTTCAACCAGCCGATGATCAAGCAGGCTCCGGTAGTGCTGACGGTAGCCGCCGACGTGGCCCGTTTCCAGCATTGGTGCGAAATCAACGGGGCGGAACGCTCCTACGACAATTTCCTGTGGTTTGTCTGCGGCTGCATCGATTCCATGCTCTTTGCCCAGAACATAGCCGTGGCGGCCGAAGCCGAGGGGCTGGGGCTGTGTTTCCTGGGCACCACACTGTACATGGCGCGGGAAATCGCCCAGGTACTGGAAATGCCCAAGGGGGTGATTCCCATCACGACCATCACGATGGGCTATCCGGCCGAGGAACCGGCTTTGAGCGACCGTCTGCCGCTCAAGGCAGTGGTGCATTACGAGACTTACCGCAAGGAGAGCGACGAGGATATCCGACAGCTGTATTACGATACCGACCATAGCGAACTGACCAAGAGACTGCTGGAAGAGAACCAGCTGCCCAATCTGGCGCAGGTGTTCACGCAGCGGAGGTACACCAAGAAGGACAACGAGGCGATTTCGGCGGGACTGGTGGCTTTGCTGAAGGAAAACCGTTTCCTGGAGTAAGGCAGAAGACAAACCGGCTCGTTGTACAAACAATACCCTCGGCATAGCGCGGACTTCGCGTGGTTCTACGCATAGCTTGCACTGCCGTTGACATGGTCGCACCTTGACTCCTCTGGCTTCTTGCTCTGAGGCTTGAACCCAAATCGGTCATCAGACTTTGGGGAGATTGCCCGCTTGTGTCATGCAGCATGCTTCCCGTCTAGCCGAAGGCGTAGCGGGCTATCTCGAGGCGTGGCGGGAAACAGGATGCGGACAGAAGCGGGCAAGATGCCCGGAAGCCTCATTTCCCCAATCAGAAACGGACAGCGTGTCTAATGACCGATTTGGGTTGAAGCGGCCGGGGAAAGCCGGAAAGCTGGCTTGAAGCTTATGCGGGGAACAGGCCGGACAGGGTGCCGGAAGCCCGGATGGAGTTGCAAGCGGTTTCCAGCAGCGGCTGCGGTGCGCTTTCCAGGGCGGGCCTGCGGGCGGGCCGATGGGTTCGAAAGGACATAAAAAAGAAAGAACGCTTAAACAAAAAATACCATGGATCAAGCTTTAGTCAAGACCGATTTTCATTTTCCCGGACAGAAGAGCCTGTATGTGGGCAAAGTCCGCGACGTTTACAACATTGACGACAAATACCTGGCAATGGTCGTGTCGGACCGTATCTCGGCCTTCGATGTGGTCTTGCCTAAGGGGATTCCTTTCAAGGGACAGGTTCTGAACCAGATAGCTTCTTATTTCCTGGATGCCACGGCCGACATCCTGCCGAACTGGAAGATTGCTTCGCCCGACCCGATGGTGACGGTGGGCAAGTTCTGCGAGCCATTCAAGGTGGAGATGGTGGTGCGCGGATACCTTTCGGGCCATGCCTGGAGGGAATACAAGGCGGGCAAGCGCGAGCTCTGCGGCGAAAAGCTTCCGGACGGCCTGCGTGAAAGCGACCCGCTGCCGCATCCGATCATCACGCCGACGACCAAAGCGGACGTGGGGCACGACGAGGACATTTCCAAGGAACGTATCCTGGAACTGGGCTTGGTAAGCCGCGAGGACTACGGACAATTGGAAAGATACGCGCTGGCTTTGTTTGCCCGAGGGCAGCAGATGGCTCGGGAAAAGGGGCTTATCTTGGTGGATACCAAATACGAGTTCGGCAAGCATGAGGGGCAGATTACCTTGATCGATGAGATTCATACGCCCGATTCTTCACGCTATTTCTATGCCGAAGGCTACGAGGAACGCCAGGCCAAGGGCGAACCGCAACGCCAGCTTTCCAAGGAGTTTGTCCGCGAATGGCTGATCAGCAACGGCTTCCAAGGCCAGGCAGGCCAGAAAGTGCCTGAAATGACCGACGCATTCGTGCAGCAGGTTTCCGAGCGTTACATCGAGCTCTACGAGCATATCACGGGCCTGAAGTTCCAGAAAGCGGATACGTCCAAGCTGAGCGAGCGCATCGAAAAGAACGTGACGGACTTCCTGAACCGGCAATAAGCACGGGTGTCTTCAACAACATTGAAGCCGGGCCGATTCGCCAATAATCTGCCCGGCATTTCTTTTTAGCTGATTCCAAACCGTATAACCTTATTTTCCTGATGCCCTTGTCCCGAAATCCAAACACGCACCGCGCCATCCTGCACTTGGCCATTCCGAACCTGGTCAGCAACGTGACGGTCCCGTTGTTAGGGGCTATCGACTTGGCGATGGTCGGGCGTCTGAACAGTTTGGAATCAATGGGGGCGATTTCGTTGGGGGCGATGATTTTCAACTTCATGTACTGGAGCTTGGGATTCCTGCGGATGGGGACTTGCGGCTTCACGGCCCAGGCGTTCGGGGCAGGAAAGCAGGAGGAGACGGTGCTGACGCTGTTCCGCTCCTTGATTCTGGCCTTGGGCGGGGCTTTGTTCCTGCTTGTCTTGCAGGGGATCATCTTGCGTCTGGCCTTGCTTTGGGCGCAACCCGACCCGGCCTTGACGGAGGCCGTTTCGGAATATTTCCGAATCCGGATCTGGGAAGCCCCGGCCACGATTTCGGCCTTTGCCTTCGCGGGCTGGTTCATCGGCCGGCAGGATTCGCGCACGCCGATGTGGGTGGCGATCAGCATCAACTTGACCAATATCTTAGCCAACTATCTCTTTATCTTTGTCTTCGATTTCGGCTTCAAAGGGGCTGCGATGGGGACGGTAGTGGCGCAATACACGGGATTGCTGCTGAATACCGGCTTTGCGCTATGGCATTTGCGTGAACCGGGCGGCCAGCGAGGAAAAACAGCAACAGAATTGACTGAAAATCAAGAAAGTACTGTCAAGCAAAGTGCCGTCAAGCGTCCTCTGCAACGGATTCCGTTCCGGAATATCTGGCAAATAGCGGTTTTCAAGCGTTTCCTGAACATCAATTCGGACATTTTCCTGCGGACGCTTATCATCATTTTCGTGTTCAGCTTCTTCACGGCGCAGTCCACGCATTTCGGCAGCGAGTATCTGGTGCTGAACACCTTGCTTTACCAGTTCTTCATCTTCTACTCCTACGCGATGGACGGGTTCGCCCATGCGGCGGAGGCGCTCAGCGGACGTTTCACCGGCAGCGGGGAATGGGAACGCAAGCGAGCCACGGTCAAGGCAGTGTTCCTCTGGGGAATAGGCATCGCTTCGGCTTTCTGTCTGGTCTACGCGCTGGCTTTCAATGGCATTTTCCGTATCTTCACGCAGGATGCCCGGATTTTGGAACTTTCCGGAGATTATTATTTCTGGATTTTGGGCGTGGTCTTATCAGGTTTCCCGGCTTTCCTTTGGGACGGAATCTATGCGGGCAGCTTGGCCACCAAGCCGATGCTGTTGACGATGGCGGTAGCGGCGCTCGGCTTCTTCGGGGCTTACTTCCTGTTCCGGGGCAGCCTGCACAACCATTCGATGTGGCTGGCGATGCTGCTTTTCCTCAGCCTGCGAGGCCTGTGCATGAGCCTGATGGCGCGACGCATCGTGCTTTATCCGAAAAAGATTAGCCACCACGAATCTTAAACCTGCAAGACAGCAAAATTTGCAGAATTCGTAATCAATCAAAATATTTTTTTTAACTTCGCGAATGTTTGGCACACATAGCGTGTCAGACACATAGTATCATCCTTTTTATAAATTACATTCACAAACTAAACAGAAAGCATAGAGAGTTCACGACACTAACAACACTAAAAACTTTAGACTATGAAAACGAGAATCTTATATTCAATCGCATGTTTGCTCTTTCCTGCAACCATATCCGCACAGGGTTTTAACGTCATTCAAGAAAAAAATATCACGCAGCTCCTATCGCCAAAAAGAAATGTCTGGGACGAAAACGGAAAAACCATCGTGTTATACAATCTCAGGGATGTCTGGATGAGAGAGGATAAGGATTTTCCTGGGAAATATCATATAATCATCGATGGCTTTGGGCAAACAGACCAAAATGGACTTCCTGCATTGCCAATCCGAGAAGATCGTTTCATCATCCCAATTAATTCTACAATTTCCATCAAAATACTGGAAAGCGAATATACAGAACTTCCAAATACAGAAATCATTCCCTCAAGACATCCTATACCAGACATAGAATCAACCATATCAATAGATTCAATTATACCATATAAAGGATTTTATCCTAAAGAGATAGTCTCCATATCAACTCAACGAGCATATAGAGGGCAAGGTGTCCTTGCTGTACGCTTTAACCCAGTCCAATATAATTATCAAAGTAAGACCGTACGAATCTATCAAAAAATCAAATATGAAATCATCTCAAATAAAACAAAAAACAACGAAACCTTATATCCATCAATTTTTTTGCAAAACACCATAGTAAACAACACAGACAAAGTAACCGACAAAAATATTAAAAAACAAGGAAATCCAATTGCAAAAATATTAATCATAACGACAAATTCATTGAAACAACCAGCAGAAGAACTAGCACACTGGAAAAGGTTACTTGGCTACAAAACCGAGATTATCGCAAAGGAAAACTGGAATTCCACGGCAATAAAGAATACCATAAATGAATCTTATGCAAAAGATAATTCTCTATTGTTTTTAATCTTACTTGGAGACCATGATGACTTGCCAGGCATAAGCAAAAGCGGCCCAGCAGGTTCATATATTTCTGATTATGATTACGGATGCTTGGACGGAGACAATTTAGCCGATATCTACCGGGGACGCATCGCTGTATCATCGAAAGACGAAGCAGAAACAGTTGTCAACAAAATTATTCAATATGAAAAGAACCCGACCTCTACACCCGATTTTTATAACCACGGCTTAGCATGCGCATATTTTCAGGATGAAGACAAAGATTCGTATGCAGACCGCCGCTTTGCACAGACAGCTGAAGAGATTAGAACATATCTTAATCGATATCAAAATAAAAATATTTCACGAGCATACGCGGCACGAGCAGATGTGTATCCACGATACTGGAATAATGGACGCTACTCCATTGGCGAGCCTATTCCTGCCGATTTACGCAAAGATGTCGCTCCATTTTTTCCATGGGACGCATCAGCCGTTGATATTCAAAACGCTTTAAATCAAGGCATATTCCTGCTTTTGCACAGAGACCATGGCAGCCCCAATCAATGGGGAGACCCGAATTTTCACAAAGACGATTTGAAAGACTGTGCGAATGGCAACAAACTACCTGTTGTATTCAGCATGAATTGCCAAACAGGGCAATTTTCAGAAGATGAGTGCCTTGCAGAAGCTTTTCTGCGGAAAGAAAATGGAGGCGGTGTTGCCGTTTTTGCAGCTGGCGGAATAAGCTATTCAGGCTATAATGACGCGCTTTTAGCTGGGATGATTGATGCCATTTGGCCAAATCCGGGACTTCGACCGCAATTTGGTTTTTCTGTCGATTATGACAATCTATCGCCAACCCCCATACCAACTTATCAATTGGGACAAATCTTGGATCAAGGTCTGTTAAGAATGGAAGAAATTTATGGCAGTTACAATTCGTACACACAATACACAATCGACTTGTATCTATGCTTTGGAGACCCAAGCATGCGTATTTGCACAACCGCACCACAAGAAATAGCCGGAATCAATATCCAAAAAGACAATCAGCTGTGGACGGTTTCTTCCGCCACACCTGGGGTCACTATCAGTTTTGTCAATCCTAATACAGGAATACCCTATGTTGCAGAAAATGTCTCCACAGCTTCCTATCGGATTCCAAACGATATTTCTGAATTTCAAATCTGTGTTTCCAAACACAATTATATTCCAAAAATATTTTCTGTAAAAACTGACGAAGATTACATTCAGAATGAAGTTGTCTCCACCCCAAGACAATACGATGCTAACGTTTTGAAAATTGGATCCAACGTTACAGAAACAAAACCCAATGGCCCCGTAGTCATCGAAAACAATGTCTCTTCGACAGGAACTTCCATTGAAATACATGGCGGCACCACTATCGAAGAAGGAACCATACAGATTATAAAACAATAAAACAAAATGAAAACCAAAAGATTCCTCACTATAGCAACGAGTGTCTGCGGCTTGCTTCTATCCGGAATCATAGCCTGCGAACCGGAAGAAAAAAAAGAAAATCAACAAACAAATCCCCCGACAGACAAGCCGATGCCCTCGGACACAACTGCGACAATCCCGGCAGATACAGTTGAAATGCCCGTGGATACCGTCATTGGAAATTATTTCCCGGAAACGACCCTAAGCGAATGCCTAAGCTATGGATCCAAGACACACCCGGAGGTATACTGCCAATTCGAGTATACGGAAGACGGAGGACTGAACATGGAATTCGGCAACCTTATCATGAACTGCGCCAAAATGAAAGGGGAAACATCCGTAAACCGGAACGGCGCTTTTCTGGACATCCGGCAGACAGAAACGGCTATCGATGTGCATGCCGATTGCCTATGCCTGAAGAACATGGAATTCCTCATCGAGGATTTTGCCACGGTGACCGATTCGATAAATATTTCATACGCATTCCAAGGAGAAGAATCTCACCTGTCCGTGAGTTTCCAGATTCCATCACATGGCCAAGGCCACATTGCCTTTGACCTGCCCGAATACTGGGAATATTATGGGACTTTTTGGTAAATTTCTTTTCTTTCAGGCTTTCAGAGCATGGCAGCGGCCTGTCGGATTCGGGCAAGGACAGGCAAGATTAATTTGTTTTGCCTCGCAAGAATCCTCCACGGTAAGGGGCGACAACATGGCAATCATCCTGCCCGAAACGGCACCGGCAATCGACTTTGCTGTGGCAGATTGCAGGACGATTTCCTTTATCGATTACAAACATACAGCTTCCTTTTGAAAGTCAACCATGTAATCATGCGACCTTCTCCTCCTTGATTCAAAATCCTTTTTGGACTTTCCAATAGCCGCCTCTATCCGGTCCTACACGCTTAATAGCTCCTTTCTCTTGGAGTGAAGCTAATCGCCTTTTCACACTGCTGTCGTGTAGTCCCAATCGACCAGAAATCTCTTTTCTTGAGATATAGGGATTCACTTTAAGAAGCTCAATAATAGCATCCTCCTGTTTGTTTTGTCCGTTTTCTGGTCGTTTTCTGGTCGTTTTCTGGTCGCTCCTTTGGGTCATCTCTGAGTCGGATTGGCTCATAGCCCGTTCCGGATATTCAAACTTAAAGGTCGTCCAGATTCCCGAAGCATCATAACGAAACTCCGGTGTGGAGAATCCGTCATTCTTACAAGCTGTGATGATACGCTCGATGCCGCGTCCCCAGGCCTCAATCTCACCGGCACGAAAGAATGTATTGGCTATATCAGGGTTATAAGGCATACTCCGATGAGAAGACAATAAGGTTTCCACCGTCCATCCTTCGGGCAATACCCCACCGTTTATTATCTCCAACTTGTTCTCGTACACACGGATTTGGATGGGAGAAGATTCCGCATAGTCCTTGTTGATGCAGGCATTCAATAAGGCCTCACGCAGAGCCTCACGAGGCATGGGCAAAGTTTCTATCCTTTGAATGCCTTCGTAAGTAATGACGGCTTTCATGTATTTGGTACACAGCAAGTCCATCAATTTCACGATTTGCTGGAACAAGTTGCCATGTACTTCGTCCTGGTACACCAAATCCATGCCTTCGCGGAAGAAGCCAACTTTCACAAATGCCCCGGTCACATACTTTTCCGGGTCGGGATGGAACAACAAGGCAGCGGCACGTTTCAAGTAACTGCCCTCATAAAGCCGGAGCTTCTCCAACAATCCGCGATTATCGTCCATCAAGTCCGCTTCCTCCATGCGTCCGCTCCGTTTGGCATACTTGCGGAACAAATCAAACGTAGCGTTATCCAGGTCCTCCGCTTTCAGATAAGGCACAGGTACACCATCCCAAGTCTTTCCCTGCTTGCGAAGCATGAAACGGTCAAGTGCCGCCCCTTTCAGTTCCTGATTGGTCGCACCACTTCGTTGATAATACTTGCCACGGAAACTGATAGGATAAGGATAAGCCTCCGTCACAATCTCCAGATATTGCTTCCCTTCTTTCTCTTTCAGATTGACATCCACCAAGATGCCCATCATGTCGCGTACCTTGTTTGGAATGTCCTCCATTAGTTTCTTAGCATCCTGCACACCGCACACCTCGCCATTGTCCTTTATACCAACATAAAGGACACCGCCTTGTGCATTGGCAAAACCACAAATCCATTTCTGGTATTCGTCACGCCAAGATTCTTTGAATTCTATGTTTTGAGATTCGATAGGCATACGGAAAAGAAACTTCGCTCGGAATGCAAATTTAGATATAAATCGTGATTTATATCTAAATTTGCCAGTTTGCTTTCCGTGCTTTTGCCGGGGCGAACGATGCCGAAAAGCTTCGGGATGCCAAGCGGCACACGCCATCGCCCGTTCGGCATCGAAGTACCAAAACACAATAGATGAACAGGATAGGAATCGACATAGGATCCACGACCGCCAAACTCGTAGCCATAGACGAAAAAGGGGAAGTGCTGCTTTCCCGCTACAAACGCCACAACGCCGACATCAAGAATACCCTGCTTTCGTTCTGGAAAGAATTGGAGAAACAGTTCCCCGGCCAGGAATGCTGGCTCAAAATGACCGGTTCGGCCGGCATGGGCGTATGCGAACGCTACGGCTTCAATTTCATCCAGGAAGTCATCGCCTTGAATTTCTACGCGAAAAACTACTGCAAAGATCTCAAGACCATTATCGACATTGGGGGCGAGGATGCCAAAATCATCTTCATCAACGAGAATGCCCTGCCCGACATGCGCATGAACGGCAACTGCGCCGGAGGAACAGGGGCGTTCATCGACCAGATGGCGGCCATTCTCGGCATGAGCATCGAGGAAATGGACCAAGCGGCCGCCAAGGCCCGGCATATCCACCCTATCGCCTCGCGCTGCGGGGTGTTTTCCAAGACCGATGTCCAGAACTTAGTGGCCAAGAACGTGAGCCGGGCCGATATCTGCGCTTCCATCTTTCATGCGATTGCCGTCCAAGTGGTGGCCTCGCTGTCGAGAGGGCATGAAATCAAGCCCAAAATCCTGTTCTGCGGAGGTCCTCTGGCCTTTATCGCCTCGCTCCGGCAGGCATTCAAAGACTACCTGAACCTCCAAGAAGAATATATTTTCCAAGCGGAGAACGCCAATATGCTGACCGCTACCGGCTGCGCCTTGTCGATAGACCCGCTCAAAAGCCGCGCTTACACTCCGCAGGAGCTGACCGACTTGGTGCTGCATACGCCCGATTTGGAAAAAGCGGACGCTTTCGCCCTGCCCTCCCTGTTCAAGAACGAAACGGAATTGGCGGCATGGCGGCAACGGAAAGCCCGCACAGGAGACCTTGGCGCCCCGTTCAAAGCCGGAGACCGACTGGTCTTAGGCATCGATTCCGGAAGCACGACCACCAAGGTGGTGTTAGTGAACCAAGAAGGCCGGATCGTGTTCTCGGATTATTCCAAGAACATGGGCGACCCGATCGGAGCGGTGCAAAGAGGCCTGAAGAAGTTCGCCGAAGCCCAGAAGGAATCAGGCTTGGACCTTCCGATTATTTCCGGATGCTCCACGGGGTACGGGGAGGAACTGATCAAGGCGGCTTTCGGGCTGGACTTCTCGATGGTGGAAACGCTGGCGCATTACACGGCGGCAAAAAAGATATGCCCGGAAGTAGACTTCATCCTCGACATCGGCGGACAGGACATGAAGGCGATGTTCATCGAAGACGGCGTACTGAACAGGATAGAACTGAACGAAGCCTGCTCCTCTGGCTGCGGATCGTTCATCGAGACCTTTGCCAACTCCTTGGGGTTCACCGCATCCGAGTTCGCAGAAAAAGCGGTCTCAGCCAAAGCTCCCTGCGACTTGGGAACCCGCTGCACGGTTTTCATGAACTCCAAAATCAAGCAAGCCTTGCGCGAAGGGGCGGAGGTAGCTGACATCGCCGCCGGCTTGGCTTACTCGGTGGTCAAGAACTGCTTCTACAAGGTACTCAAAATCAGGGATGCCCAGATTGGCGAACATATCGTGGTGCAAGGGGGAACCATGCGCAACGACGCGGTGGTCAAGGCATTGGAAAACATGGTGGGCCACGAAGTGTTCCGCAACAGCCGCCCGGAGCTGATGGGAGCTTACGGCTGTGCCCTGCACACCTTGGAACAACTGAAAGACAAGGATTTCGATGCCCACCCTATCGATATCGAACGCAAAATCGAATACGAACTTTCGCAGACGATTTGCAAAGGCTGCGAAAACAATTGCTTGATAGACATCTACAAGTTTGCCAACGGGAAACGTTACTTTGCCGGGAACAAATGCGAAAAGGTGTTCAGTTTCAGGCCGCAGGAAGCCAAAGGCGACAACATCTACACCTACCGCCGCCAACGTGTCTTCGAGCAAACAACGCTGGCAAAGCCCATCTTGCGCTTGGGCGTGCCGAGGGTGCTGAACCTCTATGCCGACTTCCCTTTCTGGTCGGCCTTGTTCGCGGAGTTCAACATAGAGCTGGTCCTGAGCGATGTATCCACATACCAGTCTTACGAGAAGCACCTAAGGGAAGTGATGAGCGACAATATCTGCTTCCCGGCCAAATTGGTGCATTCGCATATCCATAACCTCTGCAGCAAGGGAATAGACCGGATTTTCTTTCCATACGTGGTCTACGAGACCAAAAACGACGGTTCGGAAGCCAATTCCTACAACTGCCCTATCGTTTCAAGCTACAATACACTGATAAGGAACGGATTCAATTATTCCGACATACCCTTCGACAACCCGGTATTCACACTCAAAGACTACAAGCTCACCGTCCGCAACTGCCAGAAATACATCGAGCGATTGATGGGCTTCGCCAAGGAGGAAGGGCGTTGCAGAGGGGCGATGCCGGAAAAGAAACAAGTGGAAAAAGCGGTGGAAAAGGCGTTCGCGGCCTTGGCCCGTTTCCACGAGGACATGCTGGCCAAAAACAGGGAACTGCTTGAGAAAGCCCGGAAAGAAAAGCGCATCGTAATCCTGCTGGCGGGCCGTCCCTACCATACCGACGCCCTTGTCCAGCACAAGCTCAGCGAGATAGCCTCCGATTTAGGAGCCACGGTCATCAACGAGGAAATCGTGGACGAGAAGGAGGACTTGCAGATGCAGGACACCTACATCCTCTCCCAATGGAATTACATCAACAAGATCATCAAGGCGGCCAAATGGGTCGGGATGCAGGACGAGGACGTGCATTACGCGCAGATGACTTCCTTTGGCTGCGGGCCGGACGCTTTCCTCCTGGACGAAGTGGCCAACATGCTGCACCGTCACAAGAAGTCGGCCACGGTGGTCAAGATTGACGATATCAACAATGTGGGTTCGATGAAGCTTCGTATCCGGAGCCTGATCGAAAGCCTGCGCTACAAGCATGTGCTGAACCCGGAGACCGCACCTTTTGTCTCGACCAAAGTCTTTGAGAAGGAGGACAAGCGGCGGAAAATCCTCGCCCCGTTCTTTACCGAATACCTGTCTCCTTTCCTGCCGGAACTGTTCAGAATCAACGGCTACGAACTGGAAGTGCTGCCTCTCAGCGACCAGGAATCGGCCGAAACGGGCTTGAAATACGCCAACAACGAAGTCTGCTACCCGGCCACGCTGATTGTGGGCGATATCATAAAGGCTTTGAAATCGGGCAAGTACAATCCGGAAGAATGCGCGGTAGGCATCACCCAGACCGGGGGGCAGTGCCGGGCTTCCAATTATTACCCGATTCTGAAAAAGGCCTTGGTCGATGCCGGCTTTGCGGGAGTGCCCGTCATTTCGGTAAGCTTCGGTTCGGGACTGAACAACGACCAGCCGGGCTTCAAGATCAATTGGCTCAAATCGCTGCCTATCGCCATGAGCGCGATTCTCTTCGGGGACAATCTCTCCAAGCTCTACCATGCCACGGTGGTCCGGGTGGAAACGGAGCGCAGACCGGAAGTCAAGGCTTTGCGGGACTCTTTCTTGCAGGAGGCCAAGGCTTTGATTTTGAAAAGGGACTCCAAAGGGATGCTGAAACTAATGGAAAAGGCGGTGTCGGCTTTCAGCGCAATGCTGCCCAAGGAAAGGATGGAACGGGACAAGGTGGGCATCGTAGGGGAAATCTACCTCAAATACCATCCTTTCGCCAACAAGTTCACCGTTGACTGGCTGATTGAACGGAATTTCGAGGTCCTGCCGCCCACCTTGCTCTCGTTCTTCATCCAGAGCTTTGTCAACACGCAGACCAAACGGGAAAACGAGACGGACAAGATTTCCGTTCCCAAGCCTTTGCTGGATTTCGGCTATTCGTTGGTCAAAGGACGAATCCGGGATTTCGACAAGGTGATGAGCCGCTTCCCGTATTTCCGTCCCACCGAGGATGTGTTCGAGCTGGCAGCGGACGTGAAGGAAATCCTGCCTTTGGCAGTGCAGTTCGGGGAAGGATGGCTGCTTCCGGCCGAGATCGTGGCCTACGCCAAGCAGGGCGTGAAGGCGGTCATCTCGCTCCAGCCTTTCGGCTGCATTGCCAACCATATCATCTCCAAAGGGCTGGAAAACAAGATTAAGCAGAAGTATCCGGGCATCAATATACTCTCCCTCGACTTCGATTCCGGGGTCAGCGAGGTGAATATCGTGAACCGTTTGCGATTGCTCCTCGAAGCATAAAAGAAACAGCTGGCCAAGATTTTTCTCGACCAGCTGTCGTCTTATCAATTTTCCTCTAATCTTAAATGAATCTGAAGGTACTCAGCAACAACGCAGATGCCGCCACCTTCCCGCACCGGGGTAAACGGATTTATGACGAGCAGATGCGAGCCTTCACCCTCGCGCAACGACGCAGATGCCGCCACCTTCCCGCGCCGGAGTAAACGGATTTATGGCGAGCAGATGCGAGGCGTCGCGAGGGTGAGAAAAGCGGAGCGTACTTCACGTACGTGAGCATTTTCGAATCCCTCGCGCAACGACGCAGATGCCGCCACCTTCCCGCGCCGGAGTAAACGGATTTATGGCGAGCAGATGCGAGGCGTCGCGAGGGTGAGAAAAGCGGAGCGTACTTCACGTACGTGAGCATTTTCGAATCCCTCGCGCAACGACGCAGATGCCGCTATAAATCCGTTTACTTTAATTTGGAGGCAAAACGGACACCATACTCAAACGCCCCCTGCAACTCCGCCTCGCTCGGCTTGAACTTGACAAAGTAGGTATCGCCCACGAAATCAAGCTTGGAAGCCTTGATATTGGCCTCGATTACTTCCTTGGCCTCGCCGCTCCAGCCGTAGGAACCGAAGCCGCCGGCCAGCTTGCCCCGGTCGCGCAAAGGCGAAAGGGCGGCAAAGCAGTTGTACAACGGAGGCAAAGCGTTCTGGTTGATAGTCGGCGAACCGAAGATGATACCCGAAGCCTTTTCGGCATGCGCCCCGATTTCCTCCACGCCTAATTTTTCCACATCGCACAAATCCACTTGCAGGCCTTCGCTCCGGATACCTTCGGCAATCTTTTCCGCCAAAGCCTTGGTGTAACCGTAAGCCGATACATAAGCCACCAAAACCATGTCCTTCTGCGGCAACTTGACAAATTCCTCGCACATGGCCTTGGAATGTGCCACGCATTCCTTCCAATGCGAACGTAAGACAGGACCGTGTCCCGGGCAAATCATCTTGATTTCCATGGCTTCCACCTTCTCGATTGCCCGCAGGAAGAAACGGCTGAAAGGCCGCAGGATCGCCGCGAAATAATAGTCGAACGCATCGCGGTAATCGCCCACCTCGTCATCGAAGATCTTCTTGCTCGGGCTGGCGAAATGCGCCCCGAAAGAGTCGCAGGTGAACAAGACCTTGTCTTCCGGGACATAGGTATAGATGCTGTCAGGCCAATGCAGATTGCTGGCACCGATGAATTTCAAGGTCTTGCCCCCCAAATCTATCTGGTCGCCTTCGCGTACAGCCTGGCTGGGGAATTCCTCGTTAGTGATGTCCTTCAGGTACTTCAAAGCCGCCGCGCTGGCAATGACCTTAGCCTTCGGGCAAAGCTTGAGCAGATTGGCCAACGAACCGGAATGATCCGGCTCGGTATGATCCAAAACGATATAATCAATCAACGCCGGATCAATCACCGCTCTCACTTTTTCAATGTATTCGTCAAAGAAGGTCGCCTTAGCCGTCTCGATCAAAGCATTCTTCTCCGTTCCTCGCACCACGTACGAGTTATACGTCGTACCGTATTTCGTTTCCATGACCACATCGAACGTCACGATGCCGAAGTCAAGGATACCCACCCAGTCGATGCCGGGTACCAAATTGATTACTTCACTGTTTTTCATATCGCAACAAATTTGAATAAACTTACCGGACAAGGGAACTCGAGAATCAGAACAGGCTCAGCTGCTCGTTCGGGTCGGCCTCCTCGTTCTCAGGAAGCGCATCCGGGTCTTCGCCCTTGGCAATCTTCTCTTCCACCTCCTTGTCGTGCTGCAAAGCCTCGTAATCCGGGTCGGGCTGCTCCGGGTCGACAAATTCCACTCGTTTGACATAGTAGTTGGAAAGCCGCTTCCCTTTGGCTTTGAAACCTTTGATCCCGATAAAACCCGTCACGTCCACTTCCTGGTCCTCGTACTCTTTCTTGTTGGCCTTGGAATCGAAAACAATGCGCAAACGAGGATAGAAATCCATGTTCAGGTTCATCAGCTCGCCGCTTTCCTCCTCAATGAAAGACTGCCGTTTCTCGCTCTCCTCTATCTGGAAACGCTTGATATACCATAGCTTGGTATTCTTGTCCCGATAGACCGCCGTCAAGATCCGTTCCGGGTAATGCTTGGCCAGGCGGAACATATCTTCCTCGAAATGCGTTCCCAAATCGTAGGAAACCAACTTGTAAGCTCCGGCATCCATCAAGGTCAGAATCTTATCGTTGCCCTTGAACTCGCCCAGATACTGGCCCCTCCCGTCCACATTGAGCCGCTTGATGGTGTCGTCGTACCAGATTTTCCTCGCGCCCAAGGTGGAAACGCCGGCATCCTTCAGCTCTATGCGCTTGACCGCATTGCGCGAGAGGATGTTGCCCATGCTGGAACGGCCTTTGACAGCCAAGGTCTTGAAATCGAAATCGAAATAAAGCTTTTTCAATTTGGGCTTGAAACGCAGATGAACGCGGACCACCTCGGCTTCCCCGTTGGGATTCGCCGTGAAATAAAGCACCTGCGAACCTGGCGTGCCCTTGGTGAGGTCGTACTCCTTGTCCCGAGTAACTCCCCCCACGGCAAAACGCTTCACATAGGCGATGCCGTCCTTGCCGTCGCTATAGACCATATTGTAAATGGTACGCTCGTCGTTGCGCTTGAACACGCCCGCATAGATGATATCCTCGCCCACAAAGACCTTCTCGCCCACCTTGACCACCTTGAACATACCATTGCGGCGGAACACGATAATATCGTCTATATCCGAACACTCGCAGACATATTCGTCTTTCTTCAATCCTGTCCCCACAAAGCCTTCGGCACGGTTCACATACAGCTTCTCGTTGGTGGCCGCCACCATATTGGCTTGGATGTTCTCGAAATTGCGGATTTCAGTCCTCCGTTCCCTCCCTGCCCCGTATTTCTTCTTGATATTCTGGAAATAGGCAATCGTATAATCCACCAAATGTTCCAGATTGCAGCGAACCGCTTCCATTTCCTTCTCCACCGCCTGTATCTTCTCATCGGCTTTCTTGATATCGAACTTGGAAATCTTGCGGACCGGCTTTTCGACCAGCTTCAGCACGTCCTCCTTGCTCACTTTCCGCCCAAGACGTTCCTCGAAAGGCTTGAAAGCCTCTTCCATCGCCTTGATCTGCTCTTCCCAACGCCGGGTATCCTTTTCCATCAAACGGTAAATCCGTTCCTCGAAAAAAATCTTCTCCAACGAAGTCCAATACCATTCCTCTTGCAGCTCGCCCATCCGCACATCCAGTTCCGCATGCAGCAGATTCATCGTATTCCGGGTGGAAATCCTAAGCATTTCCGTAACACCCAAGAACTTGGGCTTCTGGGCATCGATCACGCAGGCATTGGGGGAAATGGACACCTCGCAATCGGTAAAAGCGTACAAGGCATCCAATGTGGTATCGGGCGATACACCGGGCTGCAAATAGACCAGGATATCGGCCTTCTCCGCGGTGTTATCCTCTACTTTCCTGATCTTTATCTTCCCTTTCTCGCTGGCCTTCAAGATGCTCTCAATGACCGATGCCGTCGTGGTCCCGTAAGGGATCTCCACTATCTCAAGGGTCTTCTTGTCCAATTGCTGGATTCTGGCCCTGACACGGACTTTGCCGCCACGCAAACCATCGTTGTAATTGGCCACGTCGATGCTGCCCCCTGTCGGGAAATCGGGATAAAGCTCGAAATCCTCGCCCTTGAGCACTTTGACCGAAGCATCGATCAGTTCATTGAAATTATGCGGCAGAATCTTGCATGCCAGACCGACCGCAATCCCTTCCACCCCCTGCGACAGCAGCAGCGGGAACTTGACAGGCAAGGATACCGGCTCCTGGTTCCTCCCATCATAAGAAGGCTTCCAAGCCGTGGTCTTGGGGTTGAAAACGACCTCCAGCGCAAAGGCCGACAGCCGGGCTTCGATGTAACGAGGGGCTGCCGCAGGGTCCCCGGTCAGGATATTGCCCCAGTTCCCTTGGCAGTCAACCAGCAGGTCTTTCTGACCGAGCTGCACCAAGGCATCGCCGATCGAAGCATCTCCGTGGGGATGGTACTTCATCGTGTTGCCCACGATATTGGCTACCTTGTTATAGCGACCGTCTTCCAGTTCCTTCATGGAATGCAGGATCCGCCGCTGCACCGGCTTCAGGCCGTCCGAAAGCTCAGGCACGGCACGAGCCAGAATCACATAGGAAGCATAATCCAAGTACCAATTCTTGAACAATCCCGGAATCGGAATGACGCGTCCGGATTCGTTTTCTTCTTTTATTTCCATTTACTGTCAGAAAATCAACGCAATGCAGGCTTCCGCAAAGCAACGGCTTCCGCCAATGCGAAAACCAACGCGAAGATAAGGAAAACTTTCCACAACTCCTTTCCCCTCTCCATACGGGCCATGCTTTCCCCAATGCCTGCTTTTTCCGGCCGCAGAAGGCAAATCCTGTCATCGCCATAAAGCCCTATCCAATCCTGCAGTTCCTGGACAGACCAGCAGTCCCTGGCAGACTCGGCCCGGTCGTAGTTGAACGAAAGCGGCCAGATGCAAGCGTATTCCTGCGGTGCCCTATCCGAACCGGCAGGCACGGATGCCAGACCGTAATTCCCAGCCTGACGGAGCCCTCCATGCAGCAGCAAAGCGGATTCCGGCCCCCGGCGCCGGATCTCCGGCATGAAATCGAAAGTCCCGTCCAAGGAATAGACATGATACAGAGCTTTCTCCTCCCGGAAAAGATACGAAGGCAACGGCAAGACCTGCCGGGTCCCCAGAGTATTGTAAAGCGGATGCTGCATGCCTTGGCAAAATGCCATATTCAGCAACGAGACCACAAAGGTATAATGGGATGTGAAATCGCTGCAGGCCGGATCCAAAGGCGAAGCAAGCACATACAACCATCCGTCTCCGACAGCGTAAGCACGCAGGAAATCCCGGCCTGCCTCGCTCTGCCTCCCCCCTGCTTGAGGAAGACGGAAACCCAGAAGGGAAGCGTACGCCCCCGTTCCGGCCGGAATACCGTATGCGGCCTTGACATAGGGCAGGCTTTCCGCAGAGACTGAGCTGGACGAAGATGCATTTTTCCCTTCATCCTCCAAAGCAAGCGCGAATACGGGATGCTCCCGGTTGAGCCAACGCAACGGAGCCTCTATCTCCCGGAATGCCTGAAAACCTTCCCCAAGCAGATCCTGCAATAAAACATCCGAAGCCGGACGGTAAGCCTCGCCGGAAGCATCTTGCATGCCTAAGGGGGCTTCCGGTACCAAGAACAGACTTCCTCCCTTGCGGACAAAAGCCGCCAAAGCGGATTCCAACGCACTCGGCATCGCACGCAAGCCTTCGGCCACTACCAAGCGAGCAGATTCTATGCGACTGTAATCCAAACGGGAAATATCGACAGCTTGGTACAAGAACGAGGAATCGTGCTGGAAGACCTTGGCCACCGCAGAGGAGGGCTGTTCGGAAAACAAATGCAGAACAGGCAATTTTCCAATCAAGTCCAAACTGAAATACAAGGTATTGTCAAATTCTACCGGATAATCGGCAATTTCCAGGCAAGCGGCATGGATCCCAGCGGATTCCAAACGGAACGGAATCCGGGTCTCTACCCGTTCTCCAGGCCGGAAATCAACCGGATAGGCCCCTACCTGACGGTCGTCCACGAAAAGACGCAAAGGCATCTGGAACTGTTCCTTATCGGACCGGTTCGTCATGAACACATGCAGCCCTATCTCCCGGCCGGCCTGCAGGACAGGGCTCTCCACGGCCACGGAATCCAAGCTCACATTAGCGTAATCAGACCCTTCAACCGGAACAAACACCCATGAAGCCAGACTGTCCCGCCTCCGCTGCATCGGCACCGGCAAAAAGGATTTCTGGAAATCGGACACATAATAGCATACCCTCGCGGATTCCGGCACAGACTCGGCTTCGAACAAGGCTTGCTGCCGAGCCCGCACTTCTTCAAAAGAAACGGAAAAAGGGGAAACCTCTATGCCGGAAAGCTTCTCCAGCAAGTCGCCGGCCTGGCAAAACTGCTGTTGCTGTCCCAAAAAATCATTGGTTACCAACTGCACCGGAGCATCAGGAGACAGACTTTCCAGAATGGAACGGACATAGGCCTTGGCTCGCTCCGATTTAGGCATGGATGCTGAGGGAGCCTGCATCGAGAACGAATTGTCGAGATAAATGGAAATCATCCGCCTGCAAGAGGAACCGGCCTCGCTGTCACCGTCCCGGGGAACATAAGGCTGGGCAAAGGCCGTGACAAGCCCTGCAATGGTCAGCATCCGGCATGCAAGCACAAGATACTCCCGCAATCTGGCACTTTTCTTCTGCTCTTGCTGAATCTGCTTGAGAAGACGGACATTGGAAAAATACTCCCGCCTGTACCTTCTCAATTTGATCAGATGGACTATGAGCGGAACAAGGACCGCAAACAGGAAGAACAAATATTGTGGATGGACAAAACGCATACACAGTTCAATTTTCAGAAAGGCCAGCCTTGCTGCAACGAGCCAACAGGCACATATCGGCCAGCACCAACGATGTCATGGCTTCCACCACTGAGACGGCCCGAGGCACGCAGCAGACATCATGCCTCCCCGGCAGAACCGCGCTCTCCAATCGGGACTCCCCTGCCGGGACTCCCGATCCCACCAGCAAGGCCTGAGTTCGGGCTATGGTAGGTATCGGTTTGAAAGCCACGCGGAAAACAAGGTTCTCCCCTGTGGAAATACCTCCTCTGGCCCCACCGCACAGATTCTGCCGGGTCGTCCCGTCCGGCATCCACTGGTCATTATGCTCGCTGCCTTTCATCCGGGCCGCCGCAAAACCCTGCCCCATCTCGAATCCGCGAGCCGCATTGATACCCATCATGGCCGATGCCAAGCGCGCCGTCAGCTTGTCGAATACCGGTTCGCCCAAGCCTTTCGGCATCCGGCTCACCTGGCATTCCACCACCCCGCCAACCGAATCGCCGGCTTCCCGGATCCGATGCAGGTATGAAAGCATGGCCGCATCGGCGGCCGGATCCGGGCATCGAGTCCGGTAGCTATAGACATTCTGGCTGTCTATCTGTTCGAAAGGTTTTTCCAAGCGCAGCGTCCCGATTTGGGATACATAGGCGCTGATATGGATACCGATTTTATCCGTCAGCTGCCGGGCTAGCGCGCCTCCTGCTACTCTGACTGCTGTTTCCCGAGCCGATGCCCGGCCGCCGCCCCGGTAATCCCGGATACCGTACTTCGCTTGCCAGGTATCATCGGCATGTCCCGGACGGAAAGCCTTTTCAAGGAAAGCGTAATCTTCTGAACGGGCATCCTGGTTACGGATAAGGAACGCTATCGGAGTGCCGAGGCTTTTCCCTTGCCAGATTCCTGAAAGGAATTCTATCCGATCCGATTCAAGACGGCCGCTTCCCGTCAGAACCTGCGAGGGATTCCTATGATCCAATGCTTGCTGGACTTGCAGCAAATCCAGATCCATTCCCGCCGGGAAGCCATCCAAGACCCCTCCTATGGCCGCCCCGTGGGATTCCCCGAAGCTTGCCAATCGCAATATTCTGCCAAATATATTCATTCTCCAAATTCTGAACGCCTTGCAATACCCCCTAGGCCTGTTTCCCCTGCGCGATTCTCCGGCACGCGAAAGCATCGCCAGCCAGCGCAGAAACATACCCGAAGACGGGACAAACCGCCCTTGTCCCAACCTTGCCGCGGCACATCCCGGAAAAGCCGTCCTCCAAGAATGTCCCGACAAGAAAGCATGAAGCCCCTTGTTCCGCCGCTTTCCGCATCGGGCGATGCAGTCCGGCACGTTTCCTTTGCTCCAGCCGCTGCGCGAAATCTCCAAGGAATCCTGCCTTGCCGCGCCCGATTATTCTCCGGAAACGCCCCGAAAGCCCGCCCCCAAACGGGAATCCCGGCCAGAGCATCTCCCGTCAAGAATGCCAGCACGGGAACATGCAAGCTACGAAGATACGGAATAAACCCAAATCGGTCATTAGACACGCCGAGTCCGTTTCTGATTGGGAACATGAGGCTTTCGGGCATCTTGCCCTCTTCTGTCCGCATCCTGTTTCCCGCTACGCCTTCGGCTGACGGGAAGCATGCTGCATGGCACAAGCGGGCAATCTCCCCTAAGTCTGATGACCGATTTGGGATAAAACGTTTCAGGCTGCGGGGCGAGCGCGCCGGACCAAGGCAACCGAATCTGAATCGCCTGCAACAATCACTGCCTGATTGACAATGGATCCTGCCCAAGAGAACACCTGCAGACCGACGCAAAACAATACCGATTGTCAATACGTTGCATTTTGACACAGTTGCCTTGGCTCCGGATAAAAAAAAAGCATCCTGAAGGAGGATGCTTATTTTATTCACACGGGCCTTCCAGCCCACATGTCAACACCTAAAACTAGGCTTGCAATTTATTCACCTGAAGCATTACTTCAGACTTCAAGTTGCTGGCCTTGTTTTTGTGTATGATATGGCGCTTGGCCAATTTGTCAATCATCGAAACCATGGAACTCATCTTGCTGGCGGCCTCTTCCTTGCTGGTAATAGCACGGAAATCACGCAAAGCATTACGCATGGTTTTGGCGTAATAACGATTATGTTCGTATTTCCTAGCCGAAGAACGGATACGCTTCTTAGCTGATTTGTGATTTGCCATTTCTAAAACTCATTTTTCTGTAGCCCGTAGGGGATTCGAACCCCTGATTTCGAGGATGAAAACCTCGCGTCCTAGGCCAACTAGACGAACGGGCCAGCGGTACTTTCCTTTCTTTCCACTCTCACCGTCCCCGGCGAAAGAGGGTGCAAAGATACACCTGTTTTTGACATTTGCAAAATATTCCAAGATTTTTTTTCATGAAATTTTGCAATACACACGCAATTAATTCATTTACAAATCACAAAAAAGCCCACCATCCTGAGTGCTTTTCTGGCTTATTCCAAAACATCCGAATCCTGGAGAATCCCATGTCCACAAACCAGGCCGAGGGATGCCCCGCACCGGACGAGCAGAACGCGCCCTACGGGGATTCTCAAGTCGAAAACCGGCATTACTTGTTGGCGGCAAAAGCAAGAATAATACCCAGCACCACCCCCAAAAACGCCGCAAACAACACCTGGAATTCTCCCGGCAGCATGAAAGTAACGGTATGCGCAGGTATCCAAAAGAAAGGTATGGTCTTCTTGAAAACAAAATTCCACTGCACCCGCCAATTCATCCCAGCCATGATTTCCCCGAACTTGACAGGCGTGACAAGAGCCCTGAGACCGCCTCCGCATTGCATGATATGAGTGTCGGTAATCTTATGCAATGTCATGAAAACCGGAGCAAAGGCCGTATTCTGCAAAAGAGAGATAAAAAATGCCCCGACGAACTTGTTCCAGCTGACAGGCTGGTTCATTGCCTCGGCAATAGCCCCGCCGGCATTGAACACATAGTCGGCCAGCAAGGGCGCGCCTGCCCCGAAAATCCGCATCGCCATCACGATCCAGGCTCCGAGAAAAAACCAGACCACCATCCGAGGGAACACGCCGAACCCTTTCAAGACATAGCCTCCTGTCCGGATCCGCAAGGCAATCACCTCCCCTATCGTGGACAAGAGAGCGAATTTGACACCTCCAATCAGGATCGCATGGTTCTCATTGCAGGCATGATAGGCCTCGTACAAGGACTGGGAAAGGAAAAAAGGCAGGAACAGTGCCAAGATAATCAGCAGCAGAATCAAATCCCGGAATGTCAGTTTCATCATGGTCGATATTAGGTTAGACACATCTTGCAAACGCGGAAAGCCTCCGCAGCGAGCCGCAAAGATAGGTCTTTTCCGAAAAGTCCAGGATTCCCCCGAATACGGGCAATCCGGCTCCGCCGAAGGCAGGATGCGTCTCGGCATGGCGATGTGTCATAATGAGCAATCTGCTTCGTTGCTTTGGTTTCACCGAAAACAGGCTGCACCTCGGCAAAGCTCAAGCAAGGTGGGCTACGCCGAAGCCCCTCCGTCTCGGCCATGCCCAAGCGAGGGAATGGCTTGGCATGGCGCTCGACTTACTCGGGGCTTTGGCTCTGCTCTCGGTTTGCACTGTTTTTCGAGACTCAAACTCAGTCACGAACCGCAGTGCAAGGCGAACGCAGAGGGCAAGTTTTTACTTGCACTCTGCTGAGGCGAAGCCTGCGCTCGCTGCGAAGCAGCAACAGTACGCTCCTTCGTTCTCGCTCTCAGCGCATTGCATCTTACTCACTCTGACACACCGACTGAGATTCATTTCAAGTCCCTGTTTTGATACACCCTCCTGCGCTCGACTTTCACTACCTTTGCCCCTGGATGGCCCCGACAGGCATCCGCCTGCCAAGCCGCACAGAACCAGCCCACTCATGAACAGAAACATTTTGGTACAAACATACATCGCCCCTTGCGGCACACTGCTTTTAGGTTCTTTCCGCGACAAGCTCTGCCTCTGCAACTGGACTGAGGGGAAACACCCTGGCCGTGTGGACAGACGGTTGCAAGCCAAGCTGGCGGCCTGCTACATGCCCCAAGCCTCGGATATCACCCAAGCAGCCGCTCGCCAACTGGATGAATACTTCCTCGGACAGCGGAAATCTTTCGACTTGCCGCTCCTGTTCGCAGGCAGCTCTTTCCAGGAAAGCGTCTGGAAGCAGCTTATGGATATTCCATACGGGCAAACCGTCTCCTACGGCGAAATAGCCCGGCGCATAGGGAGGCCGACCGCTGTCCGTGCCGTGGCCAACGCCAACGGAGCGAACGCGATTTCCATCTTCGCGCCCTGCCACCGGGTCATCGGCAACGACCATAGCCTGACCGGATACGGCGGAGGGATAGAAGCAAAACGTTTCCTCCTGTGTTTGGAAAGCGGCAGGCCTGCAGAAAACCTCCGGCACGGATCCATCCCCGGTTTTCCTCCGTCACAGTCTTCCGCCAAGGCATCGCGCCGACCCAGCCGGCAAACATCGGAAGCCGTTTAACCCAAATCGGTCATCAGACTCGCCGGGGCGTTTCCGATGGCGGAAATGGTGCTTTCGGGCATCTTGCCCGCTTCTGCCCGCATCCTGCTCCTCGCTACGCCTTCGGCTAGGCCAGAAGCATGCTGCATGACACAAGCGGGCAATCTCACTGAAGTCTGAAGACCGATTCGGATGGGGGAAACAACCCTCGACGACAGGCACCGAGCGCCATGCCAAGCCTCCTCCATCCCCCCGCCCTGACCAGGCAACCGCACCAAGACACAATTAGCTAACAATCAATATTATACAATACAACCCTGCAAATGGTTCCCTCTACAGAATCAACTAAAAATCAAACAATTGGCTATTCCTGACGCTTTTAATGCGGCCGCCCTGCGCCAGGGACCGAAAGCCAAGCCGCTTTTCCTTTTTTTTAGTATGTTTGCCGCTTGCAATCTTTCCCGGAACAGGCAGAAGAATGCATCCGGAACCGGACGGGCAAAAAAAGGAAGGCCGACCGTCCCGGTTTCCGCCTCGACGGGAAAAAACACCTGCCACATTATGGATCCTCGTCATCAGCACCTTTTCAAAAGGTATATCGCCCAAGCTTCGAATTTTCCGCCTTTTATCGTGGACGTGGCCAAAGGCGAAGGCGTATACATCTGGAACAGAGAGGGAAAAAGATACATCGACTTCATCTCCAGCATCTGCGTCAACAATGTCGGACACCGGAATCCTGCTGTCCTGGAAGCGCTGGAGGGACAAATGCGGAAGTACCTGCATATCATGGTCTACGGAGAATTCATCCAACAGCCCCAGCTGGACTTGGCAGAAGCCCTCTGCAACAGCCTTCCACCCCGATTGCAAAAAATATTCCTGCTCAATTCGGGTTCGGAAGCTATCGAAGGCGCAATCAAGCTGGCCCGGCTCTACAACCGCCGAGGCGAAATCATCTCGTTTGCCGATTCCTACCACGGAAGCACGATGGGAGCGATGAGCGCGCTTGGAAACGAGCCTATCCGCCAGCGGTTCGACCCGCTTCTCCCTGAACACAGAATGCTGGAATACAACAATACAGAACAGCTTGAAGCAATTACCGACAAAACCTGCTGCGTGATCGCAGAAGTGATACAGTCAGGAGGCGGCATGATTGAAGCCACGACGGAATTCATGCAGAAGCTCCGCCAGAAATGCACCGAACACGGAGCTTTGCTGATTTTCGACGAAATCCAAAGCGGGTTCGGCCGCAGCGGAAAACTCTTCGCTTTCGAACATTACGGCGTGGAGCCGGATATCCTCTGCTTAGCCAAAGGCATGGGCGGAGGGATGCCCATCGGGGCTTTCATCGCCAGCCAGGAACTGATGGCCTTGCTCGACAACGAACACCCTCTGATGGGACATGCGTCCACCTTCGGGGGCCATCCTATGAGCTGCGCGGCCTCGCTAGCAGCTTTCAAGCTCATCACAAGCCCGGAAGTCCTGCCCCATGTCGAAGCAAAAGGCCAGCGGATACGCCGGCACCTGCAAGAGATCCCGCAAGTGAAGGCAGTCCACGGCAAAGGGCTTTTCTTGGCAGCGCATTTCGAAAACAGCGGAATCACGGCCAGGATCCAAGAACGCTGCATGGAAAACGGATTCATCTCGTTCTGGCTTCTATTCAATCACAACGCGTTGGCCTTGACCCCTCCGCTCACCATCACCGACGAGGAAATCGATTACGGGATGAACCTGTTCAAGAAATCCGTGTTCGAAGCTGCATCCTGAGGAGGGGGAAGCCCCGGACAATACAATCCGCACGAGGAAAATCCTGCCATCGATGATATAGCAGGACTGCTCGTGCAGAAGACTTTTCCGGCTCCGTGCCAGATGCCGGCCGCCATCCAAGCGGAACCACCCGGAAGACCTGACCGCGAGGACATTTTCCTGCGGCCAGCCAGACAGCCGCCATGATGCTTGCAGCCGGAGATTCGCCGTCACCCTGTCATGACGGGCATCGCCCGCAACCGGGAAAAGCTTGGATTTCGCGGAGACGGACTTCACAATGCGCTGCTCTCCTTTCCCGCGGCAAAGAGAGGCAACAAAAAATTTAAAACCTTTTATTAAAATTTTACCCAATGTTCACCGGAATCATCGAAAAAACCGCCACCGTCACCAAAATCGAACAAGAAGGCAGCAATTTCCACTTCACTCTGCAGTGCCCGATAGCCAAGGAACTCAAGATAGACCAGAGCATGGCCCACGACGGCGTATGCCTTACCGTGGTCAGGCTGGATCCCGAACACGACCAATACACGGTCACCGCCATGGAAGAGACCATGCAACGCACTAACTTAGGCAGCTGGAAAGTGGGTACAGAAGTGAACGTGGAACGCTCCATGCGGATGGACGGCCGCTTTGACGGGCATGTAGTACAAGGCCACGTAGACCAGACGGCTATATGCGAGAAAGTCGAGACCTTGGATGGAAGCTGGCGTTTCTACTTCCGATTCAAACCCGGAAACCAGGAACACTTCACGGTGGAGAAAGGCTCCATCTGCGTCAACGGAGTCAGCCTGACCGTAGTCGATTCAGAACCAGGCATGTTCTCGGTAGCCATCATTCCCTACACCTACTCCGAAACAAACTTCCGCAACATCAAGGAAGGAACGGTGGTCAACCTTGAATTCGACGTGTTCGGGAAATACGTGGCACGCCTTTTTGCTGAATACCTCAAGCAACAAAGAAAATAGGATCAAGCGTCTCCGGACGCTGCGCCGGCACGGGCCGGCCATTCATATGCCGGATAGCGATTGCTGCTTGCCCGGCATTCCAAAGATTCCTGTCCTGCGGGCGGAGTCTTGCCCGCCGCTTCATCCCGGCGCGGCCTGCCAGGATGCCGATGCAGGAGTGCCAGATTGCTTGCCAATAGAATTCAGAAGCTGTTTAAAATTTCTTGCAATCCTGAAAAGGCTGGATTTTCAGGGACCGGGGGCAGGATTTTGTTTGCCCGTCGGGGGCTGTTTCGGGTCTTGGTTGAGCGATGCTCGAAGATAGCTTGGCTATCCTCCTTTGAAAAACGCCGCGCCATCCCTCGAAATCCCCTCCCGACGACCTGAACAAATAAATTCAAACAGCTTCTCAGATTTTTGACTTCCTAAGCCTCCGGTCAAAAGAAAGCCACAAGGCGCAACAGCCGTTTGCCCTGCAGAGGGGCGGAATCCGGCCAGTTCCAGAAGGCGCATAGCCGCATGCCAGTAAACGGAACTTGCCACAGAATGCTCCAGACGGGGGAACGGCCGAAAAACACTGGTGCCCGGCACCTTCCACACTAATAAGCAAACCTCAAAACAACAACGGAATGCACAGCACGTTGATTCTCCTGGCCCTCATTCTAGTCCTCACCGTCCTGCTGTATTTGCTATCCAGCAGGAACAAAACCGTGAAACTGCTTTGCTCTCCCTTGGCGGTCGGCATCGCTGCAGGATTGATGCTGACAGTCTGCATCATCCTCGGCTTGGCAGGCAAGCCGTCCGAAAGCCAAGAGTTCCTGAGCCGCATCGGGCTACGCAGCTTCAAAGATTCCCCTTGGTTCATCAGCTGCACGATGTTGTTCATCATCGTACTGGGGATGTTCATCATGGAAAGGCGCAAGCAAAACCCGAAAAGCGCGCTCCCCCACCTCTTCACAGGAATCTGGATCCTGGTCCTGAGCTTCCTGATGAGCAACCTGAGCATTCAACAGTACATCTGGACAGGCTGGACAGGCGCACCCAAAGACCAGGCGACCTCGCAATCCGGCAGAAACCAAGCAAAGAAACTTCCATTCACCATTGAAGTAAGCCGATACCGGGCTGACTGCCACCCCCCTGTCATTTATATCGTGGACAGCAGGACAGGAAAAGTCCTGCCACTGGAAGCACCGGCATCCCTGCCCATCGACCCGGAGCAATACGCGGCATATGCCGCCGGAAAAGCCCAGGCTCAGCAGAAACAAATCCAGGAATGGAATGTCAAGGTAACGGAATACCTGCCTCATGCATGGATATATCATTCCGACAACCAATACACAGCCAAAGCCTCGCTAGAGGAAGGCAATGCGCCTGCCGCCAAAGTAGAACTGAAATCGTCTGCCAGCGGAGAGACCAGGACAACCTGGCTAAGCTGCGGCAGCGCCCTGCAGATTCCCTGCTTCCTGAGAATCGACTCGACCCGGATCATCGGCATGGAAGACCCTGTCCCGTTCCATCAAATAGCCTACCTTAACCTGTGCAAAAGCCCGAAAGGCTCCGGATCGCCCAAAACAGATTCCCTCTGGCACGGCCACCCGTCCAGAATGGACGGTTACGACATCTACTTGAAAGACGTAAAGACGGCAGAGGCGGGCTTCTGGAATCCGGATGTCCAATTAGAATTAGTCAGAGACCCTTGGAAAACAGGAATTTATGTAGGATTAGCCTATATCTTGCTGGCTCTGGCGGGAATGTTAATACAAAGGCTTTTCTGCCACCGGGAACAGGAAGACGGCAAGGAATCTTGAACAGCTTCCGGAATTTGTCCCGGCAAATGCAGTGAAAACCGAAAGGGAATCAAACGAGGCTCGGATCATGCCGAGGCGAAGCCTGCTTCCATTGGAAACGACGGCTATCAAAACAAGTTTGTTGCCATTACCCACACCTTTCATTATATTTGCCTTATCGGCGAATACAGGATGCGTCTCGGCATAGCAAATCGTGCAAGCCCGTTTGCTCTGCGCTCGACTTTCGCTATATTTGCCCTATCGGCGAATACAGGATGCGTCTCGGCATAGCAAATCGTGCAAGCCCGTTTGCTCTGCGCTCGACTTTCGCTATATTTGCAGTTTCGAGCCATGGGACCAGACCTTCCGGCAGAACAGGCTGAACCGCGTTTTCGCTTGACATCTCCTTCGGCGGTCGCGTTCCATCGAAAACAAAAACCAGAATGGAAAAGAAAAACATTGCACTGGTCTGCGGAGGTTACTCCAAAGAAAGCGTCATCTCGATCATGGGTGCGGAGTCAATAGAAAAACATATCCCGGCCGACCAGTACCGGGTGTTCAAGATCATCATCGAACCCAACCGATGGTACTACAAAGCGCCAGACGGCAGCACCGAAGACATAGACAAGAACAACTTCAGCCTGGCCGGAAGCGTCCACTTCGATTTGGCTTTCATCAACATACACGGGAAACCAGGCGAAAACGGGATGCTGCAAGGCTATTTCGACATGCTGCATATCCCCTACACTACCTGCGATGCCTGCACTTCGGCAGTCACGTTCCATAAAGATTTCTGCAAGAGCATCCTGGCACAATACGGCATCCGGGTGCCGCAATCCGTCCGCATCCTCCGCCATGAAAACTACGATATCAGCCGGATTGCGGAAAAAATAGGATTCCCTTGCTTTGTCAAGCCCAATTCCGAAGGCTCCAGCATCGGTATCAGCAAAGTGCAACAGAAGAACGGACTAAGGGATGCCATCGAAAACGCCTTCATCGAAGACAATGAAGTCCTGGTGGAACGTTTCGTGAAAGGCAAAGAATATTCCTGCGGCCTGATGCGGTTCAAAGGCTCCATCGTGGTGTTCCCTCTGGCAGCCATCGTGCCCAAGAACGAGTTCTTCGACTATGAAGCCAAATACAAGGGGGCTTCGGAAGAAATCGTCCCGGCTCCCGTCCCGGAAAAGCTTGCCAAGGAAATCAGCAGCATTTCGAGCCGCATCTATCAAATCCTGAACTGCAAAGGTGTTGTCCGCTGTGACTTCATCGTGGAGGACGGAACAGAAGAAGCCTACTTCCTGGAAGTGAACACCACGCCGGGGCAATCGCCGGAAAGCATCGTGCCCAAGCAGGTCCGCCACATGGGATGGTCCCTGGAAGAATTCTACCAGAATGTCATCGCTGAAGCCTTGAACCGGTAGCAAGCCGCTCATGTTCCTGTCCGGACCATATAAACAATTCTCCGGCGCAAAGCAAAGCCCTGAAAACGGCTCACGGGAGTCTTCCCTTCCGGGAATCTTCCTTTCCAGGAAAGCGGCGGATTCAAGACGGCTCCTGTCTATGTGCCTGCCTTACGTCCTTTCCTGCATTGGACGAAAGACACAGGAATCCGAGGCCGGCCAGTCCGGTTCGCACAATATTTAACCAAAGAAAGACAATGTCACTACCCAACTTTTTCCCGCAACAGGCCAAACACCGTCAATTCAACGTGAAACCAAGGTATTACGACCCTGAGAAAGAACGCATCGAGGAATTGAAGAAGCGGTACGACCCATCGGTTTCCGAAGACGAGAAGCTGGCTGCTGCAAAAGCGCGTATCCATGAGAGCTTCCGGCGCGACCCGAAGAAAGCCAAAGGCACGCTGAGCACAAAAAGACTGCTCATCTACATAGCCATCCTCGCCTTGCTGCTGCTTTGGATTCTGAGCTAATCTGAAAAGACACTCGGGAAAGCAATGGACAACACAGGCATAATCAACATCCTACCAGAATTCATCGCCAACCAGATCGCCGCCGGGGAAGTAGTGAACCGTCCGGCCTCTGCTGCCAAGGAACTGTTGGAAAACGCGGTCGATGCCGGATCTACCGAAATCGAACTGCATACCATCGATGCCGGGAAAACGCTGATACAGGTAGTAGACAACGGCTGCGGCATGAACGCCGGCGATGCCCGGAAGTGCTTCCTGCCTCACGCCACTTCCAAACTCGGAACGGCCGAAGACTTGCATCATATCCGCACGATGGGATTCCGGGGAGAGGCTCTGGCCTCGATTGCCGCCGTCGCGCAGGTGGAACTGCATACGCGCAAAAAAGACAACGAATTAGGCACAAGAATACTGATAGAGGGAGGCAAAATCATATCGGAAGATGCCTTTGCCTGCCCTCCAGGATCGTGCTTCATGGTCAAAAACCTCTACTTCAACACGCCGGCTCGCCGGCAATTCCTGAAAAGCGAAGAAGCGGAATACCGGTATGTGGAAGAAGAGTTCACGCGGATTTCCTTGGCCCATCCCGAAATCCGCTTTTCCCTGTACCGAAACAACCAGAAAGTCCATTTCCTGGAAGAAGGGAACCTCAAGAAACGCATTATCCAGCTGATGGGGAAATCCTTTGAAAGCCGGATACTGAAAGTTTCCGAATCCTTGCCGGATATCCAGCTGGGCGGATACATCTGCTCGCCTGACTACTCTGTAAAAGGGAGAGGCAAGCAATACCTGTTCGTCAACCGGCGCCATGTGCGCCACGCTGGATTGTCCAATGCCGTGGAAAAAGCATACGAAGGGCTGTTGCCCGAAGGCAAAGCCCCTGCTTTCTTCCTGTTCCTGGACGTACCGCCCGAAAGCATCGATGTCAACATACATCCTGCCAAGACCGAAATCCGGTTCAAGGACGAGAAAATGCTGTACGGGCTAATGCTCTCAGCCGTCAAGCACGCCTTAGGCATCAACCAGATGCGCAACGTACTGGACTTCGAGTCCTCGCAAGCGCTCCCCTACTCGTACCGTCCGGCAGGATATACGCCTCCTGTTCCCGGAATCAGCCTGCATGACGGGTATAATCCGTTCACGGACAGCCGCCCGAGACAAGCGGGCAATGAAGAATGCCTGAAGAAAGACGGCACTTCTTCCGCCCTCTGTACAGAAAACGCCCCGAAAAGAATGCCGGCTTCGAGCCAAAGCGAAGCATACCGCCAAGCATACGCGGAAAATTTCGCGTTGATGCAAGAAAGCATGAAGGCAGCGCCCGCTCCGGATCAGCTTTGCCTGGACTCTTTCATGGAGAACGAAGCCGAACTGGCCGATGCGCTCAAGGAAGACGACCGTGCCACCCTCGCTGCCGGCAGCGGTACCGGGGCCGAGGGAACCCGCTCCGGGCACAAAAACGGCAATGAAGCCGGAATCCGCATTTTCCAGATATTCAACAGTTACATTGTCACACCTTTGCGGTCAGGCATCGCCATCATAGACCAGGAAGCCGCTTCCGAACGGATCATTTACAACGACTATACATCCCTCAAAGAAAATGTCGCCCACTCCCAGCGTACCCTTTTTCCGCAGACCGTGGAACTATCGGCAGCCGACAGCGAACTGCTTCAAGAAATGAAAAGCGACCTCAATGCGATGGGCTGGAGCATAGAATGGCTCGGGGGGCGTTCCTTCATGGTCAATGCGATGCCGGCAGGAGTCCAAGAAAGCCGGGTACAGGAACTTCTGGAAAACCTGATATCCGCATACACACAGCGATTGATGCATGCCAAAGGCAGCCGGATGGAAAACATCGCATCTGCCTTGGCACAGCAAATAGCTATCAAACGCGGAACTCCCCTGCCCGAGGAAGAACTCTGCTACATAGCTTCACGTCTCTTTTCCGGGAACCGGCCAGAGATTTCCCCGTCGGGAAAAAGGACATTCAGGATATTGTCCGAGAAAGAAATCGGCGGACTCTTCGAAGCACATTGAAATACCGAGGAATCGAAGGACGGCAACCAGCCAATCTGCAGGAACAAGGGAGGCCGTCCCTCGCATAAAACAGGCCTAAACAGAAAAAAAACAAAAGAAAATGTACCAGCAACAAAGCGACAACTACACGCTCCGGGGATTCAGTTTCCTGCCGCCCGTAGTAAAGAACCTTCTGATAATCAACGTGCTTTTTTTCCTTGCCGATGTCAGCCTCAAGACACGGGGCATAGACCTGACTCGATGGCTGGGCTTGCATTACGTCACGGCGCAGGATTTCTATCCTTGGCAGTTCATCACCTACATGTTCATGCATGGCAATTTCTCGCACTTGTTTTTCAACATGTTCGCCTTATGGATGTTCGGATACGCGCTGGAAAACTACTGGGGGAGCAAGCGGTTCCTCGTCTACTACCTGATTACCGGCATCGGCGCAGCCTTGATCCAGACCGGAGTACTGGGATTGGAAATAAGAAGTTCCATCCAAGGGATGCCTGACTTCGCCGCGCAGCACTATATAGACCAGATCGTCACCGTGGGCGCTTCCGGCGGGGTCTTCGGCATCCTGCTGGCTTTCGGGATGTGTTTCCCCAATGTGCCGATCTTCCTTTATTTTTTCTTCCCCATCAAAGCCAAATGGTTTGTAATCATCTACGGAGCCATCGAGCTTTTCGCCGGCATCGGGGGAAACGCTGACGGTGTTGCCCACTTCGCCCATTTAGGAGGAATGTTGTTCGGACTGCTGCTGATACTATACTGGAAAAAGCACGGATCAAGAATCCGCTGATACCGCCAAAGAAGGCTTTGCCTATGGCAGGACAGACGAGACCTGGCGACGGATGGCAGATTGATGCTTCTCGTCCCCGCCATCCCGTCCTCCGAGGCCTTCCATACAGTGCGGAAGTCACGCTCCCGAACTGAAAAAATTGCTAAATTCGCAGCGTCCCCTCGATTTCAAAATATCGATATACAACTGATAATCAAACATAAAACAACATGATAACAAACAACTTCGCCCGTCGTCACAACGGGCCGAACCCCGAGCAGACGCAGAAGATGCTCGAAACCATCGGGGTCAAAAGCATGGACGAACTGATTGAAAAGACCGTCCCGGCAGCCATCCGCCTTCCCAAACCGATGGATCTGCCCGAAGCGATGAACGAATACCAATACCTGAACCATCTTCACGAACTGGCTTCCAAGAACCAGGTTTTCCGTTCCTATATCGGGATGGGCTACTACAACTGCATCACCCCGGCCGTGATTACCCGCAACATCCTTGAAAACCCGGGATGGTACACCTCTTACACTCCGTACCAGGCTGAAATTTCCCAAGGCCGTCTGGAAGCCCTGCTGAACTACCAGACCATGGTGGCCGACATGACCGGGCTTCCCTTGGCCAACGCCTCCCTTTTGGACGAAGGCACGGCCGCTGCCGAAGCCATGATCATGTTCTACCACAGCCGCAGCCGCGACAAGGTGAAAGCCAACGCCAATGTATGCTTTGTAGACGAACGCCTGTTCCCGCAGACCATCAGCGTGCTCAAGACCCGCGCCCACCTGCTCGGCTTCGAGCTGGAATTCGGCAAGATGGAAGAATACAAGTTCCGTCCCGAAGTGTTCGGCGCCATTATCCAGCAGGTGGACCGCAACGGCCAGGTTCATGAAACCAAGAGCGTCATAGATGCCGCCCACGAATCCGGCGTATTGGTGGCCGTGGCCTGCGACCTGATGGCTCTTGCCGTTCTCCGCGCGCCAGGCAAAGACGGCGCGGACTGCGCTTTCGGGAACAGCCAGCGTTTCGGCTTGCCTTTGGGCTTCGGAGGTCCTTCGGCCGGTTTCTTCGCCTGCACCAACGATTTCAAACGCATGATTCCGGGCCGTATCATCGGCATCACGATTGACGCCCAAGGCAACAAAGCCTTGCGTCTGGCCTTGCAGACCCGCGAACAGCACATCAAACGCGACAAAGCCACTTCCAATATTTGTACCGCTCAGGCTTTGATGGCCGTCATGTCGGGCATGTACGCTGTTTACCACGGACAGGATGGCATCCGCGAAATCGCGCTCGACATCCACGCCATGGCCAAGCGTCTGGCCAAGCGGGGCGCGGAATACGGCTTCAGGCAACTCAACACGGTATTCTTCGACACCGTATACTTCCATAGCCCGGTTTCGATCGAAAAGGTCCGCGAAATCGCCCTGGCGCACCGCATGAACTTCAACTATCTCGACGACCGCACTTTCACCATCAGCTTGGACGAAACCTCTTCGCTGGACGATGTGCGAGAAATCATCGGCGTGCTGGCCGAAGCGGTAGGCCAAAAGCATGTATGCGAAGGCGGCAAATGCTGCCACGGCCACTGCAAGCATGAAATCCTGGAAGACATTCCCGAAAACCTGCGCCGAATCACCCCGTACCTGACTCATCCGGTGTTCAATACCTACCACAGCGAAACCGAGATGATGCGTTATATCAAGAAACTGGAAGTAAAGGACTTGGCTTTGAACCGTGCCATGATTCCCCTGGGTTCCTGCACGATGAAGCTGAACGCGGCGGCAGAAATGATGTGCCTGAGCTTGCCGGAAATGGCAGGCATCCATCCTTTCGTTCCGGCCGAACAGGCGCAAGGATACCACGAATTGATTGACCGTCTGGAAAAAGACCTCTGCGAAATCACCGGTTTCTATAAGGCCAGCTTCCAGCCCAACTCGGGCGCTGCCGGCGAATACACCGGTTTGTCGGTCATCCGCGCTTACCAGGAAGCCCAAGGCGAAAGCCACCGCAACATCTGCTTGATTCCGGCTTCGGCACATGGCACCAACCCGGCTTCGGCCGCAATGGCAGGGCTCAAAGTGGTGGTCGTGGCTTCCACGCCGGAAGGCGAAATCGATGTCAACGACCTCAAGGCCAAAGTGGAACAATACGGCAACGAGATTTCCTGCCTGATGATTACCTATCCTTCCACCCACGGGGTATTCGAAGAAGCGGTACTGGAAATCATCAAGACCGTCCACAGCTGCGGCGCGCAGGTCTATATGGACGGGGCTAACATGAATGCTCAAGTCGGCCTGACCTCGCCGGGTCACATGGGAGCCGATGTATGCCACTTGAACCTGCACAAGACGTTCGCGATGCCTCACGGTGGCGGCGGTCCCGGCGTCGGTCCTATCTGCGTGGCCAAGCATCTGGCCGCTTACCTGCCCGACCATTGCATGATTCCTGTAAGCCATACCGGCCGTCCAGCAGTTTCGTCCTCGCCTTACGGCAGCGCGTTCATCCTGCCCATCACCTACGGTTACATCCGCATGTTGGGGGCTGAAGGTCTCAAGTCGGCTACCGAATACGCTATCCTGAACGCCAACTACCTGCGTGCCCGTCTGAAGGACTACTACAAGATTTTCTACACTGGCAAGCAGGGCATGAACGCCCATGAAATGATTCTGGACTGCAACCAGTTCCTGATGAGCGCCAACATCCAGGTGGGCGACATTGCCAAGCGTCTGATGGACTACGGCTTCCACGCTCCTACCGTGGCTTTCCCGGTTCACGGCACTTTGATGGTGGAACCGACCGAAAGCGAACCTTTGGCCGAATTGAATCGTCTGGTGGATGCTTTCATTGCCATCCGCAAGGAAATCGCTGAAATCGAGGAAGGCAAGGCTGACCGCGAAAACAATGTGGTCAAGAATGCGCCGCACACGCAATACATGGTTTGCGCCGACGAATGGAAGTTCCCTTACACTCGTCAGCAGGCTGCGTTCCCGCTGCCGCACGAAGACAAGTACTGGCCGGCTTGCGCCAAGGTGGATGATGCCTACGGCGACCGCAACCTGCAGTGCACTTGGCCGGAAGCGGAATAAGGAACTGGCCATCAGTTCGTCTGAGACAACGATGCCGATGCGGCCGAGGAACAACTGAGGTTGGGGAAACTGCGGCCGGGACAGCGGATTTAGGTCTATGCTACGGACTCGGGGTCCCGCCGGAGCATTGTACGGCGGCCGCGTTGGCATCTTAAAAACAAGAAAGGAAGCTCGGTTTCAATTTTTGATTTTCCTCCTGATGGAGCAGTTCACGCATCTCACCTTGCTACCGCTTCATTGGGCTTAGATTTAGGATAACCGACAAAACCGGCCATCGGCATCAGCGGGCGACCCTGCGGCCGAAGTCCATCGTGCAGCAAGTCCTCCATTGGGGATGTTCGCCACAGCCTATGCCCACCACGTTGAAATCGGGCGAAAGCAGGTTCTTGCGGTGTCCTCGGGAGGGAACACCGTCATCGATAACCAACTGCAAGACCACGTCCTGCGCCGTATTCTCGAAACCGGCCGCCAAGTTCTCGCCCCAGGCCGTCCCGTCAAAACTGAATTGCTGGATACGGTCGGAAAAAGAAGTCCCATCGCTGCTGTTATGGCTGAACGTACCGCTGCGAGCCATATCCTGAGTATGGGCATGCGCCGCCTTAATCAGAATCTCGTCCGGATAGAGTATTGGCAATGGCTTCGTCTTCTTCAAAACGGAAATACATTCCTTGACCGCCTTCACGCCTTCCTGGGTCCGCATCCACAGCCCCGGAGAAAGCTCGTATTCCATATCGCTTTCGGAAAAACGTTCCAAGAAAGGCTGGACCACTTCCTGCACATACCGTTTCGGATTCGACCGCAATTTATTGATTTCAAACACCACATCTCGCTCCATCTGGCTCATCGAAGCCGTTGCCGCCGCCGTGTTCAGGCTGTCCGGCCAAGCCTCTTGCGTCGAACCGGCCATCATACCAGCAAATACGAAACTCATAATCAAGAAAAACCGTTTCATATCTCAAACATTTTGTCCATTGAATCCCATCAAGTCCTAAGCCATCATTTAGCTTCAAATTATCATCCGGCATCGCCTACGGAAAAACGCACAAGCCGTAATTCACGGAACCTAATTTCAAAGATACGACAAGATTTCGAGTAACTTCGAATAAGGCCAAGACGAATCCTCTCCAAACCTCCTTATCTTGATACTATTCAATCCAGAACAAAATGAAACACCCTGAATTCCCATATTTCGTTAACCCCAAATCGGTCATTAGACTTTGGGGAGATTGCCCGCTTGTGTCATGCAGCATGCTTCTCGCCTAGCCGAAGGCGTAGCGGGCCACGTCGAGGCGTAGCGAGAAACAGGATGCGGACAGAGGCGGGCAAGATGCCCGAAAGCCTCATTTTCCTAACCGAAAACAGCCCCGGCGTGTCTAATGACCGATTTGGGTTAACCTTGCAAAAACGCTCACGCAACATGAGGCCCGAAGAAAAAAAATAAGACAATTGCCACGAGTCTTTATCTCTTTTGGCTTGTTTCTAAAATATGTCAAACCCACCATTCAGTATTTTCCGGCACTGATCAAGCCCTTCAAACCTTAAAAAAATCATGAAATCTGAAGAACGGCAGTTTTCAATTGAAAGCCTTTGCGAAGACATGGTTTCCATGATAATGGATAAATACGGCCTGTCCGACAAAGCTGCCATAAAAAAATCATATACATCGTCCACATTTTCAAAACTTGAAGCCCCTGAAACCGGATTATATTACCAAAGTCCGGTTTATCTCTTCGACATGCTCAAAGAAGAGTTCGATGCCGACATAGCCGATTCCTCAAAAGAATCCCTCAAATCTTGATAGCGAACTTCTTAAGCCGGGAATCCAACATGGGTTCCGGAATAATGTTCTTGACTGCCGTCGCCACGATATTGAGCAGGCGCTCCCGGACGAAATCTTCCCGGATGACCAAAGAGACTTCCCGCACGGGAACGCAAGCCGGACAGGGTTCGGATTCACCCCCTGCCACCGCAGCGGGCATCCGCCCCGTTATGGGCCGCACATTCGATTTCTGGCTCTCTGAGAGAAAACTTACATGCAATTCGGGTATCACCGTGTAGCCTCCATTGGCATCCACCACACGCACCAGCGTATCAATGCTTCCCGCTTCGTACTCCGCATGCGTCCGGCTCTTGCGATGACAGAACTTGAACACTTGGCTCCGGAGACAATGCCCTTCCTGCAAGACCCATAAGCGGTCCGAAGGCAATTGGTCCGAAAAGACTTCTTTCTGTGTCCACAAAGCATCCTCGGGCGAAACATAGGCTTCGAATTTCTCATAATACAACGGAATCTCCAGCAATTCCTTGCGTTCCAAAGGCGTTGCCAGAATCGCCATGTCCAATTCGGCATTCACGAGTTTTTCCACGATGGCCGATGTCCGCATTTCCGAAACCTTCAACTTGACTGCCGGATGCAAACGGTGCAGCTCGCGGAACAAATCCGGCAGGATATAAGGTGCGATGGTCGGAATGATACCGAGGTTCAAATCGCCGCCCTCCTCTCCGCGTTCCCCCTTGACAAACTCCTCAATCTGAGCCGCATTGTGCAAAGTGACCCTTGCCATGGCGATAATTTTCTCCCCGATGGCGGTCGGCTCGACCGGATGTGCATCGCGGTCGAAAATCCGGATATCCAATTCCGCTTCCATGTTCTTAATCGCCGTGCTCAGGCTCGGCTGCGATACCCCGCAAGCCTCGGCCGCCTTGACAAAATTCCGGTAATTGTCCAAGGCCACAATGTATTTCAAGGTTGTAAGATTCATGGCAATCCGTTTTACAACATTTCTCATTCCCTCCATCTTCAACGAATGGGAGTATGACTATTCGCAAGTCCATGAGGTTCACGCCACTGCCCGACCACCGAAAAGACGGAAGAAACAGCTCGTGAATCTCCTGTTTCTCCATAAAATATAGGAAAACGTCTTTCGCCAATCCCGGACACCCTCTTTTGGAAAACATGCGTGCAAATATAAAATAAAACTATAACACAATAACATTTATCTATTTGTTTTATAACAAGACTCCCGCTACCTTTGTCCCATCAAACAAAGGCAAGGCATCCGGAACCCAAACGAACCCGGTCAGAACCGGAATCCGGAACGCAGCGAGCGAAGCCAAGCCGACAAATCCGGAATCTGCCTTGAGGTTAATTCCCTGACAGGTTCCCAATAAAAACGCGTAAAACTTCAACACCATGGAAACCAACAACATGAACACGATGACCCCTATGCCCCGCATCGGGGACAAAGCCCCTTCCTTCAAGGCCAAAAGCACGCAAGGCACGATTGCGTTCCCCCAGGACTTCCAAGGAAAATGGAAAATCCTCTTCAGCCATCCCGCAGATTTCACGCCGGTCTGCACTTCCGAGTTCATGACTTTCGCCACGATGGCCAAGGAATTCGAAGACTTGAACACCCAGCTTGTCGGACTGTCTGTGGACGGGCTTTACAGCCATATCGCCTGGCTTCGCACGATCCAGGAAAAAATCGAATACAAGGGGATGAAGAACGTGGAAGTGAAATTCCCGCTCATCGAGGACATCACGATGGAGGTCGCCAAGCTCTACGGCATGATCCAGCCCGGCGAAAGCAATACCCAAGCCGTCCGCGCCGTCTTCTTCATCGACCCGCAGGACATCATTCGCGCCATCATTTACTACCCGCTTGCCTTGGGCAGGAACTTCGATGAAATCAAGCGCACGCTGATTGGATTGCAGACCGTGGACAACTTCGGGGTCGCCCTGCCGGCAAACTGGAGACCCGGTGACGAGGTGATTGTTCCCACCGCCGGTTCCTGCGGCGTGGCCAAGAGCCGGATGGAAGGCGAAGAAAAGGGCCTCAAATGCTACGACTGGTTCTTCTGCACCAAGGAAATTTCCAAAGAAGAGGTCGAAGCCAAGCTCTACCGGAAATAGCCGGACAGGGCAAGAAGGGACGAGCCAGAGTACGGACGCGAGCAGTTCATGGACACCTTGGAATATCCGTGAGGTGAACAAACCTCGGCAAAAGCCAACGTGTTCCCTAAGCCAATCCCTCCAACAAGAAAACAGAACCAAAACCAAGCAGGCGGACCGGGCGAGCCTACGCCGCCCGGATTCAGCCTCAAAAAGGACGCAAAATGAAACAGAAAGCTTTTCTTTCCGGAATATTCCTCCTCAGCGCCTTGCTTTCGGCCTGCGGAAACTCAAGCAAGCCGAGCCAAGCGAACGAGGCATCGCAAACCACAGAAACACAACAAACTTCAAATACCAAAGACAACATGAACACCATCCATCTCACCAAAGCGGAATTCTTAGCCAAAGTATATGATTACGAAGCCAATCCCAAGCAATGGAAATTCCAAGGGGACAAACCGGCCATCGTGGACTTTTACGCCACTTGGTGCGGCCCTTGCAAGGCCTTGGGACCGGTTTTGGAAGACATCGCCCAGGAATACGCCGGCAAAGTGGACATCTACAAAGTGGACGTGGACCAGGAACAAGAATTGGCACAGGCTTTCGGCATACGTTCCGTACCCACCTTGCTCTTCATCCCGGTTTCGGGCGAACCCAGCATGGCGCCCGGTGCCCCGAGCCGCGCCCAGCTGAAAGAAATCATCGACACGCAGCTGCTGAAGTAAGCGATGCTTCCAAGCGACTGTAATCCGACAGCTCTCTAAAAGCCCTTGCTCCAATGGAAGATGCCGTGCCGGACTCAAACTTCCCACGGCATCTTCGGCGGTGTATCAGAATAGGTGATTGCCCGTTACGACACACTGTACCAACATGAAAAAGCATCCGGAAAGGCTCACAAACTCCAAGTTCCTCCATCAGGAAACTCCATTTGCAAAATTCCTTTTCCCACGGCCACGTACAGGACGCAAGGTGCCTCGGAATCTTCCACCCGGTATGCCGATTCGTAAGTCAGCCCTGTCGCCGAAGTCCAATTCTCCAGCAAGACAAGCGAACGCCCCTCCGCATCTCCGAAAGGTGCCACGAACAACCCTTCCTGCAAAGAATACCCGAGCCATGACCACTGGTAATCGACGTCCAGAAAACCGCGCAAACAAATCGTCGCTTCGCAGAATGTCGGCAAATCCTCTCCCGGCCCCATGGAAAAACGGTTTATATACAAGATATATCCTGCTGTATCCGATTCCAAAGCCATCGTGGCTGTGACATCGCAGGCGCATTTGCAATTAGTGCGGATGCTGTATTTCCCGGTATAGTCCGCTGTTCCGCAATACAGCCCCACTTCCTGGTCGCCATTGGAATAAACCAATACCCTGCCTTGTTCCTCGACCGGCAAAACTCCCGCCACATCTCCTGGATAAGCCGGGCAAGGGCGGGAACACCCCCCCAGATAGATTATCGCGGCTATCCAGCCACAATGCAATATCGCTTTCATACCTCTGATTTTCATTGTCCGAAACAAGAGTCATTCCGCCGCACCCGATACCAAAACTTCGGGCGGAACCAGATACCAAGTCTCGCCTTTAGACACCAGATTCATCTGCACCAGCCCCTTGCGGTCGGCAAAATAGAATGTATCTGAGGCAAAGGTATGGTATTCCCTATCCAGGCCTACTTTCAGCACCCGGTTATAAAAAACACCTTGGGGCGATTTCCACTCAACAAGATATTGAACCGTGCAATACCCGTTCATCGTCGTGTCCACCATCCCATTGTTTATCAGATCGGGAGATATGTCCACCTCCGGAACATAGGAACGGGCATCACCCTCCTCTTCATTCATTCCAAAATGCAAAGCATAACCTGCGGGATCATACTTATGGCTCAGGAAAGAGTACAAGCCATACTCCAATCCGGGGAAAGAAGGGCTCTGGGAAATACCTTTTTGCCGCACGAACAATTCGCACATCCCGTAGTTGTCCGACCGGACATCTTTATCAGCCCTATTCTCAAAAAGTATTCCCTCGTACTCCACATATACCGTATCCTTTCCATTGGTAAACGCCACAGTCCGATACATGTAGTCTTCTGCAATAAACCATGGCAAGTCCTCCGGAATCCCAGGACAATCCCATCCACAAGCAGTAAACAACAGCGCGGCCAAGGCGGGAATCCACACCTTGGGCAAGCTCGGAGAAAATGTTCTTTGCCACATACTACCTCCTACTTTCCAATCATTTGCAACGATTTATTTGCACCAGCCGCCTCCATGTCCGGCGGTATCAGATGCCAAGTCTCGCCTTTAGACACCAGATCCATCTGCACCAGTCCCTTGCGGTCGGCAAAATATACCGTATCGAATACTTCCGAATCACGAGAAGGGAACCAATGCTTCAAAACCCTGTTATACCGGATACCATACCCAGAAACCCATGATAACAAATAGCAATAATAAGAGGAATTCTCCCATCCGTCAAAAACCACCTTCTCCGAAGTCCAAAAGTCCTCATCTATCGATAAACTGTGTATTTCCGAACCGAGGGAATCCTCAATGCCATACTCATACAAATACCCTTCCCTTGGCCGTGAATGCCCCAATTCCTGCCCTTGTTGCATGTCATACCTGATTCCCAAGCCATTTGAAAAGATGCCTTCCTGAATCACGGCCACCATACAATAACCATCGCCCCATGCGGTCGTCTCTGATTTTTCAGTATAAAACTCCAGACCATCGTATCGGATACACAAAGTATCTCTCCCGTTTGCAAACACCACCGTCTGATACTGATAATCCTCTGCAACAAACCAAGGCATGTCGACAGGGATGTCAACGCAAGTTTTATCGCAAGACACACAAAAAAACGCAACCAACGTGGCCAAGGCGGGAATCCACACCTTGGCCGATATCTCCAATGATTTTCTCCGCTTCATACTCCTCTCCTCCTATTTTCCTGTCACTTGCAGGGTCACATTCGTTCCGGCATCTATCTTGCATCCCGGCAAAAGGACTATTTCATTCCCCGCCGTAATCCCTACAGTACTTCCCTGCTGAATGTGTGTCGTCGCACCCAATTCCACCTCACTCCCCGCTTCTATTTCCAATTGACCAGTCCCTGTTGTCGCAATAGCACCATCCAAAGAGACCGCATTACCCGCACTGAAAGACAAGTTTGCGTTATGTAGCATCAGCCCTCCCATGGCCGCAATCCTATTGGATGCTTCCAATTCCAAATCCATAGGAAATGAGGCCACAATCTTCTCTGAAAAAGAATACTGAGACACCACACCCAAATCCCCGTCTTTCAAGAAAGAAGGATCCCCCATTAAATTGAAAGACTTCAAATATCGAAATGTCCTTTTCCGGTTCAACTTTGACCACATTCTACAGGCATAATAACCCATCCCTTTTGTAACCATCTGCCCTAAATGCAACTCTCCGAATGCATCCCCCATGACTTTTTTGACAATTGCAGTACTTGCATTGGAATATACATTCACGCTGCTACCAAACATACTGATAGCCCCCTGTGACTGCATGGCATACGGACACATTATCCCTTTCACAAATGTAGTATAGCCATTCACTACATTGGCAAAGTTGCCTGTCCTACAGGAAAAAGACCATACCAGTGGATAAATAGTCGACAAATTAAAATTTCTTGGCAGTATATATGGAATACCATTATCTGAAAAATACGCCATGTGATTTACACTTCCATGTCCACTATATACGAACCATTGTGAATAAGTTCTCAAAACATTTTCGATTTCAGAAACCGTTCTTTGATAATACTTTTTTACAACATAACCCATCCCCGAGAATCCTTCTTCCTCTGCATAATTCAAGCCCCTTTTGAATTGCCATGTCATATAAGAATTATTTTCTTGCCCTGCCAAAAAATACGCTGTTTTCGGCATCGCATGCAAACGTGTCTCCATGTAAATGGTTTTATGAATCATGTTGGAAACATCGGACTCCGTGCTGACCGGCCATCGACCCAAGAACACATCCCCGTAAGACCACTTGTTGTCGCTGAACCGCCGGTAGCCCTGATCGGTCATCGGGTCATTCTCCGCTCCCGGATCCGGGTTCCCGCTTGCATGCGGTATCCTGCTGATATCCCCTACTAGAAGCACGAAATCCGGGTCGGCATTCTTGATATACTCCCTTATCGAAGCGGCATCCTTCCCAGTCTGGTCGGTGGTCACCAAGGACACTCTGTATCCTAGGTTTTCCTTGTATTCCTTGAAGAACGCCATCTCGTCGGCAAACTCCGGAGCAGTGACTATCAAGTAGCGGAGTATGTCCAAGACAGGCCCGCTTTTAGCAGCATCGTAATTGTCCACCATCGAGGCCAGGTAGTTTTCCTGTAGCCGGGACCGCGCCTTCTTGGTTTCTGCAGTTCCCTGCAAATCCCATGTAATCACGAACGTGGCAGATCGCAGCTCCTCTATCCGCCCTTCTTTGGGAATGTACCGGAAGGGCAACAAGGTCACCGGAAGAATCCGTTCACCCATCATCGTGAAACATTCCTCCATCTCGAAGAAACGGGGCAGGTACGAAGTATCCGAATAAGCATAATAAGCCTCATCGAACGTCCACACCGGATTCTCCGGGTCGGTATCCATATAGGGTTCCACGTATGTCCCCGACGGCAAACTCCTCGTCCCGTTGACTACGCTCTCCATCCGTATCCTGAAATTGGCCGCGTTGCCCGGCACTGACAGGAACAGCGTCCGCTGGGGCAGCTGCGGCTTCCCGTCATCGGCCACCACCCCGTATTTCCCATCATCCACCTGGAAGCCCTCGAACCGAATCCCGCTGCCGCCTATAACTGCATTCACCTCGCTCTCGACCAAAACATACCGGGGCATCGTGTAGTCTATCCTGATTTGATTGTTCCCATTGACTATATTCACTTGCGCCATGCCCTCCGGCATCGCGCATGCCAAGAACATCCATGCAAAAGCCATACAGGCTATCGCTATCTTCCTTGTCTTTTCCATGGCCTGCTGGATTTATTCGGTCACGACCATCTTCTTGCTGTCCATCACCTTGCCTGACACTACCAAAGAATAAGTGTACATGCCTGGCTGCAAACTGTTCCCCTTGATTTCCTCTTGCCCGATTCCTATCCCCTGCGGCAACTCCCTTTCCATGACTTTCCTGCCTTGCATGTCGAACACCTGCAGGCCGGCACCCCGCGTCCCCTGCGGCAACTCGTACCGTATCACGGTCGTTTCCGTGAACGGGTTTGGCTGATTCTGGTACAGCTTGCAGTCCTGCATCCCTGCCCGATTGCCAAAATCTTCGTTGGAAACAGGAGCCTGCGGAGCCTTGGTCCCCGGTTGCAACATCGCCCGCAGCGATTCCACCATCGCCTTCATCTCGTCCATCTCATCCCGAAGTTCCTCTACATCCTGCACCAGCTTCCTATTCTCCTCCCGCAGCTCCCTTGCCTCCAGCCTCTCCTCCTGGAACGCCTTGACCAAGTACGGTATCATCCCCACGTAATTGAGCGTGTACAAATCCGCCTCCGGCAGATATTCCACCAAGCCGGGCAATACCTCCCATACCTCCTGCGCTATGAAGCCGACCTTTCCTTGCAATCCTACCGTGTCCCCTGTCTGGACATCGGCCTTGAAGTCGAAACTCACCGGACGCAAAGCCTCCAGCAAGGAAGCGGATGCACCCAAATCCCGGATATTCTCCTTGTATCGCACATCGGAAGCATAACTGCTTTCCAACGCCTGGACTTTCTTCACATACAGGTAGCGGAATCGCGTATTGGCCGAACCCAAATCGGCCCGCAGGTGGCTTATCGGCCGTAAATAGGCGGCAGGTCCCACGATTTCAGCTCCCGGGTTCACAGCAGTCCCTGACGATGCCCGGCTTTGCACATTCATCCCAGAAAGCCCCAGCTGCAACCCGTAATCCCCATAACCGATTTCCACGTCTTGAAGCCCTGTCTTCTGAATGGTATATAGCCCGATTTCCACCGACTTCAAAAATTCCACACCTTGCGGGCTTGCCGTCATGCTCCCGAAAGTAGCATTGCTCACCGACAAGTCCGTGATGGTCAACGGCTTCGTCATCACAATCTGGCTGCTGCCCACATCCAAGCCGCCCCCGATGTTGATCCCGTCCGTCCGGATGGTAATCTGCGCAGATACCATGCCACTGCACAAAACCATGCCAATGGCCAAAAAAAGTCTTTTTGCTTCCATGTCTTGAAATTTTTAGTTGTTAAAAGATTTTTTTGATATTTCCCCGCTTTTATCGGACAATTGCTGAATAAATTTCTGCGAAGATAGTTTTTTTCCCTCTATCCCTCAAACCGGACACATTACAAATTCGTTAAATCTTGCCTTGCAATCCCTTCCCGTCTTTAAAACAGAAAAAAATTTTGCCCGAAGCCTGTCCTGACGGCAGGAAACCGAACCGGGCCGACAACATGGGTTCCACCCCAAGGACACGAGAAACGCCCCCAATAAACCCAAATCGGTCATTAGACTTTGGGGAGATTGCCCGCTTGTGTCATGCAGCATGCTTCTCGCCTGGCCGAAGGCGTAGCGGGCTACGTCGAGGCGTAGCGAGAATCAGGATGCGGACAAAAGCGGGTAAGATGCCCGAAAGCCTCATTTTCCCCATCGGAAACGAACCCGGCGTGTCTGATGACCGATTTGGGATAAACCCAAACGGATCACCAAAAGAAAAGCCAAAAGGCGACAACAAAAAGACAAGTCCTACAAAATCAATGTTTTGTTGGACTTTTTTTATTGCCTTTTGGCGACCTTGACCGCCAAAAAGAGGGCATTGACGGACAAAAATTAGTACCCAATTCGTACCCCCGACAAGATTTTCAAAAAAGGGGTACGATTTGTCGGAAATTGGCGGAACGCTGTCGGGATTTGGCGACCCTGCATTTATCTCATTATGAGTTAATAAAAGTAGTTTTGTAACTTAAAAAATGAGGTATGAAATCAACATTCCGAGTATTGTTCTTCTTGAAGCGGGACAAGGTAAAAAAGAACGGTAATATGCCTATTATGGCACGTATTACCATTGACGGGAAACTGGCACAGTTCAACACCAAACTTGAAGTCAATCCCAAGAACTGGCAAGCCAAGACGGGAAAGGTGTCCGGACGTGGAGCGGAGTTTACCCGCATGAATGAAATGCTGGACGGTATCAAAGCCACCCTGTACAAGCACTACCAGACCATACTGGAAAGGGACGGTTATGTTACCGCTGAAAAGGTACGCAACACCTTTTTAGGCAAAGAGGAAAAAGCTAAGACCCTCCTGCAAGTGTTCGCACAGCATAACGAGCAGTATGCGCTGAAAGTGGGAAAGACCGCCACACACCGGACATACACCCGGTACGAACTTACAAAGAACCGTCTTGCCGAATATATCCGCACGAACTACCATGTGGAGGACATCAGCTTCCGGGAGATAAACGTGGTGTTCATCGAGGGCTTCTACCTGTTCATCCGTGAGAACTATCCATGTACCCACAACACCGCCATGAAGTTTGTGCAGCGTTTCAGAACCGTTGTGCTGTTCGCCCACAATCTGGGCTTGATAAACTTTAATCCTTTCGGGGCATACAAGTTGAAGTTCGAGTATGTGGAAAGAGGGTATCTCGAACAGGACGAGTTAGACCGCATCTATCAGAAAACATTTGCCAGCAAGCGGCTGGAACAGGTGCGTGATATGTTCATTTTTAGCTGCTACACGGGTTTGTCGTATGTGGATGTGTGCGAATTGCGGGCGGAGAACATAAAGGTTTCCTTTGACGGCAACTTGTGGATAATCAAGAAAAGGCATAAGACAAACGTAACGTCCAATATCCGCCTGCTGGATATTCCTAAAGCCATCTTGCAGAAATATGACGGGAAGCTGCCTGACGGCAAGATTCTTCCGATAATCAGCAACCAAAAGATGAACGATTACTTGAAGGAAATTGCAGCGGTGTGTGGCATAAACAAGAAAATCACCTATCACGTTGCGCGCCATAGTTTTGCGACCCTCAGTATCAGTTACGGCGTACCCATTGAGAGCGTTTCCAAAATGTTGGGTCATACAAACATCAGAACCACACAGATTTACGCTAAAATCATCGACACGAAACTGAGTGCCGACATGGATATGTTCGCCCAAAGGCTGAATGAAAGGAAAACAAGCGTTTAATCACAATAAAATCTTGAAGTTTATGGATTTGCAGGTCATTCAAAACAAAATCTTTGAAGTCAGGGGTTGCCGGGTGATGCTTGACTTCCA
>CALUGT010000017.1 GCA_944320265.1 uncultured Bacteroidales bacterium | reverse complement strand
GCAATGATAATAAATGCAATGCTTCCGATAGCAGCTTTAATACGGAATTTTGCAGGTCTCTTGCTTAGAAACCTGCATGCGGCAAACAGAGGTGGTATTGGAAATTTGTCCGGATGTTGGAGCCGGCAGCTCGGCTCGGTTGTGCCAGGGCATACCTTCGAAATCCCCTTCTCGATGAGCTAAACGAACAAATTTGAAACAGTTTTTGGAAATTTTTCATTCCTAAAACCGGGCATGGCCGGGCTTGATGCCATTTGCGTTTGTCGCAGGAGGGGCTTGCGTTCGATGCCATGGTACAGGTATCAGCGGCATAAACGTCAGTGAAACAAATAGTAAGAATGTTTTGAAAAGTGAACCTTTCGATTAAGCCGAGCGCCATGCCAAGCTTGCTTGAGCATGGCCGAGGCGGAGAACCGAGCGCAGCGAGCTCATGAACACCTTGGAAACATTTGTGCCGTGAATAAAGGAACGTGAAAACGAACCTTTCGATTAAGCCGAGCGCCATGCCAAGCCTGCTTGAGCATGGCCGAGGCGGAGAACCGAGCGCAGCGAGCTCATGAACACCTTGGAAACATTTGCGCCGTGAATAAACGAACGTGAAAACGAACTAAAAACAAAGAATATGAGATGCAAGAATTGCGGCTGGGAAAACAGCTCCAGCAACATGCGTTGCGAGAAATGCAATGCACCTTTGTCAGGTTCCATGGTGGAAGATGCCTCCACAGTGCGCGACGGGCATTCCGGGACGGAAGGGGACTTGCGCTCCACAGTGTCTGAAAAGCAATTCTTCATGAGCATTCAGGACCGGAGGCCGGCAGACCAGTCCGCCCCCGTGGAACGTCATGGGGTATCTTCGGGTACCTCTGCCGGCAAGCGCATGGAAACATGCCCCGAATGCGGCTACATGCTCGGGTCCCATAGCAGGCATTGCCCTAACTGCGGCGCGGACTTGCAAGCAGACCCGGCTTCCCTGCCCGGTCAGGAACCGGCCAATCGACCAGAATCCGAACCCCGAGCCGGATTCCCTCGCCAAACGCCGGGTTCAAGACCAAGCGGGAATGCGGAAGAAAAATGCCGCCAATGCGGGCAGCCGATTCCCAAGGAAGCCCGTTTCTGCCCTGTGTGCGGAACACCTAAGCGTGCAGGCACGGTCAATCCGTGGGCAGTACCCCAAGGCGAGAACAGATTCTGCACATTGAAACCTGTCGCGTGGGAAAACGAGAACATAGATTTCAGCCCTCTCTCTTTTTCCGGGAACAACATCATCCTTACTCGCGCCAACACCGACCCCAACAACCAGACAATAACCAGCCAGCAGCAGGCGGAGCTTTCTTGCGAGAACGGCCAATGGTACATTCTCGACAAAAGCACGCAGCAGACCACCTATGTCCATGCCGGGAAGAAGATAAAGCTGGAATCGGGCGACACCATCATCCTCGGCAACCGCCGGTTCGAGTTCAATGGAGGCTCGGGCAGCGCGTCATGACGGGCAGTCTTCGGTACCCGGCCGCGGCATATGGTTCAGGAAGCACGGTCGAAGGTTCGCAGCAGACCCGCGCCGGTTCCCGGGCACTCCGGGGCATTCCCTCCGAGGACGAATGTGCCGGTATGCGGTGCGGGGACGAGCAATGCCGGAATCCGATAACATTACAAGCAAGAGAGCATGGTATACGAAAGATGCGAATTTCATAAAGGCGATACTATAGACGGCCAGTATGCTGTAGAAAAGCTTTTAGGCGAAGGCACGTTCGGATCCGTTTACAAAGTGAGGGATCCCGCGGACCGGGTTTGCGCCCTGAAGCTGCTCAAGTTATGGACAGTCCCGCCGGAGGCCTGCAAGAACCTGACAGACCGCTTCGTCATGGAGTTCGAGACAGCCCAGATACAGAGTGACTATCTGGTCCATTCTTTCACTTACGGGCAAGTGAAAGGGAATCCTTATATGTTGATGGAGTTTTGCCCGAACGGGGATTTGCGTTCTTACGTGTCTTCGGGCAAGGTGGATTACGTGGAGGCGGCCTCGGACGTGCTTTGTGGATTGCGTGATCTGCATGGTCATGGTAAAGTTCATCGGGATTTGAAACCGGAAAACGTCCTGATGCGAGCCGACAATACCGCCGTCCTGACAGATTTCGGCATTTCCGGAGACCAGAACAAGCGGATGACCGAGCGCGGCTGGCTCGGCAAGCCCATGCAGATTTTCGGCACCTACCCTTATATGCCGCCCGAGCAAGTGAACCCGCCGCGGGGAGGCCGTGCCACCGTGCTGCCCACTACCGACATTTTCTCTTTCGGGGTCATGATGTACGAGATGATTGTCGGGTCTTTGCCTTTCGGGGAATTGACCGAGGCGAACCTCTACCACTATTTGGAAAACGGGAAGAACGGTTGTTGGGATCGCACCGCTTTGAAACGCCGCGACCCGGAGACGGTCTGGACACCGATTATCGAAGGTTGCTTGGTTCCCGATTTCAAAACGCGGATCCAGACTACGGAGCAAGTGTTGAGGATGCTGCCCAGGAGGAGCCGGCATTCCGAGGAAAGTTTTGCGCGTTCGGCCATTTATACCATTCGCAACGGGATTCTCTTGCGCGTGATGCAAGGGGAGGAATATGGAAAGGCTTACAAGCTGGACGAGCTGCTGCCCGCCCGCCGGCGCATCGTTACCATAGGCCGTCAGGACGAGGAAACCATGAACACCATAGCCATCGAAGACAAGGAATGCTACATTTCCCGTTGCCACTGCACCTTGGAATTGGATGAAGAAAGAGGTTGCTGGCTTATCCGCGACGGCCAGTTCGTGAAAGGCTCCGGGTGGAAGAACTCGCTTAACGGCACTTATGTCAACTCTTCCGAAGTGGATGAATTCGGGATGCCGATCAGTCCTGGCGACATCATCTCGATAGGCGATGTGAAGCTCAGGGTGGAAGGATATTAAGGAGGCGGACATGCGTCGGGCGGGCATCGGCATTTTCGGGACATCATTCCTTGACCTGCTCTCCGGGGCATTGGGCGCGGTAATCATCCTTTTCATCATTGTGCCTAAGATGTCGCAAGCCGATGCCGAATTGATGGACAAGGTAAGAGCCATCGAGGAGCTGGCTTTGGACATAGACCAGATAGTGGCGCAGATAGAAAACAGCGTTCCCGAGGAAGTTTTGGACAAGGTAAAGGACGAGCTGGATAATCTGAAGCAGACCGTGGCGGATTTGCAGCGGCAGATAGACCAGTTGGAAGAAGACTTGGAAAGGGTTCAATCCCGGAATGCGGCTTTGGAAGCCACCGTGGAAAAGCAGCAGGAAGAGTTGGAAAGGTTGCGGCAGCAATTGGGCGAGGCCAAGGACAAGCTGAAAGAAAAGGAGGATGCCGGACGGACAGCCAGCACAGTGGAGAAGACCTTGGGCGTGTTCGCGCAATTCGGGATTCTGTGCCGTTGGGAGGAACTTGATGCCGACATCGACATGGGCGTGCAGAAATTCGGGGCAGATCCGGAGCAGTGCTGGCGGATGTATCCTTCCAAGCCTTGGGGAATTCTGGGCGAGGACGTGCGGGAACGGGTGGAAGGAGACAAGGAGCGGTTCGAGTTGTTTTACGTGCCGCAGATTTATCCGGAGGTGTACACGCTTTGGGTGAATGTTTACGAAGGTTCCAAGGTGAACCATGCCGAGGCGAGGCTGACCATGATTTTCCATCCGGGGAAACCGGACGAGCAGCGTCACGAAATAGGACCGGTGCCGTTGAGAGGTCCGGAGCTGCGCTGCGTGGCGACCTTCCGTCTCTCGGACTACGGTTTTGAACTGTTGCCGCATCGCGAACCCTTTTGGGGCGAAGGACGAGTGGTGAAATAAAAATGGAAAACAAATATGAAGAGACTTGGCAAGTTGATGATTCTGGCAAGTGTATTGGTATTGAGCATGGCTTGTACAAAAGAACAAACCAGGATTGGGTTCCAGACACATTGTTCTACGGTAGATGTTGATTCGGATGGAGATGGAACCATGGAATCTGTGGATTTTACGCTTAATGTAGATTACGTTGAAGATGTGACCGATTTTTATGACCGTGTTACTTTGGTATGGGAGGGAATGCAGGTTCTTGAAGCGGATTCCTTACCCGTTGCATATACGACAAATATCAGTTTGTTGTATGACTCGGTTTATACATTCAATATTAAAGGGGAATGGTCTAATGGGTCGAGTAGCGGTGATTTGAATATTTGGGTCAAGGATGGCCATATGTACTATACGGAGATAGTGGAAATGTTTGATTTTACAATTCGATAATGCAGGAAGGCGAGTTGTTTGCGAACCGATACCGCTTAATCAAGGAAGTGGGGCGGGGATCGTTCGGGGAAGTGTGGTTAGTGAGGGATGAGCAGCTGGATTTGGAAGTGGCGTTGAAGGTGTACATCGCCTTGGACGAGCGGGGCTTGGAGGAGTTCAAGGGGGAGTACAAGAACACCTATGCCTTGAACCATCCCAATTTGCTCCATGCCACCTACTTCGGGGTGGACGAGAAACGGCCCTACTTGGTGATGCCCTATTGCCCGGCATCGGCGGTGGGCTTGTTGGGAGAGATGGACGAGGGGATGGCCTGGCGTTTCCTGCGCGACGTTGCCGGGGGGCTGGCGTACCTGCACGGGCAGGACATCCTGCACCGGGACATCAAGCCGGACAACATCCTTCGGAACGAGGCGGGGGACTTTGTGATAACCGACTTCGGGATTAGCCTCAGGATGCGGAGCACCTTGCGGCGGAACTCGACGCGAAAGGTGGATGCGGACATGGGCGGCTCTATCCCTTACATGGGACCGGAGATGTTCTCCGCCAATCCACAGGCCGTTAAGGCTACGGATATATGGGCATTGGGAGTATCTCTTTTTGAACTGATGAGCGGGGATTTGCCCTTCTTTGGCCAGGGCGGAGGCATGTTGCTCCGGGGGGCGGAGATACCGGCAATCCAAGGGCATTTTTCGGAGGAGCTGAAAAAGACCGTTCAGTCCTGTTTGGCGAGAGAGACGTGGGACAGACCCACGGCGGAACAGTTGCAGGACTACGCGGAAGCCAAGTTGCAAGGCGGGAACCCGGTCAAGACTTGGGGAGAACCAAACGGGAGCGCGAAGGTCAAGGGTGGCACGAAGGAGAAGTCCGAAGAGGGAAAAGTTAAGCCGACTATTACACCCAAGGTGGAGGTTGTGGAGAAAACAACCCGGCAAGGGAAGGGTAAAGGGAGAAGGAACTGGATATGGGTGCTTGTTGTCGTAGGGTTAGCGGTGCTGACTAGTGTGGTGGTTTTTGTGCAGGTGCAGCGTGCCAACCTGAAGAAGAGTTACATTCCTGGGCAGGTAAGTCCGGATATCCAGGCGCATCGGGACAGCTTAGCCGATGTGCTGGCGGAGTTGGAGCGGCAAGCCCGCGCGGAAGAAGCACGACAAAAAGCAGAGCGGGAACGGCAAGCAGCCGAAATACGGAGAAATCCAACCTCGAACCAGACCATCTGTGTAGGCGATGTGTCGTTCGAGATGGTGTATGTGCAGGGCGGGACATTCCAGATGGGGGCGACGGCGGAGCAAGGGAGTGATGCCTATGGCGATGAACACCCAGTCCACAACGTGACCTTGTCCGATTTCCATATCGGGAAGTATGAGGTGACGCAAGGTTTATGGAAAGAAGTGATGGGCGAGAATCCGAGCAATAACAAGGCTGGGGACAATTATCCGGTGGAAACTGTGAGTTGGGAGGACTGCCAAAGGTTCATTGAGTGGTTGAACAACAGGACGGGCTTGAGGTTCCGTTTGCCGACCGAAGCGGAATGGGAATACGCGGCGCGGGGCGGACGGAAGAGCCGGGGCTACAAGTATAGCGGCACCACCTATGATTTGGAGAGTGTGGCGTGGTATGATGGAAATAGCGGCAATGAGACGCATCCGGTGGGGAGGAAATCTCCGAACGAGCTGGGGCTTTACGACATGAGCGGAAACGTGTGGGAATGGTGTCAGGACTGGTATGGATCATACGGCAGTTCGGCGCAGACGGATCCTATGGGGCTTCAGAGCGGAGCCGGCCGCGTCTTTCGGGGCGGCGGCTATATCAGCGTCAGCGGTGCGAGATACTGCCGGGTCTCGTGCCGGGCCGACTTCGGCCCCGGCGGCCGGGACAGCAGCATTGGCCTGCGCTTGGTGCTTGTCCCTTAGTTTACCGTACGGGCATCCTTGCCGTACCAAAACCGGCGAGCCAAGGGCGGGCGGTCTCCATACATGAAGTTGGGTTGTGCTGTATGGGCAAAATGAAATGCTAACTAAAAAAGAATAGCGCTATGGTTTGTTCGAATTGCGGGTGGAAAAATCCGGAATACAGAGTGACTTGCGAAAAATGTGGTGAATCATTGGGGAAACAGGTTGATTATTCCCCAAGGCAGCCGACTGTAAAGCCGGAAACAGCCAAGGAAAGCAATAGCCTCGGCAAAGCCGTGAGGGCTACTTTGGTCTCTTTTGTCCTTTTGCTTGTCGGCATAGTGGCCACGATAGTCAGTGATAATGTGATTTATGTGGGTGCAATAACTTTAGGTGGGATTTACTTCTTGATTTGGCTTGTGCGATTGATAAAAATAATGATAACAGATAAATAATTGTAAGTATGGAAATCGGTGATGGAATGTTGTTTCTGACCGGATTGTTGCTTTTTTGTTTTGGCTCATTCTTGCTTTTCTGGTGTTGGGGAAGGAAGAGGATGCCGGACGAACGATGGACAGGGGTGGAGGAAAGGTCTGATTTGGATCGTAGGGATTCATATGGTAAGAAGGCGTTAAGTCGCAGGGCTCTACGGACCAGGTGGATTATCCTTTCGATACTAGGCGGCTTTTTGGTGGGATTATTTTTCATGTGTATACCTGTACCCGAGGTTCTCGTGGTGGAAGAGGGGGAAAGTTATCGCTCTTCTATGTACCGCAGTGAAAGACACAAAATTGTGGGTTCGTATGATGGCGGGTTCGGGTTGCCGGAAAAAGAACGGCTGCGGTTTTCTTCTAATTACGTACATAACGCCACTTCGGATACCTTGTATATGTATGCCGTGATTTATGGAAGTATAGAACTGCATGAATATCCGAATCCGGATTTTTATGTGTTGAATCCATATTCCTTTCAAGAAGTTACGGAATTGCCGTGGTATGAATTCAGCACAGCACCTTCCTCGGTTTCCGTGCCAGAAGGAAGCTCAGGTAGAGTGTGTTGGTTTTTGGATACTTGGGAAGGGATTTTGGAGTCTCAAGAAGGGCTGCAACACTGGGATTCCGTGATAAGAAACGCCTTGATAGTGAACACTATGTCTGATGATTCAGAGGAATAGGAGTTGGTAGTGTTTGGTGGGGACTCAATGGATTGAGAAGGGTGTCGACAGCGGATTGCGCTTGGCACTTGAGCTTTGATGCTTTAGACGTAGGACAAGGATAAAAAGAGGAAACAATGGAAATGCAGGCAGGCGAACTATTCGCGAACCGCTACCGCTTGATCAAGGAAGTGGGGCGGGGATCGTTCGGGGAAGTGTGGTTAGTGAGGGATGAGCAGCTGGATTTGGAAGTGGCGTTGAAGGTGTACATCGCCTTGGACGAGCGGGGCTTGGAGGAGTTCAAGGGGGAGTACAAGAACACCTATGCCTTGAACCATCCCAATTTGCTCCATGCCACCTACTTCGGGGTGGACGAGAAACGGCCCTACTTGGTGATGCCCTATTGCCCGGCATCGGCGGTGGGCTTGTTGGGAGAGATGGACGAGGGGATGGCCTGGCGTTTCCTGCGCGACGTTGCCGGGGGGCTGGCGTACCTGCACGGGCAGGACATCCTGCACCGGGACATCAAGCCGGACAACATCCTTCGGAACGAGGCGGGGGACTTTGTGATAACCGACTTCGGGATCAGCCTCAGGATGCGGAGCACCTTGCGGCGTAACTCGACGCGGCAGATGCAGCAGGGGGAGATGAGCGGGACGATAGGGTACATGGGGCCGGAGCTGTTCGGGAAGAAGGCGGAGGCGGTGAAGGCGACGGACATCTGGGCCTTGGGCGCGAGCCTGTACGAGCTTTTGAGCGGGGAACTGCCGTTCATGGGGCAGGGCGGGGTGATGCAGCTGCACGGGGCGGAGATACCGGAGATCCCGGAGCGGTACGGGAAGGAGCTGCAAGAGGTGCTGGAGGCCTGCCTGTCGCGGGAGTGCTGGGACAGACCCACGGCGGAGCAGCTGAGGGACTACGCGGAAGCCAAGTTGCAAGGCCGGAAGCCGGTCAAGACTTGGGGCGAGCCAAGCGGGAGTGCGAAGGCCAAGGACGGCACGACGGGGAAGCCCGAAGCGGGAAAGGTCGAGCCGACTATTACACCCAAGGCGGAGGTTGAGGCGGAAACAACTCAAAAGAGACAGAGAAAGATTGGGGGGATACCTTCTATCGTCTTGGCAATTTCGGTGGTGTTGTTTGTTGTGGTTGCGTTTTATGTAGTAGGGGAAAATCAAAAGAAAAGGGAAAAGGCGGAATGGGAACGGGAGCAGGTAGCCATTGCCGAGCGAACGCGTCAGGACAGCATCGCCGATGCGCAGGCGGAGATGCAGCGGCAAGCCCGCGAGGCGGAGGAACGCCGCCAAGCGGAAGAGGCGAGGAAGCGGCAGGAAGCGGCGGCAAAGGCGGAACAAGAACGCTTGGCGCAGCAGGAACGGGAACGGCAGGAAGAGGCGAGGAAACAGCGCGAGGCGGAGGCGCGGCGGAGAGCCACCTCGAACCGGACCATCCGGGTCGGGAATGTCTCGTTCGAGATGGTGTACGTGCAGGGCGGGACATTCAGGATGGGAGCGACGGTGGAGCAAGGGAGCGATGCCGTGGATGATGAAAAACCAGTCCACAGTGTGACCTTGTCCGATTTTCATATCGGGAAATATGAGGTGACACAGGGCTTGTGGAAGGAAGTGATGGGTGAGAATCCGGGCTATAACAAGGCCGGGGACAACTATCCGGTGGAGAGAGTCAGCTGGGAGGACTGCCAGCGGTTCATCGAGCGGCTGAACAACAGGACGGGCTTGAAGTTCCGTTTGCCGACCGAGGCGGAATGGGAATACGCGGCGTGGGGCGGATGGAAGAGCCGGGGCTACAAGTATAGCGGCACTACCTATGAGTTGGAGAGCGTGGCGTGGTATGATGGGAATAGCGGGAACAGGACACATCCGGTAGGGCAGAAGCAGGCGAACGAGCTGGGGCTTTACGACATGAGCGGAAACGTGTGGGAATGGTGCCAGGACTGGTATGGATCCTACGGCAGTGCGGCACAGATGAATCCTACGGGGCCTCAGAGCGGAGCCTACCGCGTCTTGCGGGGCGGCAGCTATCGCAACGATGCGAGGTGCTGCCGGGTCTCGTACCGGGACTACGACGGCCCCCGCGACCTGAGCTTCAGCAACGGCCTGCGCTTGGTGCTTGCCCCTTAGTTTCCACACAGGCGTCCGTCCTGCCGTGCTAAACCCGGCGGGCCAAGGGCGGGCGGCAAGCGGAGCAAGTCGCCGGCCAAGGCTCGCCGGGAAATGCGAATTTGAAACGGCCATTCGGGTTCCAAGGATTCCATCTTATTGGTGTGCAAGCGTTTGTGGCCTTTGCTAAAAGCATGGTCGAGCAGTAGGGATAAAGCGGCGGGCGAGATGTCGCAAGCGCACGGAAGTGCTTGGAAAACAGGAAAAACACCAGCAAATGATGCTCGGCGGTTGCGGGCAATCGAGGCTTTGCTGGCTTCGCAAGAAATGGAAAAACGATTAAGACAAAGACAATGGGAAACCGTGGGATGAGGTTGGCGGCGGGCTTGGTCATGGCCGTTGTGCTGATGGCGGTACTGGTTCTGGCAACGCCGGAGGAGAACCCGCACAGGATTCTGGTCATGCTGGGCGGCACGATGCCCGAAGGCTTGCTTCAGGGGGTTACCTACTTCCTGTTCTTTTTCGGGATGCTGGAAGTGCTGGAGCTCAGACGCAGGCTGGTTCATGAAGGAGACGCTTTTGAGGCGCATCTGCTGCCCGAAAAGGAGAACTACATCATCTCCTGCGAAGATGCCAACCAGATAAAGCTGAACATGCAACGCTTGGAACGTTCGCAGAGATTCCTGCTGACCGATTTGATTGTCAAGGCCTGCACCAAGTACCGCTTGGGGAAATCCACGTCCGAAGTCCTGGCATTGACCGAAACGGAGGTGAAGCTTTACAACGACGAGTTTGAAAGCGAGCAGGCCTACATCAACTATGCGGCCTGGGCGATTCCTTCGGTAGGCTTCATCGGCACGGTCATCGGCATCGCCGCATCCTTGGGCTTCGCCAACGAGGCCTCTACGCCGGAGGGCATCGAGAAAGTGACCGGCATGCTGGCGGTGGCGTTCGACACCACGTTGGTGGCCTTGGTCTTGAGCATCGTGCTGATGTTCCTGATTCATGACCTGCACAAGCGGCAGGACAGGCTTTTTGTGCGGATGAGTAATTATGTGATTGATAATTTGGTGAATAGGTTTTACAAATAACTTGAGGTATGGCACAACCAACAACGTACAAACGCTCGCTGTCCGGATCGGTCGGAGCGGGCATGAGGTCGGTCTTCGGCGGCGAGGGCCGCAGGTATTACATGCTCGTGCACAAGGTTTCGAGCAGGTACCACAAAGCCGGCGAGTCGCAGCGGATCATTGTGGATCAGATTGAAATCGGGCGCGACCCGAAATGCCAGGTGCGCTTCGATGAGTCGTTTGCTACGGTGAGCCGCCGTCATGCGGCCATTGTCAAGGACGGGGACAACTGGAAACTGGTGCAGCTGTCCAAGACCAATTCCACTTACCTGAACGGGCACCGGGTGGAGAAGGAATGGTACTTGCAGAACGGGGACGAGATCCAGCTTTCCACCAACGGGCCCAAGCTGGGCTTCATCGTGCCGGAAGGGGAAAAAGGCAAGGTGAGCAGCATCGGCTTGACCGCACGTCTGAACCTTTTCCGCAAGCAGGCGTTGAGGCCGTACAAGAATGCTATCGTTGCCATGGTGGCAGTGATGGTTGTCGGTTTGGGGGGGGCAGGAATAGTGATTCATGACCAATCAAAGGAAATCGATGATATAGAGAAACGGTACGCTGCTGCACAATCAGCTTTTGACTCCCTTGTCTCGAAAAATGCCTCTTTGGCAGCGCTTATGGCTCAGATGGAAGAACAATCCCGGAAACAGGATTCTATCATCGCGGCCAATCAGCGGGAAATCAAGGAATTTGGCCGGATACAATCGGAATCTGTGCCTGTGGATGTGGCAAAGCTTGTCGAATCTGTCGCATCGAGTGTCTATTACGTTGTAACAACCGTGTATATGGCGATTGGAAATGATGCACAGGAACTCTCTAGCAGCGGTGGCACAGGTTTCCTGTTGTCGGATGGAAGATTTGTGACCGCGCGCCATTGTGTAGAGTCTTGGGTGTATGCCATGTCAGTGGCAAACTTGATGGCGGAAAGTTATCCGGATGATGTGGTTGTCTGGTCGGAAATCACGGCATACGGGCCAGACAATGACAAATTCACATTCAAAAGCACGGATTTTACCATGGACCGGAGCAAGGACGTTTATATAGATTGCGGAGTGGATGAATATGGGAATACGATGATAATGAGATTCCCCTATTATCTCCCGGAGGCTGAGAATGCGTTGGTTGACGGTACGGACTGGGCCGTTGCGGAGACGGGCAGGCGGGGAACAATAGAAATCGATGCAGGACTGTCGGTATCCTTGACGCAAGGTACGGAAGTGCATGTGCTGGGATTCCCGGCCGGTTTGGGAGTGGCTGACGGGCAGAATCTCATTGAACCCATTTACAATAAAATGAATGTGGCAAGGAACGGGCTGAATGCCGAAGGTTGCATCATGGTTAGCCAAGGTTCTGCGCATGGCAATTCGGGCGGGCCTGTCTTCTGTGTCAAAGATGGCAAACTGTATGCCATTGCCATTGTTTCTGCATTAGAGGGGGCTACCCAGCAGATTGAAGAAGGGGTTGTTATACAGCAGCAACAACAATATGACCAGCTGGTTCCTATAAAAAACATACAGTAAGGATTGCTTAAAATGCGAATTGATATGAAAAGGATGCAATTGAAAACGTTCGGGTTTGTTATGATGTTGGGGCTTATGATAGGAGCTAAGTCGCAGGCTCAGCTTGCTATGTCTTTTAAATCTGCCAGCCAGCAACTTATCGAAGATGCGGTCAAGGAAGGCGTGCTGCTTTACCGTCAGGATTACCTGCTGGAGGATTCTTCCGGCAGTCGTTTCACTTTGGATAACCAAGCCTGCGTTGGCAAGGCCTCCGGCTTTTGCGTGCTGCTGGACGACGGGTATGTCGTTCCCCGAAGCCTGTTGGAACCTTGGAAGGGCGATGATGTTTACGAACCCTATGCAGGACAGTACAAGGCCGTGGTCTCGGCTTCCTGGCGGCGTTCCGTCGAGGATGCCCGTTGGGTCGAAGCCGGGATTCTGCAAGCCCGGGACAAGGCCGATCTGCTATCGGGAACCTGGTGCCAAGCGCAGGACAGCCTTTTCCGGGGCAAGGGTTTTGTCATCGATGCCGAACCCGGCAGGAAAGAGGGCTGGCTGGTCTGGCTGGCGGCTGACATGGCTACGGCTCTGGATTCCGCCAAGCTGGACATGTTCATCTACCGCCATGCCTTGGACATAAAGCCTGATGCGGATACTTGCTTGGTTCCTGCGCTGAAAGCCAAGCAGAAAGTCTTGGGCGGCGTTTACCTGAATCCTGTCTTCACGGGCATAGGGAAAGTGGAGTTCCATTTGGTCGGCCCGGTGGTGCAGGCAGGAGAGCAATGGGTCTTGCTGCCTTTGGCATCGTTCCAAACAGAACCGACCAAGCCTGCCGTGCTGACCCCGGTCAAGGATGACGAGGGTACGGCGGAGGAACCGGCATCGGAATCTTCAACGGGTTCCAAGAAGAAAAAGGACAGGAAAAGCAAGGAATAGGGGCTGGTCCGGGTCGGGTTTGGTTCGGGATGCTCCGGCAGGAGGGGTAAAACGGAGATTCCGTCCAAACCGGCTCGGATCGGCTTTGCGGATGGCTTGCTGCCGGGATTCCGGCAGGATGAAGCCATACGATGGTTCCCGGAGCTTGCCCGGGAGGCTGGAGGATCCTGCGAGGTGTCCCGTGATGGCTCCGCGGACAACCTGATGATTTTTAACCTTTATCAAACAAGAAAATATGAAACGAATCCAATTCAGGCTCACCGCCTATACAGACCCGGCAGGGAAATGGAACGAGGACGCGCCCAACAAAGGCAACGAGGACAACATGTTCGTAGATGCCGATTTGAGCAATGCCGCCCAAGGCGAGTTCGAGGCCGACAAGGTGGTGGCTTTGTCGGACAAGGGTATGCTGATGGTGGTGGCTGACGGCATGGGCGGGATGAATGCCGGAGAGGTGGCTTCCAAGATTGCCATTGATACGGTGGAACGCTGTTTCTCTCGCGAGAACCTTTCCCGGCATGGTCTGCGGACGGTCAAGGAACGGGAAGAATACATGGAGAACGTGGTGGTGGAAGCCGATTCGGCCATCAAGGCACATGCCAAGGCAAACAAGGAGTGCGAGGGGATGGGCAGCACCCTGATCATGGCCTGGCTTTGCCAAGGCCAGTTGTCGGTGACTTGGTGCGGCGACAGCCGGGCGTACTTGTTCCGGGAGCCTCTTGGCTTGCGGCAGGTTTCCAAGGATCATTCTTATGTGCAGGAGCAGGTGGATGCCGGCATCCTGACCCCGGACCAGGCTTTCGACAGTCCTTACGGGAACATCATCACCCGGAGCTTGGGCGACCCGGAGAAGAAAGCGCAGGCCGATAGCGTGACCTTGCCTGTCTACAAGGGCGATATCCTCATGCTTTGCAGCGATGGGCTGAGCGGCGTGCTCCGGGACAGGGAGATGTCGGAAATCATGGCGCGGAACCGTTCCTCTATGCGGGCTTGCAGGGAGGCCTTGTGGCAAGCGGCGGAAAACGCCGATTGGTACGACAATGTGACGGCCATCCTTTGCGAGATTGTGGAGGGCGATGCCTGCCCGGTGGAGGAACGGGAACCGGAGGCTGGGGAGACGGTTTCCCGGACCGGCGAACCGGGAAGCGGTGTCCGGCAGCCGAGCGTGGTCAGTTTCAAGGTCAGGAAGCGCACTCTGCGGCGTTTGGCGGCGACATTGGCGGCATTGGCGGTCTTGGTTGCTTTGGGGTGGTTTGTGAAAGCGAAGTTTTTTGCCGGGGATCCCTGCCGTGACAATCTCAGGGGACAACTGGAGGAACTGAGGGAGCGTGCGGATGGCAGGAAACTGCTCTTTTATCGTGATTCTATTGACTGTGTGCTGGCTATGAAGAATCTGGATTCTTTGTTGGTGGCTTCTTTGCGGGATGCCGTGCTGGAACAGGATTCCGCATTGAGTTGTCTGGAAGAGATGCGGAAGGGGGCGAGCAGCGGTTTCACGGATTATGTGAAATCGTGGACGGATTCGCTCAGGCATTCCGCCCTGGAGGGGAAAAAGGCCGTCCGGGCAGCGAAGGAATTCAAAAACGTGCTGGACCGGATTACCGGGGAAATAGACGAGTTGAGGAATGATGGCCGGTTGAGCGATAGTCTGAAGGAGAGACTGACCGGATTCGAGAAGGCGGTCTGGGACTGCGCTTCGATGGAAGCTCTGGATAGCAAGGAAGAGGAGTGGGAAGAACTGAAAAAGGAATTCAGCCGTCCGGAATCGAAACCGCTGTTCCAGAGGAGGGACACCGGCGGTAAACCGGTGGCTGCGCCTTCCGGATCGGGCAAGGAAGACCCTCAAGGGGGGCAGGAGCGCAAGCCGGGCTTGACTCGGCTTCCGGGCGGTCTGGTCCAGGTGAAGCAGAAGCAGGCGGAGGAGGCGGATACGGGCAATGCGGGCTTGAGCAAGGGGATTACGCCTGTAGTAGTGGATACCGTTGGCTCGGAATGATTCGCGGCCTGGCTTAAGAAGCTGTCCAGACTGCTTGCCATCCTGAAGGGATGCTGGTTGCAGGATATGTCTTCGGGCTGAAGAGCTTCTTGCGGGACTTGGCTGGGACGGATTCCTGCGGCCGTTTCCTGGGAATTTTGCCTTCGGGATAGGGCAGGAAAATTTTCGGGTTTTTGAAAAAATGATTGAAATGATTGTAAATGATTTGTTTGCGGATCGTTACCGTTTGCTGCGGGAAGTGGGGAGCGGAGCCTTTGGCGAAGTCTGGCTTGTGAGGGATGAACAGCTGGATCTGGAGATGGCCCTGAAGGTTTATATTTCATTGGATGAGAAAGGGATTGATGAATTCAAGTCGGAATATAAGACCACTTACGGCTTGAATCATCCCAATCTTTTGAAGGCGAACCATTTTGATGTGTTCGGAAAAAGGCCGTACCTGTCCATGCCGTATTGTCCGGTGCGGATGGCCGATCTGGTAGGTTCGATGGATGAAAAGATGTTCTGGAAGTTCCTCAGGGATGTGTCGGCTGGCCTGGCTTACTTGCATGAACGGGATATCTTGCATCGGGACATAAAGCCCGACAATATCTTGCAGAATGCCGAGGGGGATTTTGTCATTACGGATTTCGGTATCAGCCTGCGGATGCGCAGCACCTTGAGGAGGAATTCCACGCGCATGAAAGTGGCTGATTCTTCTGGCGGGACTTATGCTTACATGGGGCCTGAGCTGTTCTCGTCTCATCCGGAGGCGGTCAAGGCAACGGATATCTGGGCCTTGGGCGTGACATTGCACGAGTTGCTGTCGGGCGAGCTGCCGTTCGTGGGGCAGGGTGGCGGCATGTTGCTGCGGGGAGCCGAAGTGCCTGACCTGCCGGACCGGTTTGCCGGGGATGTGAATGCGACGGTGCGGGCTTGTTTGTCGAAAGATACCTGGGACAGGCCTACGGCCATGCAGTTGCATGAGTATGCCGAGGCCAAAGTGGCCGGACGGGATGTATCCTGTCCGTGGGGCAACGGTGTCCAGCCCACGGAGATTGCTTCGGAGAAAGATGCCGGCGCAGGGAAGGTTCCTTCCGGAGAGGCCGGGAGCGGGAAGCCTGCGGCGGAGCGGGTTGAAGAGCCGGCCAGACTGCATGGTTTTGTCCGTTTCTGGATCTGGCTGATGATTGTGCTTCAGGGCTTGTCTTTGATAATGGCTTCATGGGAATGGATAGCCAAGCCCGGACATGCTGCTCCGTTTGGAGGAAGCTATGATCTTGCCTATTATTTGGATTGGAGAATGACTTCTTTGCAGGGAATAGTCAGCCTGCTTGGGTGTCTGATGCTATGGAAGCGGCTGAGGCTCGGGTATTGGGTGATAGTGGGAACTTCGATCATTGGGGGTTCTATATCTAAGATTGTGTTGGGACAGTTTGGGGAGGCAACGTGGATTGCGATGATCCTTGGGACATTCATTGGAGGGGGGATCTTGTTCGGTATCCTGCAGATCAGGAAAAACGGCATCTCGGCTTGGAAAGCGATGCAGCCGGGGTCGGCCTTGGGCCGGATGAAGGCCTTGTATTCAGCAGTAGTCTTGATTTTCATTGTCTTTGCTTTGATTCCCACTGGCTTGTCTCGTGCGGCAGCTTCCGACTACAGGGATTACTCGATTCTTGTTTCGCAATGCAAGGCATTGGTAGAGGAAGGCAATGCTTCCGAACCTATGAAGTTAGTGGAAGCCAGATTGATGATGGAAGGTGTCAAGGAATACGAGGAAAAATACGGCGCGATGGATGAAAAGTTTGACAGGAGTTTGACTGTCAATACGATATTGCAAGCTAAATGCAAGAAGGCGGCGGAAGAATGGATGACAGCGGCCAAGGCGCAGGAACGTGTAGGGAACCAGGAGAGCTCCGCTGAGTATGTCCGCTTGGCTCAGGCCTTGATGGGAGAGGAGGATGCTTTGGACTATTACCGGTATCGGTAAAAAAGGTCATAAACCCAAATCGGTCATTAGACACGCCGAGTCCGTTCCTGATTGGGGAAATGAGGCTTTCGGGCATCTTGCCCGCTTCTTCCTGTTTCTCGCTAGGCCTCGACGTAGCCCGCTACGCCTTCGGCTAGGCCAGAAGCATGCTGCATGACACAAGCGGGCGATCTCCCCAAAGTCTAATGACTGATTTGGGATAAAGGTTTTTTGCTTCTCTCGCATGAGTGTTGTTTTTTCCGATATGCCATGGGGCAGGTGGCTCGCTGCTGCTTGCTTGCCGTGCAAGGTTGTTTTTGATAAGTTTTGGAGGTATGAAGAAACTGATTTTGTTTTTGGGCTTCTTGTCGGTGTTTGTGGTTTCTTTGTCAGGGCAGGGATGCTATGAGTCTACTCGTGGAAAAGGGATCGCTGCATTCAATGACAAACAGTATTCCGACGCGATGGCGCAGTTTGTGGCGGCTAAGGTTTGTCCGGACAAACCGTTTCAGAATGATTTGGATGAATGGATAGCCAGGTGCCGTTCGGCCATCGATGCTTCTTCTCGCAGGGCTGCCGAGGGGCAAGAGGTGCAGCGGCAGCAAGAGGAGCAGCGCCGCCAGGAAGAGGCGCGGCAGCAAGAGGAACAACGCCGTCAGGAAGAGGAGCAGCGTCGCCAGGAAGAGGCGCGGCGGCAAGAAGAACAACGCCGTCAGGAAGAGGCTGCCCGGCGGGAACGTGAAAAAGAGGCTCGCCGTCGAGAGGAGGCCGGGATGGAGCGCGGGGATGTTTGGCAGCAGGCGGAACGCAAGGGCTATATCGAGGTAAGGGATGTGGTTTTTGCCAATGTGGATCCTTCCGGGGAAATCATAGGTGACTATGGTTCTCATCTGTACGCATCCGAGATACGGTATTTGAAGCCGATGGTGCATTACGACGGCGCCTTGCCCGGATATAAGCGTGTCTATTTCGATACAAGGCTGTACGGGCCTGATGGGAACCGTCTGTATTCGATGAAGAACGACTACATAGACGCTTATCCGGGAAAGGGGCAGACGTTTGAAATGTATCTTCTGGGAGACGGGTCCGAAGGTTCTTTTGAACCCGGCGAATACCGTTACGAAATCTGGTACAATGGCCGGGTGTTCCATGTCAAGACGTTTTCCCTTTACCGGCATCCTGGCGAGTCTTCTTTCCTGACCGTGGACGGGAAGGGCGTTGTCTTTGCTTCTTTCCCGGTAAATGGAGGGGAACAGACATTCCAGGTCTCTACCGATGCCAGCGAGTGGACGTTGTGGGGTGTCCCCTCGTTTTGCCAAGTCGTGGAGAAGACGGCGGGTTCTTTCACCTTGCGCTGCAACGGGAATTCCGGCTCGGAAAGGAAGATTTACATGAAAGTGAAGACAAGGAACGACGAGGTTCCAATCCATATTTCCCAGGAGGAGGCTCGTGGCACGCTTTCGGTCTCGGCCAATGTCCCGGATGTCGACATATCGGTTTCCGGGAATTCCCTTTCCAATAAGTTTGTCGGGAAGACGCCTTTGCTCTATGGCCTGCCTCCGGGTTCGTACACGGTATATGCCGAGAAAGACGGTTACAGGGATGTTCCCTCTCGCTCGGTCCGGATTGCCACGAACCAGAAGTCGCATTTGTATTTCCAGCTGAAGAAGGATCGGTGGATCAGCCGGCGGGAAAATTGCGCTTTCCATTTTTTTGAACCCAAGTATGGTTACGGTTTCGATTTCACGGACAATCTGGTGTCACGGCACTACGTGGGGTTCAATTATGCGTACATAAGGGCGCATATGGGATTCTACACCTCGGCGATGTATGGTTTGGATCACAAGGATGTCTCGTTGAGCATGGGGCCGGTCTTGCGTTTGACGCGAGGATGGCAGAGTGTCGATTTCCAATTGTATGCCGGGCCGGGTGTCCGGTATGACCGGAACACGGAGGTCGTGGATCCTATTTTCAAGAAATCCGAATGGCATCTTATGGGCGAAGCGGGCTTCCGGATGAATTTCGAAGATGCCAACCAAGGGGGGGACTTCTCTTGGGCGAGTTTGTCGTTGGGATGCCAGTTTTCCAAGGGAATGGCGATTCCGACTGCCGGGCTCAGCTTGTTCCCGGTGGCTTTTGCGATGGCCGATGCGGAAGAGGATTTCTCGCGGCATTTCCTGGATGTCCTGGGGGGCTACGATTTGGAGTATGGCGAGATTTTTCTGGGTGGAAGCTATTCCTGGGTAAAGACACACTTGGGTTTCTATACTTCTTTCCTGATCGGTTTCCAGGGTGGATGGTCTGCTTCGGTGGCCCCCTTGTTCCGCTTGACAAAGGATGGTTGCGCTCTGGATTTGCAGGTTTATGCAGGGCCGGCCATGATGGACATGGAATTTGCCGGGGACATGGGGCTGCGTTTCGCTTGGCGGGGGGGGACGGCGCTTAGCTTGTGGGATTTCGCTTTCGGATGCCAGGTTTCGGGAAGCCGGATTGTACCTACCTTCAGCGTGGGTATAGGTATTCCTCTGGTTATCGGTACTTGCGGTGCGGCATTCGCGTTCTTATGAGGCCGGTGATGGGGTTGGTTGTTTGGAAGTTTGTGATTTTGAGAATTTTTTAATGTGCAGTCATGAGACGTTTTTTCTTTATTCTCGTTCTTTTGGTTTCCGTGTTGCCTTTATCTGGACAGAGTTGTTATGCGGTTGCTTATTCCGATGGAGTAGCTGCTTACAATGAGGGGAAATATGCTTTGGCCAAGGATTATTTTGAGATAGCCGAGAGTTGTCCGGATAGGCCGCTATCGAATGATTTGGCTTCTTGGATTAGCAAATGCCAGGCCGCCCAGGAGGAGGCTGCTCGCCAAGCGGAGGCTGCTCGTCGCCAGGCTGGAACCGGACGCAAGGAAGATAATCGAATATGTGTTGGCAATGTGTGTTTTGACATGGTTTATGTAGAGGGAGGTTCTTTTGTGATGGGGGCTTCGGTGGACTATGGCAAAGGAGGGGTCGAAAGGGAATTGCCTTTCCGTTCGGCAAAAGTGGGCGATTTTTGGATTGGGCGATGCGAAGTGACGCAAGGCCTTTGGAAAGCGGTGGTGGGGCAGGATCCTGAGATACGTATCGGCCCCATCGGTGATGATTATCCTATGGAATTCTGGGTATGGGACGATGTGGAACTTTTTGTTTCAAGATTGAATGCGCTTACGGGAAAGGCGTTCAGGGTTCCCACGGAGGCCGAATGGGAATTTGCAGCCAAAGGAGGTAAAAAGAGCAAAGGATACCAATATAGTGGAAGCGATGATGTAAATACGGTAGCTTGGTATAATGGAAATAGTCCCGGTTATCATTCCATGAGGGTCGGGCAAAAGCAGCCGAATGAATTGGGAATATATGATATGAGCGGCAACCTGTATGAATGGTGTTCCGATGTGTGCTGGCGAGAGGTCGTAATTTTTGATGATTTGGAAAATCCGGGTAGCACGATAGAGATGGAGTATGTCTACAGGATTCTGAAGGGGGGTAGCTATTGGGACAGTGCGGAAAAATGCCGAATTTCTGCCAGGATTCCCAGTGATCCGGGGTATAGGAACAGCGCGCCTGCATTACGGTTGGTGCTGGAGCGTTGATTTTTTGCGGAAGCTTTTGATTTCATGCTTTTTGCCTGTTTTCACGTTTGCTTCCGTCCGGCCAGATGTGATATGCATTATTTGAAGCTGTTTGTTCCTGGATAGGTCTTGCCAGACGGAAGGATTGCCTTTCCTGAACCAGAAGCGGGCAATCTCCCCAAAGTCTAATGACTGATTTGAGATAATTGATTTGTGGATTTTTAAATTTGATGATGATGGATTTAGAATTAAAAAAAGAAAACCGGGAAATAATTGCAGGGGACGTGCGGTTCGAGATGGTGTATGTTGAAGGTGGATCGTTTCAGCGGGATTTGCCTCGGTCTTGGAAGCAGATGGCAAAAAAAGAACATCCTGTACAGGAAATCAATGTGCCAGCTTTTTATATTGGCAAATATCCGGTAACCCAAGGTCTATGGAAAGCGGTGATGGGAGGTGGAAATCCCAGCCGCAATAAGAAAGGCGGGGAAAGATGTCCGGTTGAGCACGTGAGCTTTTACGATGTCAAGGATTTTATAAAACGTCTGAATGCGTTGACCGGCTTGCGGTTCCGATTGCCGAACGAAGATGAATGGGAATTCGCGGCTCGTGGCGGACAGCAAAGCCAGGGGTTCAAGTATAGCGGAGGGAATGATCTTGCGAGAGTGGGTTGGTTCTGTGAAAACAGTTTGGATGACGGGGCATTTGGCTTTTCGAACAACAAGTCATGGCCTGTGGGATTGAAACGTCCTAATGAATTAGGGCTTTGCGATATGAGTGGAAATGTGTGGGAGTGGTGCCAGAATTACGGCGAGGGAGCGGCCGGAGCAGGGCATCTGCCTGATGGAGAGCCGCAATCTAAATGGCATCGCCATGTCGTGTTGTGTGGCGGGGGAAATGGTAGTGTGCCTGAAGATTGCAAGGTTTCTTCGAGGCTTGTTGTGCCGCTTGCTAAACGCAGGTCATCGGAGTCTGGTGAATCCGGATATGCTGGGACGATTGCGGACTTAGGATTCCGTTTGGTATTGGATGCCGGGGCTGATTTCGAATGCAATGCCGACTCTCCGATGCCGGCAGACTTATCTTTTCCTGAGCAGGATGATTATGAACCTCAAGGAGATACGGGTAAGGAAAATCGTAAATGGATTCTGGCGGCCTTGGTTCTGATGATGATTTTTATATTGATAGGGGTTTTGTAAGGAACCGCTTCGGACAATGCTGATGATAGCAATTCGTCGGGTGTTTATTGTAAAAAAAATAGAGTGTTATGAAACGACTGATTTTGTTTTGTGTGCTATGCGGGCTTTCATTCGGCCTGTTGGCAAAGGATTTGACGCCTAGGCAATTGGCTTTGCGCGGAAATATCGAAGCGTTTTTGCGCAACGAGGGTTTTGTTCCGGAGATCGATTCCGATGGCGATATAGCTTTCAAGAAAGAAGGAGTCAAGTATTTTGTCATGATCAGCGATTCGGACGAGGATCCTTTTTATGTGATTTTGACCAATGTGATGCTTTACGATGAGGTGTTTTCCAAGGAAGTTGTTGTAAAAGCCATGAATGAAATGAATCTCTACAAAGGCGTGAAGCTGCTGTGCGCTGACCGTACTTTCGAGATGCGTTCCGAACAATATCTTACCAAGCCGGAACAATTCACCTCTGTGTTCGATAAGATTATGCGTCAGCTTAATTCGATGCGTAAAGAATTGATAAGTATTTGTTTGCAATAAACTGCAAGCCGGGGTGCCGCGTTTGTTCCAAATGCAACTGATAAAATAGGAGGATTGGGAAATGAAAAGATTGTTTTTTGTGTTTTTTTGCTTTCTGGCTTTAGGGATGGCTTCTGATGCGAAGGATTTGAATCCTGACCAAAAAGAATTGCAATCGTCCATGTTCTCTTTTTTGAAGACAGAAGGTTTTTCTCCGGAGATTGATTCGGATGGAGACATCAAGTTTACAAAATCCGGAGTGATTTACTGGATTGTTATCAGCGATGTCGATGAGTCTCCGCTGTATGTTTCATTGCAGTGCAATTATACTTATGGAGATGGTTTTTCACGTGAAAGGATTGAAAGTCTTTTGGGATATTTGAGTTATTACAAAGGCGTCAAACTCTTGTGTTTTGAGGATACATATTCGCTCCGCGCTGAATTGTATCTTACGGATGCGGATTATCTTGCTTCGGTTTTTTACACTCTGATGAACCAAATCGATGCGATGCGCAAAGATCTCGTGGAGTCATGCAACAAAGAGGACTCGAAGCCGGCAGGGGCAGGCCTTGACCGTAGCCGGGATGTCCGGGAACTTCTGAGCCAATGGGCTGAGGAGGCTCGATTGGAGATGCCGATGGATCTGGGAGACGGGATGATCATGGTGGATTGCTTTTTGTCCGGTGAGAATTTTGGATACAGGTATGAAGTTGAAGAAGACATGCTGGGGAATATGGAACTTCTTTGGGGGGATTCTCAGACCAGGGATTCGTTTGTCGATTTGATGTTGAATGTTTTGCCAGTCGATATACTGCGCCATGTGGCAGATGCCGGTGCGAATCTTGTGCTTGTAATGGAGGGGAAGGAGTCTGGCCGGGTGAAGGAGCTGACGATACCGAATGAGGACATTGCGGACCATGTCCGGGAATCTAAGCAATAGTTCCCAGGGTCGCATGCCGTTCGAGATGAGGTTCGGCAATGTCAATCAAACAAGTTTGTTGCCATTGCACTCACCTTTCGCTATCTTTGCCCGTTCCCGGGAACATGGCAGAAGCCATCCGGGGGCGGGCAAAAAACACGGGTATGCGCATTCCGGGTTTGATTGACAAGCACAAATCGGTAGTAGAGAGCTTCTTTTCCCTTTCTCTGTTGAACGGGGTGGTGCTGCTGTTCCCCTTGCTGACCTTGCCCTATATCCTGAGAGTTGTAGGACCTGCTAATTACGGGGTTTACGGTTTCATTTATATCCTTGTCCAGTATGCTTTGATTGTCAACAATTATGGCTTCGATTTTTCTGCCGTCAAGCAGATAGCCCAGCATAGGGACGACATGGCGTACGTGAACCGGGTCTATAATGCCGCCTTGGCTTGCCGTCTGCTGCTTTTCTTGGCCTGCCTGGCTTTTTTCATGATTCTTTCTGTCTGGCTTTTGCGTTCTGCCACGCAACGCTGGATGCTGTTGAGCGGGATGAGCTTGGTTCTGGGCAATACTTTCACGGCAGTCTGGTTTTTCCAAGGCATGGAGAAGATGAGGTATCTGACCTTGGTCAATGTGTTGGGGAAAGCCGTTTTCCTGGTTTCTGTTTTTGTTTTTGTGCGGGAACCCGGGCATTATGTCTATTTGCCTTTGCTGGACGGCATGGGGTATGTTGTCGGGGGGATTGCCAGCCTGATTATCGCTAAGCGCCAGTTCGGGATACGCTTGGCTCTGCCCGCCTGGAGCGAGGTCGGGGAACAGTTCCGCGCAGGGGCCGCCGTGTTCGGGTCTACTTTGGGAATGACTTTGTACAGGAGAGCCAATATCTTTATCCTTAACTTTTTTGTGGGCGATGCCGCTTTGGGAGTGTATACAGCGGCCGAGAAGGTCATCACGGGGTTCCGTGCCGTCATATCCCCGGTTTCCCAGGCCTTGTTCCCTCATTTAGGCCATAGCTTTGTCGGGAAGACGCCGGAAGAGAACCTGAAGATGCTGGGTCGTGTGGTCAAGTACACGATTCCCCTTTTCGCGCTGGTCTCGATTGCCGTGGTTGCCTGCGCTGATTGGCTGGTCCGCCTGCTGTGCGGTCCGGAATTCATGGAAGCCAAGGAGTTGCTGGTAGTCATGAGTCCGGTGCTTTTCTTTGGCAGCTTGAATTATCTGTTAGGCATCGTCGGCATGGTCAACATGGATATGGAAAAAGCGTTCTTCTACAGCGTGTTGGTTGTGGGTGTCGGCAATGTGCTCTGGATGCTGCTGTCCGCGCCATCCATGGGCATACTGGCCGGAGCTTGGGGAATGCTTTTGTCGGAAGTTCTTCTGCTTCTGCTTTGCTGTTTCTTCCTCTACGGGAAGGGCCGGAGCAAGAAGAGGCTGCTATAGCAGCCAAGCCAGAGCAACCTTGTCCAGATGCAACAGATTGACAATCGGCATCGTTTTCCGCCAGTCTGCAGGTGTCCTCTTGACCGATTTGGGTTCAGAAGCTGTTTAAAATTTCTTGCAATCCTGAAAAGGCTGGATTTTCAGGGACCGGGTTCAGGATTTTGTTTGCCCGTCGGGGGCTATTCCGGGTCTTGGTTGAGCGAAGCTCGAAGATGGCTTGGTCTCGGAGGGCGGTGTGTCATAATGAGCAATCTGCTTCGTTGCTATCGAGTCTCGAACTCAGTCACGTACCTAAGTACGCTCCTTCGTTCTCGCTCTCAGCGCCTTGCATCTTACTCACTCTGACACGCCGCCTGAGATTTATTTCAAATCCCTATTTTGATACACCCTCCCCGCTCGACTTTCGCTATCGTTTGCGTTTTTCAGGTCAGATAGCTGGGCTATCCTCCTTTGAAAAACGCGGCGCCATCCCGCCAAATTCCCTCCCGATGGCCTGAACAAATAAATTTAAACAGCTTCTCGAAATACTCAAGGTATGGCCAAGGGCCGGCGGCGTTTGCAGGCAAACGGCTTTTTCCTTATTTTCGCAAGCCGGGCAGGAGGGAATGCCGGATCAGAGGGAAAGAATTGTTTTTCTTTTGCGTGCCACGGGAAACTTGCGAGCGCAAGGCGGCAGGCAGTCCTTTATCCGAACCGTCAAAATGGAGAATCGATGACAGCTATCATCATATTGAACTGGAATGGTGCCAAGGATACGGTAAAATGCCTGGCATCTTTGTTTGAAGCGAGGCAGAGCCCTTTTTGGTGGATGGTGGTGGACAACGGCTCTTCCGACGGATCGGTGGAAGAGATAAGACTCTGGCTGGAGTCCCGAGGCGAGGATTTTATGGAAATCAGGGAGGGCGGTTCCTTAGGAGAACCTCTGTCTGGATCTTCGTTCGGTCCGAGGGGTATTTTGTACCGTCTGTCGGAAAATTACGGTTTTGCCAAGGGGAACAATCTTGGCATTGAATTGATAGAGAGGTGTTTTGCGGGTGGCGCGGCTTTGAGCGAGCCGGTTCCGGGAAAACCGGTTTCATGCGGCCCGCCAGATAACTATCTGCTCCTGAACAACGATACGGAAGTGGAACCTGATTTTCTGGCCCGCCTGGAAAGTTTCGCTTCCTCGCATCCGGAATATGCAGCCCTGACCCCCCAGATTCGTTACGGCAAGCCTTCTCGCCAGATTTGGAATTGCGGAGGCAGGATGCGCTGGGGCTTCCGCAAATACTATTACTTGAGGCAGGATTATTCGGGAATCAGGGAAAAGGGATTCATTCCGGTCAATCTGGTAACCGGTTGCGCTTTGTTCTTCCGGCGGGAACTGCTGGGGAACCCGGATGCCTGGATGGGGAAACCGATGCCGGAAGGGCGTTCCCCTCATATCTTTACCGAGCGTTTCTTTTTCGGGGAAGAAGATTTCGATTTCTCGCTCCGGATGCAGGCCGAGGGCCGCAGGATGGCTTGTGTGCTGGATTCGGTCATTTATCATAACCAAGGTTCGACGCAAGGCGGCTTGAAGCGGATCGGCAGGGCGCGGATTTTTTATCTTTGCCGCTTTATCGATGTCCGCCAGCATTGGCGTCCGGGCATGAAATACGCGGTATGGAAAAGCCTGTACCTGCCTTATGTGGCTATGGTTTTCCATCGGATTGGAGCTTCATGGGCCGATGCCTGCACGATGGCGAAAGCGGTAGGGAAGGATGCCGGGCGGATGGAAAGTGTCTCAAAGGAGGATTTTCTGCAAGCGTGTTCTGTAAATCAAGCTTGAAAACGCTGAAGCCTTGGCTGTCGGGCTTTTGCGGGAGCGGGGTCGCCTTCCGCGGGCTGGATGCCGGGATGGCAACCGATTGCCGGCCTGCTTGATCTGCCAGGTCAGGATGCGGGTGCGTTCCGGCTGGAGGCATTGGAGTCCGATGCCTGGGCGGTGGCGATGACCTTTGCCGGTGTGCCTGCCACAGTGGCATTGTCGGGAACGGATTTGTTCACCATGCTGCACGCGCCTACTACCGAATTCTCCCCGATGACCAAGCCTTCTTCCTGGCGGGCGATCAAGGAACTGTTCATGCCGATATAGGCACCTTTTTTGATGCGGATGGGATTGTGGCCTTGATTGCGTCCATGGCAGGCAAAGAAGACACCGTAGGAAATAATCACGTTGTCTTCGATTTCAATGAGGTTGGCACACATATCGTCCAAGTAGCATCGCATCCCGATAAAGACGTTCTTGCCAATCTTGTAGCCGCACCAGCGGTAGAGTGCAATCCGGAGGTTGGCGAACGGGATGGATGGGATGAATATGGCCGAGAACCATTTGCGGACAGGTTTGGCAAGAATGGTTCCCAAAGAGTAGTAATAATAGTAAGGCGGTTCCGCGCCCTGATGGCGTTTGCGGTAGAGCCGGCTTAGGAAAGTTTCTTCGTTTTTCCGTTTTTCCATGGATGTGGCATGTATGGGACGTGCAGGCAAAGATACGTCAACAGGCTTATTGGACAAAACTTCGTTCTTTTACGGCGTGGGGCCTGGGAAACGGCATGTCCCTGATGTAGGTGGAAAGCGTCCGGTGGAAAGCGGTCGTTTGCAACAGGATTAAACCCAAATCGGTCATTAGGCACGCCGAGTCCGTTTCTGATTGGGGAAATGAGGCTTCCGGGCATCTTGCCCGCTTCTGTCCGCATCCTGTTTCCCGCTACGCCTCGACGTAGCCCGCTACGCCTTCGGCTAGGCCAGAAGCATGCTGCGGACACCCGGGTATCTCAGGAGATGCGTAACGTATTGTGTGACTGCTGGAAGATTATTGGAATGCTACTCGACGCAACGATAATCGAGACAGGAATCTTGTACATTGCGTACCTGATTCCTGATGACAGCACATGGCTGAGTGCAAGGATTGTCCTTCAAAGCGGGCGTCTCATGAATCCGGTGTATCAGGCACATCGAACCCGTTCTCGGGCCGTCAGCCTGCCGGCAGGCATGAAATTGGCATAAAAGCCGTACATTTGCCGTTCAGCATTCGGTAAGGACTATGGCAAGGAAGAAGATTCTGGTTCTGGGATATTTCGGCCGGGAGAGTGGCAAGCTGGACGGCCAGACGGTGAAGACACGTTCTACGTATGCCATGTTGCAGGAAGAACTGGCGCCGGCTGGCTACGGGATAGATTCCTTCGACACGGAAATCTTGAAGAAAGGCCGCTGGAGGATTCTGGGCCTTTTCTGGAAATTGCTGTCCTGCAAGACTGTGGTTTACCTTCCCGCCCAGAACAATCTGGAGAAATTCTTCCCCGTTCTGTACCGTATGTCAGGCATGGTGGGTTTCGATATACTGTACATAGTGATCGGAGGCTGGCTGGATGCCTTTTTGAAAGACCATCCGGGATTGGTGCCGGGATTGTCCCGGATAAGGGCCATCTTCCCGGAAAACAAGGATGTGATACAGGCCTTGCGGACTGATTTCAAGATGTCGAACGTGGTTTGGCTCCCTAATTTCCGGATATGCCGTTTCAAACCGGATTTCTTGCAAGGCGATGCAAGGCCCGGAAACGTCCAGGTTAGTGATGAGAGGTTGATTGTCAAAGAAAAAGATGGTTTCCGCCTGGTGTTCATGTCCAGAATTTTCAAAGAAAAGGGCGTGGAGACGGTATTCGAGGTGGTCGACCGCCTGAATGCCGCCGGCTCCGGGGAAGTCACCGTGGATTTTTACGGGCAAGTGGAGGCGGATTACGAGGAACGGTTCCAGGAACTGCTGGGACGTTGCCCCCACGCCGTTTTCAAAGGAAGCCTGGAGCCGGGGAAAGTGGTGGAGACATTGGCGGGTTACGATTTGCTGCTGCTGCCTACGTTTTATCCCGGCGAAGGTTTCCCGGGAGCTATCGTGGAGGCCGGTCTGGCCGGGATACCGGTGGCGGTATCCCTGTGGAAGCATAACATCGAATATGTGAAAGATGGGGAAACAGGTTTTTTGATACCTTTGGGACCGGGAGAGACCGATGCCTATGCCGACTGTATCCGAAAGCTTCGGACTGATCGGGATTTGTTGCTTTCGATGCGGAAAAAGGCCTATCAGGAAAGCAGGCAGTACACTGCAGAGGCTGTCTGGCCGGTATTGAGGCCTTATGTTGAAGGGGGCAGCCAGGGACACTGATTGTTTGCACTGCCTGAGGGTTGCTGAAGGATGGCCTTGTATTAAAGAAGCGTGGAGATGCATGGATTTTGGCTTGTTTTCATGATTGTTTTCGAGGTGGTCGGCGGCTGCTGGCTTGACAGGAAGCTGTGGGGTGGGCTTTATACTCCATATTTTTTCCTGTCGGTACCTTACCTGGCTGTCGTCCTGTTCACTATATTGGTGGCCGGCCGGTTCGGCCTGGTGCCTTTCTACTATCCCAGCCTTCTGCCGTGGATTGCAGGCCTTCCCCTTTTCCTGCTGGCGAGCCTTGCTTTCTATCTGATTTCCAGAAAGCTGAAGCCTTATCCCGGCCGCCTGCAAGGAAAAGCCTTGTTTGCCGAGGTCCAGTCGACGCTGCGCTGGAAGGTGTGGATCGCATGCCTGATTTTCGTGATACTGGCTGCACGTCTGGTTGTCCTGCTTTGCGATGAGGACTTGCGTTGCCCCGTGGGGACGGAATGCTTCGGGGCTATGTTTGCCAGTTACGGGTTGTGGGGGCATCTTTCCGTGATAGCCATGGCTTTGATGCTGTTTTGCGTGGTGTTTTTCGAGAACCCCTTGAAGGATACCCAATGGATGCAGTCGGATCAGAACCGCTGGTTATGGATATCGTTCCTGTTGCTGCTGCTGCTGGCTTTGGTCCATCAGGTCAAGAGCTGGATAATCCTGCCTATAGCCGCAGGATTGATAGGCCGTCTCGTTTCCGGAAGGAAATTCAGATGGAGGTATCTGATATGGGCCTTGATTGGCGGTACGGCGGTATTCTTCTTGAGCTACATTGTCATTTACCTGGCAGGGGATTCCATGTTTTCGGACACTACTTTCGGGGGCCAGGTCGGGGAAATTTTCGGTTTGTTCGTCCATTACGTCACTTCCGGGACACTGGGCCTGAGCCTGGACATGCAGCAAGGGGTCTTGGAAACGCCGGACCCGCATTATGTGCTGGCACCTTTTTATAATATCTGGCATATCCTGTCCGGGCAGGAGGTCGTGACCGGATATAGCCAGGATTTCCTGCATACAGGATTGAATTACACCAACGTCCGGACATTCTTCGGGACTATTTTCGTGTACATGGGCAGGGAAGGCTTGGCATGGTTGTCGTTTTTGTTCGGATTGGTTTGCTACGGGATGTTCTGGTTGTGGAAACGTTACGGCGGGGTCGTCCCCTTGTGCATTTATGCATGGGTTGCAGTGATTTTGTGCATGGGGTGGTTCAATCTTTACACGCAGCTGCTCACCACTTGGGAAGTCCCTTTCTGGATATTGGTCTCGGGGCTGGCAGACAGGTTCCTTGTGAAAAGAGTCAGTACCTTTTCCCGCTCAATGAATTAGGAGATATCGGATATGGAGTTCATCCCGGTCATAGCACTGTACGTGGAGGTCATGCTTCTTGCTTTGATAGAAAAGAAGTTGTGGCGGACTCCCTATACTCCCTTGAATTGCCTGATGGTTCCTTATGCCGTAGTCCTGGCTTTCTGCATGGCCATAGACGGGAAGATGGGTTTCGTGCCATTCTATTGTCCCAGTGTCTGGGTATGGGTGGCTGGCATCGCGGTATTCTTCGTGCCTAGTTTCTTCCTTGGCATTTTGTTTTCGGCGGCGACCCAAGGGAAAGAGCTGCCGCAGGTGGAAGTTTCCCAGACCTGCAGGAGGGTCTTGGGGACGCTGACGAAGATCGTGTTGGTCTTGTTCCTTTTCCGGACAGCTTTCCTGGTGCTGACATTCCATGCTCCTATCGGGAGCGATGCTTTCGGGAAGAAGTTTTCAGGGAACGGCATTTTCGGGCATCTGTCCACGGTGATGATGATATTGGGCATTATCTGGATGTTCTTGATAGACAGGCATCACAAGTCTTATGCGTTTTACATAGCAGGCTTTCTGGCCGTGGCGTTTTTATGCTTGGTCAAAAGCTGGATGCTTATTCCTATTGTCAGTGCATTGATTCTGAGGTTGCTGATGCGGAGGATGCATTTGAGGCTGAAAGTCCTTCTTGGAGTGGCCGTGTTCGGCTTTGTGTTCTTTTTTGCTTCATACTGGGTTTCGATGTTCATTGTCAGGGCGGACAGGGTCACCGCGCAATACAATATGACGCGATCCGAGTACGCGCTTGCCACAGCCCGGTATATCCAGAAGCATTTCGTCACTTACCTGGTGGCCGGAGTGTACGGTTTCAGCGAGGACATGGCCAAGGGAATAGTGGAAGAACGGGATCCGGACAAGATTTACACCTCGGTCGTCAATATAGCCAACGTGCTGGCCGGGAAGCCTCTGGCCGATCAGGTCAATGAACATTTCCTCACGACCACTTCCGAGGATGCAGGGACCAATGTCCGGACGTTCATGGGTTCTTTGTATGTCTTTCTCGGGCCTTGGCAGGCGGCTCTTTTTGTCTTCCTGTTTTCTCTCCTGTTGCATGTCCTGTTTTTCGTGGCAAGGCAGCGGGCCAGCCTCTTCGCTTTGGTCTGGGTGGCATGGATTTGCGGTTTCTTGTTCATGGGCTGGTTCGAGTTTTACTTGAAGCTTTTGAGTTTCCTTACGGTTCCTGTATTCTTGGCCATGCTGGCCGAGATTTGCTTTTGGGTGGAGAACCGGGAACGGAATCCGCGTTTGCTTTCCCCTGCTCGCCGCCTGCCCGTTTTTGAATCCCATTCAAGATGAAGCTGCGTTCTGTATTACTGGAAAGGATTTTGGCCCAGGATGCATTTCCCGGGGCAGGCGGGATGGCTTGTACCCGCTTTTTCAGAGGACTGTTCGCTTCCTTGCAGATGATTGCTGCCAGCTTGCTGGCGGCGTTCTTCTGGTTGCCGTGGCATGTGTATTCCTATTTGCTGGGAGTCTGCACGGGGATAGCGGTGGCCTATGCGGCCTGCCTGCCTGGCGGACGGAGGATGGCTTGGCGGGACGCAAGGCCGTTTCTGCCGCTTCTTTTGCTGTACCTCTTGTTTTTGCTGGGCGTGCTGTATTCGGGCGACAAGGCTGATGCCTGGCGTACTTGCGGGCGCAATCTTTCGATTCTCTTGTACCCGGTGATCTTCATGGGCATGAAGCCGTCTTTTTTCACGGACAGGCGTTTGCGGTGGTTCGCGTTCTGCTTTGTGGCAGGCTGCCTGATGGAGTGCTTTGTGAAGGCCGGCATCATGGCGGATGTCTTTTTCTCCAATCCGGACCTGGATAGGTATCATCAGCGAGGCTGGCGGGTTGCTTTGAATCAGTTTTTGTCCTACCAAGGGCCTTATATGGCAGGCAAGGAATTGATGCATACGACCTACGAGGCTTTGTTGCTGAATTTCGCCTTTGCCTTGACGGGGATGGCCTGGATCAGGGGCGATGCCTTTTTCCGTTCGTCCGGGAGACGTTTGGCCGGATGGTTCGCACTGGCGGTTTTTGCTTTGGCGTTGTTGACATCCAATTCCAAGACAGGGCAGGTTTTGTTTGGCTGCACATTCTTGATCCTGTGCGTGCAGACGCTGGTGCACAAGCAATACCGGAAAGCGGCAGGCTTGCTGCTCGTTTCTTTGGCGATAGGCGGTTGCGCGTTGATGGTGATGGGGAAAGGTGTGACGAACCGTGTCAGGAAATCGGCGGAGTCCTTGCGGACTTTGGTCAGGAAGGAAGCGGACGGAGAGGCTGTATTTGACGACAGGTCTGCTTTGCCGCGCCTGTATTGCTGGAAGACAGCCTTCAGTCTGATCAAGGAATCTCCGTGGATAGGCATAGGTACCGATAGCCGGAAGGTCTTCTCGGAAAGGTTCCGGCAACTGTATCCGGATTATCCTCTGAGTTACAAGCATCCTCATAACCAGTTCTTGGCGATCTGGGTGTCGCATGGCTTGGCTGGGCTGTTACTTTTTTTGTGGTTCCTTTGCAGGTCGTCCATCTATCTGTGCCGTGGCAGGAATGTCTTGTGGTGGGTCTGGGGGCTTGGCCTGCTGCTGGTTTGCATGACAGACATATTTTGGAACGGAGTGTACGGTTATGTCTATCCTTGGGGTATCTATGGCGTGATCGCCATGAAAGTCCGGCCAGCGCAGGGGTCGGCATGACCGGCTTTTTTGTAACTTCGCGGGACTCCCGGAATCCTTCGGGAAGCTCTCTTGACGGGATGGAGGCAAGTCCTGGGTAAGGCCGGACCGCTTTCCCTGCAGGAAGGGAATCGGGTAAAAACATCGGATATGGCATTGAATTTAAAGCAGAACCTTTCGCAGAAGATGATGCAGAGGCTTTCGCCTCAGCAGGTGCAGCTATTGAAGCTCATGCAAGTGACCACGGTGGATCTGGAGCAACGGATCAAGGATGAGTTGCAGAGCAATCCGGCATTGGAAGAAGGGAACGGGGGCAAGCCGCAGGACGAGGTGCCTATCAGCCAGTTGAAGGACGGCCCGGACGAAGTGCACTCCAATGATGACGACAGTGCGTCGGATGCCAGGCTCGATTCGGCTCCGGAGGCTGGCTCCGGCAGTCCGGATGACGGGCAGGAAGAGTACGATGTCAATAATTACATAGACCGGGACAAGGACGATTACGCCTACAAGCTCAAGGCTGGCAATTACCGTGATCCGGATGATGAATACGAGAGTCCGGTACGTTTCAGGCAAGGTTTTCAGGAACAGTTGCGCAATGAATTGGGGATGCTTCCCTTGACACCGGAACAACGGCAAATAGGAGAGGTGATTATCGGTAATCTGGATGAAGACGGCTACCTGCAACGTTCGGTCGATGCTATGGTCAACGATATGGCTTTCACCCAGAATCTGATGGTTGCTCCCGAACAGGTGGAAGAGGTTCTGAAGATGGTTCAAGGCATGGAGCCTTGGGGCATTGGCGGCAAGGATTTGCGGGAGTGCCTGATGATACAGGTCCGGAACAGGATGTCCGATATCCGGGAGCGTCAGGCTGACGATGGGCAGCTGGCAGTCCTGCGTTTGGCCTACAAGATATTGGATAAGTATTTCGAGGAGTTTGCCCGGCGGCAGTATGGGCGGATTGCCGACAGGCTCAGGATGAGCGAGGCGGACTTGAAGGAAGCTACGGATTTGATCCGGACTTTGAATCCCAAGCCTGGGCAAAGCGGCGCGGAGTCGGCATCGCCAGACGCCCCCACTTTGATACCGGATTTCTATCTGGCCAACGAGGACGGGCAGTTGGTTTTGTCTTTGAATGCCAAGAACGACCCTGATTTGAAAGTGAGTCCGGCCTACGAGCAGATGCTGGAAGATTATGGCTCCCAGCAGAGCAGTCTTGCAGGCTCCGCGCAGGAAAGCGCCAAGAACCGCAAAACGCGGGAAGCGGCGCAGTTCGTGATGCAGAAAATCGATTCGGCTCGCTGGTTCATGGAAATGATCCGGCAGCGGAAAAACACCATGCTGCGTATCATGCAGGCAGTGGTAGACTACCAGCACGATTATTTCTTGGAAGGGGATATCTCGAAACTGCGCCCCATGCGGCTGAAGGATATCGCGGAAAAAGTGGGCATGGATATTTCCACGGTTTCGCGGGTTGTCAATAACAAGTATGTCCAGACGCATTTCGGCACATTCTTGGTCAAGGAATTCTTTTCTCAATCGATGGAAAACGAAGGCGGAGAGGAAATTTCCACTTCCCGGGTGAAAGCGGCGTTGCAGCAATTGGTGGAGGGTGAGGACAAACGTTCGCCTCTGACCGACGACGAGCTGGAGTCGGCATTGCGCAAGCAGGGTTTTGTCGTGGCCAGGCGGACGGTGGCCAAGTACAGGGAAGGATTGGGGATTCCTATCGCCCGTATGAGGAAGCAGCTGTAGAAGATCTTTGCACGTCTCCCGGGACTCTTCAGAGACGCAGGGCAAGATGCCCGGAAGCCTTATTTTCCCCATCGGAAACAGTCCCGGCGTGTCTAAGACAAGACCAATCTGGGTCGATCTGTTGCATTTTGATGCGGTCGCCCTGCCGGAGGCGGGCGGGATTTGGCAGGTTGGGGCTGATCCGCTAATTTTGCTCTTCTGAAAGGATAGTCCTGCATGCCGCGCTGTGCGAGTGGAAGCGCGGCATGCAGGGTCTGCAAACATTTTCATCATGCAGGATCTGGATACGAATGGACAAACCCCGGGAGCCGGTCTTTCGGGCAAGGAGGCTGCTGCGCCGGAGATTCCGGGCCGGCAGAAGGCTTGTAGAGGAAAAAGGAAGAAAGCCTGGCGGATTGCCAAGAGATGCCTGGCGACGTTCTTTTTGTTGCTCCTTTTTTTGAGCGGTGTCGTTGCTTTCCTGATAAATTTCATTTTCACGCCGGAGAAGGTGACTCCGGTGGTAGAGCGGATTGCCAATGACTATCTGGATGCCGAGGTGAGGATAGGTAGCGTGGAGCTGACTTTCTTTTCCACGTATCCCCGGGTAGCCTTGGATGTGAAGGACGGCTTGGTGGTTTCGCACGCGCTCAGGGATTCCTGTTTCGAGAAGACAGATACCTTGATCAGTTTCGAGGACTGCCGGATCAAGGCGAACCTCGGGGCGTATCTGGCGCGGAAGAGGGTCGTGGTGCGCAATATCACGATAGACAGTGCCCGATTGTACCTTTTCACGGGCAAGGACGGGGTTTCGAATTTCGATATTTTCAATGGTGGCGATGCGGGAACATCGGATTCCATGCAGTCGGCGGCCGCGGTATCCGACTCGGCGGCGCGGCTTTCCGCCACGGCGGCGGAGGATACGGTAACCTCTCCTGTGATTCGCGGCATTCATGTCCGTTCCTTGATTCTGAATGATGCCTATGTCTATTTCGATGACCGGTCTAACCGGGTTTACGGCCGGGTGGAAGGTGCCAATCTGCGGGCTCGTCTCAGCCTTTCTGAACCGGTATCGCGTCTGAGGCTGGATTTCAGCAACGACAATGTGCTTTTCTGGCAGGATGACGAGCTGCTGGTGAACAGGGTCTCTTTAGGAATCAAGACCAATCTGGATGTCAACAGGGACTCTTTGGTGTGCCATTTGAACAAGGCGGTGGTGAAAGTGAACGATATAGGTTTCGCTGCCCGGGGCAGTTTCCGCGTGGATACTGTGCAGCGCGGCATCGTGATGGATCTGGGCTTCGGTCTGCGGACGCCTTCGCTCAAGGACGTGCTTTCGATGATTCCGCCTTCCATACTGGCTAAGAGCGATGTGGACGCTGAGGGAGAGGTTTCGCTTGGCGGCAGGCTGACCGGGCTTTACGGAAAGGGAAAGATGCCGGAGGCTTCGTTGAAAATACGAATCAAGAACGGTTCGGCTCATTATGCGGGGATGCCGTACGGGATTGACACGCTGACGGCCGATTTCGATGCCTTCGTGGATATGAGCAAGCGCAAGGACTCCTATGCCGATTTGAAGATTTTCCGGCTCAAGGCTATGGATGTGGATGTGCTGGCTTCGTGCAAGGTGGAACATTTGCTGACCGAGCCTGTGGTGAGCCTGTCCACGAACACGAATGTGGATTTGTCGGTGTTGCATAAGATTTTCCCTTTGCAGCCGGGCGTGGCGATGGGCGGGGTCTTGGATGCCGATTTGAAGGGACGTTTCAAAGTGAAGGATATCCGGAACGAGGATTATGGCAAGATTCAGATGAAAGGGAACCTGGATCTGGACAGGATTTACCTGAACGATACGGCCAAGGACTTCTATTCCAAGGCTGATGCGGCCTTCAAGTTCCAAGGGGACCGTTATCTGGGTGCTAATTTTACGATCCATAGGTTGTTGTGGAATGGGAAACATATCAAGGCCTATATGGATACGTTGCGGGTCAGGGCGTTGACGGTGCCGCCGAAGGATTCGGGGCATATCGCCTTTCTGACGGCGGACATCAAGTTCAAGAAAGTGTTTGCCAGGCTGGCCGATACATTGTTCTTCTTCAATACGCATACTGAAGCCAAGGCTACGTTGAAGCCGCATCCCAAGAACCCTAAGAGAGCTTACGCTTTGTTCGATTTTGAAACCGATACCATTTATGCCCGTTCGGGACAGGCTGAAGCCAAGCTGCGCAAAGGGACTGTGCATGTGGATCTGACACATCTGAAGGATTCCATCTGGTACCCGAAGGCCGATGTGGATTTCCGCCGGGCGGTATTCATTGTGCCCGATTTCGCACAGCCGTTGAGGTTCAACCGCCTGAAGGCCAAGGTGGACGGGGGCAATGTCAATATAAAGCGAGCCAATCTCCGGATGGGGCGGTCCCAGCTCACTATCAAGGGGTCGTTCAAGAAGCTGTTCAAGGTCTTTTACATGGGCGAGACTCTGGAGGCGGATATTACGCTGAAGTCGAAGATGCTGGACTGCAACCAGCTGATTAACTCGATTTCCAAGCCGATGGATACTTCCTTGCAGAACCTGAACGAGATGACTGCGGCGGAGGAAGCGGCGCAGGATGCCTTGGACGATGCCGTGGAGACTGCTTCGGTGCAGGACACGCTGGCCGAGGACATTGCTTTGTTCCTGGTTCCGGACAAATTGGACTTGAAGCTGAAGCTTGATGCCAAGAAAGTGATTTACGACAAGATGGTGTTCGAGAATATCAAGGGAGATGCCGTTCTGCGCAACAGGGCGGTGAATCTGCGGGAGCTGGATTTGGAGGCGATGGGTGCTTCGATGAAGCTGAGCATGGTCTACGCAACGCCCTCGCCCAAGCAGGCAGATGCTGGTTTTGATTTGGATATCAAAAACATACAAATAGAAAAACTGATAGAGTTCATTCCGTCTTTGGACTCCACCTTGCCGATGCTGCGTTCATTCCAAGGGACGGTGGACGTGGAGACCGAGATCTCGTCCGCGCTGGATTCCTCCATGACTATCATCCTGCCTTCGTTGACGGCTGCTTTGCGTTTGCATGGCGAGCAGCTGGTCCTGCTGGACGGGGAGACTTTCGCTGAGATTTCCAAGCTCTTGATGTTCAAGAACAAGGATCGGAACATGATTGACAGCATTTCGGCTGTCGTGACGGTACAGGACGGGGAAGTGACCGTTTATCCCTTTATGATCGAGATAGACCGTTACAGAGTCGCCGTCGGCGGGCATCAGGACTTGGCGATGAATTTCGATTACCATATTTCTGTTCTGAAGTCGCCGATACCTTTCCGTTTGGGCGTGAATGTGCGGGGCAACCTGGACAAGCTGAAGATTGGCTTGGGCAAGGCTTTGTACAAGGATTCTTTCACGCCGGCGGCCGTCCGCGCCGTGGATAGCGCGCGTCTGGATCTGGGCCGGCAGATTGTGGAACAGTTCGAGGGTTGGATGAACCGTGAACGAAGGGTGATCGGCCGTGTGGATTTCCCGGTGGTGCCTCGGGGCGAGGACACGACGGCGGCAGGCCGGAAGGAACAGTAGCCGGAACTTGCGGAGGCGGGGACTCTTGGCGGTATTCTGTCCGCGTGCCCCGTTACCTCGCGGCGGCCAGGACAGGCATGTCCGGACGTATTCCTTTCGTGGACGGGTATCGCTTGGACCCGAAGGTTAGTGACCGATTCGGGTTGAAGATGGCAAGTTGTCAACATACTGTGAACAGGCGTTGATAACTTAATTTATTGATTTTTATTTTGTTGTTTGTTTTATAGGAAAATAGGGGTGGGAATTTTAGGACAATTCAAAAAACTTGCCTATCTTTGCGCCCCTGTTTGAGAAATACTTAAAGATATGTACGCTATTGTTGATATAGCCGGTCAGCAGCTCAAGGTTGAGGAGAACCAGAAAGTTGTCGTGAACCGGTTGGCCGCTAACGAAGGAGACAGCGTTGAGTTCGACAAGGTTTTGTTGAAGGACAACGATGGTCAAGTGGAAGTAGGCATGCCTACTTTGGAAGGTTCCAAGGTGACTGCGAAAGTCCTTGGTCATGTGAAAGGCGACAAGGTAATCATTTTCAAGAAGAAGAGAAGGAAAGGCTATCAGAAGCGCACGGGTTTCCGGGCTTCGTTGACCCAGATTCAGATTGAAAAGATCGCCTGATCTTGCAGCGGTTTTCCGCTGGGGAGGCGGGCATCGCCACTAACGGAGTAATAATTTTTAAAGGAATAGAACAATGGCACATAAGAAAGGCGTCGGTAGTTCCGATAACGGCCGTGAGTCAGAAAGCAAACGCTTGGGTGTGAAACTTTTCGGTGGCCAAGTGGCTACTGCGGGCAATATCATTGTACGTCAACGGGGTACAAAGTACCATCCGGGGAAGAATGTAGGTTTGGGCAAAGACCATACGCTCTTTGCCTTGGTTGACGGTGTTGTGACGTTCAAGCGCAACCGTCTGACCGGCCGTCCTTACGTTTCGGTTATTCCGGCCGAAAGCTAGGACGGGGATTATATGGTTCTCTGCCCTTGTTGCACGGAGCGGAGGGTCTTTTCCCCCCGGATGCAGCAGGGAGATTTCCATCTTGTATCGGCATCTGTTTTTAATGTTTTAGTTTTTGGAGGGTGTATCTTGCGATGCACCCTCTTTTTTTGATATGCTTCGCTGGGCATTGGAGACACGGGAGATGTAGGGGTGTCGATGCAGGTCGCGTGCGTGGGTTCGTGTGGGTTCGCGCCGGGTTGTTTTGCGTTGTGGCCGGCTTTTGCTTATGTTTGCAGCTTCTTTTTAACCCAAATCGGTTTAGACATTGGGGAGATTGCCCGCTTGTGTCATGCAGCATGCTTCTGGCCTAGCCGAAGGCGTAGCGGGCCACGTCGAGGCGTAGCGGGAAGCAGGATGCGGACAGAAGCGGGCAAGATGCCCGAAAGCCTCATTTTCCCAATCAGAAACGGACGCGGCGTGTCTAACGATTGGGGTTTAAAATACGGGATACTATGAAAGCTGATTTGTTTCGCTGTGTCGGGCAATGCGGTGCGAGGTTCTTTATTTTGTCTTTTTTGTGGTTCTGGGTATCGGCCTTTGGCTCGTTGCGGGCGCAGGTTGAAGATCGTTACATCGAGGTGACGGGGACGGCCGAGATGGAGATTGTGCCTGACAGGATTCATTATATCATCGAGATCCGGGAATATTTTGCGGAGGAGTTCGACGGGCATTCCAAGCCGGAGGAATACCGGACAAAGGTTCCCTTGAAGCGGATTGAGAAGGATCTCCGGAAATCCCTGCTGTCGGCTGGTATCAGCGACAGTGATATCCAGACGCAGGAAGTAGGCGATTATTGGCGTCAGGAAGGGCGTGAATTCCTTGTTTCCAAGCGTTTCGATATCACTTTGCACAGCTTTGGCCAGATTGACGGAATCATCAGGCATGTTGACGCTAAGGGTGTCAACACAATGTATATCGGAGAGATGGAGAACGACAGCATGGCCGGTTATCATCAGCGAGGCAAGATTGAGGCTTTGAAAGCGGCTGAACGAAAGGCCGCTTATATGGTGGCAGCTCTGGGCAAGAGGCTCGGCCCGGTGCTCCGTATTGTGGAGAATCCCGGTTCCGATAGCTACGGTATGGCCAAGCGCAGCAATGTGATGTTTTCAGACGCTGCGGCTTTTGATGGTTTCCGTTCCATCAAAAATACATATTCCGTTCTGGTCCGGTTCGAGATCGTGGATTGATTACATGCTTTTTAAACCAAATCGGTCATCAGACTTTGGGGAGACCTGCTTGAGCTATGCGGCGAGGGTGACTCAAAAGATGACTTTTCGACAAAGAATCCTCGATAGGACACATTCTAACGCGGACTCTTTTGAGGAAATCTTTTGTGTCACCCTCGTCGCGGACAGAAGATGCAAGGTATCCGAAAAAGCCTCATCTTAGAAACCGGAAACGGCTTCGGCGAGCCTGATGAGCGATTCGGGTTTACTGGATGATTATTTTCTGCGTGCAGGTTGCACCGTCAGGCAGGACGAACCGCAGGAAGTAAACCCCGCTTTCAAGCCCTTCCAAGCTCAGTTCGGACGAAGGCACGGGGAAGTTCCGTAGGATTTTCCCGGAGAGGGAGAGCAATTCGGCGGAAGCATATTCCCCGTCCACGAAAAGGCGTTCCGAAGCCGGGTTCGGGTAGACGCGGAGATGGGCCGCTTGCGTTTCTCCTTCGTTGGCGGAACCACCCACTTCGATATAGAACGGGTCGCTTTCCTGCTCCCCGTCGTCATAAACGGCTGAAATCGTGTAGTCGTAACCGCCTACGGCCACCGGGGTGTCCGTATAGGTGTAGCCGGTCAGGATGTTGTCGTTCAACTTCACGCCGTCACGATAGATGTTGAAACCGCGGAGCTTGAGGCTTTCGCTGGTCGCCTTGGTGTTTTCCAAGCGGGCCGGTTCCTTCAAGCCCAGGGAAGAGAGCGACATTGCTTTCACTTTCGGGGTAATTCCGGTCGCTATGGCCGTCTTGGCCGCTTCTTCCAAATCCCGTTTCTTGACTACCAGGCCGTTGATGCACCAGTTGGCATCGATTCCGTTGCCGCTCAGGATGGTCCATTGCTGGCCGTCGGCCGACATCAGGTCGCCGAAGCCGCGCACGGCGGGTCCACGGTCGTAAGCAGCCACGGCGGTGGCAGCTTCCGAATAGCGGACTTTGTAGCCCGTTACCACTTCCATGGGTTGGTCCATCGGGATGTATTGGTCGAACATCAAGGTGTTCCATTCCGCTTCACGGATGCGGTCCCGCATGGGGACTTCCATGCAGAAAGTATCGTTGAGGTAAACAATGCCGCTCAGTTCTTCCACATCGTTGCCGATGAAGAATTCGATGCCGACAAGGTAGAGGTCGCGGTACTCGTTCAAGCGGGTCGAATCCCAGCCGATGGCCGCGTACATGGTTTGCCCGTCGGCCAGGGCGGTTCCACTGTACGCATCGTTGCAGAAGCCGATGCCTAAGGGTTGTTCAAAATAGGGAAGTTCCCATCGGGCATCCACCGCGAAGCTTTCCCCTTGCGGATAGGAAGAAAGGACGATATGGGAAGGCGCCATCTTCTGGCCTTCGTGCGTCACGGAAAGTTTCACGGTGTCGGAAGAAACGCAGGAATTGTCGTGGAAGGCTTCTACCACGTAGGTGTAATCCCCGATGGCCCGGTTGAAATCCGTGTAATGCAAATCCAGCAGCTCTTCAGCAATGCGTTCCCCGTTGCGGTAAAGGTTGAAGCCGACCAAGGCCGGGCTGGTTGCCGAGGTATAGCCCCATTCCATAGCTACCGCACGGTTGCTTTCGTAAGCAGTAAGGTCTTGCGGCCCCGGGCATTCCCCGATGGGAGCGATGGTCACCGTGGTCTCCACGCCTTCCAGGATTGCACCGGTGCAGCCGTCTGTGTGGACAGGTTCCACGGTATAGGTGTAATCTCCGGCTTCGTCCAAGGTGTCTATAAAGCCAAGACCTTGTACATAGGTGCCTTCAGGGTTGATTTTGACATCGTTGCGGTAAAGGTTGTAGCCTATTAAACCGGGGGCGCTTTCCACTTCGAAGAGGGCCAAATGAGACCTCGTGGCAGTGAATTGCAGCACGGCGCTCAAAGCAATGGTGCTGTCTTCCAATACGCTGAGGGTCATACCACCGGCACAGAAACCGTAGCGGGTTTCTATCGAGGAGAGGCGGCTGTCATCGGAAAGGACTTTCTTGCCGATGAATTCCCCGGTCGAGAAGTCCACCGTATAGAGCTCGTCCAAGCTTTCTCCTGTCTGGCTCAGGATATAGAGCATGCCATCATGGTATGCCATACCCGAAATTATCAAACCCGTGATGTCGATATCCACGCCGGGATCGACTTCCTGGCCCCGCATGTTGCAGAAATGGATGGTTTCCCAATCCCCGTAAATCAAGCCTCCTTGGCCTTCGTTCAATTCCGGGACGTAGCAGAGGTAAACCACAGTTTCTTCGGTCCGGATACGGTTGGACACGCTCATATTTTGCGGGTCCAGTATCAAGATGTCGTTCTGGTCGCAGGCTGCATAGATGTAATTTCCGATTTTGGCGATGTTGAGAAGGCTCGAAACTTCGGATACTGGATAGGATTCCAGCAATTCCATGCTTTCGTAGTCGTACACGTTGATGCAGCGGTTGCCGTTGTCCACAGCGTACAGGCGGTTTCCATCAAGGAAGGCGGAGAACATGGAGCGGCGTTCAAAGGTCTTGGTCTCGATGAGGTCGAGGTTTTCGTTGCGGTAGTTGCCGGAAGCCGTGGTTGCCTTGGAGGTTTTTGCGTTGTTCCGGGCCACGATGCGCGGGCTGGAAGCCAGACCGGTTCTTTCAGAAGCTTCGGGGCCTGCCGGGCTGCGGAGGGTCCCGTCCCAGGCATAGGCGTTCGTGGTGGCCATCCGGGAAGAAGGCAAGCTCCAGTACACGTTGGCGTAGCGGTTGTACACCAGGTTGTGTCCGATGGACTGTACGGGAAGACAGCCATCGATATCCACAATCAGGATTTCCTGGGCATCCCGGTAGTCGGAAACGCCTTCTTCATAGACGGCCTGGATGCTGTAGATATGGATGCCGCTTTCCACGTTCTCCGTTTGCAGAAAGGAGGTTTCGGTCGGGGCGATGAGTTCGGCGTTCAATTGTACCGAATCGCAGAAAACGTTGTATCCGGCAAGGGTGTATTGGCCATTCAGCGGAGCCTTCCATTGCAGCGCTACGGCCATCTGTCCCTGTGCCTGACGGGCGGAAAACTGCCTTGCTTTGGCAAAAATCTGTTGTTCCTCCAAGGTGATAACGCAAGCCACATCGGCTCCGTTGTTGGCGGACCCTCCTGTAATCAGACGGGCATCATCGCTGATATTGGAGGGTGCAAAATTGGAAACAGGAAGTTCCAGTCCGTAGAGTTCTTCTACGTAATCGGCCAGAGGTATCATCTCTGAAGTCTGGTAGTTATACATATAGGCGGTAGAGCTGCCCCAGGCCGAGGGGGCCTGGGACATGACAATCCAACCGTTTTCCGAGATACCGAAGTGGGACATATAACCCATTCCGGGTGCAAAAGGAATGGTTTCGGTTGTGAAAGTCTTTTCTTCCTTATTGTATCGGATTAATACATAGTTATATCCGTACACGTTTCCAATTATGATGCTGCCATCGTTGTTGATGCAGGATAATGAACCGGGGGCATCTCCAACGGAAAACGAGGTGTCTTGGGCTAAGTCCCAGAAGACCGGACTCCAGTTGTGTCCCGATTCCGGGTCGGATGAATGTCCTGCCACGATGCTACCGTCATTGCTGGCGCAGTTGACCCGCTCTCCATGACCTGAGTTGTCCTTGAAGGATTCGGCTGTCATATCCCAATGAGGCTCTATCCGGGAAAGAATTTTCCCGGTGTTCCCGTTTACGACATAAGCGTAGTTGACCCAGATGTTTCTTCCGGTCGCCGGATTGACGGGATTTTCGAAGGACATGGTAAAAAGAGAGTCCAGACCGGTACTGGCCGCCCAGGAGCTTGCACTGGAATAGAATGGATCTTCGGATGTGGATCGGGTTTCCATGGGAATGGTTTCCCCGTTTTTGTAGATGGAGACTCCTCCTGCATACCAGTCGGGAGAGAGGATGAATTGGGCAGGAACTTCGGTTTGCCAGAGGCTGTCTTTTTCCAGGTCGTAGATATAGCCGAAAGTCGGAACGCCTTCTGTGTAGAAACCCACGCAACCGATGTACCGTTGGTCGGGAGAAAAGCCGACATCGCTGACATGGGTCCCTTGCAAGAAGTAAAAAGTGCCCTTTTGGCCTTCGGTGATGGTGGCCTCTTGTGCCAAGGCTCCTGTGGACATCATGCTGGAAAACAGCAAGAGGGCATGGAGTGGTTTGAAGGATGTGATGCGCTTCATTTTATTACTGTTTTGTTTGGGAGGACCGGACGGATTCCCGGGAAGCAAAACCCGGAATCCGCCTCGTCCCTTTCAAGGTTATTTGATTCGATAATGTTTATAACAAAGGAATTTTGAAGGTCACGCTTCCATTCCCGGAGAAGATTCTCAGGATTTTCAGACCTGGGGCGGCTTCTATTTCCGGAAGCAGGAGGTTATCGGTGGTTTGGACATCCTGACTGTAAAGGAGGCGGCCCGATGCATCGAAGACTTCCACGCGGTCCATCGGGAGCAAACCCGGGTTCAGGATGCAAATCCTGCCGTCCACGCTCCGTACCGTGAAACCAGATTCAGACGCAGTTTCGTTACCGCTTCCTTCGGTGGTGAATTCCGCCGTAGCCAAGGGGCTGGCAAGGAGGTCGTCGCAAATGCCTTGCAACTGCCATACATAGGCGGTGCGTTCGTCCAAATCCTGCAAGGTATAGGTGGTCCTGTAAACATCTGTGGTGTCAAAGGCGGAAGAGGAAACAGGACGGTACATCAGCTGGAAGTAGTCGTTTTCAGCTCCTGCCGTCCAGCTCAAGTCGGCAGAATGGGCCGAAACTTGGCTTTGCAGGTTGGTGGGAGCCCCGCATTGCGGCATGGGGGTGGTGAACACCAAGGTCTCCGTCCATTCGCTGGTATCGCCTGCGGCTGCCGAGCAGGTGCTGCGGATGGCCACGTTGTAGGCGACATGGAGTTCTTCATAGATACCCGAAATGGTTACGGTATCGGAATGGGCATACCAAGGTCCGAAATAGTAGTCCAGTCTTGGGTAACGTTCCGTATCGCATGCCCAGACATGGATTTGCTTGTCGGCTTGGGAATGCCCGGTAATCGTGACGGTCTGCCAAGTGGAGTCGATGATGGAAAATCCGGTGGGTGCAGCGCAGATATCGTTGGTTTCGAACCAATACATGGGGTCGGAAGCGACCGGGCCGGGGCTGCGGTGTCCATCTTCGCAGAACGACTGGATGGAATACTCGTACACGCATCCCGGTTCGAGATTGGTAATCGTGTATTCGGTTTCGGTCGTATAAATGCTGTCGATTTCTCCGGTCGTGGTATTGTTCAGGTAAATCCCGTATTCGAGGGAAGACCCTGTCCACGACAGCGTGATTTGGGTGCCTTGCAGACCGTATTGGCGGATGTTTTCCACGCCGAAACAGGGGATGTCGCCCGTGTATTCGGCCCGCAGGCTGTCAAGGACGAAATAAGAACGTGGGTCGATATCGTAATCGATTTGTGGGTTGTCCTTGAGCAGGGCGATGTTCACGTGGCGGCTGAAGGCCGAGAGGTCGATGACGGCATCCTGCCATTGGGCTTGTGTGTCGTTCAAATGCAGGGTGTCTACGATTTCATTGGCGGAGAAAGCCTTGTCGGGCGAAACCAAGATATAAACACGGGCTTGGCCCTCGTAGTTTTGCAGTTCTTGGGTGGATGGGTCTTGGTAATAGGATTTCCAGCGGAAGCGGTATTCGGCAGGTGCGAGCACGTCTTCGAGGCAAACGGTCGGGAGCTGGAGCCAGACGAGGTTAGGAGCCGTGAAAATGGAAGTTCCGATGGATTTTTTTCCATCGGGTTCGCTTTGGTACATACGGAATGCAGTGTTTGCTACCAACTCTGCGTTTCCTTCTGCGGGCAATTCCTGGCTGGAGAAAGTTCCGAATTCTTCGGGTACGGCTCCGAGGTTGGTCAAATCCTGGCTGTAAGGCATGCCGTAGAGTGTGGAGGCTTCCACGATTCGAGGCAGGGAACTGTCACCGTTGGAGCAGGCGGCCCGCAATCGTATCTGGTATCTGGTGTGTGCGTTCAGACTTCTGACTTCCAAGGTTTCATGATTGCTGGAACTATGCCAAGCCGACCATTCGCCCTCTTCCGGGCAATATTGGTAAAGAATCTCAGTAGCCAGGATATTGGGGTCGGAAAAGTTCAGGCCGATGATACGATGAGTCGTCAGGGAATCGTTCACGACAATATCGGTAGGATAGGCGCAGGGCAGTTCGGGTTCAATCCGGACTTGGTTGAGGGAGAATGTTTCCCTCCTGACAGACGGAAGGCCTTTGAAACGGAAACGTAATTGGTAGTTGTTGCCGGTTTCCAAAGAGGGAAGGGTAAACGAGGCATCGGCAAAGTTGTTTGCCGCATATGTCGGAATCGTTTGGCTGGTGAGGGTCGCTATCAAGTTCCATTCCGAGCTGTTGGTTTCCTTGTAATAGATGGACAGCGTGTCTCCCGCCCGCAGGGCACCGGTGGATGCGGACATGCCTGAACCGCTGGCTTTCTGAAAGCGGTAATGTACTCTCAAATCCGGGTATCCGGCTTGGAATTCCGGGCTGATGGCATCGGCTTCCACGAATTCACCCGCAGAAGGCATCCGGAGATAGAGGGATTTGTTTTCGTCTGTCCGTTCCCCGACTTGCGGCATGGCTACGGCAAAGGAAGCGTTCGAGCTTGCCGATTGCGACCATCCGGCAGGCAGCACACCGCTTTCGGAACTGGCTGGAATCCGGTCGGTTCCAAAGTCGAATACGATGACGGAATGGTCATCGACCGTTGAAACGGTCCGGAACGGCAGGGCCGAGTACTGGGCAGTATAGGTGGTATCTCCTGTACGGCTCCAGATATAGGCATAGTAAGAAGTAGCGGCTTCCAGGTTGGTCAGTTCCAGGTTGTTGTTTGTTACTGTTCCGGCATGGACGGTTTGAATCAGGTAAGGGCCGTGGTTGTAGGAGCTGCCGGCAGTTTCCGTGCCGGGGTCGTGGAAAAGTGTATCCCCTTGCTGGTAAACCTGTCCGTTGATGTCCAGAAGGCGGTCTGTGGCTCCGTAGTCACGCCGGGCAAGGCCTACGACAATTTCGGTTTCGGCATCGAGGTTTTCAAATCGCAGGGTCGCGGAATTTTCTCCTATCTGGGCAATGGATACCGCAGGCGGGGCTTGCAAGGTATTGGCTTCAAGGATAATTGGGTTTTCCATATACATGGGGCCGCCTGCACAGAGGTTGTTATAAGGATAAACGTAGATGTAATAGGTCGAGGCCGGTTTCAAGTTCTCGGAGGTGAAAGAGAACTTGGAGTTTCCCGAAAGCAGGATTGGGAAGCCCCCGATGCTGTCGCCTGGGCGATAGTTAACTCCGATTCTTTGGTCGATGGCATAGGTTTTTCCATCTGTTGGACGTTCTTCCACGCTGTTGTTGTCTGCCAAGAAGGCGATGAAGCCATCGTATTCACCTTCCAAGGAGAGTTCCACTTCCAATGCTTCGGCAAGCTGGAGAGGGAATGAAGCCGATGCTTCCACGTTTTCCGGTTTCGTGCAGTTTTCGGGGTAGGTGAAGGTCAGCGTTTTTCCTTCGGTTGCGGCATCCACGTTCAGGTAAGATGTTGAAGTAGACGTGGTGGAGTTCCAGTCGGCAGCGTAAAGGGCTCCTTCCCCGCTATTGGCTTTCAATACAAAAGAGAAACCGAACGTGTTCCAAGTGCTTTCATCGGGATTGGCTCCCGGTGTTTCCATATCGCGGAACCAAACCTGGATATCCCCGTTTTGGTTCAGCACGATATCGTAGGACCAACGGTAGGTTTGTCCATTGGCGGAGAGCAAAAGGTTTTCATACCCGATATACAGGAGCCCGTTTTCCGCGTCGGTACTATATCCGATACGGGTGGTGTTGTCGGAGGCTACCGTGCAGGTGTTGCGGCGGTCGTAACTGGTGGCAAGCATCAGCTGGGGCATGGCTTGAACAAGATTGGAGTCGATGTTGCTGGAATAAGTCTTATAGGAGGCAATCAGGGTGTTTCCTTGGGAAAGGAACAGATGTCCGTTTCCGGTGATGCCGAAGTGGTCCATCGTCCTGCCGGCAAGGGGGAAATCGAAGCCGATGGGGTTGGCGGGTTGTTCCTGTCCGAGGCCTGTCAAGGCCACGGGGTCTTGGTCTGTGAGAAGGTAGTCGCCGTTGAGAGTGTCGGTGGTTTCTGTTTTGAGCTGGAACCATGTCCAGCCGTCTTCGGGACGGGTGGCCGGAGCGGGTTCGTCACCGCTGAGATGGTAACCGCCCACGGGGATTTGCGTGGCCGCCGGGCAGATTCCGGCGGAAAGGATGCCCATGATGGCATACAACAGTAGTTTTCTCGCTTTCATGGTCGTATTTTTTGTGGTAAATGTTTCTTGTTTCGTCTCGTTAAAACGGCTTTTCGTGATTCGTGTCTTGTATCTTTTCAGGCCGGGTTTCCGAACTCTTTTCCCGGAATTCGAATCTTCCTGTCATCGGTTCCCGGTTTCGGCCATCCGGCCATCCGGCCCTCTCTCAATCGTTGACAAGTTTAAGTTTTTTCCGCTTTGCCGGCTTTCCGAAGTTTTTTAGATTCGTAAATGTGGATTCCATTTTTGTAAAAATGGAAGAGAAAGTGGCAGTGGGCCAGTGAGAATGAAAATCTTGACTTTCTAATGATTAAGTTTCTTCCTCCCGTTTTTTGATTCTTTGCCGATGCGGCTTTGGATGCCGGGAGGGGTGTGGCTTGTTCTTGCCGGTGGTGTCGCCAGTATGGCCTCAGGTTGGGGTGGCCCCCAAGGACATCAAGATAGGTGACTAAAAGATGCAAATTCTGTGCGGAGAAATGGTGTGGCAGTGCAAGGAGGAGTCAACTTATTTGCGGATTCTGCAATACCTAAACCCAAACCGGCCATTAGACACGCTGCATGACACAAGCGGGCAATCCCAATGTCTAATGACTGATTTGGGCTAAACAGACGGCACTATTTCTGCCGTTTCGGACGTTTGCGTCTGTGCCATCTTCTGGTACACGGAAGGCGTCATGCCGGTGGCGGTCTTGAAAAGATCGATGAAATTGGTCATGGACTTGTAGCCCACGCTTTCAGCAATGGCCTTGATTTTGAGGTGTCCGTATTTCCGGGTGTCCAGTAGCCGGATTTGGGCTTCGCGAATCCGGTAACGGTTCACCAAGTTCCTGAAATTGACATGGTAATATTCGTTGATTGCCTGGGAAACGTAGGAGGTGTTGCTCCCGACCAGTTCGGCCAGACGGTTCAGGTCGAAATCGCTCTGGCAGTATTCCGAAGAGTTCTCCATGACGTTTTGTATGCGCTGCACCAAGGCCATCTTGGTTTCTTCGTCCAAGCGGCTTGAAGAATAGGCTTTTTTGTCGTTGCTCTCTTCTTCGGCAGGTGTGCCCGCTTGGCACGCCGGGGGATTCCCCGTATTGCTTCCTCTGGCTTCCGGCTTTGTCCTTCCGATCTGGTCCGCAGGGGATGCCTCTGAGCCGGATCCTTCCGGTATGCGTCCCTTGTCTCTGGATTTTTCTTCCGGAATTTGCCATAGTTGTTCCCAGGCTCTCTCGGAAGCCGGATGTTTCCGTTGCAGTTCGGATTCGATGATGGCCTTGTTCTTGTTGAAAAGTTCCCGGTTGGTCTTGGCCAGTTGACGTTTTTGCTTGTAGATGATAAGGAGGAAGGTGGCAAGGAACAGGGCCGTTGCGCCGGTGAATGCGGTCATGCGCCAGGCTGCCCGGACTTTTTCCGATTGCATTTCTTTTTCGAGGGCCAAAGCTTCGATTTCCTGGCGGTTCTTTTCGATCTCGTAAAGGAACTGGATATTCGATCCGTAATACTCGTCAAGGTATCGGTTGAAGGCCGTGTCGGCAATTTCCAAGGTCCTTTTCCGGATTTGTTCTTCTCTCGGGCTTCCTTCGATGTTTTCAAGTATCAGGAAGAGGTATTGGACTGCCGTGGTCAGGATATAGGTATGGGTCTCCGCCATGTCGGTGGTGGCCAGACGGATATATTTCAAAGTGGAATCGTAGATGCCGTTTTGGAAATAGAGGTCGGCCAAGTTGAGGTAATTGACATCTTTGTATTTCTTTTCCAGATTTTTCTCGGTGGCGTAACGGATGCATTGGTGGTAGCGGCGGATGGCGGTATCGGTCTCGCCTTCGGCCAAAGCTATCAGGGCGGAGTTGCTGTAGAGGTTGCAGATGGCGACCGGGTCTTCGATAGGGAGATTCACGATATCGCGGTAAAAGAGTTTCGCTGAATCCAGAAGGCCGGCGTGAAGGTAATCGCCAATCAAAGTGTTCAGGACTTTGATTTCATTGACTGTCTGGCCTTGTTCGCGGGCGGCATGCAGGGCCTTGAGCGCGTAGGAACGTCCTTTCTCGTTGTCGAGGAAAGCCCGGTAGCACCGTCCCAGATCCTTGTACATTTCGGGCAGGAGGTCTTCAAAATGCTCGTTTTCGGCAATCTGGAATCCTTTCAGATGGTTGTCGAAAGCTTGGAAGAGGTTGTTCTGGTCGTAGTGGATTTTGCCGATTTGCAGGTAAGCGTCTGCGCAATAGTGTTTTTCCTTGGGAGACATGCGTTGGTTGTACATGCCGGCCACGAGGCTGTAATAGGCGATGGCCGTGTCGGCATGGCCTTGCACAAGGTGTTGTCCTGCCTTCGCCATCAGTTCCTTGGCTGGCAGATCGGCCAAGGCCCGGTAATTGAGCATGTCCTGAGCTTCGGCGGCCCGGACATTTCCCGCGGTTATCCAAAGGAAAAGCAATGCGGTGAGCGTGTATGGTTTGGAGGTCATGTTTCTCTTTTGGTTGTTACGGGAATCAGGTGTCTTCTCTTTGTTCCGGCATGAAGAACCGGGCATGGCTAAGGGCTGCGGAAAGGAAGGCCGCGCGGGAACCGCGCGGCCTTGGCAGACGACCCGTTGCAAAAATAGTGAAAGTCGGGCGCAAGGCAAAACCGGGCTGGGCGAGATTGCATTGCGACGGGATTTGCGTATCGTTGGCTGTCGCCGAAGACAGGATGCGGACAGAAGCGGGCAAGATGCCCGAAAGCCTCGTTCTCCCGATCAGAAACGGACACGGCGTGTCTGATGACCGGTTTGGGTTTATTCTTTCACGCAACGGATGGAATAGGCATCGGCCTTGGCTGCGCTGCCAACGGGGGAAACAGTAATCATCTCGTTGCCGTTCTGGTCCTTGACACTGAACGAGAGGGCTGCCTGTGCTGTGCCTGAAGCTATGGCGTTGGGGTAAGCGGCATTGCTCCAGTACGAGCCCCAAAGGCCGGACACGCTGCCCATCAGCATCGCGTAAGATCCGTCATAGCGGGCCGCTGCGGGGAACCAGCAGGAAACCTGTTGCGCTGAGTCCAAGAAGAACCACCACCCGTTGAGGTAGTCTTCCATGCCGATGCTTCCGTTCCCGTCCCGGTCTTCCACATTGAAGTCGCTCATTGTCCAGCAGTAACCTTGGTCGCGAGTGAAAAAGGAAAAAGCGTCGGGATCGGGGACTCTCCATCCGGCCGGGCTGGGGTCGAACATGGTTTTCCCCGTGGCACCTTCTTCCCGAGGTGAATTCCCCCAGAGTTTGTCGCTGCCCTCCCCATCCGCGATCCAGTCGCGGGAAACGGAGAATTGCGCCATGTTGGAGATACATGTGGCCGGATTCTCGATGGAATATTGCAAAGTATTGGCATCGATTGTGTTATAGCTGGAATGACCGATAGGGGTTTCTTGGCCGTTCATATCATAGACGGGGACTGGCTGGGTTGCGGTTGTGCCGGTGAGCGTGGGCGAACCGGGAAGAGGGTCCTTGCGCCCCCATTGATAGAGAAGCCCGTAACTTTGCGGGTCTTCGGGGTCGCTGGCAAGAGCTCCCAGATTGACATTCATGAAAGTGTCTCCCTCTTGCGATTCCAGTTCCTGTATTTCGATGCCGGGATTCCAGATGTGCCAGCTCCAAAGTATGCGTCCTGCTGCGTCGGTGGCCGCGACGAGGGCATTGCCGGCTGTGCTGGAAGGGGTGTTGAACACGATGTCCCCGTCTTGGAGATAAAGGGTGTCGATGAAACCCTTCTGGCTTTGCCATACTAGGCGGGCGTTCTCAGGCTCGATGCTGGCAGGTATGCCTGTGCCGGGTACTGTCCGGCCGTTGCCCCGGATCCGGGCGGTGAAGCTGTAAAGCCCTGCTTGTTCCACGATATAGCAATTGGCGGTTTCCGTGATATCGAGGCGGACGGGATCCTGTCTTTTTTCTCCGGGTTTGTTGCATGCGGAGAGCAGCAGGAGGGCAGCAGGCACGGAAAGGATCTTGTGCGGGAAAAAGGATGTTTTCATGATGGAAGGTTTTGGTCGAAGGCTGAAAGTTTTGGTTTGGCTCCCGGAATCCTTGTCCTTGCTGCCGGTGCGAGCAGACCGCGGGTGCAAGGTTTGCGCTTGCGGCCAGTTTCCCAGGACTGAGGTGTCTGTAGTGGCAGCAATTTTGAGAAGCTGTTTAAATTTATTTGTTCAGGCCATCGGGAGGGGATTTGGCGGGATGGCGCCGCGTTTTTCAAAGGAGGATAGCCAAGCTATCTGACGTGAAAAACGCAAACGACAGCGAAAGTCGAGCGGGGAATCAAAGCTTGCTTTGATTCCCCCGAGACCAAGCTATCTTCGAGCATCGCTCAACCCAGACCCGGAATAGCCCCCGACGGGCAAACAAAATCCTGACCCCGCTCCCTGAAAATCCAGCCTTTTCAGGATTTCAAGAAATTTTAAACAGCTTCTGAAGATTCAAGGAGGGGGCGAAGATAGCAAATAAAATTGTTTTTAATTTCGCGCTTCGAATGGAGCTTTGAATTGCATGGAGGTAAAGAATCCGGATATTCCAAAGAGGTCGGCCGCCGTGGACTTTGAGGGTACGCCCATAGCAGGGTGGCCTTCGTTCCATACGGGACGGACGGACGTGATTGACCCTGACAGCCTGCCGATTACTGCGTGGCTGCCCATTTCCAAGAAGGAAATGGAGAAGCGCGGCTGGGAACAAGCCGATGTCATTTTGCTGAGCGGCGATGCCTATGTGGATCATCCTTCGTTCGGGATCGCGGTCATAGGGCGGTACTTGGAACATGCCGGTTACAAGGTGGCGATTCTGCCGCAGCCTAACTGGAAAGACGATCTCCGGGATTTCAAGAAATTGGGCCGGCCTCGTCTGTTCTTCGGCGTTTCTGCCGGGAGCATGGACTCGATGGTGAACCACTACACGGCAAGGAAGCGGCTCAGGAGCAACGATGCGTACACACCCGGCGGGCAGGCGGGGTTCAGACCTGATTACCCGACGATTGTCTATTCTAAAATCCTCAAGGGAATTTATCCCGATGTACCAGTGGTCATCGGCGGGATAGAGGCCTCGATGCGGCGAGTCGCCCATTACGATTACTGGCAGGATTGCTTGCGTCCGTCCTTTCTGGTGGAGAGCGGGGCGGATTTGTTGGTTTACGGGATGGGAGAGAAGCCGGTGCTGGAGATAGCCCGGCGGATGGAACGCGGGACGGGGCTGAAGGAAAGGATCGAGGCCTGCCGTTCGGTGCCGCAAGTTTCGTATCTGTGCGAAGAAGTGCCTGATGCCGGATCATTCTGGAAAGAGAATGCCGGAATGTTCCGGGACCTCTTGAGGGAGCAAGGCCAGGAGAAAGAGATGGATGCTGAACTGGATGAGTCGGATGCCGTTTGTTCCCGGCTGGTTCGGAAATATGAAGATATCCTTCTCCAATCCTATGAGGAATGTCTGAAGAATAAAAGGGCTCAGGCAAAGAACTTTGCTTTGGTGGAAACAGCTTCGAACCGGATTTGTTGCGGGCGGATTCTCCAGAGGAATGGAGCATGTTACACGGTGATAAATCCGCCATATCCGATTGAATTGGATTCGCACGAAATTGACAATGTGTTTGACTTGCCTTATGTCCGTTTGCCGCATCCTCGTTACAAGAACCGGGGTGAAATTCCGGCCTTTGTCATGATTCGGAATTCGATAAACTTGCACAGAGGCTGTTTCGGGGGTTGCTCTTTCTGCACGATTTCGGCGCATCAGGGGAAACAGGTGCAAAGCCGGAGCGAACGATCGGTTCTGAATGAGATAAAGCAAGTGATGCGGATGCCTTATTTTAAGGGTAATCTGAGTGATTTGGGCGGGCCGAGTGCCAATATGTACGGGATGCATGGCCGGGATTTCCGTAAATGTCTGTCATGCAGGCGACCCTCCTGCATCCATCCTTCCATCTGCCCTAATCTTGAACATGATCATCAGCGTCTATTGGCCCTTTATAAGAAGGTGGCAAGCTTGCCGGGAATCAGACATGCCTATATCGGGAGCGGGATCCGTTACGACATGCTTGTTCCCTACTTGTCGGAAGAAGGATCGTGCTTGAGGTCTTCCCGCAAGGAGTCCGGGCGTCCGAACGGACAAAAAGCATCGCCTTGCCATGCTCGCGAATATATAGAATGGGTAATCCGGCATGGAGTTTCCGGGCGTTTGAAAGTGGCTCCGGAACATACGGAAAAGCCGGTTTTGGACAAGATGCGGAAGATGCCGTTCTCCCAGTTCGAGCAATTCAAGGTTTTCTTTGATGACTATTGCCGGAAAATAGGCAAGAACCAGCAGTTGGTTCCTTATTTCATTTCGGCGCATCCGGGATGCCGTTTGCAGGATATGAAGGAGTTGGAACGCAAGACCCGGCATTTGGGCTATCATCTGGAGCAGGTGCAGCTCTTTACGCCCACGCCGATGACATTGGCCACCGAGATGTATTATACCGGTCTGGATCCCTATACTTTGGAGCCAGTCTATGTGGAGAGAGACCCTGCTGCCCGCGACCGCCAGACAGCCTGCTTCTTCTGGTATAAACGGTAATACGGATGGGTCGGCGATGGGGTTTGTCCGGTCTGGACGGGCCGTCAAAACCCTCTGCACGGACTGATTATTTGACTTGTAATTGCCCTGCCTCTGGAAATATTCGCGCGTCGATATAAGAAGCGGTTTGAATTTGTTTGTTCAGGCCATCAGGAGGGGATTCCGAGGGATGGCGCCGCGTTTTTCAAAGGAGGATAGCCGAGCTATCTGGCGTGGAAAGGTAGGCAAGACCCGAAATGGCCCCCGATGGGCAAACAAAATCCTGAACCCGGTCCCTGCAAATCCAGCCTTTTCAGGATTGCAAGAAATTTTGAACAGCTTCTAAGGCAGTGCTGATTGTTGAATCTGCCGCATCTTGATGCGATTGTCTTGATTGTCTGTTTTTGCTGCCTTTGCTGTCTGGGAAATGATTTTGCAAATAAAGAAAATAGTTGTATTTTTGCAGGCCTGTTCGGGAGCTCCGCTCTTGACATGGAAGATGATGGTGCATGTAGCTCAGTTGGTCAGAGCATCGGATTGTGGTTCCGAGGGTCGTGGGTTCGAACCCCACCCTGCACCCCGAAGGCCGTGAGGGAATCTCGCGGTCTTTTTTTTATCCTGTGTGTTCGGTTCTTTCTGTCTGGAAAGGGATGTTCGGCGGGAGAAGATGCGATGTCGCTGGCTGGGAAACTGGTGCTTGCCCGCGTTGCTTTCTGGCTGTGCGGAGCTTTGGTTCGGCTGTGCGGTTTTTAGGAATAAAGGGGGAAAGATGCATAATTCACAAAAACTGAAAGAAATAACGGTTTTCATAGCCGATTATGCATCGGTCTTGCTCGGTTCGGGCGTGCATTGCACCCGCGTGATCCGCAATTCGAAACGTATCTGTGAATCTTTCGGCCTCGATATAAAGATGACAGTCTTTGCTTCCAGTATCATCCTGACATTGACCGATCCGGTGGAGGATGAGATGTGTACCGAAGTGGTGGTCATTCCCCAGGTGCCGGTCAGCTTTGAACTGAATGCCGAGTTGAGCGCTCTCAGCTGGCGGGCGCACGACAACCCTGTCGCTATCGGGGAGCTCAAGGCGGAATACGAGGCATTGCTGGCCAAGCCCCGCCTCGATTCCTGGGTCGTGACTTTCATGGTTTCGTTGGCCAATGCCTGTTTCTGCCGCCTTTTCGATGGGAACCTGGGCGCTATGGCCGTGGTGTTCGTGACTACTTTCATCGGTTTCCGCTTCTTGAGGCTCTTGAAAAAGAACCGGGTGGATCATTTCCTGGCAGTCCTGCTGGTTTCGTTCGTATCCTCGGCCTTGGCTTCGTTTTCCGTGTTCATCGATTCGGTGGATGCCAATATTGCGGTGGCTACCAGCGTGTTGTTCATGGTTCCTGGAGTGCCGATGATTACCGGGGTGATCGACATACTGGAAAACCATACGCTGATAGGTTTCGCCCGTCTGATGCGGGCGTTCCTGATTGTGCTTTGTTTGGCTGTAGGGCTTTCGGTTTCTATGGTGATATTCCAGAAAGGCTTGCTATGATAGAAGAAACCTTGATTCGGGCGGTCTGCGCGGCGGTGGCCGCGATGGGGTTCGGGGCTGTTTCCAATCCTTCGCGCCGGTCTTTTCCTGTGATTGCGGTTCTGGCCGCGAGCGGTTATGCCTTGCGTTATGTCCTGATGCAAGGCGGGGGGCTGGATATTGCTACGGCGACCTTGTTGGCATCCATGCTGATTGGTTTCGGCAGCCTTTGGTTGGGCAAGATGATTCATAGCCCGATGACCACATTGTACATTCCGGCCTTGCTGCCAATGGTGCCGGGAATGTATGCCTACAAGGCGGTTTTTTCGATAATCCTGTTCATGCAGAACCTGGGCGAACCGACCTTGGCATCGGTCTACCTGAATGATTTCTTCTTGAACGTGATCGTGACGGTGACGGTCATCCTCTGCATGACGGTGGGGGCATCCATGCCCATGTTCATGTTTTCCCGTAGGGCCATAACCTTGACCAGGAACCGGAAGAAGCATTGAAGGACAGAGCCTCTGAGGCCGGGTTTTCCGCGGGCGGCTTTCCTGCTACGCAGGCCGGGGCTGTTTGCTTGGACAACCTCCGGGCAAGGTATGGGATTGGTTTCGCGCGGCAGTGCATCGGCACTGCCGGGGAATTTGACAATAAATTGTGCCAGATATGGAAGAATTTGAAGATAAAGGCGGTGTGGGCCGCACGGAATTGGAGAACTTGGGCGAGTTCGGCTTGATAGATCGTTTGACGCAGGATTTGCCGATACATAATCCTCAATCCACTTTGAAGGCGGTCGGGGACGATGCCGCGGTGCTGAAAGTGCCGGAAGGCCATGTGCAGTTGGTGTCTAAAGACTTGCTGATTGAGGGGATTCATTTCGATATGACTTATTGTCCTTTGAAGCATCTCGGTTACAAGGCTATTGCGGTGAATCTTTCGGATATCGCGGCCATGAATGCCAAGCCTTTGCAGGTCTTGGTGGGCATTGCCGTTTCCAACCGTTATTCGTTGGAGGCCTTGGAGGAACTTTACGCCGGGATGCGGCTTTGCTGCGACCGCTACGGCGTGGATCTGGTAGGAGGCGATACTACTTCGAGCGTGTCCGGGTTGTGCATTTCGGTCACGGTCTTGGGTTCGGCGTTGCCGGAAAGGGTCTGCTACCGGAGCGGCGCCAAGGAGAACGACTTGCTCTGCGTGTCGGGGGATTTGGGCGGCGCATACGCCGGATTGCTTCTGCTGGAGCGCGAGAAACGGGAGTTCCTGGCCAATCCAAATGTGCAGCCCGACTTCAAGGATTTTTCTTATGTGCTTGAACGTCAGTTGAAGCCGGAACCTCGTACCGACATCGTGGACTTGCTGGCTCGCTTGGATGTGAAGCCGACTTCGATGATTGACATTTCGGACGGACTGGCTTCGGAAATCCTGCATCTGAGCAAGGAGTCTTCCTGCGGCTGTATGTTGTACCAGAGCAAGATACCGGTTGATGCCGAGACTTGCAAGGCGCTGGAGATTTTCAATATCCTGCCGGAAGTGGCTGCTTTGAGCGGCGGTGAAGATTACGAGCTGCTGTTCACGGTCTCGCAAAAGGACTACGAGAAGATCAAGGATGTGCGCGAGATAAGCATTATCGGCCATATGGCTGAAAAAGCGCAAGGGAATTACATGGTACCTGAAAACGGCACCATGATTCCGTTGACAGCCCAGGGCTGGCAGGCTTTCAGCAAGCGCTGACATTTGCACGATGTTGATTTTCGAGAATTAAGAAGCTGTTTAAATTTATTTGTTTGCCCATTGGGAGGGGATTTGGCGGGATGGCGCGGCGTTTTTCAAAGGAGGATAGCCAAGCTATCTGACGTGAAAAAGGCAAAAGAGGGTGTATCAAAATAGGGATTTGAAATAAATCTCAGGCGGTGTGTCAGAGTGAGTAAGATGCAAGGCGCTGAGAGCGAGAACGAAGGAGCGTACTGTTGCTGCTCCGCAGCGAGCGCAGGCTTCGCCTCAGCATAATTCAAACTCCGTTTGATTCTGCGTTCGGCTTGCTCTGCGGTTCGTGACTGCGTTCGAGTCTCGAAAAACAGTGCAAACCGAGAGCAGAGCCAAAGCCCCGAGTAAGTCGAGCGCCATGCCAAGCCATTCCCTCGCTTGGGCATGGCCGAGACGGAGGGGCTTCGGCGTAGCCCACCTTGCTTGAGCTTTGCCGAGGTGCAGCCTGTTTTCGGTGAAACCAAAGCAACGAAGCAGATTGCTCATTATGACACACCGCCGAGCATCGCTCAACCAAGACCCGGAATGGCCCCCGATGGGCAAACAAAATCCTGGACCCGGTCCCTGGAAATCCAGCCTTTTCAGGATTGTAAGAAATTTTAAACAGCTTCTGATATTCCTTATTCTTTCCCCTGCCGGGCTGCATTCTCCCGGAATCTCGTGGGGGTCGTTCCGGTCACGCGCTTGAAGAACCGGGTCATGTAAGAGGGTTCCTCGAAGCCGGATTTCTGTGCGATTTCTTTGACGGAGAGGTTGGTGGAGGAAAGCAAGACTTTGATTTCGCAGCTTAGCTGGCTGTTGATGATATCCTTGGGTGACATTTTCATGATTGAAAGGCAGGTCTTGTACAGGTAGTAAGGCGTGATGCACAATTTTTCGGCGTAAAACCCGACTTCATGCTCTTTATGGCAGTATTCCACTACCAGGTTGCAAAACTGAGAGAAAATCTGCCGCGGGCGTGTGCCAGGCCTCCGTTCCTGTCCCGGTTCTTTCAACAGCGTCATTTCCATGGCAATGAAGAAATTCTGCAAGGTGTTCCTTGCCAGAAGCCTCCTGCTTTGCTCTTGGGCGTGTACGGCAATCCATAAGAGTTGCTCTTCGATGGCTTTCCATGCCGTCAGGCAATGGGAAGGTATCTGGAATACCACTTGTTCGTAAACGGTGTCGAAGAAAGGGCCGGTGCAGGTGAATGTCGCTTCATCGACCAGTTCCGGGGAAAAATCCACTTGGAAGCCTTGGAAGTCGCGGCTGGTTTTTTCCACGGTGAAAGGCGTGTCGGCAAAAATGAGGGCGATATCCCCGCGGCTGAAGGTCCGACGTTTGAAATGGACTGAAATCACGGCTTTCCCTTGATGGCAGGCAAGGATTGTGCCGCCGGCGTGCTGCAGTGGCCTTCCGAGGCTTTCCTTGCGGTCGAAAGGCCTTGCATGGCAGGCTTTTCCCTGGATACGGCGAAGCCCTGCGGGATGTTCGTCCCGGTTCTGTTTTTCCCTTGGGCGTGTTTTTTCCATTCGGTCGCTGTTTCCTTTCTGCTTTCTTCCGTTCTTCCTTGTCCCGGTTTCCGGATTCGTGTGCCTGAACGGTAACAGCTCCTTGGGTTCAGGGGTTATCGGAGGGATGATTTTCGGTACATTGGGTATCTTGTTTTTTGTCCCTGTCTTCTTCTGCGTATTCCAGTACTTGCAAGAAAAGATGAAGCCGGTCAAGCGTTTGCCGGATTCGGAAGTGCTTGTGGCTTAGATGCTTCTGAGAGGCTGTTTCCGTTTTTTTTCTTGGAAATGGACGGATGCCGGCTCGGATTCAGGCATGATGGCTGGCCATGGTCTTTTGCAACCGGCTTGCATCCTGCCGCTCGCCAAAAGCCCTATCTTTGCGCTTGCAAAAAACGCGAGGATGATTCTGTTCCGGCTTGAAACCCGATTCGGTTCGGAGAATGGCAGTCTTCCTCGCGGATTCTCAAGCTTATTGCCATGCAACAAAAGACCAATAAAGCTGTTTTCCCGCTGCTGGGATTGCATTGCGCCGGCTGCGCCAACCGATCCGAAAAAATCGCTGCGGCCCAGCCTGGAGTGAAGAAGGCCGCCGCCAACTTTGCGGCAGGACTGCTGACCGTAGAATACGAAACAGGCACCTTCGATGCCCAAAAGCTGAAATCCGCGATAGAAAATGCCGGATACCAGCTGATTGTGGACAGTGAGGATCCTTTTACCGAACAGGAAAAGGAAAGCCGCAAACTATACAAGAAACTCAAGCGAAAAGTCTGGATCACTTGGATACTGGCCGTGCCATTGATGGTTATCGGCATGGCACATGATTGGCATTTCCCGGGCAAGGAATATGTGATGATGTGGCTGGCTTTCTTCATCTTGCTGATTGGAGGAAGGGATTTCATCCGCAGTGCCTGGTACCAGGCCAAGCAGTGGTCTGCCAATATGGACACATTGGTGGCTCTCAGCACTTTGGTCTCATTCGTCTTCAGCCTGGCATCGCTTGCCTTTGAAGACTGGACGCACGATGTCTATTTCGAGGCCTCCGGGATGATTATTGCTTTTGTCCTCTTGGGCAAGTTGATGGAAAGCCGTGCCAAGAACGGTACATCCAAAGCCTTGCAGGATTTGATGCATTTGCAGCCCTCCACGGCTTTCTTGATAGAAAACGGCCAGGAACAGGAAGTTCCCATTTCTAAATTGCAGCCGGGCGACCATGTGAGCGTGCATCCTGGTGCACAGATGCCGGTGGACGGGATTGTGCAAAGCGGTTCTTCCTACGTGGACGAAAGCATGATTACGGGCGAGCCGCTGGCAGTCCTGAAGCAGAAAGGGAGCAGGGTAGTGGCCGGGACAATCAATCAGAAGGGCAGCTTGACAGTGGAAATTACCGGGGTGGGGCAGAGTACGGTTCTGGCCAGCATTGTCCGCATGGTGCGCGAAGCCCAAGGCAGCAAAGCGCCGGCGCAGCGTGTCGCCGACAAGGTGGCAGCCGTTTTTGTGCCAGTTATTCTTTTGCTGGCCGTGCTGACGTTCATCTTGTGGCTAGCAATCGGCGGCAAAGCCGAATTCAACCATGCCTTGGTCTGCGCTTTGTCGGTCTTGGTGATTGCCTGTCCTTGCGCCTTGGGTCTGGCCACGCCGACGGCTTTGATGGTCGGGATGGGCCGGGCGGCCCGGAACCATATCCTGATCAAGGATGCCTCGGCTTTGGAAGAGCTATGCCATGTGGATGCCGTGGTGATGGACAAGACCGGGACGCTGACGCAGGGAAAGCCGGCAGTCAGTGCGGTTTGCGTGCCGGAGACGGCGGTTTCAGGGATTCAGGGCTGCCAGCCGGATTCTTTCGGTGCGGGTCCTGTCAATCCGTGGCAGGGGAAGCCGTTGCCCTTCTGGCTTGGCCTTTTCAAGGCTGCCGAGCAGAAGAGCGAACACCCTCTGGCAGCGGCTGTCGTGGCCTGGGTCGATGGTTTGTCGGCATCGGACAAGCTTGGGCAAGCAAAGGAACCTTCGGCATCGGGAAACGGCTCTGGTAGCCGTGATGCTGCTTGCCCGGATAACAGTTGCGCTTTGTTCGATGAGATAGAAGATTTTGAGACATTGACAGGCAAAGGCTTGCGATTCCATTATCAAGGGCAGGATTATTGGGCGGGCGGCATGGCTCTGGTAAAGGAAAAGGCTGTCGTTCCGGACGATGCTGAACGGGAAATGCTCGCGCAGTGGCAGGACAAGGCTTACAGCATCGTGGCGTTCGGCCAAGGACAACATGTATTGGTTTACCTTGGCATCACAGACGAGGTGAAGCCATGCTCCGCACAGGTTGTCGCGGCTTTGGAGAAGGAAGGCGTGGCTGTGTACATGTTGACGGGAGACCATGAAAAGGCGGCGGCCGCCTTGGCATCGCAGATAGGAATCAAGCATTACAAGGCTGGGCTTTTGCCGCAGGATAAGGAGGATTTTATCAAGGACTTGCAGCAACAAGGGCGCAAGGTGGCCATGGTGGGCGACGGTATCAACGACAGCCAGGCTTTGGCCCGGGCGGATATCAGCATGGCGCTCAAGCGCGGCACGGACATTGCGATGAATGTGGCATCGGTGGTACTGATCGGCAACGAGAAGAATGATCTGGAAGCGATTCCAAAGGCGATTGCTCTTTCGCGCCGGACGCTCCGCATCATCAAGGAGAATTTATTCTGGGCCTTTATCTATAATGTGATCGGCATCGTTTTTGCCAGCGGCCTGTTGTTCCCGTTCTTCGGATGGACGCTCAACCCGATGATTGCCAGCGCGGCCATGGCGTTCAGCTCGGTATCGGTGGTATCGAACAGCCTGCGCTTGAAATTCGTCAGGATTCCCCGGACGGCTTGAAAAGGATGCCGGAGTATCCCGTGTTCAAGAGGTTTCTCTTTGGGGACACCGGGAGAAAGAAAATAGATGTGTATCCTTTCATTTGGCAATGTAGCAATAGAGGATGGCATCCACGGGCAGCGGTATCAGCATGTCGCCTTTGGCCGGCACCAGGAAATGGGTCTTGCGTCCCTCTTCTTTTTTCAGTTCCCGCATGATGCGGGCTACTTCCCGGGCCATGTCCGTTTGCGTTCCGGCTTGGTTCTCCCTTGGCAGGGAGTCTTTTCGCCGCAGGTTTTCCAATTTGCGGATTGCGTCTTCCAGATCCTTTCGGTTGATGGGCTTCAGTAGGTAGGCGATGCTGTTCACCTTGAAGGCTCGTAGCGCATATTCGTCGTAGGCCGTGGTGAAAATAATCGGGCAGTTTATATCCGCATGTTCAAAAATCTCAAAGGCTGATCCGTCCGCAAGGTGTATGTCCATGAAGACTAAGTCCGGTGCCGGGTTGCTTCTGAACCATTGGATCGTGTCCACGATGCTGTCTGTCTCCCCGGCGATTTCTATGGGGAAGGATATTTCTTGGAGGACGGCTCTCAGGTTGCGGGCTGCCGCTTTCTCGTCTTCGATGATCAATGCTTTCATATCAAGGGAATGCTTACGATGAATTGCTGGTTCTCGGTCTTGATCAGATTGTTCTCTCGAACGAAAGGGAAATAAAGGCAAAAGGGAATATCCTTTATCCCAAATCGGTCATTAGACTTTGGGTAGATTGTCCGCTTATGTCATGCAGCATGCTTCTCGCCTAGCCGA
>CALUGT010000016.1 GCA_944320265.1 uncultured Bacteroidales bacterium | reverse complement strand
GAAGCATGCTGCATGGCACAAGCGGGCAATCTCCCCGAAGTCTGATGACCGATTTGGGTTGAAAAGCAACGCGAAAGTAATGAAATTGCCCGATTGTTGATAAATCGGGGACAGGCGGGTGCTTCCGGGTCTTGCAGGAATCGGCATTTGCAGTAATTTCGCAAACTGCGTGAATTTGCCTTGTTGGATGTTAAAAGAAAGGTTTCCAATTTTTTGCCGCTTCTTCAGGAGGGGTTGAGGTAGTCTTCTTTTGGCATCGGATTACATTCTCGCCCTCGAACCGGAGCTGGAATATCAGTTGAGGAAGACCGCTTTTGGCATCGACCGCTTTTGTTGCGACCTTTTCGGCATCGCATTTGCCTGATAGGCGCATCGCGGGCGTGAACGCAAATAAAGACGTGATCGCAAAAAGACATCCGATGAAAAGTATTTGCCAAATCTACAAGATAGGGAACGGCCCTTCCAGCAGCCATACGATGGGCCCCATGCGAGCCGCTACGGTCTTCAAGAGAAGATACCCGGATGCCGACCGCTATTCGGTGAGCCTTTACGGAAGTCTGGCCGCCACGGGCAAGGGACACCTTACCAACGAGACCTTGATGCATGTGATGGGCGAGGACAAGCTGACGATTCTCGAATACCCGGGGATTTTTCTTCCAGAGCATCCTAATGGGATGATTTTCCAAGCGTATAATGCCGAGAACGAGTCTATCGGGGATTGGACGGTGTTCAGCGTGGGGGGCGGAGACATTCGCGAGAAGGGATCGAACGAGATTTTCCTGGAAGAGGGCAGTCCCTATTCGAACGAGGAAATCTACGAATTGCATACGATGAGCGATATCCTGCATTGGTGCCGCAAGAACGGGCGGACGTTGTGGGAATATGTGGATTTGCATGAGAGGCCGGGCTATTTGGACTATTTGCACGAGGTCTGGGAAGAGATGAAGCAGAGTGTGCAGAACGGCTTGGTCAATGAAGGGATGCTGCCTGGAGGCCTGCATTTGCAGCGCAAGGCGGCACAGTATCATATCAAGGCCCAGGGATACGACCGTTCTTTGCGCAACCGGGGCTATGTGTTCAGTTATGCGTTGGCGGTGGCTGAGGAGAATGCGGCGGGAGGGCGGATCGTGACGGCTCCTACATGCGGTTCGGCAGCAGTGCTTCCTGCTGTCCTTTACCATTGTGTCAAGAATTACGGGATTGCCGAGGAGAGGGTGATCCGGGGGCTTGCCACGGCAGGGCTGATTGCCAATATCGTAAAGACAAATGCTTCAATATCAGGGGCGGAAGTGGGGTGTCAAGGCGAAATCGGCGTGGCTTGCGCCATTGCCAGCGGTGCGGCTAACCAGATTTTCGGTGGGACTACTTACCAGATTGAATATGCGGCTGAAATGGGCTTGGAACACCATCTTGGCATGACCTGCGACCCTATGTGCGGCTTGGTGCAGATACCTTGCATCGAGCGTTGCGCTTTTGCGGCGGTGCGGGCCTTGGATGCCAATACCTACGCGAGCCTGTCGGACGGGCGGCATAGGGTGAGCTTCGATGAAGTGGTGGCAGTGATGAAGCAGACCGGCCACGACTTGCCCAGCCTGTACAAGGAGACGAGCATGGGCGGGCTGGCGTTGATGAACTCGGAGGAATATTAGCATGGATGATTTTTGCTTGTTGCCGGAGGAACTGTCGGGATATATAGAGGGACATACTTCGCCGGTCGAGCCCCTGTTGTCGGCTTTGGATCGGGATACGCATGTCAATGTGCTTTGCCCTAGGATGTTGTCAGGGGCATACCAGGGCAAGTTGCTGGAGTTCCTGAGCCGGATGATTTCTCCTGAGCGGATTCTGGAGGTGGGGACATACACAGGTTATTCGGCAATATGCTTGGCCAAAGGGTTGAAGGAAGGGGGGCGTTTGCTGACGATAGAGCATAATCCTGAGTTGGAGGAGCGTATCCGGGCGTATCTGGAGAAAGCGGGAATATCTGGGATTGTGGAGCTTAAGATTGGAGAGGCGGCCGATTTGCTGCCGGCATTGCCCGAAGCGGGCTTCGACTTGGTTTTCCTGGATGCCGATAAGGCGCATTACGCGGAATATTACCCTATGCTGAAGCGGGTGCTGAAGCCGGGTGGCTGGCTATTGATAGACAACGTACTGTGGAACGGCAAGGTATGGTCGGCTGAAGCCAATGATAAGGATACCAGGGTTTTGCGCGATTTGAACCGAATGGTGTCGGAAGACCCGGACGTGGAGAACGTGCTCTTGCCTGTCAGGGACGGAATCAACATCGTAAGGAAATTGTAATTGCTTGAGTATTGTTTTTTTGGGGGGGGGCTTGTGGGAAGCGAAGTTGTGGGCGAGGGTTCGTCCTGCTCGGATTCTCAAGGACACATGTTTTTTGAATGGGATTGACTATGAAAGCGCAACAGGAAAAGACAGGGAAGAAGGACAAAGCCGGTCTTTCTTCTAAAATGGGAGCCGGACAGCAAGAAAACCTGGAAGGATTGCCTTCGGTGCGGGGCGTGTTGGATTTCCTGCGGCTTTTGGCGCGGAACAACGACCGTGTCTGGTTCGCCGGGAACAAGGCCTTGTACATGGAGAGCAAGGTCAAAGTGGAAAACCTGATTGCATGGCTTGTCCCTCGGATGCAGGAGTTCGACAAGGAACTGAGGTTCGTCGACCCGAAGAAATGCCTGTACAGGATTTACCGGGACATCCGGTTTTCTCCAGACAAGCGTCCCTATAAGGACTATATGGGTATCGGTATTTCCCGTCAAGGACGGCATGGGATGTGTTCTGGTTATTATATCCATCTCCAGCCGGGAGAATGTCTCTGCGGGGCTGGCGTTTACGGGCTCGAGCCGGAAAAGCTCAAGAAGGTGCGCGACGGGATTTATTTCCAGTCGGCCCGTCTGCGGCAGATTCTCGATGCGCCGGCAGTGCGGAGACTGTATGGGGGCGAGATGGCTGAGTCTGCCCGGATGAAGGTGCCGCCCAAGGGTTACGACAAGAATTTCCCGGATATAGGCTTGCTCAAATACCGTTATTATTTCTTGGAACGGATGATGCCGGATGCCGAGGTGGAGTCGCCTGATTTTGCGTCGAGGCTGTTGGAAAGCCTGGAGGCGGCTTCGGAGTTCAACCGTTTCTTGAACGAAGCTTTGGATTTCTGAGGCATGAGGATGCCAGTGAGCCGGGCAAATAAACCGAACCGGCCATTAGGCTTTGGGAAGATCGCCCGCTTGTGCCATGCAGATGCATCTCGCCTAGCCGGAGGCGTAGCGGGCTGCGTCGGGGCGTAGCGAGAAGCAGGATGCGGGCAGAAGCGGGCAAGATGCCTGAAAGCCTTGTCCCCCCCATCGGAAACAGACCCGGCAAGTCTGATGACCGATTCGGGATAAATTCAAAAGGATCTTGTCTTTTTCCGGCAGGCGGTAGGCGGCAAACAGGCGGTAAATCTGAACAGCTTCTAACAAACTTTAGGAAAGTTTAAGCTATTTTAAGGAATAGAAGATGTACCTTTGGGGCATCAAAAGAAAGGATGATATTATGGCAAAGAAAGACGAAAGGGAAGAAGGCAAGTCTTCTGTGGCGAATGAGAAGCTTAAAGCGCTTCAGTTGACGCTTGACAAGATAGAGAAATCTTACGGCAAAGGGGCTGTCATGAAATTGGGGGACAATCCGGCTGTCGAGAACATGGATGTGATTTCCACCGGGTCCATCGGGGTGGACAATGCGCTGGGCGTGGGAGGATTCCCTAAGGGCCGTATCATTGAGATTTACGGTCCGGAATCATCCGGCAAGACCACCTTGGCTATCCATGCCATTGCTGAAGCCCAGAAGAAAGGCGGGATTGCGGCCTTCATCGATGCCGAACATGCGTTCGATCCTGCATATGCTCAGAAATTAGGGGTGAATACCAACGATTTGTTAGTGGCTCAGCCTGATAACGGGGAACAGGCATTGGAAATTGCCGACAATCTGATTCGTTCGGGCGCGATCGATATCATTGTCATCGACTCGGTTGCCGCATTGACGCCTCGCAGCGAGATCGAAGGCGAGATGGGCGATTCCAAGGTTGGATTGCATGCCCGTCTTATGTCGCAGGCCTTGCGGAAGCTGACTTCGACGATTAGCAAGACCGGCTGCTGCTGCATTTTCATCAACCAGCTGCGTGAGAAGATAGGTGTCATGTTCGGCAATCCGGAAACCACGACGGGGGGCAATGCGTTGAAGTTCTATGCTTCGGTTCGTATCGATATCCGCCGGATTTCTTCCATCAAGGACGGGGACAATGTGATTGGGAATCGTGTCAAGGTGAAAGTGGTCAAGAACAAGGTTTCCCCTCCTTTCCGCCAAGCCGAATTCGATTTGCTGTACGGGCAGGGCATTTCCAAGATTGGCGAGATTATAGACTTGGGTGTGGATTTAGGCGTGCTCAAGAAGAGCGGTTCATGGTTCAGTTATAACGAAACCAGGCTGGGGCAGGGCCGGGATGCGGTCAAGCAGTTGCTGCAGGATAATCCGGAATTGAGCGAGGAATTGGAGTCGAAGGTCCGGGAAACTCTCCGGCATAAGGAAGAGGGCGGCAAAGAGGAAGCACTGCCTGCGTCCGATGCCGAGTAAGGTCTTGTTGCTGTCTTTGAAAGAGGGTGCATCCCGGGTTTTTGGGCGATGGAGGCTTGATGCCATGCAGGCTTTCTGCGTTTATTGGAAAGGCATACGGATTCTATGAACCGGGACGGATCTCTTTTGGCCTCGGGACTCGGGGTCCGGATTCGGGAAATGCGGAATGCGCATGGCGTTTTTTCGATTAAGCCGGAAGCCGCCAGGCTTGGACATGGCCGGAGCGGAGAATCGATTGCGGCGATCCGTGGGGCATTGGCGGTCTTTGCATCGTGAGGGTGCGGGATGCGCCGGAGCGTGATGCGAGATGCGAAAGCGGCGGGAAGAGGGACCTTGCATTTCGTCCATTATGCCCCTGATTGGCAGGAATACTGTATTCAAAAGAGTTTGTATGTGGTGGATGGTGCTTTTACTGACGATAGCCTTGCTGGCTTTTTGTGTGCTGGGCCTTGGCGTCAGGATTCTGTTCAAGAAGAACGGGCGTTTTTCTCATCGTTGCGCGATGTCGGACCTGGACGAAGGCCATGGCTGCGGGCATTGTCCTTCGGCAGGCCGGCATGAGGACTGTCCTAATTTCCAATTGCATCATGGCAATACGGCCAGCCGGGCGGCGAAGGCTTTGGAGCTGGCCGATGAAGGTGCGCAGTGATCATTATTAAAGAAAGAATGGCAATGAAAACGAAAAAAGCAGACATATTATTGTTCCGGCGCGATTTGCTGGCTAAGGTCTCCTTGCTGGAACAGGAAGAGCTTTCTTATTTGAAGTCCCAGGCCGAGGCAGGCAAGGATTTTTGCTACATCCCGGTGCCGGAAGCCCGTTTCATCGTGCTTCTGCCCAAAGATGCAGGCAAGATGCCGCAAGGCGGGCTGCTGGAGAAAATCCGGATTACAGCATCCCGGATTCTGGACAGGATGGAAGAAGAGAAGATTTCCAAGGCCAGGATCGTGGATCATTCTTGGCAGTCTTCCGAATGCCTTTCCGCTTTTGTGGAAGCCCTTTATTTGGGATCGTACCGGTTTGACGCATTCAAGAAAGAGAAAAAGGAAAGATTCGGATTCGAGTTGGAGTCCGATGTCCTCGATGCCAAGGCTTTGGCGCGTATAGAAGGAGTCTGCAAGGAAGTGAACCGCAGCAAGCATTTGATTGATTTGCCTTTTTCTGCGCTCAATGCCAAGCAATTGGGTGAGTGGGCCGGAAAGGAGGCAGAGGAATTGGGAATCAAAGTGGATGTTTGGCCTTATGCCAGGATAGAGAAAGCCGGGATGGGAGGCTTGTTGGGGGTGAACCGAGGCAGTGTGGACAAGGCAACCTTTACCGAAATGCGGTACAAACCGGCCAAAGCGATCAATAAGAAGCCGGTGGTCCTTGTTGGCAAAGGGATTGTGTTCGATGCAGGCGGGATGAATATCAAGACGGGTTCCTACATGGACGATATGAAGACCGATATGGCTGGAGCTGCTTTGGCAATGGGCATAGTCCGGGCGGCCGCCCGCCTGCGTCTGCCCTTGTACTTGGTGGCCCTTCTGCCGGCCACTGACAACCGTCTCAATGGCAATGCCCTGGTTTGCGGGGATGTGATTACGATGTATGACGGCACAACGGTGGAAGTCACCAATACGGATGCGGAAGGACGGCTGTTGCTGGCTGATGCGGTCGCCTATGCTGCAGCCGAGTATGCCCCGATGCTGACTGTCTCGATGGCTACTTTGACTGGAGCGGCCGCCCGGGCATTGGGCAGCCAGGGCATCGCGGCGATGCAGCAGGGGGCGGACAGCTATGTGGAGGCTTTGCTGGAAAGCGGGGAAAAAGTCCATGAACGGCTTTGCTTCTTCCCGATGTGGGCGGAATACGATAAGGAGCTGGAGTCGGATGTGGCCGATATCAAGAATTGCGGGAATGGTCCTGCCGGCATGATCACGGCAGCCAAGTTCGTGCAGTATTTCGCCAAGGAGACACCTTTCCTGCATTTGGATGTGGCTGGAGTGGAGTTCTTGCACAAGAAGGATGCTTATCGAGGTCCGGGAGCTACTGCCTTCGGTCTGCGCTTGATGGTGGATTTCCTGCAAAGGCTTTGCCAAGGAGAGCGATAGTGCGGTTCCTTTGCCAGTCCGGATGATGATTCGGGAGGAATATCCGGGACTGCCGGGGAAAGCGGGGAGGTCGGGAGAAATTGCTTGGAGAAGGGAGACTAGAAGAAAGATAAGAGTATGGAAAGAGATATGCATAAGGGGTCGATGCGGGTGGAGCCTAGATGGGCGGGACGGTCGCAGCGGCCTGAAAAAGAAGAACGATTAAGGATAGGGATCACACCCGGGGAGGGGACGGATTCCGATTACGGGATTCTTGCCCGGTTGTTTGCCGAATCATCAGCTTTCGAGACAGCTTTGCCTTTCGCGTACGGTTCGGCCAAGAAGCTGGTCGAGGCAGCTCGACGGATAGGGATCAATGAAGCTAATCCTTTGGTGCAGCGCAATATCGTAGATGTGAAAGGCCGGCGTGTGCAGGTGGTGGAGCCTGAACGTCCGGAAGATGCTCCTGATAGGGATATTTATTCCATCTTCCAAGAGGTGGTGGCCGATTTGAAAGGCGGTCATTTGCGGGCTTTGGTATCTTTGCCCATCAATGAAGGCAATGTCCGTCAATCTCATCCGGATTTCAAGAACCAGGCGGTGTCCGTGGCTTCGGCCTTTCCGGGCAATCCGTTCCGGATGCTCTTGTGCGGGACTACCCGCCTGAGCTTTTTGACCACGGTGAGGAGAGAGGATTCCGAGTCTTATCTTTCCAATCAACGGATAGAGCAACGTCTCAGGGATCTGTATAGGACGTTGCAGATGGATTTCTCAATCACGGCTCCTCGGATCGCCGTTCTGGGAATGAACAAGGATTTGCAGTCCGACAGGATTACCTTGCCTGGTACGCAGCGGATCATGCCGGTAGTGAATGCTTTGCTTGAAAGCGGGATGCCGGTGTTCGGCCCGTTTCCGGCCCGGGCGTTCTTTATGAGCGGGGAGGCCCAGGCTTTCGATGCTGTGCTTTGCATGTACAAGGAACAGATGGAAATGTGCATAGAGAACCGGCGGATGGAAGACATGTGCTATTTCACAGCCTCTTTGCCGGTAATCCATATAGAAACCATGCCGGTCGGGGATGATCTGGAGACGGCTTTCCGTTCATTGTTCCGTGCAGTCTGCCTTGCTATGGATATGGATGCGGCCCGCCAGCAGAATCGTTTGCTGAACGAGTCTCCGTTGGGATATGCCAGCTGCCGCGCTAACCGCAGGGATGTAAAGGACGACGATATTCCGGAAAAAATGCTCGCGGAGGATCAGCAGTCCTGATTTTGGGCAGGTTCTATGGAGCAGGCTGTTGGCACGAATCGCAGGAGCAGGGTTATGATGCTCGTGCATTCCGATTTGCGGGGCTTGTCTTCGATTGCATTTGCAGAAGGCTTGTCTCATTGCGGTGCGGGTGGATTGAAGCCAAGCCTTTTTCTTGATAGATGAGATAAGATGCAGATTGCTTCGTTTCTGCTTCCATCGATAGTGGAAGCCATGCATGGACGTTGCCGCCATGCCGGGAATTCGGCCGGGGATGTCCGGATCGATCAGATTATTACCGACAGCCGTGATTTCGAGACGGCGCATTCGGCGATATTCGTGGCTTTGGTTAGCCGTAAGAACGATGGGCACCGTTATGTCCTGCCGATGTACGAGGCTGGAGTCAGGTGTTTCCTTGTCAGTCGGTTCCGGCCGGAATTCGATGCTTTGCGTGATGCTGTGTTTATCGAGGTGCAGGACACTATGGTGGCATTGCAGCAATGGGCGGCTTGGCATCGTTCCCGGTTCTCTGTTCCTGTGGTGGGCATTACCGGGAGTAACGGCAAGACTATCGTGAAGGAGTGGCTTTCGTTCTTGCTGGGTTTCGACCGGCATGTTGTCCGAAGTCCCAAGAGCTTCAATTCCCAGATAGGAGTCCCTTTGTCGGTGTTGCAGATGACTGGCAGGGACGATATGGGGATTTTCGAGGCCGGCATTTCGGAACCGGGGGAAATGCAGAAACTGCAAACTGTCATGAAGCCGGACATAGGCATCCTGACCAATATCGGTTCGGCTCACGATGCAGGTTTCCAGAGCAGGATGCAGAAGGCTCGTGAGAAACTGGAGTTGTTCAGGTCTGTACGGAAACTGATTTTCTGTGCCGATAGTCCTGAGATTACCATGGCTTTGGCTGAAGCCCCGTTGCCGGAGAGCGTCGGATTGCTGCGCTGGCATGTAGCGGAAAGCCTGGCAGATGCTCTTTCTGGCCGTGCGGAGGCTGATTTGCAGATTCTGGAAAACAAGGTTCATCCCGGCGGACGGACTCTCAAAGCGTTTTTCCGGGGAGAGATGCGCAGTCTGGAAATTCCTTTTTCGGATTATGCCTCGTTTGAGAATGCCGTGCATTGCTGGCTGTTCATGCTTGATGCCGGTTATTCCGATACGGTGATCGATGCGCGTTTCCGGCAATTGCCGCCCCTGAAGATGCGGATGGAGATGAAGGAGGGGCTGGGGCGTAGCTGGGTGCTGAACGATGCCTATAGTTCGGATTACACTTCTTTCTGCCTGGCGGTGGATTTCCTTTGCAACCATGCGCAAGGCAAGCCTTGCTGTGTGATCATGTCCGACATATTGCAGAGTGGCCGCCAGGAGGCCGAGTTGTATGCTGAGGTGGCCAGGTTCTTGAAACAGAAAGGCATTCGGGAAATTGTCGCTGTCGGTCCGGCTTTGTTGCGGCAAAGGGCATGTTTCGAGGGCTTCGATGCCCGTTTCAGCCCGGATACGGGACATTTGCTTCAGGATTTCCATGCTGAGGCTTATGCAGGCAAGGCGATTTTGCTCAAAGGGGCGAGGGTCTTTGCGTTTGAAAAAATCGATGCCTTGTTGCAGAGGCGTGTGCATGAGACAGTGATGGAGGTGAATCTGAGTGCGTTGGTTCATAACCTGAATTATTTCCGCAGTTTGTTGAAACCGGAGACCAAGCTGATGGTGATGGGGAAGGCTTTTTCATACGGGAGCGGAAGCCATGAGATTGCCGATGTGCTGGAATTCAATCATGTGGATTATGTGACTGTGGCTTATGTGGATGAAGCGGTTGCTTTGCGGAATAACGGGATTGGCTTGCCTGTCATGTGTATGAACGCAGAAGTGGAAGGTCTGGAAACCGCGCTCCGTTACCAAGTGGAACCGGCTATCTATAATTTCCTGATGCTGGAAACTCTGGAGAATTACCTGTCAGAGGGAAACATCCCTTCCCGGCTAGCTTCCTGTCCTGGGCCGGGTGCGGTCAAGGTGCATATAGGCCTGGATACCGGGATGCATAGGATGGGATTTGAAGAAAAGGATCTGGATATCCTTTTGCCCCGCCTTGCATCCAATCCCCGTATCAAGGTGCAGTCTGTCTATACGCATCTGGCCACAGCGGATATGCCGGAGATGGATTTCCATACACGTAAGCAGTTGGATGCTTATGTCCGTATGAGCGAACGTTTCGTAAAAGCTTTTCCTGGAGTCCTGCGGCATTGCCTGAATACGGCAGGAATATTTTATTATCCGGATTATCAATTTGATATGGTAAGGCTGGGTATCGGGTTGTATGGGGTTGGAACCGATGCGGCCATGCAGGCGCATCTGGAGACGGTGAATACATTGAAGACAGTCATTTCCCAAATCAGGACGATTCCTGCTGGGGATGCGGTAGGATATGGAAGGCGTTTTGTCGCCGGGAGGCCTACGCGGGTAGGGGTGATCGGCATCGGTTATGCCGATGGCTTGAACCGTCATTTGGGCATGGGGCGTTACCAGGTCTTGGTCAATGGGCATGAAGCGCCGATTATCGGCGGCATATGTATGGATATGTGCATGATTGATTTGACGGATGTGCCAGCGCAGGAAGGTGATGAAGTGGAAATTTTCGGACGTGGCAAGCCTATCGATGCCATGGCGGCATGCCTTGGCACGATTCCTTACGAAATCCTGACATCGGTTTCTTTTCGTGTCAAGCGTGTGTATATAACGGATTAGGAATGTGAAGGCGGTGGCCATGGAGCTATCTGGCGTGGAAAGCTTGAAATGCCCGGATTGCCTTTCCGGCGGAAAGGCAATCCGGAATCCTCCCCGGGCCTCGTCTTTCCAGGACGGGAGGGGATTTTCTGCGGCTTCCAAGGTGAAGCCGGGTATGCCTTTTGTGCGGGTCTGGCTTACATCATGTTGTGCAAGTTGTCCTGTGTCGGCTCATCGTATGAACCCTGCATCGTTTGATGTAAGCCCGGAGTTGTTCCTGTGCAGTCCAGATTCACGCCTTCCAGTTCTGGAGGGCACTCGAAATCGTCTTGCGGGAAATGCAGTGCGGCGGAGTCTTGCAGTATGTTCCTCATGTAAATAGACCATACTGGCAAGGCTGCGTTGGCTCCTTGGCCCAAGCGCATGCTGTTGAAATGGATGGATCTCAGCTCTCCTCCGACCCAGACTCCGCTGGCCAAGGTCGGGGTGATGCCCATGAACCATGCGTCTGAATGGTTCTGGGTCGTTCCAGTCTTCCCTGCCACGGGTAATTTGAGACCGTATTTCCAGCGGACTCGCCGTCCGCTGCCCTCGTCTACCACGCCTTTCATCAAGTCCAGCATCAGATAGGCAGTCCGTGCATTCATCGCTTCTTCTGTCCGGGGGCTGAATTCCTCCAGGACAATACCGTTCTTGTCTTCGATCCGGGTGATGAAAACCGGGTCTATGTGGATTCCCTTGTTCGCATAGGTCGCCATGGCACTGACCATCTCCATGACAGAAATGTCCATTGTGCCGAGGCAGATGGAGGGGACTGGCTCCATCGGGGCGGTGATGCCCAGTTTCCGCGTCAATGCAATGACGGCTTCAGGCGGGAATTGCTTGATGAGGTAAGCTGTGACCCAGTTGATGGAATTGGCCAAGGCCCAGCGCAGGCTGACCATTTCTCCTTCTTTAGCCTTGGAAGAATTCGTGGGGCACCATTCTGTTCCATCGGGCAGAGGCACGCAGACTGGTACGTTCGGGACTTTGGTGCAAGGCAGGAAACCTCCGTCCTGCATGGCCAAGGTATATACGAAAGGTTTGAAGGTGGATCCTACTTGCCGGCGGCCTTGGGATGCATTGTCGTACTTGAAATATTTGTAATTGATATCTCCCACGTAAGCTCGGACATAGCCGGTCTGAGGTTCGATGGAAATCAATGCGCAATGCAGGAACCATTTGTGGTACCATAGCGAGTCCCAAGGGGTCATGATGGTGTCCTTTTCTCCTCCGTTCCAGCTGAACACTTTCATCCGGGCTTTGGTATGGAAGGCCTTGCGTATTTCCTCGTCTGAAGCTCCGGCAGCTTTCATGGATTGGTACCTGTCGGAATTCTTCATGGCTTGGTCCATGAATTTCTCCACTTCGCTGTCGGGGATATCGTTTGAGAACGGCGCGTTCCGTTCGGAGCGGACATCTTTACGGAAATCAGCTTGCAGTGTTCCTCCAATCCATTCTGCAACAGCGTCTTCGGCGTGTTTTTGCATCCGGGTGTTCAAGGTTGTGTAAATCTTGAGCCCGTCCCGGTACAGATCGTAAGGCTTCCCGTCCGCTTTTTCATGCGTTTTGCACCATTCGTTCATCCATTGCCGTACATACTCGCGGAAATAGGTGCCGGTGCCTTCATTGTGGTCCTGGCGTGCAAAACGGCTCATGTCGATGGGGAGGGCGCTGAGGGAATCGTACTGTTCTTGCGTGATGTAATCGCATTTGAGCATCTGGCTCAAGACCACGTTCCTCCTCTGTTTCGAGTTCTCGGGATTCCTGACAGGATTATAGTAGGTGGTCGCTTTGAGCATCCCGACCAGGATGGCGGCTTCGTCAATGTCCAGTTCTGCCGGAGTTTTCCCGAAGTAAGTCTGTGCCGCGGTTTTGATGCCATAGGCGTTGTTCCCGAAGTCCACGGTATTGAAATACATGGACAGGATTTCGCTTTTGGAATAGTTCCGTTCCAGCTTGACGGCAATGACCCATTCCTTGAATTTCCTTATGGCCAGGCCGGCCTTGCTGAGTCGCTTTCGAGGAAACAGGTTCTTTGCAAGCTGCTGGCTTATGGTACTTCCGCCTCCTCCGCTCCGGTCTCCACGGAGAATGGATTTCCAAAGGACTCTTCCTAAAGAACGCAAATCGATACCGCTGTGTTTATAAAATCGGCTGTCTTCGGTGGCGACCAACGCTTGGATCAGATATGGAGACAGTTCTTCGTATTCTGCGTTTGTCCTGTTCTCCACGTAATAAGTCCCGATGACTTTCTGGTCTGCGCTGATGATTTCGGACGCAAGCGAGCTGTCTGGGTTCTCCAAATCCTCAAAGGTCGGCATGAAACCGAATACGCCGGTGGCAATGAATATGAAAAGCAGGGCTGTCAATCCTGCCAAGGAGGCAAAAATGCCCCATAGGATCTTGCGGTATTTTTTCTGATGCCCGGCTGGTTTCGTTTTTTTGGGAAGGATAGTTGCCTGGGATGCCGGTTTCCGGTTGTTTTTCCGTAAAGGGGGGGTGGGCATGGTTCTAATTGTTTGGAAGCGTTCTTGACGGACGCAAGTTCATTCTGGTTGTGTTTGTTGCATATGGCTGCCAGCGAGGCCGGTAAGGGTCTGTCTGTCAGTGGGGGAAGATTTTCATTCCGACCGCAGTTATCCCTCTGAGGGTATCTTCCCGCATGGCATGTCGGATTTCGAAACGGTATTCTCCTGCCTGGGGGAAGCCTATCCCTTGTTTGTACAGGAATCCTATGCTCCGGAATTTGCCGAACCTTCTTCCAATCCATTCGCCTTCTTGGGTCGCTAGCACGCATTCTAATGTGTCTATGCTGGTTTCCATGTTGGGGAAAATTGTGGTAATCAAAAAGAAGGCATTTTGCCACCGATAGTTGTCTGCATGTTTGACGCTGAAAACCAAGTCGTATAGCAAGGATGTATCCGCCACCTGGGCATTGAAGGACACAGGTTCCGTATAGGCCCAGCCTTGGACGGGCATGTCGTAGCTTTTGTTCAGGAGCCCGCCTCGTTGACAGGAGGCTGATGCCAGGGCCATTCCTATGCATAGGCAGAGGATTGGCCCAAGTCGTATTTTATTCGGCTGGATTGTTCCCATCGTTCGTTCTGGCTTTCAATATGGGTTTTTGGAGAGGACGGGGCGCACGCTGGCTTTTCACGGAAGCCGTGTCGGGCTGTCCGTTGTTTTTCTTTTTGGATTCCTGGCTGTGGTTCTGTCGGTTCCGCTGCGTATCTTGCTTTTTGGGACTGGCAGGTTCCTCTTTGCGGGCGGTCTGGACATTCTTCTTCCTGGCCGGGCGGCTGTTCTCCTTGCCTTGCTTCCGTTGTTCCTTGGGCTTGTCGAAACGGGTCAGGTCGTCTTGTCCGACCACTTGCTGGAATTCGGGCGCGGGTTCTACGGCCGCGACCGTGTCCTGGGCAAAGTCGCTCAGGCTGGATACGGTTTCTCCGGCTTTGTTTTTTTCGATGATTTCAAAGACGGTGTCGGCAGGCAGGTCTGTATAAATGCCGGGATTATCGTTGTAGGTGAATGTCATGACACGTTTGAGCGGATCCATCTTCACGCAATGGGCATCGCCCTGGTCTGTCTTGAGCAGGGTCTTGGCATCCGGCATGGATTTGAGTGCATCCATGTAGACATCGTATTCGAAATTGAGGCAGCATTTGAGTTTGCTGCATTGCCCGGCCAGTTTCTGGGGATTGAGGGAAACCTGTTGGACACGGGCGGTATGCGTGCCTACGGACGTGAAGTTGTGCAGGAATGTGACGCAGCATAGTTCCCGCCCGCAGGAGCCTATCCCGCCCAATAGGCCGGACTCCTGGCGGGCGCCGATTTGGCGCATCTCGATTCTCAGCTTGAACTCTTCGGCGTAGAGCTTGATTAGCTGGCGGAAGTCCACCCGGTCGTCCGCCGTGTAGTAGAATATGGCTTTGGTGAAGTCGCCTTGTATCTCCACATTGTTGATTTTCATGCTCAGGCCTAGTTGAGCGGCAATGATTCTGGCTCGACGTTGCATTTCTTTTTCCGCTTGGATAGTCTCGATCCATTTGTCTATGTCGTTCTGGCGAGCCTTCCGGTATATTTTGCGGATGGTCGGGCTGTCCGGAGAAAGCCCTTTCTTCTTGAGCTGGATCCGGACCAGTTCCCCGCGCAGGCAGATGATGCCGGTGTCGTGGCCGTTGGCGCTTTCCACCGTTACGATGTCCCCAGTCTGGAAAAGTTTCGGATTTTCGTTTTCCGGGATCCGGAAGAAATCTTTGTGAGTGTTTTTGAATCGAACCTGCACGATGGGGAACTCGTTCTCCGAACTCATTCGAGGAAAGAGTTTTGTCCATTCATAGCTGTGCATTTGGGCGCAGCAGCTCATCTGCCGGTATCTTTCTTGATTGCTTTCTTCCATCTTGGGCGCATGGGAGAGTCCCCGGTTGTTGAAGATGTTCTCGTCGGTGGCCATGCGGCAGAAGATTTCGTCTTCGTCGAAATCTTCCACATCCGGAATGTCCGGGCAATGGGGCAAATCTTCTTTTTCTAATTTCTGCCGGAATGAAGTCCGGTTCATGCTTGCTCCCATCCGGGTACCCTCTTCTGCCACGGTCAGGCTTTCTGTTTCTATTATTTGTTGGGGAGGGACAGTGGCGGCAATGGTGTCGCGTCCGGCTGCCGTTCCAGCTTGTGGCAGGGATTCCCCGGTCTTGCTATCGTTATTCTGGCTCATGTTGTTTTTTTTCTTCTTCTTATGCTTGCCGGTATGCGGCATTCTGAAGCTTTTTCTTGGTTTCGGTCAGGATCCGGCATAGATCCAAGCTTGTGTCCATGATTAGGGATTGTGTGTATATATTCCTATTAATCAAGAAAATAGCTTTGTTGAACAGTTGGTAGTACTTGTGTACGTTCTGGTTGGAGACGTAGTCCGAGAAGTTGCTCCAGAACCTCTTTTGCTCCTCTCCGCCCTTGATCCATCCGGTGCAGCGGTTATGGGTCAGCAGGCTGCCTTGGATTTCCTCCAGGCACAATTCAAAGAAAAACTTCAAGTTCTCTCTGCCTAAATCGCTCATGCGTTCGCTGAAATCGTAAATGGCTGCCACATCTGCCCGGAAGCAGATCCGCATCCAATCGGCAAAGCATTGATGAAAATTCTGACGTAAATCGTTGTTTTCTATCAGTTGTCTGGCTAGCAGTAAATTGCCGCTGCTTTGGGCAGTGACCGCTTCTGCCGCGCTCTGGTCTCCTCCTGTCTTGTCCAGCAGGTAGGATTTCATGGCATCGTCTTCTATCCGAGGAACTTTGATCAGTTGCATCCGGCTCAGGATGGTAGGCAGCACCTGGCCTATGTCTTCTGAAATCACGATGAATACGGTTTGAGGTTCGGGTTCTTCCAAGGTCTTGAGCAGGATGGAAGCATGGATTTGCCTTAGTTTCTCGATCATCCAGATGACGACCACTCTGTAAGCCGCTTCTGAGGACTTCAGGCTAAGGCATTGCATGATTTGCTGGCAATCCCGCACATTGATGATGGCTTGGCGGTTGCCTATGCCCATGGCATCAGTCCATTCGTTGTAGCTGAATTCTCCTCCGGTGGATAAGTAAAGGTTCCTCCATTGTTCTATGTAGTCCAGGCTTTGGGAGGTGTTTGCGGCTGCTTTGCCGTTGCTGTTGTTCGGGTAGATGAAATGCAAGTCCGGATGCACCAGTTTCTGGAACTTGATGCAGGACGGGCATTTGCCGCAGGCATCGGAGGAAAGCCCGTTCAAATCGTGCCCGTCTGCTGCATAGAGTTTGTGGCTGCAATTGATATATTGGGCGTATGCCAGGGCTAAAGGGAGTTTTTGGTCTCCGGCAGGTCCCCATAGCAATTGGGCATGAGGAATCCTTCCCGCCTGTACGGCGGAAATGATTTTTTCAATCAAGTCCTTTCTTCCTATGATATCCCTGAACATGCCCTTTTTTGTAAACTTGCAAAGTTAAGCGAAAAGGGTGTTTCTTACAAATTCTTGTTACTTTTGCCCAAGGCAACCGCACCAGAATCGCCCACAACGGCCAATCGTTTGATTTGCAATGGATGATGCATCAAGGAATATCTGCAAGTCGGTATGAAACATGCTGGTCGTTAATTTGTTACGTTTTTCAGGCGCGGTTTTCCTGTCCTTTTGCCTTATGGCGGCAGCGGGATGCGGGTTTCCGTTACCGCTGGGGCTTCGTCCTCGGAGATGGGATACGGTTCGTCAAGGGCAGGCAGGGAATTTCTTCCCCGTTTTGCCTCTGCGTCCGCCTTTCGTTATTTTTGCGGCGGTTTCGGCTCGGAAGCTCTGAATCCGGCACTGAAGCGCGGAAAGCGAGGTCTGGCTTGTAAGATTTTCAGCAATACCTGATCAAGAAGGAATTCGATGCATTGATGGAAAGAGTGGTGAGGAACTGGTGCTTTTGTCTTTTGTCGATGATTCTGCCGTTCAGTCTGTCGGCGCAGTCTTCTTATGTCCTTTCAGGCAGGGTCCAGGATGCCAGCAGCAGGGAAGCAGTCATCGATGCTGCCATTTGGGTCCCTTCTTTGGAAAAAGGGACTGTTACCAATATGGACGGGTATTATGAATTGCTCTTGCCTGCTGGAAGCTATGAGCTGGAAATCAGTTGCCTGGGATATGCCTCCATTACGACGGAAGTGAAGATGGAGAAGGATCTGGCCCGGAATTTTTTCATGAAGGCAGATGCGATACTTTTGCAGGGAGTTGAAATCCAAGGCAGCAAACATAGCCGGGAGGCTCAGAATACGATCGGCATGGTGAGTGTCTCCCCCGAGATGGTTCAAAGGATCCCGGCCTTGCTGGGCGAACCGGATATAATCAAGGCTGTGCAGATGCTTCCAGGGGTATTGATGTCTACAGAGACCAGTTCCGGGTTCAGCGTCAGGGGAGGAGGGCTGGATCAGAATGCGATTATCCTGGACAATGCGACATTGTACAATCCGACGCATACTTGCGGTTTCTTTTCTGTGTTCAACAATGATGCGGTTGGTTCTGCCTTGGTGTACAAGGGAGATATCCCTATCTCCTATGGAGGACGTTTGGCATCGGTGATAGATGTGACCATGAAAGAGGGTGATTTCCAGCATTACCATGTAGATGCCGGAGTCGGGCTTCTGGTGGCAAAGGCGGCAGTCAACGGCCCGGTCTGGAGAAACCGGACTTCGTTTCTGGCATCAGCCAGAGCCACATATTTCGACTTGTTTTTGCCTTTGGCCGGTATCCGGGGAACCCGGCTCGGATTCTACGATTTCAATGCCAAGCTTGTGCATAAGTTCGCTAACGGGAAAGACAAGCTGTCCCTGTCAGGATATCTGGGGCGGGACCGTTTCGGTTTGGAATCGATGGATGTGGGACTTGATTACGGCAATCAGATGCTGAGCCTGACCTGGTCGCATATCTTCTCCTCCCGTTGGGTGATGAACGCCAACCTGCATTTGAGCGATTACATCAGTTACGCCCAGCAGAACCTGGATGCCTACGACTTTCTATGGAAGACCCGGATTACCGATTACGTGGGCAAGATGGACTGGACATTCAGTCCGGAGAACCATGAATTGCGTTTCGGTTTCGATTTGCGTTACCATGTATATCGTCCGGGGGATTTGACGGTGAATATGTATGAAGAGATCGGGTTTGTGGATTCCAATTACAACTACCGTTTCAATCAATCGCCTTACCATGCGTTGGAAAGCGGGCTCTATGTGGGCAATAACCAGTCGGTAGGAGAGCGGCTTCTGATCAAATACGGTATCCGTGTGAGCACTTTTTCCAACCAAGGACCGGATTCAGTCTCTGTTTTCGATGAGGATTACACGCGGACAGACCGCCTTTATTACGGCAGCCATCGCTTCTACCATACCTATTGGGGTTTTGAACCACGTGTGGGGGTTTCTTACCGGTTTAATCATGACATCAGCCTGAAATTCAATTATACACGAACTATCCAGTATTCCCAGCTGGCAACCAATTCCACATCGGGGAACCCTCTGGACATCTGGTTCCCTGCGAATCCTTTTGTCAAGCCCCAGACATCCGACATGCTGGCTTTGGGGATTTCCCACTCGTTTCTGGATCAGGAGTGGGAATGGTCGCTCGAAGCCTATTACAAGTTCCTGCATAACGTCATTGATTTCAAGGATCACTCTAATGTCTTGCTTAATACCGATTTGTATGGTGAATTGCGGATGGGGCGCGGCTGGGCTTACGGAGTGGAACTTTATTTGAAACGGAACAAAGGAATGATCAACGGATCTTTGAGCTACACTTATTCCAGGTCCATGCGGGTGATAGACCAGGTGAACGACGGGCAAGCCTATCCTTCGCCGCAAGACCGTCCTCATGCCGTCAACCTTCTGGTCAATGTGGATCCGCATCCTCGGCACAGCATCTCTCTCAATTGGATGTTCTATTCAGGCCAGCCGACTACTTACCCTATTGGCAAAGCTGTAATCGATGGCCAGTTCATTCCCATCTACGGTCGTCGGAATTCGGATCGTTTGGAAGCTTACCATCGTCTGGATGTGTCATATACATTCAAATCTCGTCCGGATGACGGCAAGCCGTACCATTGGAGCTTGTCGGTGGGAGTTTACAACGCATACGGACGCAAGAATCCTTGGTCGGTGAGCTTCTATCAGGATTCTGATCAGCCGACTCGGTCCTATGCGGTCAAGATTTACTTGTTCTCTGTTGTCCCTTTTGTCACATTTAATTTTGGATTCTGATGGAGGGTTCAGGTGAAAATTCCCGTTGTTTCAAGCTTTTTCGGGAAAAACGCGTTGCGTGGCCTTGCTGCCTGGCTTTGTTGGGCAGCTTCTTCCTTGCCTCATGCACTGAGTTGATAGAGGTGGATTTGGGAAGCATGGATCCTGTTTTGGTGGTCGATGCCGAATGGACGACCGATACGGCTGTTCATTTTGTCAAATTGAGCCGTTCTTGCGATTATTACGATCCCGAGGTGGACAAGATTGCCGTATCCGGAGCCAAGGTCTATGTTCAGGGCGAGGATGGAAGGATATACGATTTCCTGGAAGACAGCATTCCGGGATGGTACATGTCGGAACCTGATGTATACGGGCAGATAGGCAAGACCTATTATTTGCATATCGAAGCTGATGCCGATCTGGACGGGGAGATGGAACTGTACGAGGCTGCGGGGACGATGCCTTATGTCCCGCCTGTGGATTCGGTTCGTCCCCGTTACGGGATGGGGCTTCCTCCTTTCTACGTGCCGGATCCGTCCCGCCTGGGATGGAATATACTGGTGTATGCCCAGGATCCTCCGACCCAGGAGTTCTATGGCTTCAGTTTCGCCTTGAATGGCCGGACTTATTTTGATTCCATCACGGATATCTTTTGTTTCCCGGATATATTCACTTCGGGAATCTATCTGGACGGAGTCCCTATTTACTTTTTTGCGGATAAGCCATCGGACAGCACCCGGGTCCCGTCCTTGGATGCGGGAGATAGTGTTACATTGATCTTGTACAGCTTTACATCCGAGTATAACCAGTATATCTCGGACGTGAACGAGGCGGTTTCCACGGAGATTCCGGTATTCAGCGCAGCACCTTCCAATGTGCGTGGGAATATCTCGAATGGAGCCTTCGGATGTTTTGCCGTGTATGCTGTGGCTCGTAACAGTTGCTTGATACCCGGACGTCCGGGGGTGTCCGGGAACCATGCGCCGAGGCGGCCGTGAAAGACCGGGCTTTGTCAGAACCAGTATCCGATGTTTATGAATAGATTGAATTTGTGCACATTGGATGTCTGGAAACTAAGTCCGACAGGACCTATGGGCGTGTTGTAGGATATGCCGATATTCCCTCCGTATACTATATGGTCGAAGTTCCTGATCATGTCCAGGATTTCGTATTCGGCTTTTCCTATACCTCCTCGGACGCTGAGATAGAGGTTCTTGATGAGCATGATTTGCGCTGATAGACGGATGTTGGCCAGTTGGTATCCGCTGGATTGCCCGAATTGGACGCCGGGCAGCAGGCTGCTGTGCAGGCCGGCCACAGGAGCGCATCCGCCTTGGAAGAACTGGTATTGGATGGGCACGATGGATGCGCTTCGGAACAAAATCGTCCCGATGCTGAATCCCGGATAGAATGTGACTCTTTTTCCGGCCTGGAACGCGAAGTCGGCAGTCCAGTAAGCACTGAGGAAGTGAGATGCGATGTCAGGCACCGGTTCTGAACCGACCCGGATGGGGAAAGAGATTTCCAAGTTCATCCTGGAACCTTTCGTGGGGTAGTACTTCTGGTTGAAACTGTTGTGCTTGTAATAGAAGTACGGGTATACGTACCCGTTGTTGAATACATCCTGGCGGTCGATGGCCGAAGATATCCATTCCTGGTTGTTCCCGTATTCGTATGCAATTCCCAATCCTAGGATGTTCAGCTTCCAGTTGGATTGACCATAGATGCGGGCGCGGTAAAGATTGGTCCGGATTTCCGATGTCCGGCTGCTGGGCGATTCCGGATTCCGGTAGAGGTATCCGTTGATGTGGTAGTAATCGAAACCGACTCCTAGGCTTGGCAGCCATACAGAGTATTTGTTCTTGCGCGGGCGCCAGTCGGGCATTACTGTATAGTCTATGCTGGCCATGGACATTTTGGATAATTCCGCGTCCAGGGTAAGCAAGGAATTCTTGAAGCCGAGATTTCGGAATTCTACCCCGGCCAGGAGTGCGGCAGCTCTTGTATTGTCATACCGGATTCCCAGATTGAAGGCATTGGATGGTGCTTCGTCTACGTTGACAACCAGTACGGTTCCATCTTGGAAGCTGGTGTCTTGCCTGAACTCGTAACTGACAGACCTGAATACGTTGCTGCCGTACAGGCGGTTTATCCCGTCGGTGATATCTGGCAACCGTGTCCATTTCCCGGCTTCCACCTGAAGGAATTGATTGATGTAGCCTTGGCTGTACTTCTTCAGGCCAGAGTATTCGATTTTTGAAATGAAAACGGCTTCAGGAGGGAGGTATGGCTTTTTCTCCTTGGGCGGTTCGGGTTCATATTCGGATAACTCTGTTGCCAGCTTCTTGAGCTGGGCGTATATTTCAGGTGAACGCGCAGCCGCTTCGCCTCTCGCCATCAGGGAATCCGCTTTGGAGAAGCTGGTTGTGGTATAGCCTTTCATGTCAGGCCGGATCAGGACGCGGCACGCTTCTCGGTTGTCCATGACCCTGTTTTTCGAACCCATGAAAATGACCTCCTCCAAGACATCCATGAAACTGCTCATATTGTCTGCCCCAGCGTAAGAAAAACCGACATCCACGCCTATTACGATATCTATGCCTTGTTCAAGCATCTTGTCGACCGGGAAATTGTTCAGTACGCCGCCGTCGACCAGAACCATCGTATCGATCGCGACAGGGGAGAATACCCCCGGAACAGCCATGCTGGCACGCATTGCCGTGGCCAGATTCCCACTGTCGATGTATGCGGCTTGCCCGTTGACGATATTGGCGCCAACGCAGAAAAAAGGAATATTGAATTCCTTGAATGTCTTTGATTTGTATGCTTGGGACGTCAGAGTGTAGAACAGATTGTTGATATGCTGCCCTCGGAGGAATCCTACGGGAACGATGGAAGAGCTGGCATCGCCCCCTAGCCCGAAGGGCAGGCGCAGCATGTATTCTTTTTTGTTGACGTAGAAAACATCCGTCCATTCGGCTCGGTCGCTGAGGAGCAGACCCCAGTCTGCATGGGTGAGGATCGAATCCAGTTCATGGGCAGTGTACCCGTATGCGTACAAGCCCCCGATGATGGAGCCCATGCTGGTTCCTCCTATGTAGTCAATGGGAATGCCGAGTTCTTCCAGGACTTTGATTACCCCCACATGGGCTATGCCTTTGGCTCCGCCGCCGCTTAGCACAAGCCCTACTCGCGGGCGGATTCCTTTGTAGTTCAGTTTCGTGTTTTCAGTCCATCGGCTGGAATCTGTTTGGTATAAACTGAAGATTTCTTCCTGTTGCGTTCCTGTCTGGGCATGGCTTGGATGCAGGAACCATGGACACCCCCCTAAGAACAGGATCGTCCAAAGCATGGCTTTTCGGAAGAAATGATTCATTCTGGATTGTTTTTGCAGGACTGCCGTGCGTTCCGCACGATGCCGGTACGCTCTTATATGGGAAGAGGGGTATCCTCTTCTTTTGCGGAGACAGGCTTGATGGTTCCGCGTTCGGAATGGCGATACCCCTCTGTGGTTCGGAAGAGTTTATTTCTTGATGAATTTGAAGTCTTTTCCGAGATAGCAGGCTGTGTCGCCCAGCATTTCTTCGATGCGGAGCAATTGGTTGTATTTGGCTATGCGTTCGGAACGGCAAGCAGAACCGGTCTTGATCAAGCCAGTATTCAGTGCGACCGCCAAGTCTGCGATAGTCGTGTCTTCGGTTTCGCCCGAACGGTGGCTCATGATGGCGGTGTAGCTGTTGCGGTATGCCATGTTGACCGCATTGATGGTTTCGGTCAGCGACCCGATCTGGTTCACTTTGATCAGGATGGAATTGGCGACTTTCCGTTCGATGCCCATCTTCAGACGTTCTGTGTTGGTGACGAACAGGTCGTCTCCCACTAACTGGCAATGGTCTCCGATGCGGTCAGTCAACAGCTTCCATCCATCCCAATCGTCTTCCGCCATGCCGTCTTCTATCGAGATGATGGGGTAACGTTTGGTCCAATCAGCCCAGAAGTCGGCCATTTGAGCCGAGGTCAGCTTGTCACCGGACGATTTGTGCAGGTGGTAAACCTTTTCTTCTGGCAGATAGAATTCGGATGAAGCCGGGTCGAGGGCGATATAGATGTCTTCTCCCGGTTTGTAACCGGCTTGTTCGATGGCTTGCAGTATGACATCCAAGGCTTCTTCGTTCGATTTCAGGTTCGGAGCGAAACCGCCTTCGTCGCCGACTCCTGTGGAAAGGTTCTTTTTCTTGAGGACGTTCTTCAAGGAGTGGAAGGTTTCAGCTCCCCAGCGGAGAGCTTCGCTGAAAGAAGGCGCGCCTACGGGCATGATCATGAATTCCTGGAAGTCCACGTTGCTGTCGGCATGGGAGCCGCCATTGAGGATGTTCATCATCGGGATAGGGAGCGTGTTGGCGTTCACGCCGCCTACATAGTTGAACAATTCCTGTCCGCATTCTTCAGCGGCAGCCCTGGCGCAAGCCAAGGATACGCCCAGGATGGCGTTGGCACCGAGCTTTCCTTTGTTGGGAGTGCCGTCCAATTCGATCATGCGGGCATCGAGGGCGTTTTGATCTTGAACCATCATCCCGCAGAGTTCCTTTGCTATGACGTTGTTGACGTTTTGTACCGCTTGCAGTACTCCTTTTCCACCGTAGGTCTGTTTGTCTCCGTCGCGCAATTCTACTGCTTCATGCACGCCGGTAGATGCGCCTGAGGGTACTCCCGCGCGTCCAAAGGCTCCACTGCTGGTAATCACTTCAACTTCAACTGTCGGATTCCCCCTGGAATCGAGAATCTGACGGGCATGGATGCTTGCAATCTGACTCATATCGTTTTTAATTATGTTCTCTTTTCAAGAGATTGTTTCTGTTGCTTTTGATTCCGTTTTCCTTTCTACTGGAAAAGATGTCCAAAGATATGAAAAAAGAGGGTGACGGAAAAAGTATTTTTCGTTACGTTTTGTCCCGGAAAATGCTCTTTGTCCCCCTCTTGGGAAGGATTGATATCCTATGGATGGCTATTCTGCCTTGCCGGCTTCCGTAGCTGGTGTTTCGGAAACTGGCTGTTCTGCGGCAGGAGCAGCAGCCGGCGTGGCTTCAGTCGTTTTCTTCTTGCCGCCACGACGGGTCGATTTCGTCTTCGTTTCTTTGCCGTTTCCTGTATTGAGGCTGTAATCTACCAACTCGATGAAAGCCATTTCAGCGTTATCCCCTTGGCGATAGCCGGTCTTTAGTATACGTGTGTACCCTCCCGGACGCTGGGCTATCTTTTGGGAAATTTCGCGGAACAACTCGGTCACAGCTTCTTTGTTATGCAGATAGCTGAAAACGACACGACGGGAATGAGTCGTATCTTCTTTCGCTTTGGTCAACAGGGGTTCTACATAGACCCTCAAAGCCTTCGCTTTGGCCAAAGTCGTGTTTATCCTTTTGTGCAGAATCAAAGACGCAGCCATATTGGCCAGCAATTGGCGTCTGTGTGCATGAGTCCTGCTCAGTTTATTGAATTTCTTTCCGTGTCTCATGATAATCTCCCCTAATTTTCTTCTTCTTTTTCGGTTGTTTCAGTTTTAGTCAATTTGTATTTGCTGACGTTCATGCCAAAGTCGAGGTTCTTGGATTTGACCAGGTTTTCCAATTCGGTCAGGGATTTCTTTCCAAAATTGCGGAACTTGAGCAAGTCGGACTTGTTGAAAGATACTAACTCGCCCAGAGTCTCTACTTCGGCCGCTTTGAGGCAATTCAGCGCGCGTACAGAAAGTTCCATGTCAGCCAGACGGGTATTGAGCAACTGTCGCATATGCAGGTCTTCCTCATCGAACTCTCCCGTAAAGTCGTCCGCCGGGACTTCCAAAGCCATTTTCTCTTCGGAAAAGAGGGAAAAATGATTGATCAGGATGGAAGCCGCTTCCTTCAAGGCATCCTTGGGAGAAATCGAACCGTCCGTGACAATGGTCAAGACCAGCTTTTCATAGTCGGTCTTTTGTTCCACGCGGAAGTTCTCCGTCTCGTAGTGGACATTCTTGATAGGCGTGTGAATGGAGTCTATAGCAATCGTCCCGACTGGGTCGTTCGGATTCTTGTTCTCTTCAGCAGGAACCCAGCCACGGCCTTTGTTGATGGCGATATCCATGCTCAACGTTACGTTCGGCTCCATGTGGCATATTTCAAATTCCGGGTTCAAGACTTGGAAACCGTTCAGGACACTGTTCAAGTCTCCGGCTTTGAACACTTCCTGGTTCGTGATGTCCAGATGAACCTTTTCCTGATCCACCTCCTTGATTTGCTGCTTGAAACGAATCTGTTTGAGGTTCAGTACTATGTTTGTGACATCCTCAATCACGCCTTTGATTGACGCGAATTCGTGATCGACTCCTTCGATATGAATGGACGTGATGGCAAATCCTTCCAGCGAAGATATCAAGATACGGCGTAAGGCATTTCCTATGGTAACCGAATAACCAGGCTCAAGCGGATGGATCTCGAAGACACCCTTCTTGTCATCCAGGCTGATCATGTTTACTTTATCCGGTTTCTGAAAAGCTAAAATTGCCATTTAGTTGTATTTTAAGTATTAAAAATGAAAGGCGGGACAACCCCTGAAAGTGCGGATTGCACTCCAAGCAATCATTACTTGGAGTACAATTCGACAATCAATTGCTCTTTGATGTTTTCAGGAATGTTTTCACGATCAGGGTAGTTCAGGAATTTCCCTGTCATGGTCTTGCTGTCCCATTCTAACCAGTTGTATTGGTTGGTGCGGCCTTCCAAGGAGTTATTGATGACCTCCAGAGCTTTGGACTTTTCGCGGACTTCCACGATGTCCCCCGGACGTAATTGGAAAGACGGGATGCTGACGACACGTCCATTGACTACTATATGGCGATGCCCGACCATCTGGCGGGCTGCATTCCGAGTGGGAGCGATACCGAGGCGGAACACAACATTATCCAATCTGGACTCCAGTAATTTGAGCAAATTTTCGCCTGTGATGCCCCCTTTGCGCGAGGCCTGGGCGAAAATCTTGCGGAACTGGCGTTCCAGGATACCGTAAGTGTATTTTGCCTTTTGTTTTTCTTGCAACTGCACACCGTATTCGGAAAGTTTCGCCCGCCGTTTGTTCGGGCCATGCTGCCCAGGAGCGTATTTCTTTTTTTCCAATACTTTGTCAGCTCCATAGATGGGTTCTTGGAACTTCCGTGCAATTTTGGATTTTGGACCAATATATCTTGCCATGTTTCTGCTATTCTTTTAAGTACGTTACACAAACTAAACTCTTCTTCTCTTAGGAGGACGGCATCCATTGTGGGGCAGGGGAGTAACGTCCATGATTTCGGTAACTTCTATTCCTGCTCCATGAATGGTTCGGATAGCGGATTCACGGCCGGCACCGGGTCCTTTTACATAAACTTTTACTTTGCGCAATCCCAAATCGTAGGCGACTTTGGCACAATCAGTGGCTGCCATCTGGGCTGCATACGGAGTATTCTTTTTAGACCCCTTGAAACCCATTTTGCCAGCCGATGCCCAGGAAATAACCTGGCCTGCGTTGTTGGTGAGCGAGATGATCACATTGTTGAATGAAGCGAAGATGAAAGCCTTTCCTTGTGGTTCAACCTTGACAATCTTCTTCTTCACTGTCTTGGCGTTTTTTCCGCCAGCGTTAGCAACTTTTGCCATGTCTTATTGAAAATGAAATGTTATTAGCTCGAAATTCTGGTATTAAAGCTACGGATTAGCCTTTAGGTGCCTTCTTCTTGTTGGCGACAGTCTTTTTGCGCCCTTTGCGTGTGCGAGCATTGTTCTTGGTGCTTTGACCGCGAAGAGGCAATCCAAGGCGGTGACGGATTCCGCGGTAGCATCCGATATCCATCAAGCGCTTGATATTTGTTTGCACTTCGGAACGGAGAGCCCCTTCCACTTTCAGCTTTTCGCCGATGTACGTGCGGATTCTTGCCAATTCGTCATCGTTCCATTCCTCCACTTTCTTGTCGAACGAAATGTCGGACGCTGCCAAAATTTTACGGGCGGTGCTTCTTCCGATACCGTAAATATAGGTCAAACCTATTTCCCCTCTTTTGTTCTTAGGTAAATCTATACCTGCAATACGTGCCATGTACTATTCCTATTTAAAATCTAAAACTCTCATTCCGTGACTTATCCCTGTCTCATTTTGAGCTTGGGATTCTTCTTGTTGATCACGTACACCACCCCTTTGCGTTTTACAATCTTGCATTCAGGGGATCTTTTCTTAACTGACGGCTTTACTTTCATCGGTCTTTCTTGTTAAATTAGGGCGCAAAAATACTATTTATATCTGAAAACTATGCGGGCTTTGCTCAAATCATACGGGGACATTTCCAGTTGGACTCTGTCACCCGGAAGGATTTTTATATAGTGCAGCCGCATTTTTCCGGAAATATGGGCAATAACGGTATGTCCGTTTTCCAACTCTACCCGGAACATGGCGTTACCTAAAGACTCGATAACAGTCCCGTCTTGTTGTATGGATTGCTGTTTTGCCATTTCCTATTTGTTCTTTAAAATTTCTTCAATCTTGTCAAAGGAAGAAAGTATGATCGCATCTCCTTCCGTTATAGTCACGCTGTGTTCGAAGTGCGCGGCTGGCTTCCCGTCCAACGTGTAGACTTCCCATCCGTTCCTCGCGATGCCGATATTCCTTTTGCCCAGCGTTATCATCGGTTCAATGGCGATGACCATGCCTTGTTTGAGCAAGACACCGCTGCCTTGCCTGCCGTAGTTCAGCACATCTGGTTTTTCATGCATGTGTGCGCCTACGCCATGTCCGCAGAGTTCACGGACTACTCCGTACCCTTTCGATTCCACGTATGACTGGACGGCGTAGCCGATGTCTCCTGTCCTTTTTCCAGCGCGGGCTTGTTCGATGCCTTTGTACAGGGATGCCTTGGTATCTTCCAGCAGGTTCCTTATGGAATCATGTACATTCCCTACCATGAAGGTGTAGGCGGAATCTCCGAAGTACCCGTCTTTTTCAACAACGCAGTCGACCGATACGATATCTCCCTCTTTCAATTCCCTCTCGGAAGGGAATCCGTGGACTACGACCTCGTTGACCGAGATGCAGAGAGTCGCAGGGAATCCTTCATAGCCTTTGCAAGCCGGTGAGGCACCGTGGGCTCGTATGAACTCTTCCGCTCTCCGGTCGAGTTCGATGGTCTTGACACCAGGGGCTATCATTTTGGCCATTTCAGCCAAAGTGTCCCCTACGAGGAGAGCACTTTGGCTGATTTTGGCAATTTCTTCCTGTGTGTATATTCTCGGTGACATCTTTCCAAACAAGCTAAGCAATGCCGTAGGCCCCTCCTGAACGCCCTTTGATACGTCCCGATTTTGTCAGACCATCGTAGTGGCGCATCAACAGATGGCTTTCTATCTGTTGCAAGGTGTCCAAAATCACACCGACCATGATCAGCAGCGAAGTCCCTCCGTAAAACTGGGCAAACTGGGCGCTGACCCCGAAGAGGCTGACAACAGCCGGCAGGATAGCGACAATGGCCAAGAATATGGAGCCAGGCAGCGTGATGCGGGAAATCACGTCATCGATGAATTCCATGGTTTTTTTGCCGGGTTTGATTCCTGGGATGAACCCGTTGTTGCGTTTCAAATCGTCTGCAATCTGCTGGGAATTCATTGTGATAGCAGTGTAAAAGTATGTGAAGACGATGATTAGCAATGCGAAAATCAAATTGTACCAGAAGCCGTTGAAATCCATCATCGACCTCCAGAAGCCGGAATTGATAGCGTCAGGGGATGCAAAGCCGGCAATGGTCACCGGTATGAACATGATGGCTTGAGCGAAAATGATAGGCATTACCCCGGCCGCATTGACCTTCAGCGGCAAATATTGGCGGACACCGCCGTATTGTTTGTTGCCGACAATACGTTTCGCATACTGTACCGGGATCCTGCGTGTCCCTTGGACCAAGAGGATGCAGAGGAGAATGACTGCAATCAAGACGACTAATTCCACAAGGAACATGACCAGACCGCCTCCTTGTTGCTCCAAGCGGGATACGAATTCCCCGAAGAGGGCGAAAGGCAGACGGGCGATAATCCCGATCATGATAATCAATGAAATCCCGTTCCCGATGCCCTTGTCGGTGATTTTTTCTCCCAGCCACATGACAAACAGTGTCCCTGCGGTGAGTATGACGCACGACGAAACCCAGAAGAACGCACCCGGATGGGTTCCATTGAATGGAATGAACGCGGTCGCTGGAAGCTGGTTGACAACGTTTGTAAGATATGCCGGTGCTTGCAGCGCGGTAACAGCAATGGTAAGCCACCGGGTAATCTGGTTCATTTTCCTGCGTCCGCTTTCGCCTTCCTTCTGGAGCTTCTGGAAATAGGGTATCGCCATTCCGAACAATTGCACGATGATGGATGCCGAGATGTAAGGCATGATCCCCAACGCGAAGATAGACGCATTGGAGAACGCGCCGCCGGAGAACATGTTCAATAAGCCTAGCAATCCGTCGCTGGTCTGCTGTTGCAGGGCTCCCAACTGCGATGGGTCGACACCGGGTAAGACAATGAAAGAACCTATGCGGTAGATTACAATGATCCCCAATGTATAGAGGATCCTTTTGCGGAGTTCCTCTATCTTATAGATGTTCTTCAGGGTTTCTATGAATCTTTTCATCAACTATCTGAATAAAGATGGGTTGAAAACCATAGTTTCCTTCCCGGTGCCGGGAAGGAAACCATGAAAATACTATTTTTCTTTTTTCTGAGCGACAAGATTGGCCATCCCGCCTTTGGATTCTATGGCTTCTTTCGCTTTTGCCGAGAAGGCATCTGCTGTCACTTGTATCGTAGCGTTCAGTTCGCCGCGGCCCAGAATCTTGATCCTGTCTTTTTTGGAAACCAGACCCTGCTGTACTAACACTTGGGAATCGATGACAGTCAAGCCTTTCTCTGTAGCCAGCTTTTCCAGGGTATCCAAATTTATAGCCGTGTATTCGATATGGTTGGGATTCTTGAACCCGCTTTTCGGCAGACGCCTGTACAGAGGCATTTGACCTCCTTCAAAACCGATTTTCCGGCTGTAGCCAGAACGGGATTTCGCACCTTTGTGGCCTCTTCCGGCGGTCTGTCCATTGCCTGAACCATAGCCGCGGCCCAAGCGTTTTTTCGTCTTGGTCGAACCTTTGGCCGGGGTTAAAGTAGATAAATCCATATTTAAATCTCTTTTCTCTCGTTAATAAATAATTCCGTTTGCCGATCAGATTTCTTCAACCTTGATCAGATGGCTGACTTTGGCAATCATGCCGGCCATTTGCGGGTTCATTTCCACTTCGGATGTCTTGCCAATGCGACCTAGTCTCAAAGACTTGAGGGTCATCTTCTGTGCCAAAGGGCGGTCGATGCCGCTCTTAATCTGGGTCAATTTAACCTTGCTCATGAAATGCTTTCCTTTCCTCTTAGCCGTTAAACACTTTATCCAATTCGATGCCTCTGGAACGAGCCACCATCAGAGGATCCCTCATTTGGGACAATGCATCGATAGTGGCTTTGACTACCGAGTGAGGGTTTGAAGAACCTTTGGACTTGGCCAATACGTCTTTTACACCGACGCTCTCCAGTACGGCACGCATGGCACCTCCAGCGATAACGCCTGTACCGGGTGCTGCCGGTTTGAGGAAAACGGTGGCTCCGCTGTACTTCCCGTACTGTTCATGAGGGATAGTCCCCTTCAGGACAGGAACCTTGATCAAGTTTTTCTTGGCATCGTCCAACCCCTTCTGAATAGCGGCCTGGACTTCCTTGGCTTTTCCAAGACCATAACCTACGACACCCTTCCCGTCACCTACCACTACGATAGCAGAAAAACTGAAAGTGCGCCCGCCCTTTGTTACTTTAGTAACACGGTTGATGCTGACCAACTTGTCTTGAAATTCGATATCGCTCGATTTCACTTTTTTTACACTTGTGTCTGTCATAGTCTTTTCCCTTAGAATTTGAGGCCGCCTTCCCTGGCACCGTCCGCCAAGGATTTAACACGTCCGTGATACAAATAACCGCTGCGGTCGAAAACCACCTGATCGATAGATGCCGCTTTGGCTCTTTCCGCTAAAATCTTGCCCACTTCAGCAGCTTTTTCGGTCTTGGTTCCCTGGAACGTAAAGGATTTCTCTTTGGATGAAGCCTGAACGAGCGTTTTGCCAGTCTCATCGTTGATAATCTGGGCATAAATGTCGCGGTTGCTTCTGAAAACGCTCAGACGGGGAACAGCCGTGCTGCCCGAAACCTTCTTGCGAATGCGCATTCTGATGCGCGCTCTTCTATATCTTTTTGTAATAGCCATCGTGCAAATATATTTAATAGTCCGCTATTTCTTAGCACTCGCAGCCGATTTTCCGGCTTTCCTGCGCAAAATTTCGCCTTCAAACTTGATACCTTTGCCTTTGTAGGGTTCAGGCTTACGATAGGAGCGGATTTTGGAGCATACCATGCCAAGGAGTTCCTTGTCGGAAGATTCCAGCGTGAGGGTAGGGTTTTTCCCTTTTTCTGCCGTGGCTGTTGCTTTTATTTCCTTGGGCAATTCGAGGAACAAGTTGTGGGAATAGCCGAGCGCAAGGTCTATGATCTGCCCGTTGACAGTAGCCTTGTAGCCGACTCCCACGATTTCCATCGTTGTTTTGAATCCTTCCGAAACCCCTACGACCATGTTGTGTATCAAAGCCCTGTACAAACCATGCAAAGCCTTGTGGCGTTTCTGGTCTGTAGGTCTTTTGACCAGTATATGGTTGGTTTCATTGTCTACCTGCACCGTGATATCGGGATCAACCTTGCGGCTCAGTTCCCCCTTGGGGCCTTTGACCGTTACGACATTGTTAGCAGCAACGTTGACTGTGACTCCCTTAGGAAGGCTTATAGGTGCTCTACCAATTCTTGACATTGTATTACTTGTTTAGCTAATGTAACAAATCACTTCACCGCCCACGTTTTCTTTCCGAGCTTCCTTGTCTGTCATCAGTCCTTTGGATGTGGACATGATGGCGATTCCCAAGCCGTTCATGACACGAGGCAGGTTTTCGGTATCAGCGTATTTACGCAACCCCGGAGTACTTACTCTGTCGATGCGGCGGATGGCCGGCATTTTGGTGGCAGGGTCGTACTTCAATGCGATTTTCAGTGTCGGCTTCACGCCTTCTTCCACCTTGTAGTTGACTATGTAACCCTTTTCGAACAGAATGCGAGCTATTCCTGCTTTCATCTTGGACGAAGGAACTTCCACCATCCTTTTTCTAGCCATGTTGGCATTCCGGATAACGGTCAAAAAGTCCGCAATAGAATCTGATATCATCTCTATATTTGATTTAAGGGTTAAAAACTACCAGCTGGCTTTCTTTACACCGGGAATCAGTCCTTGCAGGGCCATTTCACGGAAGTTGATACGCGAAATCCCGAATGTACGCATATAGCCTTTGGGACGTCCTGTCAATTTGCAACGATTGTGCAGACGGACAGGAGAAGCATTCTTGGGTATTCTTTGCAGGGCATCGTAATCTCCTGCTTTCTTGAGCTCGGCACGCTTTTGGGCATATTTGGCTACCATGCGTTCACGCTTGAGCTCCCTGGCTTTCATTGATTCTTTTGCCATAACGCGCTACTTGTTGTTTTGTTTTTGAAAAGGCATACCGAATTCTCTTAACAAAGCGTATGCTTCCTTGTCATTGGTAGCGGTGGTCACGAACGTGATATCCATGCCGCTGATCCGATTGATTTTGTCGATATTGATTTCAGGGAAGATAATCTGTTCGGTGATACCGAAGGAGAAGTTGCCTTTCCCGTCCAGTCCTTTGTCGCTGATGCCATGGAAATCACGGATACGGGGGATGGCGACAGAAATCAAGCGATCCAGGAATTCGTACATGCGTTCCCCTCGCAGCGTGACACGTACGCCGATAGGCATGCCTTTGCGGACCTTGAAATTCGAGATGTCCTTCTTGGATTTTGTGGGAACGGCTTTCTGCCCCGTAATGGCCGTCATTTCCTCGACGCCGGCATCCACTAATTTCTTGTCGGTGACAGCCGCCCCTATGCCTTGGTTCAAGCAAATCTTGACCAGACGGGGTACCTGCATCACGCATTCGTACCCGAATTCTTTTTGCAGATTCGGGATAATCGTGTTCTTATATTTTTCTTTAAGTCTCGGCGTATAACTCATTACTTGATTACCTCCCCAGATTTTTTAGAATAGCGAACTGATTGATTGGTTTTTTCATCCAACTTACGGCCGATACGGGTAGCGTTGCCCTTGTCATCCACTACCATCAGGTTGGAAATGTGGATTCCGGCTTCGATTTTCATGATGCCGCCTTGAGGATTCTTTGAATTGGGCTTGGTGTGCTTGGAGACCATGTTGAGTCCTTCTACTTTGGCCCGTTGCTTTTTGTTATCGACAAACAGGACTCTTCCTTGCTTGCCTTTATCGTCACCGGCCAACACTTTGACAGTGTCTCCTTTTTTAATGTGTAATTTCATGGTCGTATTTCCTATTAAAGCACTTCAGGTGCCAGTGAAACAATCTTCATGAATTGCTTTTCACGCAACTCGCGAGCCACCGGTCCGAAGATACGTGTCCCACGCATTTCATCAGCGGCGTTAAGCAATACAACGGCATTGTCATCAAAACGGATATACGATCCATCAGCTCTGCGGACTTCCTTGGTCGTCCTGACGACAACAGCCTTCGATACGGTTCCTTTCTTAACATTGCCTGAAGGAAGTGCATCTTTGATGGCGACGACAATCTTGTCTCCCACACTCGCGTATCTCCTTTTGGTACCCCCTAGTACGCGAATGCAGAGTACCGACTTGGCCCCACTGTTATCGGCAACACTAAGTCTAGTTTCTTGTTGTATCATAATTATTTAGCTCTTTCAATGATTTCAACTAATCTCCAACGTTTTTCTTTGCTCAGAGGACGGGTTTCCATGATGCGGACGGTATCACCGGTATGGCACTCGTTCTTTTCGTCATGAGCTTTGAACTTGGTCGACTTTTTGACGAATTTACCGTAGATAGGGTGTTTCATCTTCCGCTCAACCAAGACGGTGATGGTTTTTTGCATTTTATCGCTAACAACCACACCGATTCTCTCTTTTCTAAGATTCCTTTCCATGTTTTCTCTTTTGGGGCTTTAGTCAGCTAATTCCCTGCGGCGCAATTCCGTCAGGATACGGGCAATGTTTTTCTTGTGGTTCTTTATCAAGTTCGGGTTTTCCACAGGAGAAATGGCATGGTTCATTCTCATCTTGTGCAACTCCGCTCTTTCCGTGTCCAAGCGGTCTTTCAATTCCGCGGTCGATAGTTCTTTTACTACGAATTCTGATTTCATGGCTTCCCTCTCTTATTATTCAGCAACGTAATCTCTTCTTACGACAAACTTGACAGCAATCGGCAGTTTCTGCGATGCAAGGCGGAGAGCTTCTTTTGCTACATCCATAGGCACGCCATCTGCTTCGAACAGAATCCGTCCAGGGCATACGCGGGCCACGAAATATTCGGGCGAACCTTTACCCTTACCCATACGCACTTCATTAGGCTTTTTGGTAATAGGCTTATCAGGAAATACGCGGATCCAAATCTGGCCTTCACGCTTCATATAACGGGTCACAGCTTGACGGGCGGCTTCCAACTGACGGGCAGTAATGAAGGCTGTTTCCATAGCCTTGATGCCGAAAGAACCGAAAGCAATTTCGGCACCTCTCTTGGCATTGCCTTTCATTCTGCCTTTTTGTTGCTTTCTGAACTTTGTTTTCTTTGGTTGCAACATCTCTTTAGGACTTAAAATGTTAACACTAGTTTAGTTGGCTTTCTTCCTTCTGCTGCCGGCAGGACGCGATGCCATAGGCCTGCTCGAAGGCTCCTTCCCGGTGGAAGCAGTTGCAAAGCCGGCGCTCAAATCGCGTTTTCCATATACGATGCCACGGCAGATCCAAACTTTGATTCCGAGGCGTCCATACGTGGTGTGGGCTTCAGAAAGAGCATAGTCGATATCGGCTCTCAGCGTATGCAACGGAGTCCTCCCTTCTTTGAAGTGTTCGGTCCGAGCCATTTCCGCGCCTCCCAACCGGCCGGAAATCTGGATTTTGATACCTTCAGCTCCCATGCGCATCGCGGAAGCGATAGCTGTCTTGATGGCTTTGCGGTAGGATACCCGGCCTTCCAATTGGCGGGCGATGGAAGACGATACCAGGACGGCATCCAGCTCCGGACGTTTGATTTCCGAGATGCTAATCTGGATTTCCTTGCCAGTGAGCTTCTTCAGCTCCTCTTTCAGTTTGTCCACTTCTTGGCCGGCTTTGCCGATGATCAGTCCTGGACGAGCAGTGAAGATTGTAATGGTTACCATCTTCAATGTGCGTTCAATCAGAATCTTGGAAACGCTGGCCTTGGCCAGGCGTGCATTCAAGTATTTACGGATTTTGTCGTCTTCGACCAATTTGGCTTCGAAACGGCGTCCCCCGTACCAGCTGGAGTCCCAGCCCCTGATGATTCCTAATCTATTACCTATAGGATTTGTCTTTTGTCCCATTGTTACTTGTTTTCAGATTCTGATTTTTCAACATTCTCGTTTGCCGCTTTCGTTTCGGCTTTGCCGCCTTTCTTGGAGTCTTGGACGGTCAAGTCCCGGCTGCCAAGAATCAAGGTCACGTGATTGGAACGTTTGCGGATTCTGTATCCGCGGCCTTGCGGAGCTGGACGCAGCCTTTTCAGTTGGGCACCACCGTCCACAAAAATTTCCTTGACATACAAGTTGGCATCTTCCATGCGGACACCTTCGTTCTTGCTTTGCCAGTTGGCGATAGCGGAACGGAGCAGTTTGTGTAGCTTGGGAGCAGCTTCCCTATGGCCGTATTGGAGAACAGCCAAGGCTTTGTCCACGTTCATCCCTCTGATTAAATCGGCAGTATACCGTGTTTTGCGGGGAGAGGTGGGGTTGTTTCTCAACTTGGCCACGTAGAGCGTCTTCTTCTGCTCTTTTATCTTTTCAGCACGAATGCGTTTTCTCGATCCCATTGCTCTGTTATTTACAAACGGTGATTACTTTTTAGCTTTGTCTTTGTTGCCAGCGTGACCGCGGAAGGTGCGGGTAGGTGCGAATTCACCAAGCTTGTGCCCTACCATGTTCTCGGTCACGAAAACGGGAACGAATTTGTTTCCGTTGTGTACAGCTATGGTCAGTCCAACGAAATCCGGAGAAATCATCGAAGCCCGCGACCACGTCTTGATGGTGGATTTCTTTTTGCTTTCAGCTGCTGCGAGGACTTTCTTCTCCAGTTTATAGTGGATATATGGACCTTTTTTGATTGAACGGCTCATTTTTCTACGTTTTTATAAATTACTTCTTCCTTCTTTCGATGATGAACTGGTTGGAAGGATTCTTCATGCGGCGAGTCTTGTAACCTTTAGCAGGAAGCCCCTTGCGCGAACGGGGATGTCCCCCGGAAGCACGGCCTTCACCACCACCCATCGGGTGATCTACAGGGTTCATGACAACACCACGGTTCCGGGGTCTGCGACCCAGCCAGCGGCTGCGGCCCGCTTTCCCGGAAGACTCCAGATTGTGATCCGGATTGGAAGTTGTTCCGATCGTGGCCTTGCAGGCTTGGAGAATCTTCCTTGTCTCGCCGGAAGGTAATTTGATAATGGCGTATTTGCCGTCGCGGGAAAGCAACTGGGCATACGTACCTGCGCTACGGACAATCTTCCCGCCTTGTCCTGGGCGGAGTTCGATGTTGTGAATCAGCGTACCGAGCGGAATTTCGCTCAGGAAGAGGGCGTTGCCTAAGTCAGGAGCAATATCTTTGCCCGATATGACTTTCTGGCCCACCTGAAGTCCCTGGGGCGCGATGATGTATCTCTTCTCACCGTCAGCATATGCCAACAGGGCGATACGAGCGCTGCGGTTAGGATCGTATTCGATAGTCTTTACAGTTGCTGGTATCTGATCTTTCTCGCGTTTGAAGTCAATGATACGGTAGCGTCTTTTATGCCCGCCCCCGATATAACGCATCGTCCTGCGACCTTGGTTGTTGCGACCACCGGTTTTGTGGATATAAGTAAGCAAGGATTTTTCAGGCTTTGTCGCCGTGATTTCCTCGAACGTGCTGGTACTTCTAAAGCGCTGACCCGCCGAAGTGGGTTTGAATTTCTTTAAAGCCATCTCTCTTAAATGTTACTGAAAAAATCGATAGTGTCGCCTTGAGCCAAGGTTACCATTGCTTTCTTGTAGGCATTTGTACGTCCGGAAATGAATCCGGCTTTCGTGTAGCGGGACTTCCGCTTGCCATCATAGTTGATGGTGTTCACGCGGGTGACCTTGACACCGTACATATCCTCCACCGCTTTCTTAATCTCAATCTTGTTCGCTGCTTTGTCAACGATGAAACCGACGCGGTTGAATTTTTCCGCCACCTTGGTCATTTTTTCGGTGACGATAGGTCTAATAATCACGTTCATTGTTCTTTAATTAAGCAGTTCCTTACTCCGCCGGTGCAAAAATTTCGTCCAGTTTCTTGGCCGAAGATTCCACGAATACCAGGTTTTTGGCATTGAGGATTTCGTAAGTATTTAAATTTGAAATATTTGCAACTCTAATCTTCGGCAAATTTCGGGACGACAAAAATACAAAATTATTTGATTCAGCAAGTACTAGAAGCGACTTTTTTTCTGAAAGGTTCAGGTTCTTCAGAATTTCCACCATCTTCTTGGTCTTGGGGGCATCGAACGAGAAATCTTCGATTACAGTCACATTGTTTTCTTTGAATTTGTATGCCAAAGCGGACAGACGAGCAAGCCTTTTGACTTTTTTGTTCAACTTGAAGCTGTAATCGCGCGGTCTCGGCCCGAATACTCTGGCACCGCCATGCAACAGCGGAGAGTTGATGTCCCCGCGACGGGCGCCGCCGCCACCTTTCTGCTTGCCCAACTTTCTGGTACTGCCCGACATTTCGGATCTTTCCTTGCTTTTATGCGTACCTTGGCGTTGGTTTGCCATATATTGTTTCACATCCAAATAAATGGCGTGATCGTTCGGTTCGGCATTGACGATGCTGTCAGCAACCTGCACTTTCTTGCCGGTGTCGGTTCCGGAAGTGCTGTAAACAATTAACTCCATCTTTCTAATTTTAAAAATGAACCTTTAGGACCGGGTACGGAACCTTTAACTAAAATCAAATTTTTCTCAACAATGACTTTTACTACTTCCAGGTTGGTGACTTTTCTCCTTACGTGACCGGTCTGTCCTGCCATGCGGAGCCCTTTGAACAAACGGGAAGGATAAGACGATGCACCTACGGAACCAGGCGCCCTGAGACGGTTGTGCTGACCGTGAGTCTTTTGACCAACGCCGCCGAAGCCGTGCCTGCCGACTACGCCTTGGAACCCGTGGCCTTTGGTGACCCCGGCCACATCGATGAATTCACCTTCTGCGAATACATCGGCCGTGAGGACTTCGCCAAAGCTTTTACGATGGCCTTCTTCAAAACGGGTGAATTCCATGCTCACCTGTTTCGGGGTCGTGTTAGCCTTTGCAAAGTGGCCTTTCAAGGCTTTTGACGTATGTTTTTCCTTTCTTTCGCCGAAAGAAAGCTGAATGGCATCATAGCCGTCCTTCTCTTTTGTTTTTACTTGCGTTACCACACAAGGACCAGCTTCTATCACTGTGCACGGTATGTTTCGGCCGGAGGCATCCCAGATGCTAGTCATTCCGATTTTTCTTCCAATTAATCCGGACATTACTTTGCTTGTTAATGGTTATTTTTGATGTTGACTCTTTTGGCAAGAGGTCCAGTGCAGGACGTTGCGCAGCTTGTTCCGACAGCCTTTCTCAGACTTTGATTTCCACTTCTACGCCGCTGGGCAGTTCCAGTTTCATCAGGGCATCGATGGTTTTCGAGCTGCTGCTGTGAATGTCCAGAAGACGTTTGTAGGAGGACAATTCGAACTGTTCCCTCGATTTCTTGTTGACGAAAGTGGAACGGTTCACAGTGAAGATCTGTTTGTCGGTGGGGAGGGGTATGGGCCCGCTGACCATCGCACCGGTCATCTTCACAGTCTTTACGATTTTCTCGGCTGATTTGTCGACCAAGTTGTAGTCGTAAGACTTCAATTTGATTCTGATTCTTTGTTGACTCACGTTTTTATTTTTTTTATATGCCAATGTCCACAGCGCGACCTTGCGGCCTGCCGTGGACATCTTGGTATGAATTCCGTTTATTTCGCGGATTGTTTGACAACTTCGGCTGTGATGTTGGCCGGTGCCTCGGCATGGTGCGAATATTCCATCGTGGAACTGGCACGCCCCGAAGTAAGGGTACGCAGCGCAGTCACATAACCGAACATTTCGGCCAAAGGCACTTTGGCACGGATGGCCTGTCCTCCGGGCTTGGCTTCAATCCCTTCCATAATGCCGCGACGGCGGTTCAAGTCGCTTGAAACATCGCCGACGTTTTGGTCGGGTGTCTCGATTTCCACCGACATGATCGGTTCGAGCAAAATGGATTTGGCTTTCTTGCAAGCTTCACGGAAGCCCATCTTGGCGCAGACTTCAAACGAAAGGGCATCGGAGTCCACTGGGTGGAACGAACCATCCAGCACGCGAACCTTGAGGCTTTCGAGAGGATAACCAGCCAGTACACCGTTTTCCATAGAGGCCTTGAAGCCTTTTTCGATGGATGGGATGAACTCTTTGGGAATGTTGCCGCCTTTTACTTCATTGATGAACTGCAGTCCTTTCACGCCTTCATCGGCCGGAGAGATTTCAAAGAGGATGTCGGCGAATTTCCCACGCCCCCCGGTTTGCTTCTTGTAGACTTCGCGGTGTTGAACCGTGGAGCAGATAGCTTCCTTGTAGGCAACTTGAGGACGGCCTTGGTTGCATTCCACTTTGAACTCGCGTTTGAGGCGGTCCAACAGGATATCCAAGTGAAGCTCGCCCATGCCGCTGATGATGGTCTGTCCCGAACTTTCATCGCTTTTCACGCGGAAAGTAGGGTCTTCTTCAGCCAGTTTCATCAGGCCGTTGGACAATTTGTCCACGTCTTGCTGCGATACCGGTTCGATAGCGATGCTGATGACCGGTTCGGGGAAGGACATGGATTCGAGGATAATCGGGTGGGCTTCATCGCAAAGGGTGTTGCCGGTCTTGATTTCTTTGAAACCTACGGCCGCGCCGATATCACCGGCTTCGATCCGATCCAGAGGCTGCTGTTTGTTGGCATGCATTTGGAGGATACGGGAAATGCGTTCTTTCTTCCCTGTCGAGGCATTGAGGACGTAAGACCCGGAATCCAAGGCTCCGGAATACACGCGGAAGAAAGCGATACGGCCTACGAACGGGTCTGTGGCAATCTTGAACGCCAATGCGCAGAAAGGCTCGTTCACGTCTACCTTGCGGTCGACTTCTTCACCGGTTTCCGGATTCGTCCCGACAACCGCCTCTACATCCAAAGGACTTGGCAGGTAACGCACGATTGCATCCAGCAATGGCTGCACCGCTTTGTTTTTGATGGCCGACCCGCAAAGCACAGGATTGATATGCATGGCAACAGTCCCCTTGCGGATGGCAGCTACGATTTCCTCTTCTGTTATGGAGCCGGCATCTTCGAAGAATTTCTCCATCAAGGCTTCGTCTTCTTCAGCAGCAGCTTCAACGAGCTTGTTGTGGTATTCTTCCACTTGATCGGCCATATCGGCGGGGATAGGTATCTCGTCGTATTCGGTACCCTTTTCGTCTTCCCATTTGTAGGCTTTCTTGGTAATCAGGTCAACCACGCCGATAAAGGAATCTTCCTGTCCGATAGGCAGTTCCATGACTACTGGCTTGGCGTGCAGACGTTCGCTTATCTGGCTTACGACGTTGTAGAAGTCGGCTCCCGTGCGGTCCATCTTATTGACAAAGCAGATACGGGGAACCTTGTATTTATTGGCTTGGCGCCAAACGGTTTCAGATTGCGGTTGAACGCCGCCCACGGCGCAGAACAAGGCTACAGCTCCGTCCAACACGCGGAGAGAGCGTTCCACTTCAACCGTGAAGTCAACGTGGCCCGGAGTATCGATAAGATTGATTTTGAAACTGTTATCCTGGTATTTCCAGAATACGGTCGTGGCCGCCGAGGTGATGGTGATGCCTCGTTCCTGCTCCTGTGCCATCCAGTCCATCGTAGCAGTCCCTTCGTGGGTCTCCCCGATCTTGTGGGTCTTCCCGGTATAGAACAAGATACGCTCGGAACAAGTCGTCTTCCCGGCGTCGATATGAGCCATGATCCCGATATTTCGGGTTTTGGATAAATCGTGTGCCATTGTATGTCTTAGAATTTAAAGTGGGAGAAGGCTTTGTTGGCTTCGGCCATCCGGTGGATGTCTTCCTTGCGTTTGAAAGCGGCGCCTTCTTCTTTGTATGCAGCCATGATTTCGGCAGCCAATTTGTGAGCCATCGATTTTTCGTTGCGCTTGCGGGCGTATGAAATCAATGACTTCATGCCGATGGATTGCTTCCTTTCAGGACGGATTTCCGACGGGATCTGGAAAGTCGCCCCGCCCACGCGGCGGCTTCTTACTTCAACAGAAGGCGTGACATTGGCTAATGCTTTCTTCCAGACTTCCAAGCCGTTTTCTTTCGTTTTCGCCGAAACCTCGTCAATGGCATCGTAGAAAATTTCGTGCGCGATGCTCTTCTTGCCTTCCAGCATGATGTTGTTGATGAATTTGGTCACCAGGACATCATTGTATTTCGGATCCGGCAATATGATTTTCTTTTTGGGAGTTGTCTTTCTCATGATATGGACTTATTTACCTTCTTTGTACTGCGGTACTATTTCTTCTTGGGGCGTTTGGTCCCGTACTTGGAGCGACGTTGATTGCGGCCTTCCACGCCGGAGGTGTCCAAAGCGCCGCGGATGATGTGGTACCTTACGCCGGGGAGATCCTTGACACGGCCGCCACGAATCATGACGATGGAGTGTTCCTGGAGATTGTGGCCTTCGCCCGGTATGTAAGCGTTGACTTCCTTCTGGTTGGTCAAACGGACACGGGCAACCTTACGCATGGCCGAGTTAGGCTTTTTGGGCGTGGTTGTATAAACACGCACACATACGCCACGGCGTTGCGGACAGGAATCTAACGCCGGGGACTTGCTTTTGTCTGTCAATTTCTGCCGTCCCTTGCGAACTAACTGTTGGATTGTAGGCATATTGCTGTTTTTGTATTAGTTATACTATATAAACTATAGTCCAAAATGGAGCGCAAAGATATGCTCTTTTTTTGATATAAACAATGAAATGTTTGAAAATGTATGAAAAAAAGTTTCTTCAGCCTTCTGCGGCTTCGCGGAAAATGGGACGGCGTTCAGGCTTTATCCTTCTTTTGCCGGGTCGCTTCCGGGCGCTTCTTGCGGGAAAAGATTTGGATTGATGGAAATTTCCTATCTTTGCCTTTTTGTAGGATGGGGTGCGGATTCGCGCCAAAGGTCTCGCTATTGTCCCTATGGGGCAAGGATACCTTATTTATATAATGGGTGCGAGCCGAGGTTGGTGGAATGCAAAAAATAAAAAAAGATAGACGGGTTATGAAAATTACAATCGTAGGATCAGGTTACGTGGGCTTAGTGACAGGGACGTGCTTTGCCGAAATGGGGACGGAAGTTTGTTGCGTGGATGTGAATGAGGCGAAGATAGCCAGCCTGAAGAAGGGTGTCCCTCCTATTTACGAACAAGGGCTGGAAGATATGTTGCAGGCCAATATCGCTAAGGGTCGGATGAGCTTTACCACTTCTTTGGCTGAAGGGATGGATGGAGCCGAGGTGGTGTTCTCGGCTGTGGGGACTCCGCCGGACGAGGATGGCAGCGCGGATCTGCACTATGTGTTGGAGGTGGCTCGCGAAGTGGGGCGTTCGATGAAGTCGTATGTCCTGATGGTTACTAAAAGCACGGTGCCGGTAGGGACAGCCCGGAAGGTGAGGGCTGTCATTGAAGAGGAGCTGGCCAAGAGGGGGGCGGATATTCCCTTTGACGTGGCATCGAACCCTGAATTCCTGAAGGAAGGGTCGGCTATCAAGGATTTCATGTATCCGGAAAGGATTGTTGTCGGGGTTGACAGCGATCGGGCGAAGGAAGTCATGACCAGGCTCTACAAACCTTTTACACTGAATGGGCATCCGGTTCTGTTCATGGATATCCCCTCTGCGGAGATGACGAAGTATGCTGCCAATTCCATGCTTGCGACCCGTATCAGTTTCATGAACGATATTGCCAATTTGTGCGAATTGGTAGGGGCGGATGTGAATAGTGTCCGGAAGGGTATCGGAAGCGATTCCCGTATCGGAAGCAAGTTCTTGTACCCTGGCATCGGGTATGGCGGTTCCTGTTTCCCGAAAGACGTGAAGGCATTGGTCAGGACCGCGGAGCAAAATGGATATACGATGAAGGTTTTGAAAGCCGTGGAAGATGTGAATGCCGATCAGAAAACTTTGCTGTACCGTAAATTCATGCAGAGGTTCGATGCCAAGGTGGAAGGAATGACAGTGGCTTTCTGGGGCTTGGCTTTCAAGCCGGGTACCGATGATATGAGGGAGGCTCCGTCCTTGGTGCTGATTGATGCTTTGGCAGAAGCCGGCTGCAAGGTGCGGGCTTATGATCCTATCTCGATGGACGAATGCCGGCGGCGTATCGGCGGCAAGATTGCCTATTGCAAGGATATGTACGAGACCATAGAAGGCGCAGACGTCGTTTTCCTGATTACGGAGTGGACAGATTTCCGTTTTCCGGATTGGGCAAGGGTGAAAGCGGCTTTGCGTTATCCGGTGCTGTTTGATGGACGGAACCTCTATGATCCGGAGGAGGTAAGGAGGAATGGTCTGGAGTACCATGGGGTCGGCATATTGTAGATTCTGCAAATTGTGAGCGAAGGATGAAAGTGATTTTGGTGACAGGCGGCGCAGGCTTTATCGGGTCTCATTTGTGTGAACGTCTTTTGAAAGACGGGAACGCGGTTATTTGCCTGGACAATTTTTTTACCGGACAGAAGCGGAGTGTGGTTCATTTGCTCGATAACCCGTATTTCGAGCTGGTCCGTCATGATGTGACCCAGCCCTATTATGCCGAGGTGGACGAAATATACAATCTGGCTTGCCCGGCATCTCCTGTGCATTACCAATATAACCCGATCAAGACCTCGAAGACCTCCGTGATGGGGGCCATTAATATGCTGGGATTGGCTAAACGTATTAGGGCCAAGATGTTGCAGGCTTCCACGAGCGAGGTCTACGGCGATCCGAAAGTTCATCCGCAGGTGGAGTCGTATTGGGGGAACGTGAACCCGATAGGATTGCGTTCCTGTTATGACGAAGGGAAGCGTTGCGCGGAGACTTTATGCATGGATTACAATCGGCAGAACGGGGTCCGCGTGAAGATAATCCGGATTTTCAATACCTACGGGCCGAGGATGTTCCTGCATGATGGCCGTGTGGTCTCCAATTTCGTGGTACAAGCCTTGCTGGACGAGGATATCACTATCTACGGGGACGGGACCCAGACGCGGAGTTTCCAGTATGTGGATGATTTGGTTGAAGGAATGATCCGGATGATGGCGACAGAGGATTCCTTTGTCGGTCCTGTCAATATCGGTAATCCCGGCGAATTCACGATCAAGGAATTGGCGGAAAAAGTGATAGAATTGACGGGAAGCAAATCCAAATTGGTATACAAGCCGTTGCCAGCCGATGATCCGACACAGCGAAAGCCGGATATCACGCTCGCCAAGACAAAATTGGACTGGTCTCCTTCGATACAGCTTGAAGACGGGCTGAAGAAGACGATAGCCTATTTTGAAGACGAACTGGTTCGGATGGGGATGGTGGCACGAAAATAAGGAAGATCGGTGATGCTGGAGAAAACGAAGAATACGAGGAATGGAAGGTTGACCGTGCTGGTCACAGGTTGCGACGGGCAGCTGGGTTCGGAATTGAGGAAGTTGGCTAAAAGCGGGGATTGCAGCTTCTGCAGATTTTTGTTTGTAGATGTCAGCGTTTTGGATATCTGTAATCGGGCCGATGTTCATAATTATTTTAAAACGAATCATATAGATGTGATTGTGAACTGTGCTGCCTATACAGCGGTGGATCGGGCGGAAGATGAGCCGGAATCCGCTTTTGCCGTCAACAGGGATGGTGTAGGGATTCTGGCTGAGTGCTGCGTGGAAGAGGGGGCTTATATGATTCACATTTCAACGGATTATGTCTTTGACGGCACGGGGCATGTTCCGTACAGGGAAACCGACGCGGTCAATCCCATAGGTGTTTACGGCTTGTCAAAAAGGGCGGGCGAAGAAGCGATGATGGAGAAAGGCGTGGATGGGCTTATCATACGGACTGCGTGGTTGTATTCCTCCTATGGAAAGAATTTTGTGAAAACGATGTTGCGTCTGGGATCGGAAAAGGAACAGGTTGCGGTTGTTGCCGATCAGCACGGTACTCCGACATGGGCGGCCGATCTGGCAAGGACTATTTTGCATATATTGCAGAATACGGACATCAAGAATACGCATGGGTTGGAAATTTTCCATTATACGGACGAGGGTGAGTGCACATGGTATGAGTTTGCTTCTGCTATCATGCAGATGGGAGGGAAGAAGTGCCAAGTGATGCCTATAAGTACGGATGAGTATCCGGCTTCTTGCCGCCGTCCAGCGTACAGCGTATTGGACAAGACGAAAATCAAGGAGCGTTTCGGACTGGAGATTCCCTTGTGGGACGATTCGTTGCAACGGATGTTGGCTGAACTTGACAAAAGGGATTCATGTTGTTGAAAATGGATGAAATAGCCGGATATTCCAAGATGCCTGCCGGACATGCTGGCCCATTGGCTGGCCATGAGGCGGGCTTGTCCGGAGACATGTGGGTGGATTGCGTGGCCGAGGCTATGCTGGAAAAGAAGGCAGGGCATGTGGTAAGCATGGATTTGCGGCAGGTGCCAGGGGCTTCTTTTGATTTCTATGTGCTGGGTGAAGCTTCGTCCGGGCCTCAGGCACGCGCTATTGCCGATGAAATCGAACGTAAGATGCATGAATGCTTCCAGGTGTGGCCTTTGCATGTGGAAGGGTATGCCAATGCCGAATGGGTGCTGTTGGATTTCGGCGGGATCGTCGCCCATGTGTTTCTGGATTCTGTCCGGCGGCATTACCGGATAGAAGAATTGTGGGGGGATGCACTTGTGCAGCATTATAATAACAACGATTAGGATTGATGGAGAACCAGAAGAAACAGAATGCTCCTTTGAGGAAGGGAGGAAATAATAAGAAGTACCGTTTCAGTATTTATTGGATTTACGGGGCATTTTTGCTTCTGTTCCTGTATTTGCAATTTACTGGCGGAGGTTTCGGGGGAACCCGTAGTGTCGATACTACGTGGTATGAGGCGGCCAAGATGATAAAACGGGGAGATGTCTCTAAAATTCTGGTCGTGAACCAGTCTTTTGCGGAAATATACATCAAGGCCGACCGGATGTATGCAGATCCGGAATACGAGGAGCTGCGGAGTGCCGACGGGCATTCCAGCAATAATCATTATGTATATAAGTTTCTGACACTGGAAGGATTCCAGGAGAATTTGTCGCAAGCCCAGATGGAGGCAAAGGTCGCGGATACGGTGGGGAAGAGCCCGGAGCAGAAGCAGCAGATCATGGACGCTCCCGTAGTCGAGCCGGAACCTGTGGTCAGAAAGAATTTTTGGGACAACGGAGGCTTTTCGATGTTGCTGTGGATTGCTTTTTCCATACTTATGATGGTGTTGATTTTTAGGATGTTCAGTAGGAGTCCGATGGGTGGGGGCGGTAGCTCTGTCTTTAGTTTCGGGAAATCCAAGGCGCAGCTGTATGACAAGGATACCCGGGTCAATGTCACATTCAAGGATGTGGCAGGTTTGGATGAGGCCAAGGAGGAAGTGATGGAGATTGTGGATTTCCTCAAGCATCCTAAGCGTTATACGAGCCTGGGAGGAAAAATCCCTAAAGGGGCTTTGCTGGTCGGCCCTCCGGGTACAGGGAAGACATTGTTGGCGAAGGCTGTGGCTGGGGAGGCTCAAGTCCCGTTCTTTTCGATGTCTGGTTCCGATTTTGTGGAGATGTTCGTGGGGGTCGGGGCTTCTCGTGTACGGGATTTGTTCCGGACTGCCAAAGAAAAAGCACCGTGTATCATTTTTATCGACGAGATCGATGCCATCGGGCGCGCACGGGGAAAGAATGCTTTTACTGGTGCTAATGATGAAAGGGAAAATACTTTGAACCAGCTGCTGACGGAAATGGATGGTTTCGGCAGCAATAGCGGGGTGATCATATTGGCCGCGACGAACCGGGCTGAGATTTTGGACAAGGCTTTGCTGCGCGCCGGGCGTTTCGATAGGCAGATTAGCGTGGATTTGCCGGAAATGGAAGAGAGAAAAGCCATTTTCAGCGTCCATTTGAAGCCTGTGAAGCTGGCAAAGGATGTGGATGTGGATTTCCTGGCCAAGCAGACACCTGGATTTTCGGGAGCCGATATTGCCAATGTCTGCAATGAGGCGGCATTGATTGCTGCCCGTCGCAACAAGAAGGAAGTCGAGATGAAAGATTTTCTGGATGCTGTGGATCGTATCGTGGGTGGATTGGAAAGGCGGAGCAAGATAATCTCGCCGGAAGAGAAGAAGGTGATTTCCTACCATGAATCTGGACACGCTTCGGTCAGCTGGATGCTCCGTTATGCCAATCCTTTAGTCAAAGTGACCATTGTTCCGAGAGGCAAGTCCTTGGGGGCGGCTTGGTACTTGCCGGAAGAACGTCAGATAACGACCATAGAGCAGATGCACGATGAAATGGTCGCCACCTTGGGAGGCCGTGCAGCAGAAGAAGTCGTGTTCGGCAAGATGTCGACAGGAGCCTTGAATGATTTGGAGAAAGTGACCAAGCAGGCTTATGCGATGGTCGCTTATTTCGGGATGAACAAGGAGGTCGGCACCTTGAGTTATTATGATTCTACTGGCGAACAGGAATATTCTTTTGGAAAACCGTATAGTGAAAAAACCTCGGAATTGATAGATAGCGAGGTCAGGAAGATGATAGAGTCAGCTTACGAGGAGGCTAAGGCTATATTGCGTGACAACCGGGAAAAGCTTGACCGGCTGGCTGCTTTGCTGATGGAGAAGGAAGTTATGTTCCGGGATGATGTGGAGGCGGTATTCGGGCCTCGTCCCTTTGACGAAGAAAAAGCCGGAATGGAAGGGCCTGGTCCGGAAGAAGCTTCAGTGCCAGGCTCGGAGGCGTAGACTCCTCAAAAGTGGCTGAAATGGATGCAATTACGCCTAAGGAAAATATTTTCAGGAGAATACGAGAAGCATTGGTGAGCGCGCCGATGGGGGCGAGCAGATCCGTTGACTTGGAATCTTCTGTCTATCCGGAAGCAAAAGGAGACCTTGCCGTGCTATTTGCCGAAAAGTTCATTGCCAAGGGGGGAAGGATAGTCTATTGCGAAGATATCGAGATGATTCTGCAATCGTTGCAGGAGTTGGTCCGCATGCATGCTTGGGATGGACGGATATTTTGCGTGGATGAGGATATTCGCTCTTTGCTGGAATTCGCTTCCATTGAATACGGTTGCAGACCGGTGGAAGCGGCATTGAAGGATGTGGGCTTTTGTGCTTGCCGTTGGCTGCTTGCGTCTGAAGGGAGCGTGGTGTTTGACAGTAGCCAGAATGGGAGGCGCGTGCTCGCTCAGGCAGGAACCTTGGTTTTCTTTGCTACGGTCGGCCAGATTGTCCCCGATATGCATCATGCGTTGAAACAGTTGAAGGGAACCCCGAAATGTTCTTCTTTGTCTGTATGGACAGGGTTGTCTTGCTTCGGGGATATAGACGGTGATGTTTTGCCTGGCTTGGGACCGCAGGATATGTATATGGTATTGATAGACGGTTCACTGGAATAGATTATGATCGCCTTGTTGAAAAGATCCTTGACGGGATGTGTTGTTGTCGCGCTGACAATCGGGGCCATATATGCGGGAGGCTGCTATGTGGTGGTCTTGCTGTGGGCGATTATGAATATGGGCTTGTACGAATGGCAGCGTTTGTGCAAGCAGATGAAGTGCGATTTGCCTTCTGTTTGGCTGTATGCATTGGGGAATTTGGCTTATGGCATGATTGTGTCTGGCTTCTATGAAGATGCCGGGCATATCCGGGGAACGTGGGCATCCGCGCTGGTGTGGGTATGTGTGCTGGTGATGGCTGTGATGTTTGCTTCTTCCATTTTCATACCGGAGAATGGACGTTGGGGCAGGATCTGGCAGCGGATGGGGATGACCTTGGGGGGCGTGGCATACATCAGCATATCCTTGGCCTTGCTCAATTCTTTGTCCGAACCTTTTCATGAGGATGGCTCGCATGTCCTGATGGGGTTCTTTGTATTGATCTGGTCGGGAGATGTCTTTGCCTACTTGGTGGGGTCCATGTTCGGCAGGCATAAATTGTGCGAGCGGCTGTCTCCTTCCAAGACATGGGAAGGAGCGGTGGGAGGCTTTGCCTTTGCAGTTGCGGCGGGCCTTCTATGGGGAACGCTTGTGCTGGAAGACATGCCTTTGGGTTCTTGGATGGGGTTGTCAGTCCTTGTCGTTTTATGCGGCATGCTGGGCGATTTGGTCGAATCCAAGATCAAGCGCGAGGCCGGGGTCAAGGATTCAGGATGCGTTCTTCCGGGGCACGGCGGCATACTGGATCGTTTTGACAGCGTTCTTCTTGCTTCGCCTGTCTCGGTGGCTTTTTGTCATTTGATTGGTTTATAATATAAGGGAAATTCAAGGTGTCAAGGTATTCGATACATCGGGAAGGCGGGCCGAGCATCGCTTGGATTAGCTTGCTGTTGATTCTGGTAGGGTTGATCGTGCTCCTGTCCGGCACTGGGCTGTGGATGTTGTGGATTGCGTTTGCTGTGTGTTTTGTCTTGTGGGTTGCAGTCGTTTCCTTTTTCCGGATACCGCATCGTACCTATCCGGACTCGGACGAGTTTTCTATTCTGGCTCCGGCGGATGGCAGGGTTGTGGATATTACGGAAATCGAGGAGCCGGAGTATTTCAAGTCCGTCTGCACGAAGATATCGGTATTCATGTCTGCCACTAATGTTCATGTGAACCGGTATCCGGTGTCAGGCACGGTCGTGTATGATTGTTACCATCCAGGTAAGTTCTTGGTCGCGTGGCACGAGAAATCTTCTGTGACCAATGAGCATAATACCGTTGTCATCCGGACAGCCAACGGCACGGATGTACTGGTCCGCCAGATTGCCGGAGCTGTGGCTCGCAGGATTGTTTCTTATGCGGAAACCGGCATGCAGGTGGAGGCCATAGCTGAACTTGGGTTCATCAAATTCGGGTCAAGGGTGGATGTCTTTTTCCCTGTCGGGACGAGGGTATGTGTGGCGGAAGGGCAGAAAGTGCGGAGCGGGATAGATATCTTGGCGGAGCTTTCCTGAGAGACGGTCAAGCCAGCGGGATTGTAAATTGGGATTTTGTCTTTTCCGGAGAAGCAGTTTCAAAGTCCTTGCCGTCCTGAAAAAAAAGGCGGGGCGGGGTCTTCAGGAGCTTGTTCTCCATTGGGAACAGTCTATGGCTCCTTTGGAAAATGCGGAGGAACATTCTGGAGTCCTCTTCCGACGGCCTTGGCAAAGAAAATCCAACAACTTCCAAATCATATTGTTTTCCATCTCGTGTTCGATAAATTCCTGTGAAAAGCGTATCTTGGGAAAACAGAATGCTATGATATCGAAGACCTACGGAGGGGCTTTGGTCGGGATAGACGCTTTGACCATCCGAGTGGAGACCAGTATCGAGCCGGGTGTCAATTTCATGTTGGTCGGGCTTCCTGACAGTGCCGTCAAGGAAAGTCATTATCGGATTGCGACAGCTTTGCATCATTGTGGTTATAAGATACCTGTCAGACGGATTGTCATCAATATGGCTCCGGCCGATTTGAAGAAAGAGGGTTCCGCATACGATTTGACGCTGGCTATGGGCATATTGGCCGCTTCGGGGCAATTGGGCGAATCTTCCGGAAATTTGCCGGAATCATATATGATGATGGGAGAACTCTCCTTGGATGGCCGTTTGCAGCCGGTCAAGGGCGCTTTGCCGTTGGCTATTGAAGCCCGCCGGCAAGGTTTTTCCGGAATCATACTGCCGGAGCAGAATGCATCGGAAGCTTCCATTGTCGAGGATTTGCATGTCTATGGCGTGAAGACACTGCGGGAAGTGGCTGATTTTTTCAAAGGGAAATCTGCATTGAAGGCATTCCATGAACCGTTCCTGGCCAATCGGCTTCCTGTCTTGGCGGAAGAACCTGATTTTGCTGATGTCAAAGGGCAGGCATTTTGCAAGAGAGCCTTGGAAATAACAGCAGCTGGCGGGCATAACATTCTGATGGTGGGGCCTCCTGGCTCTGGCAAGACCATGTTGGCTCGACGTTTGGCTGGCATTCTGCCTCCGATGACCAAAGACGAAGCGCTGGAGACCACAAAGATTTATTCAGTGGCAGGGAAATTGTTGAGTCAGAATTGCATGGTTGCAGCACGACCTTTCCGGGATCCGCATCATACCATCAGCTATGCCGCTTTGGTCGGCGGAGGAAGTTTCCCTCAGCCAGGAGAAATTTCCTTGGCTCATAACGGAGTATTGTTCCTGGATGAGCTGCCTGAGTTCACACGGTCTACTTTGGAAGTCTTGCGGCAGCCGTTGGAAGATAGGAAGATCAGCATATGCCGGGCCAAGATGCGGGTGGAGTATCCGGCAGGTTTTATGCTGGTTGCATCCATGAACCCATGCCCTTGCGGTTATTACAATGCCCCCGGCAGGGTTTGTACTTGCAAGCCTGCCGATATTGCACGTTATTTGAACAAAATATCCGGGCCGTTGCTGGACAGGATGGATTTGCATGTCCAGGTGCTACCTGTGGCTTACCGGGATTTGTCTTCTGCGGGGAAAGCGGAAAGCAGCGCCGATATACGTCGGAGGGTGGTTCTGGCACGGCAGTGCCAGTTGGACCGCTTCGCTGGAACACCGTTGGTCTGCAATGCCCAGATGCAATCCCGCCATATACATCGCTATTGCCGGTTAGGAAAAGATTCCGATGCCATGCTTGATGAAGCCATGTGCCATTACGGCTTTTCGGCCAGGACGTACCATCGGATATTGAAGGTTGCACGGACTATAGCGGATTTGGATGCTGCGGAAAACATCAGCCATCATCATCTGGCAGAAGCTCTTCAGTACCGGTGCGTGGATCGGGCGGATTGGGGTGGCCGGGCTTAGCTTATTGCACGTCTCCACTGCCGCTTCCATCGTTCCATGCTTCAACGGATGCTTCTAACCCACCGATATCCTTGCGTGATATCCGGATGTTGTAGGCATAAGAATGGCCTTTTTCGAATTGTTTTTCCGGAATCGGATAAGAGAATGCAGCCTCTCCGATTTGGAATCGGAAGCATCTGCCAGCATGCGTTCCGGTAGGAATCGCCAATGCGCTCATCCGGGTGGAGTCGGTCTGGAATGGCCGGAACGTGATAGTGCCTGCTTCCCCTTTGGTTTCCAAAATGCCTTCTAGGATATCGAAATCCGCATGCAGAGGCATTTGGGTGATGGATACTACCGTGTTTGTCAAATCGTCATGACTTATGCCTTCGCCTTGGCTCAACCGGATATCGATTTTGGCGTATTGCCGCTGGAACGCCAGTACGACCGGGCCTTGGGAATCTTTATTGCAAGGTTCAGTAGGGGGCGACCATAGTAATTGGGCATGTTCTTGATTTTCAGGTTCGGGTTGGGTGCTGATGTCTACATCCAGAGTACTCCCGGCGGGCGTGTCCCAAGGAAAGTATGCCGTGAAGCGGACATTGTTGCCGTTGATAGGGTAATAGATAGATTCTCCGATGGGCAGGAATTCTTGCGTGCTTGGCTGGAACCGGTATCCTGTGTTGACGTAGTCCAGCACGATGTCCGTATTGGCGGGATCCAGCATGGTGATGCCGATATCCCCTTCGATAGTCCAAGGGCTTTTTGCATCCGGGCGCAGGAAATCGTCAGGTTCGGCCTTGAACCGGACAGCTGTGGAAGAAAGGCTTTGTCCTTCCGGTTCATGGCAACCGCCCGCAAGCAAGAATAAGGCTGTCGGGAACAAGAGCCTGACGAATACCTGTATGTGTGGTTGTGGGTACATTTCAGTCTGTTTTACTGCACGTCTATGAATTCTTCATCCTCTGCGACCCAGTCTTCCAGAGTGGCTGAGAATCCAGCTTCATAGTGCAAATCGAGCCTGGTGCTGAGTTTGAACGGGATGATTTTTTCATCGTTGAAGGGTTTGAGTTCATCGCTCAAGTCATCTTCCACGTCGACACTGCTGCCATCTTCGAGGTAGATTGTCAGAGCCAAGTGCTGGCTGATGGATGGGTTGATGCCGAACAGGTGAAGTTCGGAAACGAGGGAGTTATCTTGGTATCTGAGCGGAAAACGGACATAGAAGGTGTCCTGGGCATATTCCAGGGACGAGATGTCGAACATGGCGTATACCCCTTGCAACGTCCCTTCGCCCCGGGTTATATGTTGACGTTCCGGCACATCCAGGCCAATCTCGATGTCAAGGCGCCTCATTTGCTGTTCCATCGTGAAATGCACGGAATCCGATTCTGCCTGGCGGGGATTTATGTATTGGAAGTTGCTGAAGAAGTATGCGGGCAGATGGTATATAGTGTCGCCGGCAATCCTTTTGACCCAAGCTTCGGTGTCTTCCATGTAGACTGAGTCCGCGGCATTGAAGGCGTACAGGGCCGTGGTGCCTCTGGTTGCCATGATTTCTACACGGCAGATGCTGTCGGTCGGTAACGCATAAGTATTGTATTCATGGTACATGATATAGGCATCCGGTTCGATCGCATCTTTTCCGCGATGCTCGAAATCGGCACTTGCGAACAGCGTGTAAGGGAATATGTCTAAAAATTCCAGGAGGTTGTCCTTGATGCAAGACGACAGCAAGAGCACAGCCAGCAAAACGCTCTTTTTGCCAGCAAGGGGAATTTTCCCTTTTCTGCTTTTGTTGCAATGCATCCAAGCCATTTTCGGACTATTTGTCAAAAGAAATGGTATACACTAAGTTTACTGATAAATGAGTCGGGCCGAAATAGTTTTTCTTCCCTTTCTCATAGCGGAAAATTTCAATGTATTTTTCGTAACTGGCGTACAGGTATCCTACGCCTATGCAGAAATCCAGCATCAGGTTCTTGCCGATATTCAAATTGTATCCGCCCATGATGCCGCCTCCGATGAAATCCCCTTGGATTCCTTCCGCATTCTTTTTCAGTTGGTAGTTGTAGCTGCCACCTTGCGCCATCGCACCGATGTACCCTTTATGATCCTCTCCCAGATACCAACGGATGTGCGGCATGATGTCCGATACGGCGTACTTTCTGTCGTTTTGTTTCCAAGACCAGGATGTATAGGATGCCTGGACACCTATGCCGATTTGCTTGCAGAGCCGGTATTCCACTCCAAGGTCGGGTGTCAGGGTGGCCCATCGTAACAGGTTGGCTTTCACTGTCAGTTGGAAAGAATGCCGGTTCGCTTTATCCCATGGCAGCCATATTTTCGGCTTTTTGCGTATGACGAAAATCGGGCGGCCTGGCGTTTTTTTTGCCGGTTTTTTATAGAAAGGGGACTGCGAGGAGAAAGGTGCCGGCTCTCCATTGTAAGAATTCTCTTCTGCCTCGGTTGCGATGGGAAAAGCTGTCAGTGCGGGACAGCATGAAACCACCAGGAACAAAATCATGACGAACTTTTTCATACCGGGCAAGCTTTCTTTGTTGGCGGATGATAAAACCGAAAAATCAGGCAAAGGTACTATAAAAATGTCAAAAGACCGAAAGAGCCTATTGCAAAAGCGTTTTTTGAAAGCGTTTCATTGAAAGATTCTCCCTTTGGCACGAGGTCGCGCTCTGTTTTCCGGCAAGCCTTTTTGATGTATTTTTGCAATCGCTGGAATTTGTTTTCCGGATAGAAAAAGGAATAGCGATATGGAAGATTTTGTGGTCTCGGCACGGAAGTACAGGCCGGATACGTTCGATGCTGTGGTCGGGCAGGAAGCTATCACGACTACATTGAAAAACGCCATAAGGAACGGGCATGTGGCGCAGTCGTTCCTTTTTTGCGGGCCCAGGGGGGTCGGCAAGACAACCTGTGCCCGTATTCTTGCCAGGACAATCAATTGCATGAACCTGGGACCCGGTATGGATCCGTGCGGGAAATGCGAGTCGTGCTTAGGCTTCCTGCATAACGCCTCTCAGAATATTTATGAACTGGATGCGGCTTCTAATCGCAATGTGGAGGCAATGAGGGCTTTGATAGAACAGGTACGGATTCCGCCCCAAGTGGGGAAGTACAAGGTCTACATCATTGATGAAGTCCACATGCTGACCACGGAGGCGTTCAATACTTTCTTGAAAACATTGGAAGAACCGCCGGCGTATGCCAAGTTCATCTTGGCTACGACGGAGAAGAACAAGGTGATTCCGACTATATTGAGCCGTTGCCAGATATTCGACTTCAAGAGGATCGGTGTCGACGATATTGTTTCCCACTTGGAAAAAATCTGCCAGAAAGAAGGAATCACCTACGAGGAAGAAGCCTTGCGGGTAGTAGCCCAGAAGGCGGATGGTGGTTTGCGGGATGCTCTTTCCATGTTTGACCAGATAGTGAGCTTTTCAGGGAACAGCATCACTTACAAACAAGTGGTATCCATGCTCAACATTCTGGATTACGAGACTTATTTCCAGATGACGGCTTTCTTTTTCGAGGGGAATGTGCCGGCTTGCTTGAACCTGTTCAACCAGATATTGGATAACGGTTTCGATGGACAGGTCTTTGTGAACGGATTAGGATCCCATTTACGTTCTTTGCTGCTGGCCAAGGATACGCAGACCGTGGATTTGATGGATGTTTCCCCCAGTTTGAAAGGGCGTTACCTTGAACAGTCTTCCTCGGTTTCGACCGGGGCTTTGTTGCATTCTTTGGAACTGTGCAATGCATGCGACCAGCAGTACAGGAATAGCAGCGGCAAACGTTTGCTGGTCGAAATTCTTTTACTGCAGCTGGTTCGTCTTTTTGCGCCGGCTGCATTGGAGGGCGGGGAGGCCCAGGCTCCGGCCTTGGGGGAGTCCGGAGAGCAGGCTGACAATGTCCGGCCTGCCCAGCCAGCTGGTACAGCCAGCCAGGCTGTACCGGCTGGCGCCGCCTCCGCGCGTCCTGCAGAGCCGGAAGCTTCGGCCCCTGTTTTGCCGTCTTCTTTGTCCATGCCTGCCAATATGCGGAGCAAGACATCCCTTAAGGCTCTGGAAACAAGGGGACAAAGTGTACAGCAACAGATGCGGGACCAGGCTCCGCCTGCGGACGCTCCTTTTACGCAGGAAAAGTTGCAGTCAGTCTGGAATACCTATATGGACAAGGTGTCCAAAGACCAGCCGTCCTTCTTCAGTGTCTTGTCCAAAGCCGATCCTTGCCTGAAGGAGAATTACGCGGTTGAACTGAAAGTCCCTAATCGGTTTGTAGGTGAAGATTTGCTGTCAGGTTCCCGGGAAAAGGAATTGTTGGATTATCTCAGATTCCAATTGCATAATTCTTCCCTGCATTTCATTGTCCATGTAGATGAGTCCATGAAGCCCGGCAAAGCGATTTACACGCCTTTGGAGAAGTTTCATGAAATGCAGAAACATAATCCGGAATTGAAGAATTTTCGCGATGCATTGAATCTGGATCTGGAACTGTAGGATTGGTTTGGATTCTTGAAGCCAGGCTTGTGGATCGGGGCGAGTCTCTTTCGGTAGCGGGAGAGAGCGGGATTCGGAAATCTTCAAAACCCGCATAGAGGATTATGCGATGGGGATTCCCGGACGGGAGTCAATCCGGCTTGCCTGGGGCATGGCCGTCGCGGAGAACCGAGCGCGCGGCGAATTCGCGGGTACCTTACAAGCGGAACTCTGTGCGGTTGGCCAAGGAACGCCCCAGAGTGGCTTCGTCTGTATATTCCAGATCGTCCCCGATGGCGATGCCTTTGGCGATACTGGTCAGTTTGACAGGCAGAGAAGCGGTTTGTTTGGCAATGAAGAAAGCGGTAGTGTCCCCTGACGGCGTGGCGGGCAATGCCAGGATTATTTCACGGGGCTTGTCGGCCCGGATTCTTTCCATGAGATTGCCGATATTCAATTGGGATGGCCCGATGCCGGCTAACGGGTTGATCAAGCCGTTCAGCACGTGGTACACTCCGTCAAAGATACCTGTATTTTCTATGGCCATGACATCCCGGATATCACTGACAACGCAAATCAGTTCGTGGTCGCGTTTCGGGGATGCGCAAATCGGGCAAAGATCCGTGTCCGACAGGCTGTGGCAGCAACGGCAATAGTGGATGTTCTTCCTGAAATCAATCAGTGTCTGGCCGAAGTGTTCTACGATTTCTTCTTTTTGCGATAGCAAGAACAAGGCCAGGCGCAGAGCGGTTTTGCGGCCAATGCCGGGAAGCCGGTGCAACTCTTCCACGGCTTTGTCGAGGAGCTGGATGGAAATTGGATCGTCCATGTCAGTTATTGGCTTTTGACCCTATGATGGTTACCGTGCCGCTTTGGACTTTCTTTTTGCCGTACACGTTCTTGTAGGTGACCATGTAGAAATAAGGTCCGTCAGGTAGCGGACGGCTTCCGTTCTTGTAGCAGCCGTTCCAGTGGAAATCCTCCGCCCTTTCGACTTTTTCTTTGAGGACGACCTGACCCCATCGCGTTACAATCTCGATTTCCACATCTTCGCAGTACTTGAGTTCCTGGAAAGTGAGATCATCGTTGAACCCGTCTCCGTTAGGGGTGATGACATCGGGAATCCGTAGGTTGGGCCTGCATTCTTCGGGATCCTCTTGTACATTGATGTTCACGGCATTGTAGCATCCCATGCTGTCTATTAGCACAAGGCTGTATGTCCCTGCCTCTTCGATGATATAGACAGGGTTCGGGTCAAACGAAGTGTCGGTCGGCAGGATTTCTTCCGGAAACTCGGTGTCTCTCCATTGGTATTGAGTGGAAGCGTATGGAACAGTGGCATCCAGCTCCAAGTCCAGGTCCGGGCAGATGGTGGTGTCGGTTTGGATGATGGACGGGATATTTGTCAACGCGGTATCGACTTTTATCAAGACGACGGAATCCGAGGCAGTTATGAAGCCGCAAGTATTGAGACTGTCCTTGAGACGTGTCGTTACCGTGTATGTCCCGCCGGTATTGCTTTCCAAGTCGGATTCAGTGGAACCGTCGCTCCAGAGGGTTTCGTAGAAGCTTTCGTAGACCAAGGCGTAATCCGGAGAAAGAAGGACTGGTTCTTCACGGCAAATCAGAGCGGAATCCATTACTATATCGACAGAAGGCTGGATCAAGGCGTAGATTAGCATGGTATCGAACCTGGCGGCTGCGGAATCCCGATGCTGGTACTTCAGCATGTATGCAGAAGGGTGTCGGGCATCGACGCCGCCTCCCACGCCATCCGTTCCCGCTTGCCCTTGGAAACGGAAAATGTTGGTATCCTGCCCGTAAGGTAGAGATATGCTGTCTATGGAAAGCCATGAGCAGGTATATTCGGCAGGTATTTCGAACAGCAGGTACGAATTGGCGCAGAGCGTGGTATCCTGAGGCAGGAAGCGGTTTCCCTCCGCCTGGCCGGTCTGCGCCTGCGTATCCGCGATGCAGGTCAAAGCCAGCAGCAGAGTCAAAAGAAAGGCAGGTATTGTCTTTTTCCCGAAAAATTTTTCCATTGCAGTCGTATATTAGTCGTATCCTCGATTTGTCCTGCCTTTGCAGGCGTGCCGCAGGCTGGTCAGCAACAAGACCGAGTATCGTCCAGAATCAGGCCTGGCACTTTTTCCAGCAGGCAAAGATAGTGTATATTTTGATAATCCTGCCTGGGCGGGACTATCGGCATGTTTCCTGTCTTTGAGGGCCGGATTGACAATGTTTGTGGTTTAAATTATTGATATACTGAATATTTGATACATTGTTGATTTTTGCGGGATCCGGCGCTTCCCGGATGCGATTCTTCCCATGCGAGGAAGACCTTGGCTTGGCGCATGGGTTTTGCCCGTTGTTTCCCGGACAGGATATAGGCATTGCAAAAGTGATTCGACGGGAAAGGCTGTGATTCCCTTGGTCTCATAGCCTCTTGTAAATATGCCATAAACCCCCTATCTTCGCGCCCGTTCAGCCTTCCTGGGTAATTCTTTTTGTGCGTATTTTGTTAATAATTAAATATCAAAGAAATTATGAGCTCTGTTAAGGTCTTGACGGTGAACCCGGGTTCCACCTCTACCAAGATTGCTGTTTTTGTCGACGAGCAAAACATTTTCCAGAAGAACATCAAGCACAGTGTGGAAGAACTGGCTCCTTTTGGCAAAATCGCGGACCAGTTCGAATTCCGCCGCGATATGATTCTCCAAGTCTTGCAAGACGAAGCCAAGATGGATATAAAGGATTTCGATTATATCGTAGGCCGTGGCGGCCTGATCAAGCCCGTGGCTTCCGGGATATATGAAGTGAACGATGCTTTGAAGCATGATTTGCAAATCGGGGTGCAAGGCGAGCATGCCAGCAACCTGGGCGGCCTGATTGCCTCGGACTTGGCTCGTTTGAACGGACATGCCAAGGCTTATATCGCCGACCCGGTGGTTGTGGACGAACTGGACGATGTGGCTCGTATCACCGGGCATCCGGCTTTTGAGCGGGTATCGATTTTCCATGCATTGAACCAGAAAGCCATTGCTCGTACATACGCCAAGGAACACGGCAAGAAATACGAAGAACTGAATTTGATCGTAGTGCATTTGGGAGGCGGTATCAGCGTGGGAGCCCACCGTCAGGGCCGTATCGTGGATGTGGACAACTGCTTGGACGGCAACGGCCCGTTCAGCCCTGAACGTAGCGGCAGCCTGCCTTCAGGGGCTTTGGTCGATGCTTGCTTCAGCGGCAAATATACCAAGGCCCAGCTCAAGAAGATGGTTTGCGGCCAAGGTGGTTATGTGGCCTATTTGGGAACCAACGATGCTTACGAAGTGGAACTTCGCGTGAAGGCTGGCGACAAGAAAGCGGCTTTGATTGAACAGGCCATGATTTACCAGGTTTCCAAGGAAGTGGGGGCTCAGGCTACCGTGCTCAAAGGCAAGGTGGATGCAATTTTGATTACCGGGGGCATTGCTCGGGGCAAAGCTTTTGTGGAAGACATCAAGGAAAGGGTTTCGTTCATCGCTCCGGTGTTCGTTTATCCGGGTGAAGATGAGATGAAGGCTTTGGCGATGAATGCCTATATGTTGCATAACGGCGAAATCGAAGCCAAAGTTTACGCATAGTTTCTTTGCGGAATCCAAGAAAGAGAGTGTGCAGGTCAGCCTAGGTTTGTGCATGAATGGATTGGACGAAGCGGTAAGACCGGATACCGGCTCTGTTTGTAGGGTTCGGTATCCGGTTTTTTGGTACATTTGCAAATTCAGCCCGGCCTTTGGCTTGCATCGTGGTGCAGGCGGCGTTTGCGGGGATTGATTCAGTGTGGCGGGATGCCAAGGGGTTTTGCCGGGATGCGTGGGTGCAGCATTTGAGCAAAAGCTTCGGCCTTGCGCGGGGCTTTGGTTCGTCCCCTATATATGAATATGTATTGAAAAAAAATTGAAACAATGATAGCAGAACAATTATTCAAACCTAAATCGATTGTTGTTGTTGGTGCGTCCAACGATATCACCAAGCCTGGTGGAAAAGTAGTGAAACATATTGTGGATGGCAAGTTCCAGGGTCCCGTTTACACGGTGAACCCGAAGGAGGACACGATTCAAGGCCTTCCGTGCTACCGGAACGTGCATGAGTTGCCGCAAGTGGATTTGGCTGTAATCGCCGTGGCTGCCAAATACGCGCCGGAAGCGGTGGAAATCCTGACTAAGGAAAAAGGGACGCGGGCTGTCATTGTTATCTCGGCAGGTTTCGGGGAAGAAGGCCCGGAAGGAAAGGCGTTGGAAAAGAGAATTTTGGATGCGTGCAATGCGGTAGGCGCCGCTTTGATAGGCCCTAATTGCACGGGAGTCTTGACACCGTGGCATCATAGTATCTTTTCCGGCCCTATGCCGGAACTGGATCCGCACGGCTGCGACTTCATAACCGGCAGCGGAGCCACAGGCGTGTTTATCCTGGAGGCCGCTATCCCGGCAGGCTTGCGGTTCGCCAGCGTTTTTGCGGTAGGCAATTCGGCTCAGCTTGGCGTAGAGGAAATCCTGGAGCATATGGACGAGACGTTCGACCCGGAAAAGAGTTCGAGAGTCAAGCTGTTGTATATCGAAAATATCCACAATCCTCAGAAGTTGCTCAAGCATGCCCAGTCTTTGATCAAGAAAGGTTGCCGTATCGCGGCGGTCAAGGCTGGTTCATCGGAAGCTGGATCCCGTGCGGCCTCTTCGCATACGGGGGCTCTGGCTTCGTCGGACGTGGCGGTCGATGCTTTGTTCCGCAAGGCGGGTATCGTGCGTTGCTACGGACGTCAAGACCTGTTGACAGTGGCCTCGATTTTCCAGAGCCAGGAGCTGAAGGGCAAGAATATCGCGATCATCACTCATGCCGGCGGGCCTGCCGTTATGTTGACGGATGCTTTGTCGAAAGCCGGTTTGAATGTGCCTAAGATCGATCCGGTCAAGGCTGCGCCCTTGAAAGAGCAGTTGTACAATGGTTCGTCGGTAGCCAACCCGATTGACTTCTTGGCTACGGGAACGGCCGAGCAGCTGGGCAAGATCATCGATGCCTGCAACAACGATTTCGACGAGATAGACGCGATGGTGGTTATCTTCGGAACGCCGGGCCTGGTACGTATCTTCGATGTATATCGTCTGCTGGACGAAAAGATGAAGACGACCAAGAAACCTATTTATCCGGTATTGCCTGCGGTGGTCACGGCTCGCGAGGAATTGGAGGAGTTTTTAAGCAAGAACCATGTGAACTTCCCGGACGAAGTGGTATTCGGTTCGGCTTTGGGACGTGTGGCTCATACGCCGAGGCCTGATACCGATGAGGTGAGTCTGGAAGGGGTGGATCAGGCGGCTATCCGCAAGGTGATAGAAAGCAATCCGGATGGCTATCTGGCTCCGGATCAGATTCAGGTTTTGCTCGATTCCTGCGGTGTGCCTCGTGCTGGAGAAGCGGTTGTGAAGACGGCCGATGATGCGGCGGCAGCTGCCAAGGAGCTTGGCTATCCGTTGGTTATGAAGGTGGTAGGCCCTGTACACAAATCGGATGTGGGCGGGGTTGTGCTGAATGTGAAGGACGAGGCTACTGTCCGCGCCGAGTTTGGACGGATGATCAAGATAAAGGATACAACGGCTATCTTGATGCAGCCGATGCTTTCAGGTACGGAAATCTTTGCCGGGGTGAAATACGAGCCTAAGTTCGGTCACATGATCCTGTGCGGTCTGGGCGGTATTTTCATCGAGGTGCTGAAGGATGTACAGACTGGCTTGGCTCCGGTGACGGCCAAGGCGGCCAAGGGCATGATCGAGCGCCTGAAGGGCTATAAGATTCTGCAAGGTGTCCGTGGACAGGAAGGTGTCAACATAGAGGCTTTTGCCCATGTGGTGGAATGCTTGTCCAAATTGGTGGCTGTAGCTCCTGAAATTCAGGAAATGGATATCAATCCTCTGTTGGGCAACGCCAAGCAGGTAGTGGCGGTGGATGCTCGTATCCGGATTGCGAAATAGGGCTGTGCGGTTTGGCTATTGTGGGCGCGGGAGGCTTTTGGGTCTTCCGCGCCTCTGTTTTTTTTTGGGGGGGGGGCTGCCGGTCGGGAGCCGTCGTGATGCCGGTTCTGGGCAGGGATTCCCGCCGTTTCCAGCGTGGCCGGGGCCGGGGGGGTGCGTGGCGGGGGCGCGTTTCCCGGCCGGGAGTCCCGTTCCGGGGGGGGGGCGATGGAAATCCCCGCGCCGTTACGGTGTTGAAATCCAGCTTGTTGAAAATTTTATCAAAAAATTCTTTGGAAAAAGTTTGGCGGAACGGGAAAAAGCAGTACCTTTGCGGTCCTGTTCGGCGGGAGCGGGGCAGGGGAGAGGGGACGGGAGCCGCGGGGAGAAAAAACTTTTCGAAAAATTTTTCTCGGAAAGTTTGGCGGTTCGGAAAAAAGGTGTACTTTTGCACCCCCGAACGGAAGA
>CALUGT010000015.1 GCA_944320265.1 uncultured Bacteroidales bacterium | reverse complement strand
TGGTGTGAAGGCCAATCCGACAAGGCTTGTCGCACGCAACAGGTTGCAGGCCGCATTGTCAAGCACTGTTATCTTGGTAGAATGCCCGCAGCAGAGTGGCAGTATGCACACCATGCGTTTTGCCCGCAAATATCACAAACGCTGTCTCGTGGTTTCATATCCGGAATACAATGATAAAAATGCGGGCAATGAATTATTAATCAATTTGAACCTTGCAAATGCCATTTAAGTTATGAAGAAAGTCTTGATATTCCCGGCACCTTTGCTCATCAAAGAGATAACGGCGGACCAACAGAATGATTATATGTTTTCATTGCTGAAGGACGAAATGGCTCTGGAATGGATAGGTGATTTCATAGAAGTCAATGCTTTGAATAAATCGGATTATTGCGAGGAAGTTCGCAGGATGATTGCAGAACAGAAACCGGATTGGGTAATTGCCGCCGGCGAATCGGCTACGGCTTGTATCAACCTTCATCAGCAAAAGAAAATCTTGATTAACCCCTTTGTGAAATGGGGCGATTTGAACAATGTCCCCGATTATGCCCGTCTGCATACATACGGTTTCTTTGGAGCATTGCCGGAACAAGAAAAAAGCTATGAATTGTTTCAGGCCGTCTATCCTAATGCATCATGGTTTGTCAATGCTCCTAATTTGAGTTTGATTGATGTTAAAGATATTATTCGTGGTATAATAAATTCTATGATATGATTAGTCAAAACTTTATCGAAAGCAATTTCCCAAAAGGAAAATTGACATTAGTCGTTGGTCGTCCTAATATCGGCAAAACCTCCTTTGCTATCTCGTTGGCAATTAGTATGGCTGAGCAAAATCAAAGAGTTATTTATTTCTCCCTTGAAATGACTAAGGAGCAACTTATTAAAAGAATAAGGCTCCAAAATGAACAAATAGCAATAGGGGAAAATATTGTCATTGATGATATTTCTCAAGCCAAACCGAGTTATGTTCGCAGTCAACTCGAAACCAAATCTTTCGATTACATTTTAATTGATTACATCCAACTGATGGAAGCAGATAACCAAGAACTTCCTCGTGAAGAAGTAGTATCGTCGATTGTATGTGAACTAAAAAAAATGGCGATAGAGTTGGATATTCCGATTATAGCTTTGAGCCAAACCTCTCGCAATGGTGATTTAGGAATCCGGTCTGGCGTTTTGGCTGAAATCAATGTAGCTATTCTTTCCAGTCCTCCATCTAATCCATATCATCAACTGGTATACAAATCCTACATGGGGAACAATAGCCACATTACGCATTTCTATTTTGATCCTGACACAATAGAAGTCATTGACTATTATGGTGACTTTTTATCATTCAACGACCTTCTGATTCTTTTTGCATTAGATCGGCCAAACATAGATAGTTTAAACATCAATATGCTGTTTGAGGCTAAAAAAAATCCTATAAAACATACATTCCCTCATTTGAATACAATACTGCACAATACATACGGACTCTTTGTGTTTCAGGAGCAATTGATGGAAATAGCACAATTTATAGGAGGATTTTCAGAAGAGGACAGTGATAAATTACGTAAGGTGATGGGCAAAAAATGTACAGATGAACTTGATAAAATGAAGCCTGATTTCATTCGTAACGCTGTTAAAAACGGATATACAGAGAAGCAAGCCAATAATTTATATCAATGGATGATTGATCGCTCGATATATCTTTTTAAACGAGAGTCTGCTGAAAAATGCATAAAAGAATGGTTAGAACACATGAACAGTTTATAATGATTATATGACAGTTACAGGACAATACACATCGGCAGAAATATTTACCGAAAACATTGAAGAAGCCGCCTTGCTGTGGGTAAGGGAACAATGCGACCATCCGGCTTTCGAGGGGGTAAGGATTGTGCAGATGCCCGATGTCCATGCAGGTAATTCCTGCAATGTGGGCACGGCGTATCGAATTGGTGCATACCTTAATCCCGACCATGTGGGTGTAGACATCGGATGCACCATATCCATGCACAGATTGTCTTCCGCAGTCGCACCGGAAGACTTCGCCTTGCTCGACCACAAAATACGTGAGGCTATCCCTACCGGTATGGAAATCTGCAAGAAAAACAGTCTGAACGAAAAGGAGCTGTTCCGCTTCCTAAACTCACAATATCAAAAAGCGCGTTCAGCAGTTCCCGACCTGATTAACGAAGCACCACGCATAGACGCCCGCTTTGTTTCGGACTTTTGCCGCAGGATAAAGCTACAGGAAAGCATCTTTTATAAAAGTCTCGGCACGCTTGGCGGAGGAAATCATTTCATCGAATACGGTGAGGATGATAAGGCACATGAGGGATGGCTCACCATACATTGCGGTTCACGGAACGTGGGGGTTAAAGTGGCCAATCATTGGCACAACATCGCACAGAATCCGAAAAGAGCGCGATTCATAGGCTATCTGTGGGGCGATACGCTTAACGGTTATCTCTCCGATATGGTTGTGGCTCAGGCCTATGCCCTCTACAATCACCATATTATCCGCGACCGTATCTTCGCAATCTTGAAAAAACTCTGCAAGGCTAAATGCACGGAATCCATATTCACCACGCACAATTATATATCCGTTTGCGAAGAATATCCCATGCTGCGCAAGGGGGCAGTTGAAGCTGGAGAGGGTGAGCGGTTTTGTCTTCCTTTCAATATGCGCGATGGCATAGCCGTCTGTGTGGGTAAGGGAAATGCCGAATGGAACTGTTCCGCGCCGCATGGCGCAGGACGTGCCATGTCAAGAAATGCCGCCAAGAAGAATATCGGGATGGAAGAGTTTGAAAAGTCAATGAACGGCATATTCTCCACGTCGGTATGTTCCGGTACGCTTGACGAATCGCCACAGGCATACAAGCCGACGGAAGAAATATTGCGTCTGATCGAGCCGACAGCCGAAGTCATCACGATGGTCAAACCCCACTTGAATATCAAAGATATTCCCCAATGAAAAAGTATATACAACTCACAGCCGGACGGGGACCTGTGGAGTGTGCCCGTGCTGTTGCGCTCGTCGCCCGCGAACTGTTGAAGGATTTTCCGGATGCAGAACTGGTGGAAAGCGAACCACACAACACTGAATCGGGTTGCTATATGTCCATGCTGTTTCTTGCAGAATCGAGTCCTGCCAAGGAACAAGAGTGGAACGGTACTGTTCTCTGGCGTGCGACTTCGAATTCTTACCGCCCCGGTCATCCCCGTAAGAACTGGTTTGTCGGTGTGGAGTTTATTGAGCCCATTGCACTGCCGGAAGTATCCGGCAAGGATATTGTTTACGAGACGATGCGTTCTGGCGGACACGGTGGGCAGAACGTCAACAAAGTGGAGACGGCAGTCCGTGCCACTCATCTGCCAACCGGGATTTCTGTCAAGTGCTGCACCCAACGCTCACAGTCGCAGAACAAAGAAATGGCACGCAATCTGCTTCTCCTGAAATTACAGCAAGCAAAAGATTCTGCCGCAGCATTGTTTCGCTCATCCAAATGGGGCAAGCATACTACACTCTTGCGTGGGGACCCCGTGAAAACATTCTCGGGAGCATTATGAATTGCCGCGGCAAATAAACACCAGACACCTGAAATTTGTAATTCAAACTCGCTATTCTAATGTACTGTGACATGAAACAAAAGAGGGATTGTGCTTTATGTTTGTAACAGGCCTTACAGAAACTCATTTCCGTCTAAAATGAAATCATGGAAATTCAATCGGTCTGTAAGGCATCCAGTTCATAACCGATATCCAGTTTCAGATGTTCATTGAAGTTACGATGATAAGTCAGTTTGGCGTAAAGCTGGTGGAAACTTTGTCGCTGCATCTTGTCCATAGTCGTACTTTATTGAATGATGGTTACCCTTGCTCCATCCGTGAGCCCGTAACTTCCCGTGGCAACGATAAGTTCTCTGGGCGAGAGTATCGGCGAAAGGATTTCGATGCTGTCTGTTGTGCTGTTTCCGATGCTTACCGGAACTTTCGCGGCGGTGCTATCCTTGGCGAGCCGCATCACCCAATGTTCCGCCAGCGTTTCGTCGCTCTGCACGGCTGACTTGGGCAATATGGTTATTCCCGCTGAGATGTTTCGGGAGGTGAAGATGGCTTTCACGTTCATCCCTTCGGGAAGGAATGGCGCTTCGGCGATGGCTACGACCCGCTCCGATTGGGATGCGGTGTTCATCACCGCCAACGGGGATTGGACGGTGGCCGTGAGGTGTGCGCCGTCGGGAAGTTCCAATGTACAACGGCTTCCAGCCCTGGCATACGCCCGTTGCTCATAGGGTACGTTTATTTCAAACACAAGGCTTGCCGTGTCAACGAGGGTGCAAAGCGTTGTGCCTTCCGCTGCGTAGCTTCCTGGCTGGGCCTGCACATCGAGTACAATACCGTCCCTTTCGGCTGTTATGTCAATGAGGTTTTCATTGATCCCCAATGCGTGTTGCTCCTTGCTCTCCAATCGGTAAAGAATTTGCCCCGCCTGAACCCTTGTGCCGGGCTTCACCTGTACATCCGTGACGAATGACGCTATCGGGGACGTAACGGTCGTTTTACATTGATAGGATGTGGTAGCCATGAGGACGGTTTCTTGTGGAATACATCCACGGACAGGGTGCGTCAAGGTTACTTCCGTGGCAGGTTCGGTTCCAGATGCCTGTTCTGTCTGCCCGTCGCTACAAGCGGTCAGGCAAAGATATGCCAACCATAAAATGAGTATCGTCTTCATATCGTTTCAGTTTAATAATTCCAATAATTATAAGTAGCCACGACAAGCTGTCTGTTTGTGTTGAGCAGAAGGCAATCCCTTTCTGCCTGTATCTTGTTGCGCAGGACAGTGATGTAATCCAGTACGGACATTTGCCCGGCTTCCACTTCTTTGGCGTAGGCTGACAAAACCTCGTCATATCTGGCAAGCTGCCGCTCCAAGGCGACTGCCCGTTGGTCATACTTGTCCAGTTCGGAGAGGCATTGCCGGATACGCATTTGTCTTTGGTATTCGGCATTTTCCTTATATGCCCGTATGCTTTGTTGCTGCCTCTCGGCCTGATGCTCCTTCCACCGCTTCTGTCTGCCATCGAATATCGTCCAACGGAAGGTCAGCCCTGCGCTCATGCCGAAATGCCTGTACCATCCGGCATAGTCGCTCACTTGCATACCGCCATTTACAAACAAGTCCAGTCGGGGCTTGTATTGCAGATTGAACGAACGCAGCGATGCCACAGTGTTCAGGCTGTCCAACCGATATTGTTCAGTGAAAAGACTACTGTCATATAAATCAGGTGTGCGCTGTTTCACGCCGATATTTGCTAAAGCCACGTTTGCCGTATCCTCAATGCGCACAGCAGGTTCAGGTCCATCAGGTGTGTATGGTAAGATTGCAGGGACGAAAGGCGCAATTCCTCGTTGGCCTCCCGCTCAATGGCAAGCAGCTGCAGGTCTGATTCCTTTGTCAATCCGTTTTTCACCAGACACCCGACTATTTCTTCTTGCCGCATGAGCACCGCACCTACGGAATCCGCAAATGCCGCTTGAGTCTGGTCGAGAAGGCAAAGAAGGTATTGTTCCGTAACAGTACGTTCCAGCTGATGCTCCTCCAAGCGGATGTGATTGCGGATAATTTCTGTGTTTATCCGCGACTGCTCCTGCGCCACCTTGTAGGAAGACTTGCCCAGCAAAGGCTGTGTCCAGGTTACCCCTGCGTGTAGGAATCCGCTGCTTTCGCCAAGGTCATATCCATAATAATCCGTGGCGTTATGTGCGTTCCATTGGAAAGAAGTCCTTCCTCCGTCTTTGGATACAATCGGTACAAATAGATAATCCCCGTTCACCTCCAGCCGGGAATGACGGTACATTGCTTTCAGCCGCTGCAACTCATCCTGTTCCATTTGCATCTGGTTGCGGTAATCATTCAGCAGCGGACTGTTCCGTTTAGCAGCCTCCATGTAATAAGAGAGAGAATGCTCTTGCCCTTGTCCGTATGCAATGACGCCCCAAACGGAAAATGTCAGAAGTAATGCTATACGTTTCATGTTCAGCTCTTTTCCGGCAAAAGTATAATGCGAGTTTGGGGAAAGTTTGAAGATAGGATAAAGGGACAATCCTATATCTATGACTAAAGGGCACATCCCTTGGAAGATATTGCAATGGATGGTTTGTCGATGCCGATTCTCCAAATGATCGAATAACCGATGCACCTCAGCTTGTGCGGGTCGAGTATCTGCGATTAGGTAAGGTTTATCTTGACAATCTGCTTCCTTTTTCTTTTTTCACAAAAACGGTTGGGACAATATTCCGGGATACCCTTTGTTTTTTGCCCGTGCATACCGGGTACTGGTGGAAAAAGCGTAGCTTTGCTCCCGGTTTCCCGGCGTGTTTGCGGAATATCTTTGAATTTGTTGAATATCTTTGAATATGAGTGGAATCATGTCTTTCCGGCGGTTTCTTGTCCCGGTTCTCTGCCTTGCCTTTGCAGCTTGCGCGAGCCATCATGTTCCGGAATATTGTCCGGATGCGCCGGATTACGCTTCTGCTTCCATGTGGTACCGGCCTGCGGATTCCGCCTCTTCGGATTCGAAGCCGGCGGACGTGTTTTATGTGCTGCCTACCTGCGTGTGGTCGTGGAAGACATCCGACGGGCAGGAATGCTTCTACATGGATGTGCACGACTCCGCGCAAAGAGCCTTGGTCGAAGGCTCGAACCTTCTGGCTTCGGCCTTGTTCAGTCCTTTTTGCAATTTCTATTCCCCTTATTACCGGCAGATTACCATGGATTCCTGGTTCGAGCCGGAAGAAGAGATAAACCGGCGTTACGCTTTGGCGCACCAGGATGTGGTGGCTGCGTTCCGTTACTACATGGAACATTTCAACGGGGGAAAGCCGTTCTTCCTGGCCGGGCATAGCCAGGGCGGCAAGGCCGTGATAGAGTTGCTGAAGCATACGCTTACCGATGCCGAGCGGGAACGTCTGGTGGCGGCATACGTTTTCGGCTATTCCGTCAGCGAAGCCGAACTGGCGGAATTCCCGGCACTGGAACCGGCGCAAGCTGCCGATGACTGCGGCGTGGTGATTTGCTACAACTCGGTTTCGCGCCCCGAGGCCTGTTCGGAATTGTTCAAAGACAATGTGGTTTGCATCAATCCGGTGAACTGGAGGACGGATTCGGTTTACGCGCCGTCTTCCCGGCATGCGGGGGCTGTGTTCTTCGATGCCCAGGGCAGGGCGGATACCTTGTTCCATGCGCTTGGCGTGAAGGTTCGCCCCGATTTGCATACGCTTCTGATTGACGGCTTGGTGGATGAAGACTATTTTATACCCTCCATTTCCTCGCTTTTCCCCTTGGGCAATTACCATGTGCAGGAAATAAACCTTTATTTCTTGAACCTGCAAGAGAACATCCGCCAGCGTCTGGAGGCGTATGCCCGCAGGGAGGAATGAGACGGCTTTTCCCCGGGAGTTCCGGCAGGCTTGAACTTGCGGGTTTGCAAAAGGACAGGCTTCCTTTGTCTTTGTCCTGGAATCCTTTGTTCCTTTCAGGGAGGGCCGGCAAGGGGGAAGAAAGGGAAAAAGTGTACTTTTGCACGGCCTGCGGGGAGCTGTGTCAAAATAAGATTTTCATGACACATCGCTCCGGGATGGAAGTTTCAAGGGATGGGCATCGGCTGGGCTTCCCTCGATAAATGGGCATCAACAAAATGGGCATCCAACGATAAATCTGAAAAACTATATGGCAGCAGAAGAACAACCGAAAATTATTTTTTCGATGAACCGGGTGAGCAAGATTTACCCGCCCAACAAACAGGTTTTGAAAGATATCTGGCTTTCTTTTTTCTATGGAGCCAAAATCGGGATTATCGGTTTGAACGGTTCGGGGAAATCCACCTTGCTCAAGATTATTGCCGGCATCGACAAGAACTACCAAGGCGACGTGGCTTTCTCGCCGGGTTACAGCGTGGGGTATTTGGCTCAGGAGCCGGAACTTGACAACAGCAAGACCGTCAAGGAAGTAGTCCAGGAAGGCGTGCAGGAGGTAGTGGACCTGATGAAGGAATACGAAGAGGTGAACAACAAGTTTGCCGAGCCGATGAGCGACGAGGAAATGAACAAGCTCATTGAACGCCAAGGCGAATTGACGGAATTGCTCGACCAGCACGATGCTTGGGAACTCGATGCCAAGCTGGAACGTGCCATGGACGCGCTCAACTGCCCGGAACCGGATGCTTCGGTGGCCACGCTTTCGGGAGGGGAACGCCGCCGGGTGGCCTTGTGCCGCCTGCTTTTGCAGGAACCGGACATCCTTTTGCTTGACGAGCCGACCAACCATTTGGATGCCGAGTCCATCCAGTGGCTGGAAGCCCATCTGCAGCAGTACAAGGGAACGGTGATTGCCGTTACCCACGACCGTTACTTCCTGGATAACGTTGCCGGGTGGATTCTGGAACTCGACCGGGGCGAAGGCATCCCTTGGAAAGGCAATTACAGTTCGTGGCTGGAACAGAAGACAAAGCGCCTGGAACAAGAAGAAAAAGCGGAATCCCGTCGCCGCAAGACTTTGGAACGCGAATTGGAATGGGTTCATATGGCACCCAAGGCGCGTCAGGCCAAGGGGAAAGCCCGTTTGAACGCTTACGAGAAGATGCTCAACGAGGATACCAAGCAGAAAGAGGAACGTTTGGAAATCTATATTCCCAACGGGCCTCGTTTGGGAACCAATGTGATAGAGGCGGTGCATGTCCGCAAGGCTTATGGCGACAAGGTGCTGTTCGACGACCTCAATTTCAAGTTGCCTCCGGCAGGCATCGTGGGTGTTATCGGGCCGAACGGGGCTGGCAAGACCACGCTTTTCAGGATGATCATGGGCTTGGAGAAGCCCGATGACGGTACTTTCGAAGTAGGGCCGACCGTGAAGTTGGGCTATGTGGACCAACAGCATTCCACTATCGACCCGGAAAAGACCGTATGGGAAGTGATTTCGGAGGGCAACGAGCAAATTAATTTGGGCGGCCGTCTGGTCAATTCCCGCGCCTACGTGTCGCGTTTCAATTTCAGCGGGACTGAACAGGGAAAGAAGGCCGGGGTGCTTTCCGGCGGGGAACGCAACCGCATGCACCTGGCTCTGGCGTTGAAAAGCGAGGGCAATGTGCTGCTCTTGGACGAGCCGACCAACGATATTGACGTCAATACCTTGCGCGCCTTGGAAGAAGGTCTGGAAGCTTTTGCGGGCTGCGCGGTGGTCATTTCCCACGACCGCTGGTTCCTGGACCGCATCGCGACCCATATTTTAGCCTTTGAAGGCGACGGGCAGGTGTATTTCTTTGAAGGCGGCTATACCGAGTACGAGGAGAACAAGAAGAAACGTCTGGGGAATGTGGAACCGAAGCGGTTCAAGTACAAGAAGCTGATGGAATAGGATCTGATATGGTTGAGAAGTTTCTGATATGCTAAATCGTTGCCGTTAGGGTATGACCTGTCGGTGCGGTTCATGCGGAAAGGGGCTTTTGGGTTCGTATTAATGTCGCCCCGGAGTCGAAAATGCCTTGCAAGTTCATGTAAGTGCATTCGGGCTTCGGGGCGATAATCGTATAGGCCATGACAAGTTCAAGTAGTAAATGCAACTTTCATAGGAGTCGGCTGCCATGCAGGCTTCTTTACGGGATACAGCATCGGCGAGGACGGGTTCGTGGAAAACACAGGACTTTTGGAAGCAGCAGCCGTACCGGATGGACATAGGTGCCGGTTTTGATGTGGAAACGAAGGACGCGTACAGAAGCAGCATTGTGCTTCATATTTTCAGCAGTTTGGTAGTAAGGTTTGTAGTGGTTTGGCCTTCGGGATGATGCAGCACGAGGCGGCAGACATAAAGTCCGGAACGGAAGCCGGAGGATGGCCAGTTCCAGCGCAGGTTTTCAAAGCCTTGATTTCCTGGTGCGGTTTCCGCATGGGAGAAAGCATGGGTGCAGAGCAGGCGGCCTGTCATGTCGTAGACTTGGAGTTCGGCTCTGTCCCATGGGGAAACGCCACGGAGCAGGAAATCCGTGAAGCCTTGGTCTTTGGCCGGGTTCGGCATCGCCAGCAGGCTTGCCCCGCTTCTTTCTCCGGCCAAGAGTCCCGGCTCGTTGCCCAAATTGCTATGGAAGTCTGTCCGGGCATGGCCTGCCATATCGAAGATGTTCCAGACTTGCAAGCGCAGGCAGTAATCGCCTTCTGGCAGAAGCAGCGGATACTCCAGTACCCCGCTTCTGGAGGTGCCGGCATCAAAACAGAAATAATCATTGAGGACTATTGCCTCGTTTTCATTCCCGTTGATAGTCAATCTCAAGTCTTTTCCGGGGGCGATGCCGGAGAGGTTCAGCCCGTTGCGGTCTGAAATTTCCGCCCGCAGGTACGGGACGGAGGCATATCCCCCGTCCGCATAAATGTCCCGGTACACGATTTCGGGATAGATGAGCGGCGCGGAAGAATCCACCGGGGCATCGGTGTCAATGCCGCCCACCATGAAGCTGGTGAAGCAGCCCGAAGCGTCCACGCCTTGCGTCGGGTCGTAGGCGTAATAGCTCAGCTTGCCGGACGCTATGCCCGGGGCGATGTGCCGGGGCATTTGGAAAGCGAGCGTGAACGTCCCGTCCTTGACTTCAGTCTTGCCCGATAGCAGAAGCCGTTCCTGCGATGCATAGGTTACGGTATCCCTGGAACCGGGGTCACAGACATAGGTTCCGTTTTGGCGGAGGTAGGCTTTCCCGTCCACTACGGAGAGCGTGTCCAGCTTGTCGTAAAGGCGGTAGAAAAGCGTGCCGTTGAAAGCCGGGTCTGCCATGCCGTCGGATAGGATGCCGTCTATTTTCCCTTGGATGGAGACCGGGGTCAAGGCGCGGAGCGTGTCGAAAGCCGGGTAACTGCTGCTTTCGGACTGTACCGGCTTCCCGTTGACTTCCAATGTCCGGATGCGGCTTGCCGGAAGGAGTACTTTCAGGCCGGGGTCGCCTATCAGCGCGAAGGTAGGGACACCGGGGCCTTTGCTGCCCTGCTTGGCTTCAAGCCATGCATCGCCTATGGTGACGGGATTGCCGCTTCCGGCTTGCAGCAAATGCTGCAAGAAACGGCTGTGCATGCCTTCTACTCCGGATTTTATGTAAAATTCCCCTGTCGCGCCTGCGGCCGCGATGCAGCCCCCGTCAGGATGCAATACCGCTGCTTCCGTGCCGCTGATTTGGAAGGGGTTATCCATCGTGGCAAAGCTGCAGGCAAAAGAAAAGAGGATAGGGTATGCATAGGAGGCCTCCCAATTCAGGATGTTTTCCACTTGCAGAAGGCGGTTGTTGCCCCAGGCCTCCGGGCCGCCATGCCCCATATAGCCGATGTAGAAGGAGCCGTTTGCCAGGGTAGCGGTGATTTTCTGCCGAGCCTCGGCCTGCCGCAGGGTGTCGAAGCCCGAATAGATTTTATCCCAAATCGGTCATTAGACTTTGGGTAGATTGTCCGCTTATGTCATGCAGCATGCTTCTCGCCTAGCCGAAGGCGTAGCGGGCTACGTCGAGGCGTAGCGAGGAGCAAGATGCGGACAGAAGCGAACAAGATGCACAAAAGCATCCCTCTTCGAAAACAGGAAACACACTCGGCGAGTCTAATGACCGATTTGGGTTTATGGATATTCAGCAGGGTATCGGCTTCTTCCATGGTTTGGGAAATCCATCTTTCCATGTCTCTGATGAATTCCTGCCCGCCTACGAAGACCACATCGTTCTTCCACGGGCCGAAGTTCCCTTGCCGCCGCCATGCCGGGTCGTCTGGCACATATTGCCGGGCAGAATACCTTTGTATTTTCCGCACCATGGCATCGGCTTCTTCTGTGGTATGTACCGGAATCCGCCCCACCGCCATGTCCATATCTCCTTGGTATGACGGGGCGTATGTCCCAGGAAGCAGCCCTTCCCCGTTTTCCAGGTAGCCGAAGGCATCTTCGTACAACTGCAGGTATTCCCTTTCTGCCGCGTCTTCATCGGGCGAAAAGGTAGGGACGAAGCAGCTGCGAAGGCCGTAAATATCCTTGTAATCGTAGGAGACTGCGCCGAACAGCAGTAGGTAACGGGGCTTTTTTGAAGCGGATTGGTCGTAAACGCTTTTGGCAAAGAGCCGGATGGCCGAGGGGTCTTGCACGCCGGAAGAAAACTCGTTGTAAACCTCCGTGGTGGTGGCCACGTAGGCGGAATAGCCGTCCTGCTGCCGATGCCAGGCGGCCAAGGCTTCGGCCTGCGCCTTGAAGAGAGGATGGGTCACGACGAGGTATTCCGCATCCTTGACAGATGCTAAGTCCTGAGGCTTCTGCAAGCCGGTGAACAGCGGGCGTCGGGCATCTTCCGGGGCAAAGGCCACGAATTGCCGCAGGCTGCCCGAAGCCGGGATGGCAAAAGCGGCAAGTCCGTTTTCTTCTTTTATTGTTTGGTTGGTCACTTGTTCGGCTTGGCTGATGTCCCAGACCCGGAGGTTGTCTGTGTTCCCGCTTATTTCAAAGCGGCTGTTTTTCCCGATGGCTTCGGGAGAGCGGAAAAACAGGGCTTGGCCTCGGTGTTTTTCCAATGGCCGGGTAAACCCAAATCGGTCATTAGACACGCCGGGGCTGTTTTCGGTTAGGAAAATGAGGCTTTCGGGCATCTTGCCCGCCTCTGTCCGCATCCTGTTTCTCGCTACGCCTCGACGTAGCCCGCTACGCCTTCGGCTAGGCGAGAAGCATGCTGCATGACACAAGCGGGCAATCTCCCCAAAGTCTAATGACCGATTTGGGTTTAAGGCTGTTCCCTCCCGACAAGAGGCCTTGCGCCATGCTTTCAGACATGGTGGAAAAAAGCAAGCAGGCAAGCATGAATTTGCACCACGGTTTCGTTTTCATCTCTCTTTCATTTTAGTGATACTCATATTTTGAGACCTCTGCAAAAGTCAGCATCTCGGCTAAAGGTAAGACAAATAATATTAATCATCAGTGAGCAGGATTCTCCTGCTCGGACTGTGGAGGCGGTTTGCAGAGGCCTCATTTTTAGGGAGGATGTCATATGCCCCCTTGTAGGATTCTATGTGCATGCCGGATGGTGCGATGGCACACAACCGGCACACTGGCTGGTAACCTGATTTTCCGCTTGTCCTACTGTACCATCTCCGTGCAAACACATCCTCGCGTCCCTTGAACAGATTACGGAATACACTTACTTTTTCTTCCAAAGACAAATGTTGCTTCGTGATGGGCTGTGTCATATGAATATCCTTGCTATTTAGTAATGCCTGTAGCCTATCTACCTCCTTATGAAGAAACCCATTCTCCATAAGAAGCCTGTTGTATGCAGCCAACAGTTCTTGGTATGTAGTCTGCTTTCCCATATCATTCAAAGCAATGGTGTCATATATAAAGGCATATACACAATCCCATCTTCTATTTTCATATCCTTATCGTGAAGCACGTAGGGCGTGGATAACTGGGAGCCGTATTTGGCGATACACTTCCTCAACGAGTTCAGTGTGTAGCGCTGTCCGGATTTTACCTTAATAGGTGAAATGTTATGCCTGCTGGTCGTTATAGGTTTGGCTATCAGGAAATCAATTTCCATACGGTCTTCGGCTGATGTCCGGGAACTGTTGCTGAAAAAGTAGAGTTTGTGTCCTGCCGCCCGAAGCATTTGCGCCACGATGTTCTCCACCAACATACCTTCGTTTACTTCCAGCTTGTCAAATATCAGTTTACGATAAAGGTCCGCACTTACGATTCCACGTTCGTCAAAGGCGTGGCTGATGAGCAGCCCGGTATCACCCATATAACATTTCAGCGTTGTACGTTCTTCATTCAGTTTCAGGCCGATACTCGGTTCGGTCGAATTATAACAACAGTTAATTATTTTAGCGTCACTCAGCCAAAAGAAAGCCTGCGAATAATCACGCATACGGGCTTCACTCTGCAATGCGGATAAGACAAACTTCTTTTCGTGTTTCTGCAATTGCCCCGGAATCTCCTCAAAGATAGCGGCAACTTTCGTTTCCTGATTGTCCGCATATTTGTGAATGTCATTGCGGTAAAGAGCCAATATATCGCGCTTCACCTCATCCACCTTTTCAAAATCCCGCGTTTCCACATATTTCTGTACAGCCTGTGGCATTCCTCCGACAATCAGATATTGCCGGAAATAGTCCATTGCCCGGCGGTGGAAAGCCTCCATCGGAAGACGTTTGTCAAACCGCATCCGGATGTAAGGCATCAGCATTTCATCGCCCATTGCCCACAGGAATTCCTCAAAGTCCATCGGAAACATTTCAATGGCATGTTCTTCGGATGGCAACATGATGTCCTTGACATTCTTCTTAATGGAAATAAGCGAGCCAGTCTCAATATAGTCATAACGCCTGTCTGCAACCAAGTGCTTGATGGCTGCACGGGCACGGGGGCAGAACTGTACTTCGTCGAATATGACCAAGGAACGGGCTTCCTCGCCTTTCGTCTGGCGTGGAGTAAGTTTCCGCCTGAAGTAAAGTTCCAGATTCATGAAAAGCATATCGAGGTCATCCAGATAAAGGTTGAAAAACTCCATTACCTGAGGATTTACCTTGCTGAAGTCCACCAGAATGTAAGACTCGTATTCTTTGCGTGCAAATTCTTCCACGATATAACTTTTCCCTATACGCCTGGCTCCTTCTATCAAAAGGGCAGTATCACCCTTATGGTTCTTCTTCCATTCCAACAGTTTATCATATATCTTTCTTTTCATAATTCACCTATTCACCTTTATTGTCTAATTAATATTTCACGTATTCAAGATTATTATGTCTGCGAATATACACATTTTCTTGGGTTAGAAAGAATTTCCTGGGCTGTTTTCCCGAAGCTGAAAGGAGTTTCGGTGGTGGGCGTTTGTCTCTTGTTGCCATGATGCACGGGGTGTTTTGCTTGCGTCGAATCGGCGGCGATGCCGGGGCGGATTTGCGGTTCTGACGCACGGGACTTTGTTTGCCCGTGCCTGCAAAGGCAAGTAACAAAAATGTTACTTTCTCTAAATGGCCGGAACTGCGAGGTGTGGGGTAATTGTTGTATCTTTGGCTATCGCCGAAGATAGGATGCGCCTCGGCATAATCAAAGCCAGCTTTGCTTCTGCGCTCGGCTTTCGCTATCTTTGGCTGTCGCCGAAGATAGGATGCGCCTCGGCATAATCAAAGCCAGCTTTGCTTCTGCGCTCGGCTTTCGCTATCTTTGGCTATCGCCGAAGATAGGATGCGCCTCGGTAATGGCAATCAAACAAGTTTGTTGCCATTACCGAACCTTTCACTATCTTTGCCAGTTTAAGCCGTTTTGCCTCGGATTGCATGGCTTTTCCGGCAGGTATTCCCCCGTTTCGATGGTGAGTTCCAACTTCTTGGCAAATGGTTTGGAAGGCTTGATGAAATACAGACAATGAAGAATATACGGAATTTTTGCATTATTGCCCATATCGACCATGGGAAGAGTACCTTGGCGGACCGCCTGTTGGAAATCACCAATACCGTTCCCCAGCGGGAGCTGCAGGCGCAGGTCTTGGACGATATGGATCTGGAACGCGAGCGCGGCATCACGATCAAAAGCCACGCCATCCAGATGAAATACAAGGAGCAAGGGCAGGAATACATCCTCAACCTTATCGATACCCCGGGCCACGTGGACTTTTCCTACGAGGTCTCCCGCTCCATTGCCGCCTGCGAGGGCGCGATTCTGGTGGTGGATGCCACGCAAGGTATCCAGGCGCAGACCATTTCGAACATGTACCTGGCCATGGAACACGACCTGACGATTATCCCGGTGCTGAACAAGATGGATCTGGCCAATGCGATGCCGGAGGAGGTCAAGGATCAGATTGTGGATCTTCTGGGCTGCAAGCGCGAGGAAATCCTGGCCGTCAGCGGCAAGACCGGGGCGGGCGTGCCGGAACTGCTCCATGCCATCGTGGAGAGGATTCCCGCACCTGAAGGCGACCCGGATGCTCCTTTGCAAGCCTTGATTTTCGACTCGGTTTTCAATTCCTTCCGGGGCATCATCTCCTATTTCCGGATCGTCAACGGGACGCTGCGCAAGGGCGACAAGGTGAAGTTCTTCCATACTGGCAAGGAGTACGATGCCGAGGAGATCGGCGTGCTGGGCTACAAGCAGGAACCTTGCCCGGAACTTTCGGCAGGGAATGTGGGCTATATCATTTCGGGCATCAAGACTTCGGTGGAGGTGAAGGTGGGCGATACGATTACCCATGTGAACGAGCCGTGTGACAAGGCGATAGAGGGTTTCGAGAACGTGAAGCCTATGGTGTTCGCCGGGGTCTATCCGGTAACGCCCGACGATTACGAGGACTTGAGGGCTTCGATCGAGAAACTCCAGCTCAACGATGCTTCGCTGACCTACGAGCCGGAATCTTCGATAGCTTTGGGCTTCGGCTTCCGTTGCGGCTTCTTGGGATTGCTCCATATGGAAATCATCCAGGAACGCTTGGAACGGGAGTTCAATATGGATGTGATTACCACCGTCCCTAATGTTTCCTACAAAGTGACCACCACCAAGGGAGAGGTGCTGGAGATTCACAATCCTTCAGGACTTCCGGCACCTAATTACGTGGATCATATCGACGAGCCTTATATCCGGGCGCAGATTATCACCAAGGCTGATTTCGTGGGTCCGATCATGAAGCTCTGCATCGACAAGCGGGGCATTTTGAAGAACCAGATTTATATCACTACCGACCGTACCGAACTCACGTTCGAGATGCCGCTCTCGGAAATCGTGTTCGATTTTTACGATAGATTGAAAAGCATATCAAAGGGTTATGCTTCCTTTGACTATTATCCTTGCGGCTACCAGGTGTCCAAGCTGGTCAAGTTGGAAATCCTGTTGAACGGGGACACGGTGGATGCGCTTTCCACGCTGATTTACCAGGACAACGCTTATGCTTTCGGGCGGCGCATGTGCGAGAAGCTCAAGGAATTGATTCCGCGCCAGCAGTTTGATATAGCTATCCAGGCTGCCATCGGGTCCAAGATTATCGCCCGCGAGACGATAAAGGCAGTGCGCAAGGATGTGACGGCCAAGTGCTACGGCGGGGATATCACCCGTAAGCGGAAGCTGTTGGAGAAGCAGAAGGAGGGGAAGAAGCGGATGCGGCAGGTGGGGAGCGTGCAGGTGCCGCAGTCGGCGTTCCTGGCGGTTCTGAAGTTGGATTGACCGGATGTCGGATCGGGCAGTATGCGGTCGCTCAAGGGGATTGAAAGTGCCTGGGTGCGCGTTTGGTGCGCTCGGTTTCTCTTGCCTTTGCTGGCCTTGCCTTTTGCCCGATGCTCCCTCGTTTCCCGTCTTGGGGAGGGATATGCTTTGAAAGCGGGCGGACTTTGGCAGGGGACGGGCGAAGAAATATTTTGCCTTGAGGAAGATTCCCGGATGTGATTCATAGGATACGCGCTGAATAAGAAGCTGTTTAAATTTATTTTTTGGGTCATCGGGAGGGGATTTGGAGGGATGGCGCGGCGTTTTTCAAAGGAGGATAGCCGAGCTATCATCGAGCATTGCTCAACCAAGCCCCGAAATAGCCCCCGATGGGCAAACAAAATCCTGAAACCGCCCCTTGAAAATCCATTCTTTTCAGGATTGTAAAAAATTTTAAACAGCTTCTTAAACAGCTTCTAAATAGTTTGTTTATGCTGCCATTGGTGGAAAACGATTCCTGGTTATGGCCGGTGGCTGAGAAAATTGAACGCCGCCACGAGGATTATCTCCGTACCCGTTCCTGGATCGAGCAGGGGTGGGGTAGTCTCTATGATTTTGCTTCCGCCTACCAATACTTTGGCCTGCATTATGAAGCGGGCACGGACGAATGGGTGTTCCGCGAATGGCTGCCTCATGCCCGCCATGTGTTCCTGATTGGGGATTTCAACGCTTGGGATCTGACTTCCCATGCCTTGCATCGGATAGAGGACGGGGTCTGGGAAATCCGGATGAAGGCCAAGGACGTGCCGGGGCTTGGGCATCGCGCAAGGTACAAGATGTATGTTCACGATTGCAACGGCAGATGGGCCATGCGGATGCCGGCTTATACTTTTTATGCAGTGCAGGATCCGGAGAGCAAGGATTTCCAGGCTGAGGTCTGGATGCCGGGACCGGAGGAGGCTTTCTGTTGGGGCGATGCCGAAGCGGCGTTCAAGGCTCCGGATTTTTCCAAGCAGACTCCTTTGATTTACGAGGCGCATGTGGGGATGGCGCAGGAAAAGGAAGGTGTGGGGACGTATGCTGAATTTACCGCCAATGTCTTGCCCCGGATTAAGAAAGCAGGGTATGATGTATTGCAGCTGATGGGGATTGCCGAGCATCCGTATTACGGCAGTTTCGGCTACCATGTGTCGAATTTCTTTGCGCCTTCGTCCCGCTTCGGCACGCCCGACGACTTGAAGGCTTTGATACGGGAGGCGCACCGGATGGGCATCAGCGTGGTGATGGACGTGGTGCATGCGCATTTTGTGGAGAACGAGAACGAGGGCTTGAACCGTCTGGACGGGAGCGATGACTTGTACAGTTACGGGGGCGAGGCGGGGACTCATCCTTGCTGGGGGTCGCGGATGTTCAATTTCTCGCGCGACGAGGTGCGGCGTTTCCTGTTGTCGAACCTGCGTTACTGGATGGAGGAATTCCATTTTGATGGTTTCCGTTTCGACGGGGTGACGGCCATGATTTATTTCCATCGGGGTTATGTGGACTATTTCGGTTCCTACCAGAATTACTTTGGGGATAAGGTTGACTGCAATGCGCTGATATATCTGTCTTTGGCTAATGATTTGGTGGCGGCGGTGCGGCCGGGTGTGCATCTGAGCATTGCCGAGGAGGTGAGCGGGATGCCGGGGATGACGGCTTCGACGGCTTCGGGCGGCATCGGTTTCGATTACCGTCTGGCGATGGGCATTCCGGATTATTGGATCAAGCTGCTCAAGGAGCGCAAGGATGAGGATTGGGTGATGGCCGAGCTTTGGTCCACGGTGAACGACCGTTTGGCTGCCGTGCCGCAGATTGCTTATGCGGAGAGCCACGACCAGGCTTTGGTGGGGGACCAGACGCTGGCTTTCCGCCTGATGGGGGCGGAGATGTACACGAATATGTCGGTGCTTTGCCCGAGCGCGGTGGTGGACCGTGGGATGGCCTTGCACAAGATGATACGATTGTTCACGTTGTTCGTGGGGGCGGAAGGAGGCGGGTACCTGAACTTCATGGGCAATGAGTTCGGGCATCCGGAATGGATAGATTTCCCGCGGCAGGAGAACGGGTGGTCGTACCGTTATGCCCGCCGCCAGTGGCATTTGCGGGACGACCCGATGCTGAAGTACCACTATCTGTCCGATTTTGACCGGGCGATGCTGGAACTGGCCAAGGAGGTGGATTTGCGGCAGCAGGGGTTTGCCTGCTGTCTGCTGCTGGATGAAGAGAACAAGACGCTGGCTTTCGATGTGGGCGGGCGGTATGTGTTCGTGTTCAACTGGCATCCTTCGCGGAGCGTGCCGGATTACGTGGTGCCGGTGCGCCGCCGGGGAAAATACCGTTTGGTGTTGGATTCGGACAGTGCGGGATTTGGCGGTTTCGGCCGTCAGGCGAAGCCGGAGGGAGGGGCGTTCTTCTTTACGCAGGGGGACGGTCTTAGCATTTACAATATGAACCGGGCGGCGCAGGTGTTTGCCTTGCTGCCGGAGGAGTATTAAGCCAGGATGTTCGCCGGGCGGTTTGGAGCGGAGGCAGGGCAACCGTGCCAAGACAGCCTGTGTCGTCCGGAGGCGGAGGGAGGCGTGGCTGGCAGGGAAAGTTCTTTCCCTTGATAGGAAATGTTTCCGGTTCGGTTTCAAAAAGGGAGTTTGAGCCGGGTTTTGATAAACCATTAATTTGTTTGACAATGACAACAATGAAAGCTACTTACATGGGCGGTCTGCGTGTGGAATGCGAGCACGAGGACAGCGGCGCGAAAATCATCACGGATGCTCCGTTGGATAACCACGGACAGGGACGTTCCTTTTCACCTACCGATCTGGCTACGGTGGCATTGCCGGCTTGCATGTTGACTATCATGGGAATCTATGCCGAAAATATCGGTCTGGATATTCAGGGAGCGCAGGCGGAAGTGGTCAAGGAAATGGCGGCCAATCCTCGGCGCATTGCCAAAATGACGGTGACCATGACCATGCCGCCCAAGGGCTACAGCGAAGATGACAAGAAGAAAATCGAGCGTGCGGCAAAGACTTGCCCGGTGCACAACACCTTGAAGGATGTGGTGGAGATGACGCTGGAGTTCAACTGGTTGTAAGCGGTTCGACTCTGTTTCCGGTTTGCCCGGCTTTTGCTTCCTTGCGAGCTTTGGCAAGTCGGCATGTGCGGGCGTTCAGCTCTCCTTGACCGCTGGATAGGCTCTTTGCATCTCGTCTGTTCTTGGTGTTGGACGCGAGGGCAATCATCATCGGTGTCGGATGGACAACTTGCATTCTGTCCGTTCTGACATGCCGACATCGTATGTGACGGAAAATGTTGTGCGTGTGGTATGTCTGCAGGTTCCTGCGATGGGAGCCGGAGCGTTTGCCTGCGGTGTGTTAATCTAAGGCGGCGCGCTTCCTTGCGCCGCCGTTTTGGTTCAAAAAGCCTAAACTCAAAGTCTGACGACCGGTTGGGCTTGAAACTCTTCAAAGAAAAAGAGTGTCTGTGGAAAATCATTTTGGTAAAAAGTCCAAATCGGGGAATGGATTCAGCCAGGGCTTGGTGCTGAGTTTTATCTTGGTGTTCCTCATTTCCTTGACGGGCGGCATTCTCATTTACCGCCAGTTGCGGGCGAGCCTTGCTTTCCGGCCTCTTCAGATGGAGATGGCTCGGGAAAATATCTACGATGTGAGCCAGATTCTGAACGAGCTTTACCAGAGCGAGGCGTATGCGCGTTCATACATGCAGACTTTCGAGCCTGCTTATTACTATGGCTACCATGCCTGCTTGGATTCAGCAGTGGAACGTCTCTGGTCAATGAGGTCCAGGCAGATTGTGGAGGATGCTTCTTTGACGGAGAAAGTGGATACCATCGGGCGGATTCTGCGCAAGAAGACCCAGAACATGGAGAGGCTGTTCGCTTATATGAACACTTTGAGGCAGCAGAACCTGGAGGAGGCTTCGCGGCGGATTATCGATTCTTTGCAGATAGAGACCCCTTGGCTGCCTCCTCGTATCGAGATAGGGGAGTATGCGGACACGGTGGTCAAGGTAGAACGCCGGACGGAGAACACGGACGGCTTTTTCAGGCGTTTGTCTAAGGCTTTCAAGAAAGAGCAGGTAGACACGGTGTACTATGTGCATCAGGAAAACCGGATCATAGAAGAGACCATGCAGCCTTTGGAAGGCTTGCATGACAGTCTGCGTCAAGCTATTGCTCGGACTGTCATGGAATATGAGGATATGCGCCGGGTGGCCGATGCCCGCCTTTCTCGCCAGATAGACCGTGTTCTTTTATTGGACTTGTCTCTGAATGAGCAGATCATGGAGGTTCTGGATGCTTGGCAGCAGACCGAAGTGGAGGCTTCGTTGCAGGTGCTGAGGCAGCGTGCGGAGGATTTGCGGCGGATGTCCCAGACGATTGCTTGGATTGGGGTCTTGTCGTTCCTTGTGACATTCCTGGCTCTGTTTTTCTTGCTCCGGTCGGCTTTGCGCTCTCAGAAAAGGGAGCGGGCTTTGGCGGTCTCGGAAGCGGAAAAGGCGGCTCTTCTTTCCAATAGGGAACATCTGATGAAGAGCATCGCGCACGATATCAAGTCTCCTTTGAGCACGATTATCGGGAGCACGGATTTGCTGGACCGTTCGGATCTTCCTGCTGAAAGCAAACACTATCTGTCATGCACCAAGGCGGCTTCGTCGTATCTCTTGGAACTGGTCAACAATCTGCTGGATTATGTGAAGTGGCAGAGCGGGGAGTTGAAATCGGAGCAGACACTGTTCAATCCGTATACGTTGTTTGCCGAGGTGCAGGCAGTGTATCGTTTGCAGGCGGAGGAGAAAGGGCTGCTGTTCCGTTTTTTCGTGCAAGGCGAGGAAATCGGGGCGGTTCCACAGGAATTTCCGGGAACGGCAGAGTCCTCGGGGTCGCCGGCCTCTTTGCCCCCGGCGGAGAGTTCTTGCCCGGTGGAAGAACCGGCAGGGTCGATGCGTGCATCGTGGTTCAAAGGCGATGCCTTGAGGATTCGGCAGATTTGCGGGAATTTGTTATCGAACGCCATTAAATACACGGATTCCGGTTTTGTGGACTTCCGGGTAGACTGGGCGGAGAATGAATTGCGTTTGCGTGTCAAGGATTCAGGACAGGGAATCGCAGAGGAAGACCAGAAACGGATATTCGAAGAGTTTGTCAGGGTAGGGAAGGAGAAGGCTGGCGTGGAAGGTACAGGGCTAGGGCTTTCGGTGACTCTGAAATGGGTGGAGCTGCTTGGGGGCAAGCTGAGGCTGGAGAGCGCCTTGGAAAAAGGTTCCGAGTTCCATGTGGCATTGCCTGTGCAGGAGGTGGATGGTTCGGAGGTGGAGCAGAAGGCTTTGGGCAACAAGGAGCGGCAGGAGGAGTGGGCCAGCGATTCCTTGCGCCATGCCCGCGTGGCGGTGATTGATGATGATAGGATGCTGCAGAAGATTCTTTGCGCTTATCTGGAGCGGATGGGCATGGAAGTCCGGGCTACTTCCAATCCGGATGAATTGATGGCTTGGGTGGCAGAGGCTTGGCCTCAGTTGGTCGTTACCGATTTGCAGATGCCTCGGGTGTCAGGCTACGAAGTCTTGGAGCGGGTCAAGGCGGTGGATGCCGGGTTGCCGGTGATTCTGTTGACAGGCAAGCATTTTGTGGATATGCCGGCGGTCTCCGGCCTGGTTCCCGAAGCCGGTGCGGGACCGGCCTCGGCGGCAAAGGCTCTTTTTTCTATGGTACTGCAGAAGCCGGTGGAGTTCAGGACATTGTTGGAGGCTATCGAGAAATGTCTGCTGGGAAACAAGGGAGGGGTGTGTCCGGTCGAAGACGGGGTTTCCAACGCCATTGATGCTTGCGGGAATGCGCCTGCGGATGGCAGAGCCGGTGTCCCGGCTGATGCCGGGGGCGGCGATACATACGATCTGAGCAGTATCCGTGCTTTCATAGGCGATGGGAAAAGCCAGATGTCAGCTTTCCTGCAGGATTTTTTCGATACGGTTTTCGACCAGATCGAGGATTTGAAGATTCATGCCGAAGAAAGGGATGGACTGCGGTTGTCGGCTCTGGCGCATAAGATGGCTTCGATGTGCGGGCAATTGGGCCTTCTGGAATTGCAAGACTTGCTGCGCCGTTGGGAGAAAGGAGGAACGATGCCGGCCATGCAGGATATCCTGGATCTGGAGGCCCGTTTGCAGAGCCTGCGATGCCGGATGGGGCGGGATGGCTTGCTTGACAGTGAGTGATGCCAAGCGAGGGATATCCTTTTCTTTGCCTTCCGGGTTTCCCCGGAATTCCCCGTTTTTCCACATTCTTCCTCGGAATTCCCCGGCCATGGAGGTCGGGCGAGTGGCGGGCTTGAATTCTTTTTTTTGTTTTATTTTGTTGTTTATGATTGTTTTATTTGGTTGATGCTGTTTCCTTGCTTTTTTTTCTTGCTTTTGGTACGCTTTTTTCTTTAATCCAAATCGGTCATCAGACATTGGGGAGATTGCCCGCTTGTGTCATGCAGCATGCTTCTGGCCTAGCCGAAAGCGTAGCGGGCTACGTCGAGGCGTAGCGGGAAACAGGATGCGGACAGAAGCGGGCAAGATGCCCGGAAGCCTCATTTTCCCAATCAGAAACGGACACGGCGTGTCTGATGACCGATTTGGGTTTAACGGGAAATTGCAAAAGGAAAAGAAAATGAAACGGACTATATTGACGGGATTCGCGCTTTTGGCGTTGACGGGGATTTCTGCATCGCGGGCAGCATCGGTGCCGGCAGTCGATTCGTTGGCCGGCGATCTGGCCATGGCCGGCGGTTTTCCTTCCATGCAGATGGAAGACCTGTCGAGGATTGAATCTGCGCAAGTGGCCCCTGCGGACCTGGCGTTCTTCGATGCTCCGGCAAAGCCTGATACGGTCGTGAAGAAGAATGTGAAGAAGTTCGCCGCGGTGGGAGTGGACAAGATTCCACAGGTGGTGCTCGATGCGGTGGCAGCCCGTTACCCTGAATACTCCCTGGTCAATTCCGGCCGGAATGACCAACAAGAATATGCCTTGATTATCAATACCAAGGACAGTGTCAAGAAGACACTCGTAGTTAAAGAAAATGGTGAAATCTTGTCGGACAAATAGGAAACCTCTCTTCTTATTAGGTTCCCGCCTCTAGGGAACCGTGACGCACCATGGAGCGGCAGTTTCTATCAGGAAGCTGCCGCTTTTCTTTATATGTCATTTTTATATGCCCTCTGTCGTTGAACCCGGATCGGGCAGGATGCCGGAAGCCTCATTTTCCAATCGGAAACGGCTCCGGCGTGTCAATGACCGATCCGGGCTGAAGAATTCCGGCAGTTCCTCTTCATTGCGTGGCTTTTCCCGGCCGGCGGCCTGGATCGGAGTGTCCGGCTGGGACAGGGCGGCATCTGCGATTGCGTACTCTGCTTTTAGGGGATGATGCGGCGCGGCAGGCATTGTCACAGTTTCGCCCCGAGCCGTTTGAGCACTTGCCAGAATCCAGGGAAGGACTTGTTCACCACCTCCTTGTCGTCGAGTGTGATTTTACCGTATTTCATGGCCAGAAGCGAGAAAGACAGTGCCATGCGGTGGTCTCCGTAAGTATGGATCACGTTCTTTTCCGGGTGCAGTCCGGACGGGAAGATATGCAGCTCGTTGTCGAATTCCGACTCAGTGCATTCCACTTTTGCCCCCATCCGTTCAAGTTCGTCTCGGAGAGCCACGATACGGTCGGTTTCCTTGTACCGGAGCCCGAAGATTCCCGTCAAGCGGGCCTCGATGCCCAAGGCGGCGCAGCAGACGGCCATTGTCTGCGCCAGGTCGGGATGATGCACGAAATCGTATTCCTTGGGTTCCCGGTTTATTTCCGCGCCGGCCGCTTTTGCCAGCACGATCCGGTCTTCCAGGAATTCGGTCTCGATGCCGAAATCCTCGAACCAGTCGGAAATGATCCAGTCTCCTTGCACGCTGTCCTCGAACAGCAGCGGGAGCTCTATACGTCCGCTTTCAGCCAAGGCCAGCAGTCCGTACAGGTAGGATGCCGAAGTCCAGTCAGCTTCGATCAATGCTTGGCTCGGCGCATGCAGAGGCCCGTCGATGAACATATTGCTGCCATCGATGAATACCACTTCGGCTCCGCAGTTGCGCATCAGCTGGGCCGTCATCTGGATATAAGGCAGCGACACCTTGGTCTCGCCAAGCATTTCTATATGCAGCCCATGCGGGAACAATGGCGCGGCCATCATCAAGGCCGAGACGAACTGGCTGCTCTGGCTGGCATCCACGCTGATAAGGTCGGTATTGTCGAGCAGTGCTTCGGGTTTTCCAATGACCCGGATAGGCGGGTAACCTTCTTCGCCAAGATAGGATATCTTGATACCCAAGGCCCTCAGCGAATCTACCAAGGGACCGATAGGCCGTGCTTGCATCCTCGGGTTGGAAGACGTGAGAATCCAGTTGCCTTGGCGGAAGGCCAGCTGTGCGGTCAGGAACCGGATTACGGCTCCGGCGTTGAGGCAATCCAAGACCACTTCGTCCTCATCGTCTTCGTCATGGTCGGCAATCTTGTCCAGCAGTTTTTGCATCAGTCTGGTGTCCTCCGATTCGGAAAGGTTCTCCAGTTCAAAATCTTCCTCGGCCAGGAATTGGAGGATAAGGTATCGGTTGCTGATGCTTTTGGAACTGGGCAGCTTGACTTCGCCTTTGAGTGTCTTGTTCTTGAATTGTATGCTTATTGTGTTCATAATGGTCTAAAAGAATGGATAAGCGGAAAGGGTTTTTTCGAGCAGGCTTTCCGGGACGGCCTGGGTGAAGCGGCATTGCCCGAAAGCCGGCAGCAGGATGGGGTACACCTTGCCTTCGATGCTCTTCTTGTCCGTTTTCATGTACGCGATCAGATCCGGGATTTCATGGCGTGAGAATTGGAAGATTCCATAATGTTTCCGGATCCAGGCACTGCATGTCTCGAATTTCCCGCGATCGAAGCCGGTCATGAGCCAGGACAGGTAGAGTTCGCAGGTCATGCCGTGGGCGATGGCTTCGCCATGGGTGATTTTCTGCTTGCGTTTCAGGGCAAGGGCTTCGAATGCATGGCCGAATGTGTGGCCGAAGTTAAGGATTTTGCGGATATTCCCTTCCTTGAAATCCATGGCGGTGATTCTGGCTTTCTGTTCTATGGCGGAAAGCAGGAGGTCCGAGAGCATGGCGCGGGAAGAGAAGCATTCTTCCGTTCTGTCTATGCTGAAATCGGGATTGGCGATCCATTGCATCTTGATCAGCTCTGCCATCCCCGACAGGAATTCCTTTTCAGGCAGGGTCTCGAGGAAAACCGGGTCGATCAAGACTGCTTCGGGCCGGCTGAAAGTGCCTATCACGTTCTTGGTCTCGTCCAGATTGACGGCTGTCTTGCCGCCTACCGAGGCATCGGCCATGGATAGGAGCGTGGTCGGGATATTGACAAAGGGGATGCCGCGTTTGAAGACCGAGGCCGCGAAACCGCCCATGTCGCAGAGAACCCCGCCGCCGATGTTGATTACCAGCGTGCGCCGGTCGATGCCATCAGTTTCCCAAGCTTTCCATAATGGAATCAAGGAGGAAACCTGCTTGTCCTGCTCCCGGGCGTTCAGATAGTAAAGGGGCTGCTTGCGGAGATTGGGGCAACGGTCGCCTAAAATGGGAAGAATAAGGTCGGCGGCATTTTCTTCGCATAAGATGATGCAGTTGCGGTCCTCCTGGCGCAACGGGATATCGTCAGCCAACGATACGGCTCCCTCCCCGATATGGATGGAGCAGTTCTGGTCATGCACGCATTCCATAGGGTGTGTCTTTTTGGTCGGTTTCGGGATTTTCGGGATTGCTTGGAACGGCTTCGGCCGCAGCCGGGCTTGTGTTTCGGGCCGCCTTGCGCCGTTCAGCGCGGATATGCCGGCTGCCATCGGTTTCGTCTACGTGGATTTCCACTCTGACATAGGAAGGAGGCAGGATGGGCTCGGCTATCTCGGACCACTCCAGGAAGCAGTAATGCCCGGAGGCAAGGTACTCGTCCGTACCGATGTCCAAGGCCTCTTCCGCGTTCTTGAGCCGGTAGAAGTCGAAGTGGTAGACCGGCCCTTGGGGGGAAGAATATTCGTTGACTAAGGAAAATGTGGGGCTGACAACCTGGTCTTCCACGCCTAAGCACGCGCAGAGCGACTGGATGAAAGTGGTTTTCCCGGCACCCATCGGGGCGAAAAAGGCAAACACCCGCTCCTCCTGGAACCGGTCCAGGAGGAGCCGTGCCGCCGGAGGCAAGTCCTCGGGCGTGGATGCCGTCATATTGCAAATGCCGTCTTCCATGTCATCTGGGTTGGAGTACCGCGTAAGGAACCATCATTTCCTCCAAGGAAATGCCGCCATGCTGGATTGTGTTCCTGTAGTACGCTACGTATTGGTTGAAATTGTTGGGATAGACAAAAAAGTCATTCTGGCGGCAGAATACAAAGGAAGAAGTGATATTGACCTTCGGCAGGAAAATTTCGCCCGGATTACGGACGCTGAACACTTCCTTCGGGTTGAATTCAAGGTTCCGCCCGACCTTGTACCGGAGGTTCACGCTGGTTTCGCGGTCTCCTTTGATGCGGACCGGGTTGGTAATCCGGATTGAACCATGGTCGCTGGTGATGATGATGATAGCCTTGCGGTCGACCAGGTTCTTGAGCAGTTCCAGCAAAGGAGAATGATCGAACCAGGATCCTACCAGTGAACGGTACGAATCATCGTCGTTGGCCATCTCGCGCAGCAGCTCGATTTCGGTGCTGGCGTGCGAAAGCATGTCGATGAAGTTGTAGATGATGATGTTGAGCGGAGTGGCCATCATCTTAGGCAGATAATCTATGATTTTGAAACCATAGGATTGGTTCAGTACCTTGTTGTATGTGAAATTGGGTTCCTTGCCGAAGCGTTTGAGGCATTCTTCGAGCAGGAGCTTTTCGTTCTGGTTCTTGTATTGCCCGGAGTCTTCAGCCACCCAGTAGTCGGGGTATTTCTTTTCGATTTCCGAGGGAAGCAGCCCGGCGAACATGCTGTTGCGGGCGTAGTGGGTCACTGAAGGCAGGATGCTCATGTAGGTGTCTTCGCTGATGGTCTTCAGGTAAGGCTGCATTCGTTGCTGCAGCACCTTCCAATGGTCGTAGCGGAGATTGTCAATCAGGATGAAGAAAACGGGGAAGTCGTTGTTCAGGATCGGGAAAAGCCGTTTCCTGAGCACGGTATGGGACATGTCGAATTCGTTGTCCGAACCTTTTTTGAGAAAGTCCACGTAGTTCTTCTCGATATAGCGGGCAAAGAGCAGGTTGGCTTCGTCTTTCTGGTTGCGGAGGATTCCGCGCATGCCGCTGTCGTCAGTCTTGCTCAGTTCGAGATCCCAGAATACGAGCTTTTTGTAGAGGTCTTCCCATTCCTTGTAGCTGAGGTTGGGTGAAAGGGAAGCCCCGATTTCCCGGAATTCCTGTTGGTAGGAAGCGGTCGATTTCTCGCTCTCCAGGCGTTTGGCTTCCAGTTGCTTCTTGATGGCTAGCAAGATCTGCCCCGGATTGACGGGCTTGAGGAGGTAGTCGGAAATTTTGGAGCCGATGGCTTCGTCCATGATCCGTTCCTCCTCGCTTTTCGTGACCATGACCACGGGCAGGGTCGGGAAGCTCTCTTTGATTTTGGATAGGGTCTCCATGCCGGACAGGCCGGGCATCTGTTCGTCCAGGAAAACGATATCGACGGCTTGGTTGCGGAGGGTTTCCACCGCATCCACCCCGTTGTTGAGCGTGATTACCTCGTAGCCTTTTGCTTGCAGGAACATCACATGGGGTTTGAGGAGGTCGATCTCGTCGTCGATCCAGAGGACTCTTGCTGTTGCCATTTAGTTTTGTTTTTGGGTTCGTTGCCGTCCTGCCCCTTTTGCATCGGAGGGATGCTTTTCCAGTGCGGATTCCATGACGGCCGTAAATTCAGCAAATTTACAAAATTTCTTTGGAAGAATTAGAAGCTGTTTAAATTTATCCCAAATCGGTCATTAGACTTTGGGTAGATTGTCCGCTTATGTCATGCAGCATGCTTCTCGCCTAGCCGAAGGCGTAGCGGGCTACGTCGAGGCGTAGCGAGGAGCAAGATGCGGACAGAAGCGAACAAGATGCACAAAAGCACCCCTCTTCGAAAACAGGAAACACACTCGGCGAGTCTAATGACCGATTTGGGTTTATTTGTTTAGCTCATCGGGAGGGGATTTGGCGGGATGGCTCCGCGTTTTCCAAAGGAGGATAGCCCAGCTATCTGACGTGAAAAACGCAAACGATAGCGAAAGTCGAGCGGGGAATCAAAGCTTGCGTTGATTTCTCCGAGACCAAGCTATCATCGAGCATCGCTCGACCAAGACCCGGAACAGCCCCCGACGGGCAAACAAAATCCTGACCCCGGTCCCTGAAAATCCAGCCTTTTCAAGATTGCAAGAAATTTTAACCCAAATCGGTCATTAGACTCTGGGGAGATTGCCCGCTTGTGTCATGCAGCATGCTTCTCGCCTAGCCGAAGGCATAGCGGGCTACGTCGAGGCGTAGCGAGAAACAGGATGCGGACAGAAGCGGGCAAGATACCCGAAAGCACCATTCCGCCACCGGAAACGCCCCGGCGAGTCTAATGACCGATTTGGGTTTAAACAGCTTCTTGCAAAAGAGTTACAGACAGGCCGGGGGGACAGGCCGGGGCGGCCGCCTCAAGATTGCCGGAAACAACCAACTAATCGATCCATAATGAATCTTGCACAAGAGAATACCTGCGGGCTGTAAAATGAGATTGATAGTCAGCCTATTGTGTTTTGCGGTTGCCCCAAGCAGCGGGTTCTATGGTGCATGCCGAGGCTGTTCTTCCGCCGGGCGGTGCATTTCAGGAATGTCCGCGCGCTTGCATGGCCCGCTATGCGTTTCCGGAGCATTCCGGACCGATTCACTGGCACGCCTTCATTCGATACCGTAGGAACGGAGCTTGTTGTAGAGGGTTTTCCGGTCAATGTCGAGCAGTCTGGCCGCTTTTGTCTTGTTGTAGTTGCATTGCCGCAGGCATGCCAGTATCCGGTTCTTCTCTTCTTCTGCCAGCGAGATCCTGGCCTGGAGGTTCGGGAGGGAGACGGTCGGTCCGGACTCTGCATCCGTCGCGGCGGCATGGAGCGTGGCCGGCGTTCCCATGCCGGTGGAGGCTTGCCGCGTTCCTGTCCCTGCTGCGGACCGCTGGAGTTCGGGCGGAAGGTCTTCGAGCTTCACGTATTGCCCTTGGCAGAGCAGGCAGGCTCGTTTTACCGTATAAAGAAGTTCACGGATGTTGCCCGGCCAGTCGTACTGCATGAAAATTGCCAGGACTTCTGGTTCCAGGCCGAGAACCGGGATTTCTTTTTCCAGTTCCTCGTTCGCATTTTCCAGGAATTTCCTGGAAAACAAGGGAATGTCTTCTTTGCGTTCGCGCAAAGGTACCGCTTGGATCAAAAATTCGTTGAGCCGGTGGTAAAGGTCTGCGCGGAAGCTTCCTTTCGCGCAAAGCGAGGGGATGTCCTCGTTGGTGGCGGCAATGATCCGCACATGCGTCTCGATGTCCTTTTCGGCTCCCACGGGGCGTATGCGCTTTTCCTGCAAGGCTCGCAGCAAGTGGATTTGCACCGAATAGGGCAGGTTCTCGATCTCGTCGAAGAAGAGCGTGCCGCCTTCGGCTTGCTGGAAGAAACCGTTCTTGTCGGCTACGGCTCCGGTGAACGAGCCTTTCTTGTGCCCGAAAAGCTCGCTGCCGGCCAGATCCTGGGGAATCGATCCGCAGTCCACGGCCACGAAAGGCCCTTGGGACTGCTTGCTGCTATTGTGGATCAGTCTGGCGATGTATTCCTTGCCTGTGCCGCTTTCGCCGCTGATGAGGACGGTGATCGGTGTGGGCGCGACCAGCCGTATATGTTGCTCCAATTGCACTGCGGCTTGGGAGGTGCCTCGGATGAAGCCTTTGTCGACGAAGGCTTGGCCAAGCATCTTTTTTCCAGGGGAGGCGGGCGGCGCCGGTTCGGGGCCGGTCTCTGCGCCAAGGCTTTGCCCGTGCCTGCCGGCGTTGTCGGCAAGGTCTTGGATTTTCTTGAGAAGATCGTCGGGAATGATAGGTTTGGCGATGTAGTCGGCTGCGCCCAGCTTCATGGCTTTGACGGCTGTCTGCACATCGGCGTAGTTCGTCATCAATACTGTCCGGCATCCGGAATCGTGGCCGCTGATCCATTGCAGGAGTTCCAGCCCGTCCTTGTGGGGAAGCCGCAGGTCGGTCAGGACTATCCGGAATTTCTGCGAGGAAAGTATCTTGATGGCTTCTTCGGCCGAATACGCGGTCGCCGAGGGGAATCCGTTCCTCTCTAAGAACTTGGCCAGCAGGCGATTCAAGTTCACGTCATCGTCTACAATCAGAATGGGTTCGTCCATGGCTTTTCCTCTCCGGGGAAATTTCCTTGATGCAATTGCTACTTACGTTGTCTGAGAACAATGACAAAAGTAAGCAAAATGAAGAATAAAGAAAGAGGAAGGCTGCATCGTCCCAGAATGTCCCCGTACTGGGCGTAGATGCTGAGCTTGTCGTTGGCATGGAGCGTTTGCCGGATGCAGGCCGGCTCCCAGTACGCTGTGGCTTGGTAAACGCGGCCTTTCTGGTCTATGAAGCAGGAAATGCCGGTGTTGGCGGCCCGGGCCACGTCGCGGCGGTTCTCGATGGCTCTCAGCCGGGCGTAGGAGGCGTGCTGGCGATGTCCGGGCGTGTCTTTCCACCAGCCGTCATTTGTGGAGACGAACAGCAGTTCGGCACCTTCCCGCACGCAGGAGGCCACATAGTCGCCATAGACCGACTCGTAGCAGATCAGGTCGGCAAAGCGGAATTCCCCCTCCTGGAGAGGCTTGCCTGCTACCGGAGCGTCTTTGGACAGTTCTCCGTAGTAGGGTCCGGCGTAGCTTCCGCCAATCACGCGGCATGATTCCGGGCTTTCGCTGGCAAAGACGGTCGGTCCCGGGTCGATGCCCAGGGTGCCCACTGTGCCGCCCAGGTCGATGGCCAGGTTTTCCAGGAATCCGAGTCTGTTGACGTAAGGCATGATTTCCACGCCGGGGACCAGTTTGCATTTGTGGTGCATCGGAATCGGCATGCCGGGATTGGCGCCGAGGACGATGACGGTGTTGTGGGCGCGGTAGAACCGCCGGGCAGGGTCTGTGGCGCGGCGAAGCTTGCGGACACCTTGCATCGCGGAATCTTCAGGACGGACACGGGAGTAGGAGGAAATGCCGGCAATCAATTGAGCGTTAGGCCATTCTTGCAGGAAATCCTGGATTTGCCTGACCGAAGGGCTGGACGGCAGCTGGTTTTCCCAGATGTTTTCCTGGATCATGCTTTCCGGGGTGACGATGAAGCGGGTATGAGGAGTCATCTGGCTTTGCGCAAGGCGGAGCATCCGGTCTGTAGCCTGGAAAGGTGTCAGTGTGTATTGTTCCACGTAGGGGTCGATGTTGGGCTGGACGGCCACCACTTCTACCGGGCGGCCTTTTTCCTGGTAGGTGGCAAAACGGATTATCGAAAGCCCGGCAGGCACGATGACCAGGCCGCAGAAGAGGAGCAGCTTGCCGCGCACGCTCAGGCTGAGGCGGTTCTCGCTGAAGACGGGTTTTCCTCGCTTCTGGGCTCTCCAGGCTTTGAACCAATGCAGCAGGGCCACGTTGCACCCTAATATCCAGAGGCTTCCGCCCAAGGTTCCCGTGAGTTCGTACCATTGTACCCATTGAGGCCGGGGTGCGAAGGCGTTGCCGAGGGTGAGCCAGGGCCAGGACACATCCCAGTTGTGGTGGAAGTGTTCGAATCCTAGCCAGTAGATGAAGAGGATGATCCAGCGCATCCCTTTTTTGAAGGAATGCCGGCATGAATAATGGAACATCGTGAAAACGAGGGCCATCAATAATGCGTTGAGTGCGAAAGCCAGCGCGGCGGCAGGGGTCGAATTCCATATCCACCACGTGGTGAGGATGTTCCAGACAAGGAATGCGGAGAAGGAATAGAAGAAGATGTGGTATCTGGTGCGTTCTGGCAGGGAGGATCCTGCGGTGCGGCCACTCTGGGGAATGCCGTTGAGGACGGGAAGGTCCTTTCCTGTGCCGGTTTTCTTGCTGACCGGCAATTTCTGGAGAATGTGGCCTATGTAGGCTTTGAGCTTGGGCGATACCCGGAGCGCTTTCTTCGCTGCCTGGTGCCGGTCGTATTCTTGCTGGCGTTCCAGAACGTAGTCTTCGACCCAGAAGAGCGGGAAGAGGGCGATGAAGACCAAGGGGGTGAAGCCGTGGGCAGGCCACGACAGGGCCAGCAGTACCCCGCTGAGCATGCTGATTAACCAAAGGTAGACACGTTTCATGAGCTGCAATCCTGATATAACCAGGGTGCAAAGATAAGCGATTGGCCGATTATGCACGCACAGCGGGGCGGGTACGTTTTTGTTACTGTTTCACGAACTTCTGGATGACGTACCCATCGGAAGTCCTGGCTTGCAGGAGGTAAAGGCCTTGGGGCAGGTTCTCTACCGAGATTGCCCCTTGTGGCTGGTCAAGCAGTTTGTCCGCGTAGACCAGTCTTCCATCCAAGGCGTAGATGTCCACGCTCAGGATGTTTTCCTCGCTGCGGAAATATATCCGGTCGCGTGCCGGGTTCGGGTACAGCCTGAAATCTGCTTGCCCCCTATGGTTTTCCGTGCCGGTTTCGCCAGGTTTGCCCACTTTGATGTTGTCAATCATGAAGACGAACGCATTGAGGGAAACGCATTGGATAGCAATATAGACTTCCTGTTTATCGTAAGCGGAAAGGTCGGCCGTGAAATGAGTCCAATCATCGGCCGGGGCTTCCACTTCTTCTAAAACAGGAGCAAAACTGTCAGGGTCAAGGTCTGTGGTCGAAACCAGGACGTTGAACACTTCTAACCCGTAGTTGCCGTTGAGTGACTTGGCGTAGAACTCGATGTAGGAACCGCTTTCCGGCATTTGCAGCTTGGGCGAAACCAGCCAGTCGTTGTTCCGCACGTTGCCTCTGGCACTGAAGCTGGCACCGTAGCGTTGGCCATCATACGGCAGCGCGCCTTCGGCCTCCATGGCTGGTTCGGTCAGGTACGGGTTGAAAGCCATGAAACCGCATGGTTCAGCCCAGCCCGGGTACATGAACTCGTCGATGACGCAAACCCCCGTGTTGTCACGGTCGATGCTGGCCCATCCTGATTGGAAATTTTCCTGGCTGAAGTCTTGGCAGGCTTCAAAGTCCATGAAATACGGATCGGGCATTTCGATGCATTCCACGGTTCGCGTCAGGGTGTCGTTGGCCGGGTTCTCGTCTTCTGCAAGCATGGTCTGGAAGAAAAGACGGTGAGTCCCGATGGCCGAAAGGTCTGCTATGAAAGAAACCGTAGTGGCCGCATACGGAGCCAATGTGTCGATGACAGCGTACAGGGAGTCTTTGTCGGCAATGCAGAGAACTTGGAAATCATGCAAGGGCTGAGGTCCGTTATTAGTGACATTGGCCACGATTTCTTCGGTCTTGGTGAAAATACCCCGGGAGGCGGGTTTTTCCATGCCCGAGAGCATCGCATCCCGTTGTGCTACTATTTCGGCTGAACCGAAATTGGCTCGCAGGCAAAGGAATCCAGCTTGGGTCTGGATGACGGAAGTATCGGAATTGAAGGTATAAAAAGCACCCCCCGGCATGTTGTCGCACAAGACATTCGCGCTTTGGGTCCCTAATTGCTTGAAGGCAAAGAGGTAGCTGCCGCTGTCCAAGCTCCGGGCAGGGACAGGGAAGGTATAAAGCCCGGATTCTCTTTCCCGTTCCACTTCTATGTCGAACAAGGATTCGCCAACGACTTCCTTCTCGGCATCCCAGTGGTAGACTGCTAGTCCGATATTGAATTTCTGCGTGCTGTAGCTTAGGCCGAGCGAAATGGAACTCAAGGTGTCGCGGCGGGCTAAGTTGAATACCGTTCCGGCCCATACAGGTGCATCTCCTCCTACAGCACCGGCCGATACGATGCTTCGGTCAAAGTCGAGACGGTCGTAGGCCATTACGGTATCGCTGAGGATAAACAAGCTGCAAGCCGTGTCATTGTGGATGTTGGCATCGAGAGAGTCTTTGATGCTGCCCTTGACATAAAGGTTCATCGTGTCGCCGATGTCAATGCAGGGAAACCCGCTCAAGGAAATTTCGGCTGTGCCATTGCTGAGCGCAGGCAGCGAGTCTTGCACGTTTTGCGCCAGTACTTGTCCATTGGCGGAGAACTGCAGGGTATAGGTGATATCTTTGGAACCAAGGTTTTCCAATTCCACTGCGGCTGGAATGGATTCCGGCAATTGGCGCAAAGGCAAGCGGTGCGGGGTGGCGAGGCTCAGCCTGTTGACGGCCAAGTCGTAACTGTCTACTTTTTCAATCTGGATGTCCTGCAAATAGAAAGTTGGCAAGTAGAATGTCTGTATGGCAAAGGCATAGTGGTCGTCTTCTTCCACCTCAAAGACAAAGCTATTGTTTACATAACGGCTTTGCGTGAATTCTTCTTCCGCGTAATAGAGAGTGTCAAAATCAAAGGGGTTGTCTTCGGCTTTGCCCATTTGGATTCCATAGCTGCATCCTTGCTGGTACACGCCAACGTCAAGGCCAGCCTGATAGGTGTAGGTGAAACGGTAGATGCCTTTTTCAATGTAGAAGCAAGGCGATACCAAGGGGACATGATCCTGTTGGGCAGACCATTCGCCTTGGCTCAGCATCCATTCGTCTTCGTAGGAATCGGCAATCCAGGAAGACCAGTAGTGGTCGCCGTACATTTCATTGGTGAAATCGCTGATGTAGGGGAGGTAAAGAGGTTCGGAATTGGTCGCATGCGCATAATTCCCATTGTTTCCTGTATCCACTTCGGGAACAGCAGCCGTTTCTAAGAGCGAAGCAGTGACGGTTACCCTGTATTCGTGGCCGGGGAGCGAGAAATCGGCCAAGGAATCGAAGGTGATCCGGATTTCTTCGCCGATGAGCAGCGTGTCAGAGAAGGATTGTTCCACAGCTGGTTCCTTGTCTACGGAATAGGAGGCCTTGAAACCGTAGATATCGCCTTTGCCGGTATTGCGGAGGGTGGCAGCGATGGTTTCCATGCCCAACGCGCAGGAAGAAGATGGCAGGTGCACCCGTTCGACCGTTAAATCCGGCGCGCCCATCACGCTGGTGGCGGTCCGGGTCACGTTTCCAGGCAGTACGGTGAAGACATAGATGAAACCATTGTTAAATTCGAATCCGTCGTAGCTGGCACCGCCGTATGAGTTGGTATAGTCGTATAAGTCATAGTACCCGGGAGGGCATTCGGGTGCGTTGTATCCCATGGCTTCATCTGTCATTTCAAAGATGGCGTACTGGTAATAGCTACCATTGCATTCAATGTAAACGGAATCTTGCTCTCCGGCATGGACTACCGGGGAGTTCTCTTGCCCAGTAGCATTTTCAGGGATGAAGTAGTCGCAGCCTTGGTAGATCAGGTATGTTTCTTCCAAGGCATTCCAGGAATAGGTGTCGAACAGGAAGTTTTCCAATGTCGCGTCGCCCATGGTCCCGCTTTCGTTATCCGTCCAGTCTTTGTCGATGAGCAACTGGAAACCAGTGCCTTTGCTCCAGCTTTCGTTTACTTTGAGAATTACCAAGGCATGGTCTGCCAAGTTCGTGTCTTGCTTGATTTCCTGGAGCTGGATTCGCGGAAGGCTTGCTCCTTTTGGTTGGCGTTCGCTGCCTGCCAGACTCGTTGCTGGCAGGGCGCAGAAAGCTAATAGCCAGCAACTGTTGAGAAAGTTTTGTTTTAGTCTCATGTTATTTGAATTTATTTTGTTTTTTTATGGTGTTATTTTAAATAAAATCAAATTTTTGGATTGGATGTTTGCTGTCTCTGTTTTCGTTTGCGAAAGTACAAGGGTCTCACGGGTTTTGTTATCGCTATAAATAGGTATTTTTCTTTATGGAAATACCTTCTTATAGGGAAATGTTGTTTGTAATATGTATGAATTTTGACAGGAATCCATTCGGTACATAAGAATTTCTTAAATTTGCATATTTGCGCAATTATGAAAAAGAAATACAATAGCCCTTATTCCGCAGCGGTTTCAGGAGGCGGTTTCCTGTACGAGGAGACCAATATCCTCTTGCCGCTGCTTATGTCCGGAAATCGGCAAGAATTCCTGCAACAGGAAGCTTCCGAGAACCGGCTTCTGCATATCAATGCCGAGACGTCCCGGAAGCGGATCATGGCCGAGGTGGAAAGGCGTTACGATGCCATGCCGGTTTCTTTCTGGCAGGATTATGTTCAGATGCCGGAAGAAGACCGGAAAGCTGCCTTGTTTTTTGTCTTGCTCAAGACTTACCGGATTCTGTTCGACTTCCATGTCAATGTGGCCATGAAAAAGTGGAACTCCATTTCCAAGAGCGTAACCCTGGACGACATTTATATGGAACTCAACGAACTTTCGGCCAAGGACGATTTTGTGGACTCTTGGACGGAAGCTACCAAGAAGAAACTGGCAAGCACCTATCTGACCCTGCTTCGCAAAGTAGGCATGTTGGATGAGGACAACGGTCTGCATCCGTTGCTGTGCGGCAACCAGGCTTATTACCTTTTGCATGGCGAAGCCTGGTTCCTGGAAGCTTGTTTGCTGCAGCCTTACCAGATAGAGAAATTGAAAACATCATTGGCATGACCGTAAAGGAACTCTATGAGAAGCTGAGCAGTCCCGGTTTCCAGGATGCGGAAAACGGGGATTTGTTCTACAACTTTTATCTTTTCCAGTACCCTGCCGAGAACGAATACGGTATCCGGAAGGAGATACAGGAATTCAAGGCCAACCTGATACGCCCGCTCAATTACGTGGATGTGCTGGTGTTGAATCTTTTTGAGGAATTTTGCGCCTTCTTGGACCAAAAGAAGTTCTTGAACAATCCTTCCATGCTCGGCTACCTTTTGAAAAAGGAAGAAAACGACCCGGCTCAGGCTTCCAACGTTCAGGATACCTTGACGCGCAACGCCCATCATGAGGATTTCCTGAAATACATCGACCATCGGATCCAGCATCATATTTCCCAAAAAGACCAATACAAGCGGCCCTATGTCTTCTTGCACGGCATCGGATCCATGTTTCCCTATCTCCGGGTCAACGAATTCCTGGCTCTTTACGAAGACTACAACCAGACCGACAAATACAAGATTATTGTCTTTTATCCCGGCAAGCGGGAAGGCAATTCCTTCCGGCTTTTCGGCCTCCTTCCCGACAATCATACTTATCGTGCCACGCTTCTGATTAATGAATGATTATGAAACTGAAAGAATTATACGAGAAGCCCATTGAACGTCCCGTCAATCCGGCGGTCAGCGCTACCAAGCTGGACAAGGCTACCAAGCAGATTGAAATCTCGGAATATGTCTTTACCGATGAGACCATGTCGGGTTTGTACCGGATACTAGCGGCCTTGAAAGACAACCTGCCTTTCGAGCATGTGGGGATTTGGATAGACGGTTATTACGGTTCGGGAAAATCCCATTTTCTGAAATACCTCGACTATTGCATCTCGCCTGATACCCAGGAGGAGGCGATGGAACGCTTCCTGCAAGCCGTCAAGGCGATAGACATGCGGGATACCGAACATAACCTCGATTTTGATTATGCCGACCTGCTTGGCATTGCCAATTGGCTCAAGAAAGCCACGATAGACACCTGCATATTCAATCTGGAGACTTCTTACGACAATTCCACCGACAAGAAGAAGGCCTTCCTGCATGTATTCTGGAACGAGTTCAATGCCAAACGGGGCTTCAACAAGTTCAACCTTACCTTGGCGCAGCATCTGGAAAAGCCTTTGGCCGAGAAAGGGGTCTTTGACCAGTTCAAGCAACGTATCCGGGAGATAGGGGCTGATTGGGATGATCCCGGCGAGGCTGCCGATTTGGTGGACAACGAGCTGGGCATGGTCTTGGACATTGCGGCGGAATTGGCCCCTTCGCTCGACAAGGAAAGCATACGGGAGCGTATCATCAAGCGCGATACCACGGTCAGCATAGAGCGTTTTGCCGGCGAGGTGGCATCGTGGCTCAAGGACAAAGGCAAGGATTACCGTTTGGTCCTGTTGGCCGATGAGGTTTCCCAATTCATCAACAAGGAAAAAGACCGTTACCTGAACTTGCAGGAGATTGTCACCAAGCTGTCCGAGTCTTGTCAGAACCAGGTTTGGGTGGCCTGCACCGCGCAGCAGGACCTTTCGGAAGTGATGGACGACTGCAACATTATGGAAGGAAAGGACAAGGAAGGGAAAATCAAGGGGCGCTTCGAGGTGACGGTATCCCTCAAAGGCACCAAGCCCGAAGTGATTACCCAGAAACGTATCCTGGAAAAGAAAGCGGAAGTGAAACCGGTTTTAGGGGAATGGTATGCCAAGGAAAGCCCTTCCTTTGACCTTCATTTCAAGTTGCCCAATAGCTATGAGTCCTATCGCAGCCAGGAAGATTTTGTTGCCTATTATCCCTTCGTGCCCTACCAGTTCAAGCTAATCATGCAGGTATTCAATAATTTCCTGCTGTTGGGCTATGTGGCCAAGGAGGTGAAGGGCAATGAACGCAGCATTATCAAAGTGATTCATTCCACGGCTAAGAATGACAAGGACCAGGAGTTGGGGCATTTCGTCTCTTTCGACGAGCTGTACAACAATATGTTCGAGGAAGGCTTGCAGGCAAAAGGGCAGAAAGCCATCAGCAACGCGATGGATATGGCCCGGACCTATTCCAAGCCGGAACTGGCTCGGCGGGTAGCCAATGTCCTGTTCATGATTTGCAATATCGATGATCGGGACAAGATGGTGTTCCCGGCCAGCTTGGACAATGTGACGACTTTGTTGGTCAACGATCTCAGGACGCCTTGGCTCACCATCAAGCAGGAAGTGGAAAAGGTGCTGGACTATTTCTGCGATAACAATATCATCCGTCGGGAGCAGGCCAGGAAAGGGCTTCCCGAAACCTATAGCTTCTATTCGGAAGAGGAAATGAAAGTGGCCTCGCAGATCAAAGGCCAGGTCCCTGACAACAATACCCAAGCCGAAGTATTGAAGGATATCTTTTTCCGGCATTTCGGCAACCCCAAGAACAAGGAGACGTATATGACCCGTTCCTTTGCAGTGGGGGCGACTATCAAGCAACGTACCTTCCTGAGCAACAACGCCGATGTGGTGGTCGATTTCCAGATGGACGAGGAATACGACAGCGCTGCCGCCATCACGGTGGGCAATCCGGCTAACAGGCTTGTCTATTACGTGGCCTCCCAGTACAAGAAAGACAACCGCTTGCGGAACGCCTTCTATTGGTATTGCCAAGTGAGCCGTTACATGGCATCCCCGGCGCTTACCGAAGAGAACGCCAAAATCAGGGGCGAGTTCGAGAAGAGAGCCAGGGAATTGATGGATACCGTCATTGCCAAGAGCTTTGCCTCTATTTTGGACACATGCCCCATCGTGTCGGGCGTGTCGGTGGTGGAAGATCCGGAAATATTGAACAGCAAGGGCGAGGAACGTTACCGCAAAGCCTTGCAGAAGCATTTAGGCAATATCTATACCAAGGCGGGCTTGGTGAACCGGGCCGAATACCCTCATACTTCCGAACAGTTGCGCCAGTCCATCCTGCGTCCCGTGCAGTCTTACGACTATGGCGAGCTGAACTCCAGCTTGACGCAGGCCGAGCAGGAAGTGGAAATCTATCTTGACAAGCAGTTTGCCGAAGTGAATGTGGCGGATGTATTGGCCAAGTTCGCCAAAGCCCCCTACGGTTGGGACGATGTCTGCACTTTGTACGTGATTAACGAGCTGGTGCGCCGTCATCGGCGGGACTACCTTTACCTCAATAGTCCGGAAGTGGAAGCCTCTGTCGTGGCGAGCCGCATCCTGACCGAGACCAAGAAATTCACGCTTCGCCGGGCGGAAGCCATTCCGCAGGATTTGGTGAACCGTTTTGTGGATGCATGGAAACGGATTTTCGGCAAGGATGCCTTCGCCTCGTCCGACAGCACCCAGATTTTCCGCCAATGCAAGGATGCCAAGAACGAGAACAGCCTGCCCGCCTGCAAAAAGACATACCGGGAGGAGGAAAGCCGTTACGCGGAATACCCGTTTGTGAAGCCGCTGCGGGAATTTATTGCGATGCTGGATCAGTGGATAGAAATCCGGGACAACCAGAAATTCTTCCAGAGTATCATAGACAGTCAGGAAGAAGCGGCCAAGCTGGCGGACACCTGCAAGGAAGTTCTGGCTTTTGTGCAGGATCAGTTTGACAATTACCGTTCCTTGCTGGCTTTTGTACGGGAAAACCGCGACAATTTTGCCTTTGTACCGGCCGAACTCCAAGCGCAGGCGGAAGAACTCAAGGGCATAGAGACCCAAGCCTGGCCTATCTCCATCCGGGACTATATCAAGTTGAAAAATGCTGTTTCGGCAGCCCTCGACAAGCAGCGCCAGGAATTGCGGCAGCAGATAGAAAAGGAATATAATGCCCTTTTCGATGCTTTGGAACAGAGTGCCGAGCAGCAGGGCGTGGACAAGTCCGTATTGGCCGACCGCAAGCGCATCCTTCAGGAAAAGACCGCCTCGAGCAATATCCTGATGCTGAAGAACAATCTGGATACGCAAAGTTTTGCAAGCCAGCAATTGGATTTGATTCAAGCGGAACTGGCTCGGAAGAAACCGCAGGATTATCCCCAGCCCGGCCTTCCCGGTACGGCCCATGATCCAGGCATGGACCAAGACGGGCAGTCGGCAGGGAAACTAGGCAAGACCCGGAAGCCTTGCAGTATAGAGTTGTCCACCCGGACTTTCGTGCCCATGCGCACGGAAAAGGAAGTGGATGACTATTTGAAGAAGATCAAGCAGCAGCTGATGGACAAAATCAATGACGGCTACGAAGTGACGGTGATAAAGTAAAACCGGATACGGAAACCCTTGTCTGCGACAAAACGGCATTATTGAAAAGAAAAGCAAAATGGAAACCAACAAGCTGAAGAAATTCGCCAACGAAGCCCGGACCCGCCTCAAGAGCGGCGTGGAAGCCAAGATACGTTCTTTGGGCTTTGACAAGAACGGCCATATCCCGGAAGAAGCCATGCCCAAGCTGATGCAGGGCGGAACCCTCTGGCAGGGCGGTTTCTATACGGAACGCTTTTACCATAGCTGGATGGCGCTCTACGAGAGAATCGCCCGGAAAGGGATGCAGGAGACCTGCGAGGAGGCGGCTTACACCTGGTTCAACCGTCTGGTGGCGATTCGGATTCTTCAGAAAAACGGCCTGTGCGAGCCGGTAATCGAGTTCGTGGACGAGGTGCGCACCCCCCGTATCGTGGACGATGCCAGGCGGGGACGCTTGCCCCGTATGCCGGAGGCGGAAAGGACGCGTTTGCTGGAATTGTTGGAAGACGATACCAAGACCACCGAGCAGTTCGCGCTTCTGATGGTGGCCTGGTGCCATCAGAACCCTTTGATGCAGGCTTGTTTCGGGCGCATGCAGGACTACACGGAACTGATGCTGCCGATCAACATCCTGAGCGAGGGCGGTTTTGTGGACATGCTCAACCATACCGACTTTATTGCCGAGGAGGACTACCGTTCCCCGGAACTGATAGGCTGGCTCTACCAGTTCTATATCTCGGAACGCAAGGATGAGGTGTTTGCCAAGAAAGGCAAGTTCGAGGCGGACGAGATTCCAGCGGCAACCCAGATTTTCACGCCCAATTGGATTGTGAAATATATGGTGCAGAATACCTTGGGGAGGATTTATTGGGATAACAATCCTTATGCCGAGGAGGCGAAGCGGAAGTGGGCTTATTGGGTGGAGGGAGAACCGACACCGGAGGAATGCCGTTACCGCTATGCCGAACTGACCGATTTGAAGGTGGCGGATCTGGCTTGCGGATCTGGCCATATCCTCAACGAATGCTTCGACCTTTTGTACGAGCTTTATATCTCCGAGGGCTATGGGCGCAAGGAAGCGGTGGAGAATATCTTCCGTTGCAACCTGAGGGGCGTGGACATAGATACCCGGGCCAAGCAGCTTGCCTTGTTTGCGCTTCTGCTCAAAGCCTGCCAGAAAGATGCCTCCTTTGTCGATGCCAAGGTTTTGCCGCAGGTCTTGGATATGCCTCAGCCTTGGAATGAGGGGGCTTATGGCTCGTTGGATAAGGCGTTGAAAGCCTTCTTTAATGGTCTGGAGAATGACAAGATGCTGGCAGAGATGCAAAAGGCCTTTTCTTTGCTATCCGATGCCGAATCCTTGGGTTCCATTATGAAGTTCGACTTGTCCGAAACTACGCTATCGGCCATATCCCAGGCGATGGATTACTGGAAGGCGCAGCCCCTGTTGCCGGAATCCGTCACGGCTTTGCTACCGGCCTTGGACCTGATTAAGGTACTGACGGAGAAATATGCGGTTTTGGTGATGAATCCACCTTATATGGGCGGCGGCAATATGAATCCGGTCTTGTCGGCTTATGTGAAGAAGCATTACGAGGCTGGGAAGGGGGACTTGGCTACGGTTTTTGTTGAAATGATGCCCCAAAGATTAGAAACGCATGGACGATATGGGTTTATTATCCCTCCATCTTGGATGTTTCTAAGTACTTTTGAAAATTTGCGGAAAGGAATACTCGATAGTCAATCTATCGATTCTATTTTGCATCTTAGTAGAGGGGTGTTTGGCGCAGACTTTGGCTCGTCGTCGGCTGTGATTGCCAAGTCGCAGAATCCGGCTGCTTGCGGGACCTATTTCCGTTTGGTGGAGCGTACATTCCAAGAGTTTGACCAAAAGCATTTGCGGATGTTGTTTGAACAGACTTTAGCAGACCATGATTTTAAGTATAATTTCAAGGAATATACCAAAGAAGTTGAGACATTGCCTTATTCGGAGGTTGGAAATCGGATTTATTACCCCCATGTTCTTCAGCAAAATTTCAAAAAAATCCCCGGAAGCCCGATAGGGTACTGGGTTTCTCAAAAAATTTTTTCCCGCTTCGCGGGAAACCTGGCGTTGTCCGCTGTTGCTAAGCCTTGTGTAGGCTTGCAAACAGCGGACAACGCCAGGTTTATTCGATATTGGCATGAAGTCACTCTGGCACGGATTGGATTTGGAATGGGTTCTGCTGAAGAAGCAAAAGAATCAGGAAAAAAATGGTTTCCTATTACCAAAGGTGGTACTTTTAGACGATGGTATGGCAATATGGAATATGTGGTGAATTGGGAACATAACGGAGTTGAAATAAAAAATTTTAAAGACATAGATGGAAAGTTGAAGTCTCGTCCTCAGAATGAAGGCTTCTATTTTGGAAAGATAGGTGCTACGTGGTCTACAATATCCTCTGGGAAACCGTCTTTTCGTTATTTTGATAGGAGTTGGCTTTTTGAAACCAAGGGTTCGGTTTGTTTCCCTTATGCTGATAATGATTTGTATTGCATTATGGGATACCTTAATTCGGCTTTATCATATGTGTTTTTACAGACATTATCTCCAACTTTGGATTATCATGAGGGACCTATGGGAAAGATTCCCTTTATTGTTATTGAGGATTCAGATAAGATAGATTTATTAGTTTTTCAAAACATCTCCATCTCCAAGCAGGACTGGGACGCGCATGAGACTTCTTGGGATTTCCAACAGAACGAGTTGGTGGCGATAGATGAGAATGCCTATAGAGATATTATGGCTGAAGATGCCGATTTCCGGGGAGTGCCTTGTGTGAATCTGCCGGCACTCGATTTAGACAGTTTGGAATGGCGCTATGAGGTCTATAAGACCAAATGGGAGACCAAGTTCCTGCAATTGCACCGGAACGAGGAGGAACTCAACCGGCAGTTCATCGAAATCTACGACCTCGCCGACGAGCTTACCCCCGATGTGCCCTTGGAAGAGGTGACCATCCTCCAGCAAGGCGAAATCTCCATCGAGAAATCCCCCACCGAATAAAAATAGAGAACATACCATGGCACTACCTATAAACATCGAAGATTTGCTTAACAGACGGAGGGTCGAGTCGAACCGGATAGAATTTAAAGCGGGTTGGAATCCGGATAAAATTTATCATACTATTGCTGCCTTTGCCACCGATTTTGACAATATCGGAGGCGGATATATTCTGGTGGGGGTTGAAGAAGAAAACGGGATTGCAAAGAGGCCGGTAAAGGGTTTGGCCGAAAACGAGATAGACCGTATTCAGAAAGATATGGTGGGCTATGATGCCAAGGTTTCTCCAACCTACCTTTCTAAAGTGTCGGTGGAAGAAGTGGATGGGAAAAATATTCTTGTCATATGGGTTCCGGCTGGAATAAACAGACCTTATTCTGTGGCTGAAAGCGTAGTTGCCAAAAAGTCGGTGTCGAAATTTTATATACGAAGCAAGTCTTCCACCATCGAGGCTAAAGGCGAGATTTTGGATGCGGTACGTGAGTTGGTAAATCGTGTGCCCTTTGATGAACGGGGCAATGCTTTTGCAAAAATAGACGATATATCCGGCGTACTTGTGTATGAGCATCTCAAGAAAGTAGGGAGCAAGCTGGCGGAAAGTTTTGTTGCGAGGCCGCTGATAGATATTCTTGACGAGATGGATTTGCTGACAGGACCGACAGAATGCAGGCAGATAAAAAATTGTGCCATAATGATGTTTTGTGAATATCCAGAAAAGTTCTTTCCTGTTACACAAGTTGATATCGTGTTGTTTCCGGGCGGAAGTATCGACAATCCTGATTTACTAATTGAGGTTCCCAAGATAGTCGGCCCTGTACCTCGGATTATCAAGGAAACTTTGTCGTATCTTCGTACCAATGTCGTCAAGACAAAGATTATCAAACCGGCAGATACCGAGAAATCGAATAGGATATTCAATTATCCTTACCAAGCCTTAGAGGAAGCTGTCGTCAATGCTTTGTATCACCGTGATTATCAAGAACGGGAACCTGTGGAAATCACAGTAGAACCTACCCATATCGATATATTGAGCTATGCCGGACCTGATAGGTCCATTAGCGCGGAGGCTATAAAAATGGCGCAGAAATTGAAGGCTCGCAGGTATCGTAACCGTAGATTGGGCGATTTTTTGAAAGAATTGGATTTGACGGAGGGCAGGGCGACTGGGATACCGACAATTCAGAAGGCATTGAAAGAGAATGGATCTGCGCCAGCAACTATTGACACGGATGAGGGTAGAACTTATTTTCTTCTTACGATTCCTTGTCGACATGGGTTCGAAGATGCTGACCGTGTTTTTGAAGGGCAGGAATGTGTGCTTGACGACAGACTTAGACTCAGACTTGGACAAATGGCTGTCCAAGTTGAATTGATGGTGAATCAGTGTGTTATAAAGAAAAAGATAGAGCTTGGACAGATACTTGGACAAATGTTTGTCCAAGTGTGGGAGGGGCGGTCTAAGGATAGTGTTCAAGAACTGATGTCTGATACGATTGATTTGCTATGCCTTTTAAGGAAGAGTTCCATGTCGGCCAACAGCTTGAACGATAATCTTTCTTTTGATTCAACCAAAGAGCTGAAACGAAAGATTATTCTTCCGCTTATCAGACTGGGTTATGTCGCTATGACGTATCCGGACAAGCCGACCAGCGCGAAGCAGACTTACCGGCTTACAGAAAAGGGAAGGACTCTTTTCTGAAAATAGGTTGCTTTTCTTGGAGTTGGTTCGTTTAAGTCTGAAGCAAGAGTGTATGGAAAAGAAATGCGAAGAAATGAAAGCAATGAATACAAACGTGGCAGGTTCGGAAAGGATTGTATGGCATCCGGAGGTGGCCATGCAGCAATTGATCAGTTATGCGGTGGGTGTCTGGATGGGGCGTTACCGTTTGGATAAACCGGGTTTGCATATAGCCCATCCTAAGCCTACGGCAGAGGAATTGGCTCCTTACCAATATAAGGGGCAAGTCTTGCAGATAGACGATGACGGCATCATTCCCCTGCTGCCGCACGATTGCCCTTTTGAGGACAATCTGGAACGGAGGGTGGTGGACTTTGTCCGCATTGCCTTTGGCACGGCAAAATTGACCGAGAACCTTAATTTCATGGAAAAGAGCTTGGGCATGACCATAGAGCGTTATGTGGACAAGGAGTTCTGGAAAGACCATAAGCGGATGTACCAGAACCGCCCTATCTACTGGCTTTGGTCTTCCAGGAAGGGGGCTTTCCGCTGCATCACCTATCTGCACCGGATGGCTCCTTACACGGCGGAACGCATCCGGGTCAAATACCTTCTGCCTTATATCGATTTTTTGCAAAACCGGGCCAAGGACTTGGAATCCCGGGCCGCCCAGTTGAGCACGGGGGAGACGCGCAAGTTGAGCGCTTTGGAAAAGACATTGGATGAATGCCGGGAATACCACGACCGTTTGCAAGTAGTGGCGGAACAGGCCATCGATTTGGATTTGGACGATGGGGTTATTGTGAACCATGCCAAGTTCGGCGATGTCCTTGCCAAATTGAAATGAGGCTTTGAACATTTGAAATTTTAGAGATTATGAGCCGATATAAATATATCATGCGTGACTATCACGCTATTGAAAATGCGGAAATCGAGCTTGACGGCATCACGGTCTTGTCGGGAGTCAACGGATGCGGCAAAAGCACCCTTTCTCGCTGGCTGTATTATATTGTCAATGGGGCTGTGAATCTTGAAAGGTATCTGGTGGTGGATGATTACGGTGGCAAGTTGTGGAAAAAGATGGAGGATTGGCGTGTTGCCTGCATGGAATTGGGACGAGGAAGAGTTTCTGATAACCCGATGGATAGTGCGGCAAACAGGATACAGCAAGTCAAGGGGAAATTTATGCAAGTTGTTTCTGGAGAGTTGGATAGTATGATTGAAGAAATGCAGGAATTGTATTTGGATGCCCTTGCCTTTACGGAAGAATGTTTGTCAGGCTTGGATGATGAGATGCCGAAAGAACGGGTGGAAAGGGTTTTGAAATTTTTGGATATCCATATCGGAAGCGATTTGACCTTGTCTATTGCCCTATTTTCACAGAAGGAAAGAGAACACCTGCAAAAGGAGACCGAAGCCTTACATCAAAAGCTTGGAAATAGGCCGAGGAAACTTCTATTTGAGTTCGTGCAGCAAAGGTTCCCTATGGACGAAGGTGTGCCTGAAGAATTGCAGTTGGAGGAAGACAGTGTAGGGATTATGGAACAGGATACTGTTGGCCGTTTGCTGAATCTGAAGGATGCTATTTATATAGATACGCCAATGGCGGCAACGGAGGATTCTTCCAATAGGATTTGGAGGGATTTGCAGCGGAGGGTTATGGATAAGAAGCATGCATTGTCGCCGGAGGCTTCTTCCATGCTGGAGGGGATTGGCCATTTGATAGAAGGTAAGGTCTTGATGGAAAAGAACCCAATAGGGAGGCCGGAGCTTCGTTATGTGTCAAAGGATGGCCAGGTGAATATAGAATTGAAGCAAGTGGCTACCGGTTTCAAGACTTTTGCCTATATGCAGCGTTTGCTGGAAAATGGGCATTTGGACAAGAATACGCTTTTGCTGATTGATGAGCCGGAAGCGCATCTTCATCCGCAATGGATTGTGGAGTTTGCCCGGCTGCTGGTGCTGTTGAACAAGAAATTGGGCTTGAAAGTGCTGTTGGCTTCGCATAATCCCGACATGGTGGCCGCTCTCCACGACATAGCCGAGAAGGAAGGCATGCTGGATACCACTTGGTTTTATGTGGCAGAGCCTTCGCAAACATCGCCCCATCAGTTTGTTTATAAGAACCTTGGCCATGAGATAGCCGAGATTTTCAAGTCTTTCAATATTGCCTTGGACAGAATCAAAGAATATGGAAGCCCTGGTATATGATAATGCGTATCTTGAGCGTCATCTCTTGTTCTCGAAATGCGGAGCTTTGTTGAATGATGTGTCCAATCGGGATTACTCTGGAACGGATTATTTTGACAAGGAGATACGATGCTTGGATATGGATACTTACGAGAGTAAAATTTGCAAGTCCGCTCAACCAAAGCCTACCATGGATGCGGTAATCGGGCTTGCGTCTCAAACTGACGGACAATTGCGGGAGAGACGGTTGTTGATGATAGAATTGAGAATGAAGTACAAGAATACGAATAATTTGTCTCTGAGTGAATTGAGGGAGAAAATGTCGCATACGAGGGATTTGCTTTCAGAAGGCGGTTTGCGTATTGATTCATCTGCTTGGTTCGTTTTCAATAAGAATGTGACTGCCCGGGCTGAACGTTGGTTCGCTCAGCAAAGCCGGGTGGAAAAGGCATTGGCGAAATGCAAAGTTTGCGATGTTTCTCAATTCCGTGAATGCATTCAGAAGCCATTGTTTTCTTGATAGGAGCGTATAAAGACAATAAAGCTATGGTACAAGAGAGGATATACCGATATTTCGAGAACAATCCGGCGCTTCATGTGCTTTTCGTGTTCGACCGGATGGACATCATCAAGGTGGAACTGGACGCGGCGGAGTGGAAGGATGGCTATGTCTATAAGGTGTTCGACGGGGCTTGGTTCAATGCCAAGTACAGCATAGAGCATACGTGGAGAGACAAGCGGGTGGTCCTGCTGTTTGGAGGGGAGTCTTATCCGCAGACGGAAGCGCAGCTGTTATCCTTCCCCTTGCTCGATTTGCTGAAAGCCAATATGGAATACCAGGAAGAGGATTATGCGTCCTTCTTGCAACAGTATGGCCTTCCGCAGAAATACGCCGCCTTTGTGAAACGGCATATCGGGGAGATGATGTCGGCCAAGCTGCATGCCATGTTGCAGCCTTATTACACGCCGGAAGCCTTTCACGAGGAGGTGGTATGCCGGGCCTTGATTTCTTCTTATCTTGGAGAAAAGAAGCTGCTGGACTGGGATATGATCGTGGTCAAGCTGCTGGTATTGGGATTGGCAAGCGAGGAAAAGAAACGTCTGGATTTCTTTTACCGGGTAGGGAAGAGCCCGGATGTGCGGAAGGCGCTCGATGACAAGCTGCGGCGTATTTTCGGTCGGACATACGAGGAAAATACGCCGCTTAAGATGCAGGCGGTGGCCGCAAGCCTCAAGTACAATATCATTACCCGGGGGCTTGCTCCCGTACCGTCCGATGATTACAAGATCTATGAGGTAAGCAGCGAGCCGGCTTTGGATCAGCTTGTCCGGATTTACGAGACAGGCGTTCATGACCGTGCCTTGGGCGGGAAATTCCAGGAAGCGGTGTCGGTATTGGCATCGGACATCAAGGAAGAAAAACTGATAGCCTGTTATGGGGTCGATGCCCCGTATTTTTATCTCACGGAAGCTCTTTGCTGGCCTATTTTGCAGAAAAGCTTGGAGACAGGTCTGGTTGCCGACCCGGCATCGGTCACTTCCAAGGTCAAGGAACTTACCTTGAAGATGCCGCCGGAAGCGCCTATCCAGTTCGCGTTCCGTTTTGTGGAACAGTTATCCTTGTATTATGCCACGGTGCATGAGATAGGGAGCCTGAAGCTGGACAGTCCGGAAGAATATGCCCGGAAGTACTTGTCGGAATATTATCTTGTGGATTTCTATTACCGGCGTTCCGTGGAGGCGTTTCATGCGCTGGTGGAGCACCTTAACCCGGAAGGAGAGGGCTTTTCCGATGCCAAGGCTCGCCTGGATCAGGATTATGCCCGTATTTGCCATACATTGAATTGGGAGTGGATTTCTTGCGTGCAGGAAAAAGGGGAGGGATTTGCTTCCCTTTCTTTGCCCAAGCAGGAGGATTTCTTTAGTTTAGTGTGTGATAAGACGGTGAAGCAGGTGGTGATTGTCAGCGATGCCTTGCGTTACGAATTGGCGGCGGAATTGCGGCAGGAATTGCTGAAAGAGACCAGTGTGGCCAAGTTGTCGGCTATGCGGGCCATGTTGCCTACGGAAACCAAGTTCTGCAAGAACGCGCTGCTTCCCCACCATGCCTTGGAACTCAGGGGGACGGAGATGGCGGTGGACGGGCAGGTCCTGAAAGAGATGGATCAGAGGTCGGCGCAATTGAAGATGTTCAAGGAAAGATCGGTCTGTGTAAGTTTCGACTATGTGATGAACAGTGGCACGGCGGTTCTGAAGGAGTTGTTCAAGAACACTTTGGTTTATATCTATCATGATAGCATAGACCGGGCCAGCCATTCGCAAAGCCCGTTCGAGGTAATCCGGGCTTGCCGGGAGGCCGTGCGGCAGCTGGCTGTCTTGGTCAAGCGGCTTCACTATTCGTACAGCATTACCAATGTGTTGATTACGGCTGATCATGGATTCTTGTATAACGACATTCCCTTTGAGGAAAAGGACAAGCTTTCGGTTGCGGGGAATAACGGCTTGGAAAAGGATGGGAAATGCTTGGAATTGAAGACCCGTTATTATCTTACGGCAAATCCCGAACCGGTGGAAGGGGTGGCTAAATTTGCCTTGGAGACGGTGTCGGGAGTGAAAACGGCATCACCGGTCTATGTGGCGGTGCCTTGCGGGACAAATCGTTTTGCGGCTCCGGGCGGTTATGCGTTTGCCCATGGCGGTGCCAGCTTGCAGGAAATGCTTGTGCCGGTCATTTATAGCAGCAGGCGGAACGAGAAGAAGACGGAAAAAGTGGGCCTGGTATTGAAGGATTCGGGCTTGAGCGTGGTTTCCAGTCTTTTGCGTTTCAAGTTGGTGCAGTCGGAAGCTGTCTCTTCGGAGCGGATGGGTCGGACGGTGGTTTGCTGTCTATACCAAGGGGACGAACCGGTGAGCAACGAACAGCAGGTGGTCATGGACAATACGGAGGCGGAAGGTCTGCGGGAACGGGTCTATGAGGTAAGCTTGCGTTTGGTTCGGCCTTGCAGTGGAGGTTTGCTTCAGCTCAGGGTGTACGATGTGGAAGATCCGCTCAACCCGCTTGTCAAGGAAAATGTGCGGAACAACACCTTGGTGGAACGGGATTTTTAATTTTGCAGTTGCGTATGGACAATCGGGCCAATGGCTGCATGATGAAAGTTTTTTATTATGAAAACATTGAAAGATAAAATATTGGAATCCTTTCCGGGACGGGTGGTCCGCAAGGATTTGGCTTTTTTGGTCAAGGGCGGCTTGCCGGTGCCTACTTATGTCTTGGAATACCTTTTAGCGCAGTATTGCGCCACGGATGATCCGGCAGCTATTGCCGATGGCATAGAGCAAGTGAAAGAGGTGATTCGGGAAAATTATGTCCATAGGGCCGATGCCGAGTCGGTGAAAGGGAAAATCCGGGAGAGGGGCAAATACCGGGTGATTGACAAGATTACGGTGAGCTTGAATGAGAAGGCTGATGCCTACCATGCCGTATTCTCCAATCTGGGATTGACGGGAGTGCCTATCGGGGCGGAATATGTAAAGAAGAATCCCAAGTTGCTGTCGGGTACGGGAGTGTGGTGCATTGTGCAGATTGGCTATTTGTCTGGAGAGAGCCTTACGGTTCGTTGGGATATCCAGAATCTGAAGCCGATTCAGATTTCGGGGGTGGATGTGGAGGAATATGTGAGTCAGCGCAAGAACTTCTCTACTGAGGAATGGCTGGATTTCCTGATGCATACGGTCGGCTTGAATCCCGATTTGCTGAACCGTAGGGAAAAGCTCATCATACTGGCTCGTCTGCTGCCGCATGTGGAGAACAATTTCAATTTTATTGAACTGGGTCCCAAAGGGACGGGAAAGACGCATGTTTTCCAGGAACTTTCGCCTTACAGTGTGCTGGTGAGCGGCGGGGATGTGACACCGGCTCGTCTGTTTGTCAAGATGTCGGGCAACAAGGAATTGCTGGGTTTGGTGGGGTATTGGGATGTGGTGGCTATGGACGAGTTTGAGCAGCAAAAAGGGCGGAACGTGGATGCGGCTTTGGTGGATATCATGCAGAATTATCTGGCAAACAAGTCTTTCAATCGAGGAAAGGCCACGCACGAAGCCAGTGCTTCGATGGTTTTTGTGGGCAATACCAAACATACGGTTTCGTATATGTTGCGTCAATCCCATCTTTTTGAAAGCATACCGGAGGGCTTCTTGAAAGGGGCTTTCTTGGATCGGATTCATTTTTACGCGCCGGGTTGGGAGGTGCCGGTCTTGAAGACGGAAAGTTTCTCGAAGGGGTTCGGCTTGATTTCGGATTATGTTGCAGCGATGTTCCATGAGTTGCGCGACAGGGATTGGACCGATATTCTTGGACGTTATGCACAATTCGATACTTCGCTTTCGGAGAGGGATAATCTGGCTGTCCGCAAGACGGTGTCGGGTATGATGAAGTTGTTGTATCCCGATGGCGAAGCAACGGATGAGGAAGTTTATGAATTGATTGACTTTGCCGCAGAGGCTCGCAAAAGGGTGAAGGATCAGCTTTACCGGGTGGATGAGACTTTCAAGGCCGAACCGGCAGTGTTCCGTTACGATGCTTTGCGGACGGGCAAACAAGTGGCAATAGAGACATTGGAAAACATCAATAACGCTACGGAGGATTCCTTTGAGGAGGCTTCTCCGCTGGATGCGATTCCCATGGATACGGTAGGGGATTCCCGGATTCAGGATGGGAAAGCGGTCGGATCCAGGGGCTTGTCCAAACCGCCTGTGCTCAAGGAACAGACGCTTTCCATTCGCCAAGGACAGACGGGGCTTTCTTATGCCAAGCTGTTTGCTCCTTATTTGGAAACGGCGCATGCCATTGTGCTGGAAGACCCGTATGTCCGTACTCGGGGGCAGGTCAAGCATTTCATAGAGTTTGCTGCGATGTTGGTCCAGACTCGTCCGGTGGATGAGTTGCAATTGAAATTAGTGACTTTTGAAGAGCCGGGGAAGCGGGATGATTTGATTGCGCTGTTGAAGACAGTGCAAACGAACCTGAGTGAGTATGGCATTGTTTTTTCTTACGAGTTTCGCGATTTCCACGACAGGTGTATCAAAACCGACACAGGTTGGGTTATTACATTGGGTCGAGGTTTGGATATTTTTGACCGCTATGAGTATAATTCCATAGAGGGGATGTTTCAGGAAAAGCGCAAGTGCAGGGATTTCAAGCTGACCTACATGCGCGATATCAATGCGCACGAGGTGAAATAGGTTTTGCCGTTTCCTCCGCTTTGCCGTATCTTCGCGGGGTTATGGCAGAGAACAGCGAAAAAAGTAAGCGGTTTGCGGCGTGCGGCGTGCAGGCCGGCGGTTCGGGCGATGTTTGGCCGGGCGATGCCGGATTGGGCGTTGAGGAGAGCGGTCGCCGGGCTGAATCGGGTGAGATGCAGGATTCCATGAATGGGGCGGGTGATGCCGAAGCAGGAAAGAGGCAGCGGCAGGTTCTGCGGGCTTCTTGCGTGAGCATTGCCGGCAACGCGGTCTTGTCGGTGGCCAAGATCGTGGTGGGTTTCATCAGCGGCAGTTTCGCGGTGGTCAGCGACGGTATCGATTCGGCATCGGACGTGGCTATTTCCATCGTGATGATCGTGACAGCCAAGATTATGGGGCGGAAGCCGAACAAGAAGTACGTGTATGGTTACGCCAAGGCCGAATCCATTGCCACCAAGCTGCTTTCGATGCTGATTTTCTTTGCCGGGGCGGAGATGCTGATTTCGGCGGTGCAGCACCTGTTTTCCAAGGACCCGCGGGTGATGCCTCAGGCGATAGCCATCTACGTGACGGTTTTCTCGATTGTCTGCAAGCTTCTGCTGGCGCGGTACCAGACGGTGGTGGGCAAGCGTGCCGGCTCGTCGATGCTGGTGGCCAACGGGGTCAATATGCGTAACGACGTGCTGATTTCGTTGAGCGTTTTAGCGGGACTGTTTTTCTCGATAGGTTTGGACCTTCCGGTTCTCGACTCGGTGACGGCTTTGATTGTGAGCTGCTTCATCATCCGATCGGCTATCAAGATCTTCATGGATTCGAATGTGGAGCTGATGGACGGGGTCAAGGACGAATCGGTCTACCAGAAGATTTTCGATGCCATCAACGGGGTGGAAGGGGTCGGTAACCCGCATCGGGTCCGTTCCCGGAGCATCGGGGGCAAGTATATGATTACCTTGGATGTGGAGGCTGATGGCAAACTGACCTTGAACCAGGCGCATGCGCTGGCTTCCCAGGTGGAGCAGAGCATCCGGGAAACGATTCCGGAGGTCTATGACATCGTAGTCCATGTGGAGCCTTTCGGCACGCATCCCGAAGAAGTTTTTGGCATTAACAAGAAAGCCAAGTGACAACGGAGGATGGTATGGAAGAATTTGAACGTGTGGCTTTGAACAATCAGCAGAAAGCACGGGAAATTGTTGAGGATTTGGATATTGTCAGGACGTGGCAGCAGATTGGTGCGGAAGCCCGGTTGGTGGGTTCGCTTCGGATGGGGCTTCTTTGCAAGCATCTAGACATAGATTTCCACGTCTACTCTTCTCCCGTCAAAGTGGAGGAAAGTTTCAAGGTGGTGGCTTGCTTGGCTTCGAATCCGAAGGTGAGGAAGGTGGAATATCGGAACTTGCTTGATACCGAGGAAGCTTGCGTGGAGTGGCATCTTTGGTACGAGGAAAGCCCGGAAAGAGTCTGGCAGATTGATATGATTCACATTGAGACAGGTTCTGCCTATGATGGCTATTTTGAACCCGAAGTCTAATGACCGATTTGGGTTGAACATGTCGCCGACCGGATTGTCGCTGCCATGGCACCGCTGCAACGGGAAATCATCCTGCGCATGAAACACGAGACGCCGGAAACGGAGAAAATCCCCGGCATAGAGTATTATCCCAAATCGGTCATTAGACACGCCGGGGCTGTTTTCGGTTAGGAAAATGAGGCTTTCGGGCATCTTGCCCGCCTCTGTCCGCATCCTGTTTCTCGCTACGCCTCGACGTAGCCCGCTACGCCTTCGGCTAGGCGAGAAGCATGCTGCATGACACAAGCGGGCAATCTCCCCAAAGTCTAATGACCGATTTGGGATTATCGGGCCGTTATCCAAGAAGGAATCCGGGACTATGCGGCATTCCAGTCATACAGGAATCAGCATCCGGTGGAGGGAATCCTGGAGTGGATGCCTGGCAAGTAGGCGTTTTTCCGGATTCGGCTCCTGGAATCATTGCATTTGCATGGAGGCCGGAAAGGACGGGCGGATGTACTTGCCGGCCAGAAGGACGGAGGCTCAGAGTTCTTCCCATTCCCCGCCCCAGAGTTGGATGAAGCGGTACATGTCCTCGCGGCTGATTTCGAGCGAGGCAGTGTTGTCGTTGGGATGGAATGTGACCCTTTCGGCTTGCCGCAGGTCTTTGTCCAAGTAGAGCTTGACTTGGTGTCCGGGGTCGTTGATCAGGCCGAAGAGCGATACCGAACCCGGCACGGTCCCCAGGCAGCGTTCCATCCGCTGTTCGGAGGCAAAGGAGAGCTTTCCTTGGTGCAGCTGGTGTTCCAAGCCGTGGATATCCATCTGCTTGTGGCATTCCAGAATCACCAAATAGTGCCGGTTCCCTTTATGGTTCCTGAAAAAGAGGTTTTTGCAGTGGGTCGAATCGAAGTCTTTCCAGTATTTCATCGCTTCTTCGATGGTGGGCAAGGGCGGATGCTCGTGCATCACGTATCCGATGTTCCATTCTTCGAGCTTGTCCAATACTTTCTGCCGTCTGGCTTCTGCGGTTTCCATAAAAGTAATCTTGTTTGCTTTACCCCAAATTCTAATGACCGGTTCGGGTTTAAGGCCGCGAAGATAATGGATGTTTTCCAATCGCGTCAATCCCGCTCCTGCAGTTTACGGATGCAATGTTCGGAATGCTTGCAAAACGTGTTGGAACTCTTGCGTGTTCCCTTTTTTCCGACAGTGGCTTAATAGAGCCGGGGTTTCACGTAGGAGTCCGCGGAGGAGGTGAAGCAGAGGCCGTGGATGCGGCTGCTTTCGCGGGCGTAGGAATACCGGCCCAAGGAAGAAAAGCCGGAGGTCTCCACGGCATAGTAACGGACGCTGTCGGGCGAGGAAATGGTCAAGGTCCAGTCCAAGAGGTTGCCTAAGATGGAGAGGTTCTCCTGTTCCGGGTCGAAGGATGGAATGTCGACGGCTTGGACTGAATAGCCCGGCATCCGGATGACGTAGAGGCGGTTCTGCGTATCGGTGAACAGCCCTAACATATCGCGGGCTTCCACTTCGGTCAGGAAAAGGTGTTCGGGGCGGACATCTTCGGGCAGCGGAATCTGCCGGAAATAGGGCGTGCCGCGCATCATCTTCAGATGGTAGAGGCGGCCTTCGGCATCGCTCAGCAGATAGCCTTCGTCGTACTCTTTCTGTGCGGTGGGGTTCCCGGAGATTTGCCGAGCCGGGAACACGAAGCCTTTCGACTTCATCATTTCGGTGAAAATGCGGCTTTTTTCAGGTTTCAAGGTGTTGGTTTCCATATCGATGAACTCGATGCCTCGGGCATTGACCCGGAAAGCGTCGTCGGGCATTTCCAAATCGACCCGGCCCGACATGGATTCTAGCAAGAAATAGATTCCCGGTTTCACTTTGTTGATGTCGCGGGGCGAGGAACGGAAAAAGAAATCGTGCCGCCTGGCTTCCTGGAAACGGACCGGCCTGCCGTGGATTTCGGTAGGGAACCGGCCTTCGGAAAACAGCTGGCGGGCATAGAGCAAGGGGAGGATGGAGTCGAACTGTTCTTCGGTATAGATCCTCCCTTGCCGATCGGTATAGACCAATTCGTCGCCGCTGGCATCGATCATGGCGAAGTCCTGTATCATGCAGCTGTAAACGGTGAACGGATGGCGCGAAGGCTTGGAGCTGGCAAAAGTGGCGAGCCAGGGCAGTTGCCAAAGGATGATGACGGCTGTCAGGAATCCGAGGAATATTTTTCCGAAGGTTTTCATTTTCTTGTGTTTTGGGTTGTTGGTCCGTCGCTGCCGAGAGGAAGCTGGCGTTGGATTAAGGCGTGCCGGGTCTTACGCTGGAATTTTGAGTGTTTCGGGTCTTGGCGGCGGTTTTCAGTCCTGTTTCCCGGCTTTGAACCGCAGGACGGAAAGCCAGACTAAGGAAATCAAGGCAATCACGCAAAGGCTGAGCCAGGGAAGGAAGGCGTTGTAGGCTTCAGGCGCTGGCGCCATGAAAAATATTTTGAGGCAGAATGCCGCGACAATCATATTGAATGCCCGGCGTTTCCAAGTGGGTTCCAGCGTGATCCATGCCGAAAAAAGGTACGCGGCGTATCCGGCCGCGAACCAAGGCAGGCTGCTCAGGACAATGCGGCTTGATAGTTCGGAGGGGAATACTTGCGCTAACGGAATCCAAAGCAGGATGAGGGAGGCGACGAAGCAGAGGCTCAGCCCAAGCATGCCGTAGAGCAGCATGACGAGCGTCATCCGCAGGGCCGGGTAGGGCAGATGCAGGGTCAGCTTGAAGCATTTGCGTTGCATTTCCGGGAAATACTGGAAGAGTCCCAGTGCCAAGCCTATCAATAGAGGTACAAAGGTTATCGGTTCGGCAAAAAGGGCATCCCGGCTTACGGTCACTTCCCAGATGTGGCCCGCTCCTTGCAGTTCGATGGCTTTCATGACCCGGCTCGCGATGTAGATGGAAAATCCGGAACATAACACGAAGGCGGCTGACAGGCACCAGCGTGTCTTGAGCCATTCTTTGAAAAATACCGCTTTGAACATTGTTTTGTTTTTCTTTTCCCTGTCGAATTTTTTTTTGAGAAATGGAAAACGTAAGAGTCTGTTCGTTTGACGCACCGTTTTTCCATTCTTTGGCAGGGGTGTCTTTTTATTTTGCTTGTGGTCTTTTTGGACAGGTGTCGGAAGAGGATGAAAGCGAAGAGCTTGGAATGTCTGAATTGCCTTCATGTACCCCTTGGCAGTGTGTCGGGACGGCTGAGATGCAAGGCTGCGCCCATCATCGCATCTATTGGACCGTGCGTCAGAGCGGGTGGAATGCGGGGCGTCGAGCCGCAGTCCGCCCGTTATCACATGCCGCGTCAATATTTGCCGGTCATACTTAGGAATGCATCCTCCAGCCCTACCCTCTCGCTCCTCAACTGGCTGTACCCTATCTGCTCCTGCCGCAGGATTCGGCCCACTTCGGCATCGCTCAGGAAAGAACCGAACTCCAGATTCTGCCGGATCAGTGAAGGATGGTACAGTTTGCCTCCGCCCGCCTGAGACAGCGATTGCAAAAGCGCTTCCCCGTTCCGGTATTCGTCTGTCTGGCATCGGTAAATCCTGAAATTGCTCAGGATTTGCGCTACCGGGCATTGCAGCAGGATGCGGCCGTAATCCATGATGATGCAGTCGTCCACCAGACGTTCCATGTCCTGGATGATATGGGAAGTCAGGAAGACGGTCTTGCCCTCGGCCTTGGCATATTCCCGCAGGTAATCCACGAACAGGCGGCGGTAACCAGGGTCGAGACCCAAGGAGAAATCGTCCAAGACCAAGAGGTCGGGATTCTGGGCAAGGATAAGACCCAAGGCCACTTGCGAACGCTGCCCGCAGGACATGTTGGCGATACGCTGTCCAGGCGCAACTTTGAGTTTTGCCATCAGTTCATAATAAGCATCCTTGCGCCATTGGGGATAAAAGGCCGAATAGAAACGTTCTATTTGGCGGATGGTCATGAACTGGTATTGCACATGGCCTTCTATCAGCAGCCCGATTCTGGCTCGTGTGGCCGGATTCATGCTCCGGATGTTCTCGCCGAAAATCAGGCATTCGCCCTTGCGGGGCTCCAGATAGCCGCTCAGGATATTGATCGTGGTGGTCTTGCCTGTCCCGTTCTTGCCCAGAAGCCCCAGAATCCGGCCTTCGGGCACTTTGAAATTCAGGTTTTCGTAAATGAGCCGTTTCCCGTAGAAATGGGTCAGGTTCCTGCATTCTATGATGGCTTCCATAAGTTACATGACTAACAGTATTATGACCGGTACCAGGATGCCGATGCCGAACTCGATGCCGCCCTTTCCCCAAAGTCCGTTCTTCCCTTTGAGCATGGCAAGGCCGGTAATCGTGATCAGGATCATGGCGATGCCGAAAGCGTCGGCGAAATACGTCCAGAGACGGCCGGGGTTGTAATGCAGCTTGGTCACGAAGCTGAAGATGGGCCGACGGCTCAGTTTCTCATAGACCCCGGTGCCATTTTCCGTGTCGATGACTACCGACGAGCCTCCTTTGAGGAAGATTTTCAGCCTGTTCGGTTCGGGATAATAGAACTGGGTGAAGTTCCGGCTTTCGCCGATTGATTCCAAAATCCGGAGCACTTGTTCCTTGTCCGCTTTGCCTTGGCTGAACAGGCTTTTGTCCACTTGCAGTTCGCTGCGTTTCACCGAATAATTGGGGTTGAAGCTGTCCCGATGGTTCATGGCGATGCCGGAAAGGGCATAGACGATGAACATCCCGGCAAAGACAAAGGAGAGGTCTCGATGCCAAGTACGGCACCGTGACCTGATTTTCGCTGCATTGAGTTTCATTTTATCAAAGAGGAGAAAATGCCGTGTTCCCTTTCCGCGGTTGATTTCAAAAAGAATCATCCCGGGATGGGAAACGCCCTCGGTGCGTCTGATGGCCGGCAGGGGTTAATCTTCAGCTTGTTCGGACGTGGCGAGTACGTGGCGGACGAAAACAAGGTGTAGGTCGGCGTTAATCTTCAATTTGGTAGGCTGTGGCGGTCACATAGTAGAACGACAGGTAGTCCTTGCCTTCCTTGGCCTTGCGTTCCGCTATCTGGGCGCGGAAATCGGCAATGCGCTCTTCTACCGTGTTGCCGGTCTCGCCCCGGGCCTTCTTTTCGGAATCGCAGCCGGCTTCGCCTTCCCCATGCTGTTCCATGGTCTGGTTCTTGGCCGATTCTTCCCATTGCTGGAGATAGGCTTCGTCGATGCGCTGTTCTTCCACGATGCCGGTCACTTGTACTAAGTTGTTGATGCAGCGGGTATCGAAGCTGCCCAACGAACCGCTTTCCACGCGGATGGTCTTGGTGTCGTCGCTGCCCATCATGAACATCTTCTTTGCACCGTGCTTGCAGGTATGGGTGCAGATTCCTTTGAAGGTCACTTCCTTGCCAATGTTCTTTTCTGCCGATGCCAGAAGTTCGTCGATGTTCATCACGGCTTGGGTCGCCGCTTTTTGTTCGGTCGCGGCTGTCGTGCCGGGCTGGGCGGTCTTGTTGCCGCAGGAAACCATCAATGTCAGCGTCAAGGCCGACATCAGGACGCAGAGAGATTTGCTTGGAATTATCATGGCATTATTATTTTGAATTTCGTTTCCGATAAACGCTGCGGCGGTGTGTCATAATGAGCAATCTGGCTTCGCCGAAGACTGGCTGCACCTCGGCAGAGTTCAAGCAAGGTGGGCTACGCCGAAGCCCCTCCGTCTCGGCCATGTCCAAGCGAGGGAATGGCTTGGCATGGTGCTCGACTTACTCGGGGCTTTGGCTCTGCTCTCGGTTTGCACTGTTTTTCGAGACTCGAACTCAGTCACATACTTCAGTACGCTCTTTCGTTCTCGCTCTCAGCGCCTTGCATCTTACTCACTCTGACACGCCGCCTGAGGGTGATTTCAAATGCCTATTTTGATACACCCTCCGGAGCCTTTCAGCCCTTGTAGTGGAAAACGAGGCAAAAGTACATCCGATGGAAATCCTTCCCTATACCTACAAATGGGGATATGCGAAGGTTGAAATACTTACAAATGGGTATTTTCAATTGGTTTGCCAAGGCCGTTGTTGACACCGGTTGGTCATTGAGACGCGCCGAGGCTGTTTCTGCAAGAATCCGGGTTTATCGGTTCGGTTCGGGCGATAAGGTTGTTTGCCTTTGGTTTGTCGAGCTGCTTTCGGGCAGAATCAAAAGACAGGATGGGGAAGCATAGGAAAAAAAGGCGTTGGAGCAGAGGGAAATTGGAATTACATAAGATTTTACCCGTTGGCGGAATTAAGTCAGTGCATGCTTGACCCTGCCGATGGGCTTGTTGTTTTGTAGTTAATGTATTGCAGGATGGTGAGCGCGTTGATTTTCCCGATAATCCGGGTGAACAGCCTCTCGGTGTCTTTTGCGTGATTGCGCACAATCATGGATTGGTCGCAGAGCTGGGAGAACACGGTTTCCATCCTTTTCCTCGCTTTGGCGAAGGGCTGGAAGGCCGGTTTTCGGTCTCGTTGGTTTTTCCGGCAGGGTGCTTCCAGCCGGATACGGGCCGATTCGAAAAGGTCAAGCTGCGCCTGAGCGCTGATATGGCCCTTGTCCCCGAGGAGGGTGCAGTGCGCGTAGCCGGCCTTGACATCCTTCAGGTAATGGAGGTCGTGCACGCTCGCCTTGGTCAGGCCGGAAGAGTGGATGCCCTCGTTCAACCCGCAGACGGCGTGCAGCTTGTATCCGTAGAAAAGGGTGCCTTCACCAGCGCATTGCCGGAAACGACAAGCGATCTTGCACAAGAACTGACAAAAGACCCTTATAACTTTGCCTTTACAGGAATAACCCAACCTTATAATGAGCATATTCTCAAAGATGCGCTGCTTGCCAATATCTCGCGATTCCTGGTGGCACCACTTTGAAGAAAAGCAATTAGTAGTAAACTCCTGATTTTCAAACGGAATCAGGAGTTTTTGTTTTCCCGCAGAACGCAAAAAAGTGCGGAATATGACCGCTTCCGGTGTTCCAAAAGGTGGAGCGGAAAAGGTGGAGCGAAAATCTCTACCGAACTGGATTCTTTTTTTGTTGATTTGCAATGTCTTGCTTATCAAGAAAGCGTGGATGGTTTCCTACTTTTGTCCAACTAAAAATTGTAGGAAAATGAAAAGAAACTCGTTCAATGTGCTTTTCTTCATCAAGAAAGCCAAACTGCTGAAAAACGGAGAAGCCTCCGTATGTATGCGCATCACCGTGAACAGTGCGCGAGTGGAAACCAACATCCGCAAGAGCATCGACCCAGCATCGTGGAATCAGGCGAAGGAATGTGCCCGTGGAAAAAGCCGCAAGGCGTGCGACCTGAACGCCTATATCGAAAATGCGAAAATCAAGCTCCACCAAATCTTTAATGAATTGGAGGAACAGCAACAGCCCGTTACCGCCCGTCTGTTGCAGGAAAAGTTCTTCAGACAGGACAAAGAGCCGGAAGAAGTCCGCACATTCATCAACACCATACAGGAACATAACGACCAATGCCGTGCCCTTGTGGGGAAAGACTATGCGCTGATTACCGTCCGCCGTTATGAAAGCTGCAAACGCTATCTCGCAGAACTTATCAAACAGAAGTATGGGAAAGAGGATTTGCCGCTGACAGAAGTCAACGACGAGTTGGTTCGTGCCTTTGAGTTCTACCTCAAAACGGAAAGTCCTGCCAGCAGAACACTATTATCCGTTACATGAAGTGCCTGAAGAAGATGTAATAGTCAAGACTTGTTCTGACAAATTCAATAATACGACCTCCATAAAAAATGACAAAAATGCAATTGTAGAAGATTATGGCTCACTTCTTACAGTTTCCTGGAATTAATCATTACCTTTGCAAATAGCATCAATCTATTATCGCATACTTGTAATATGAATTGAATATGGGAACAGAAAAGATAAACAGACTAAAAATTGTATTAGTAGAACAAGGTAAAACCGGGAAATGGTTAGCCGGGCAGTTAGGAAAAAACGAAGCTACTGTTTCACGTTGGTGTTCCAATACAAGTCAGCCCTCATTGGAGATGCTGATGAAGATAGCCTCCATATTGAATGTGGATGCGAGAAGGTTGATTAATAACGGGATAGAAGAATAAGGTCATGGCAAAGAAACAGCTGAAAGAAAAGAGCATAGAAGAAACCCTTTGGGATTCGGCGAATAAACTACGTGGGTCGGTTGAACCTTCGGAATACAAGCATGTGGTATTGAGTCTGATATTCCTGAAATATGCCTACGACCGCTTTGTGGAACGCCGCAACGAACTGATAGCAGACGGCAAAGAAGCATTTGTCGAACAGGCTGTATTCTATAACGCCAAGAATGTTTTCTATTTAAACGAAATAAGCCGCTGGGGCTATCTGATAGAAAATGCCAAACAGAACGACATTGCCATCAAGATAGATGCGGCTTTGGCTCAGGTGGAGAAAGACAACCCGACACTGAAAGGGGCTTTACCAAGTAATTATTATTCCGGCTTGGGGCTTGACCGCACCAAATTGGCAAGCCTGCTGGACGTCATCGGCAAGATTGATACACAGAAAGACAAGGAACACGACTTAATTGGACGTGTCTACGAATATTTCTTGGGCAAGTTTGCCATAGCCGAAGGAAAAGGCAAAGGAGAGTATTATACGCCCAAGACGATAGTCAACCTGATAGCGGAAATGATACAGCCTTACCGGGGCAAGATTTACGACCCTTGTTGCGGTTCCGGCGGCATGTTCGTGCAGAGCATGAAATTCATTGAAGCGCACCATGGTAATAAAAAGGATATATCCGTATATGGACAGGAATACACCAATACCACGTATAAGTTGGCGAAGATGAATCTTGCCATCCGTGGCATTGCCTGTAACTTAGGAGAAAAAGCTGCCGATACGTTCCATGACGACCAACACAAGGACTTGAAAGCGGACTTCATCATGGCAAATCCGCCTTTCAATCAGAAGGCATGGCGGGCAGAAAACGAACTGACCAACGACCCACGTTGGCATGGGTATGAAGTTCCGCCTACAAGTAATGCCAACTATGGCTGGATTCTGAACATCGTTTCCAAACTGTCTGCCAATGGTATGGCGGGCTTTCTGCTTGCCAACGGTGCGTTGAGTGGAGACGGTACAGAATTGAACATACGTCGCCAACTATTGAAGAACCATTTGGTGGAAGCCATTGTAATCCTTCCCCGTAATATGTTCTACTCTACGGATATCAGCGTTACTCTCTGGATATTAGCGGGTAACCGCAAAGCCCGCACAGTAGAACAGAACGGCGAATTGGTAAACTACCGCAACCGGGAAAATGAGGTTTTGTTTATCGACTTGCGTCAATGGGGTGAACCGTTCGAGAAGAAATACATCCAATTCTCTGGGGAACAGATTGCGCAAATAGCCGAAAACTTTCATAACTGGCAACGCGAAGGTCATGAACAGACTTATCGCAACGTACCCGAATACTGTTATTCCGCTACGCTTGAAGAAATCGAGACGAAAGGCTGGTCGCTCGTGCCCAGCAAATACATCGAGTTCAAGAACCGGGATGAAGGCATCGACTTCGATACGAAGATGACGCAACTGCAAAGCGAGATGCAAGAACTGCTTCGCGAAGAGGCAGAAAGCAAAAAGGAGTTGTTGAACCTGTTTCAAGAGTTGGGTTATGGACTTGAAGAGTAATGATAAAGAACTGAAAGGCTCGCACAAGTTCTCCATCCGTTTTTATCAAGATTATGAAGTGCGGGCCGTTTGGGATGAAGCCAATTCCAAATGGTGGTTTTCTGCCATTGATATAATACGGGCTATCAATGACGAATCAGATTATGTCAAGGCTGGAAACTACTGGCGTTGGCTCAAACGAAAATTGAATGCGGATGGTGTCCAACTCGTGAGTGTCACTCACGAGTTCAAATTTGAAGCGCCCGATGGCAAGCGGCGGGCAGCTGATGCGCTCGACAATTCGTGTGTGGAAACATTGGCAAAGCATTATCCCAATAATAGAGCTAATCGCTTTTTGGATTGGTTCACTTATAGCGACAACACCATTGATGGGCAAAGCCGCAAGAAAGCATATTCCCTTTTTGAAAGCGGACTGCTTAAGACCTTGGAGCCGGGAAGCATAGAATGTTTACAGCAAATACACGCGTATATTTTTGGAGGTCTTTATGATTTCGCTGGCCAAATCAGGAACAAGAACATTAGCAAAGGCGGTTTTACTTTCGCCAATGTTCTACATTTCCCCATTATATTGAAGAGCATCGAGAATATGCCTGAAACGACTTTTGATGAGATTACGGATAAGTATGTGGAAATGAATGTGGCGCATCCATTCATGGAGGGTAACGGGCGCAGCACGCGGATATGGCTGGATCTTATGCTAAGGCGTTCATTGAAGAAGTGCGTGGATTGGAGCAAGATAGATAAGAGGGACTATCTGGATGCCATGCGCAGGAGTGTTACAGATGCTTCTTCTATTAAAGCATTACTAAAAAGTGCTTTGACAGACAAGATTGACGATAGGGAAACTTTCATGAAAGGGATCGACTATTCTTATTATTATGAGCAGGAGGATGAAGTATGATGACTAATAGTTATAAACGGCTAGGCGACTATATCCGCGAGGTGGATGTAAGAAATCGGGATTTAGAGGTGACGAAACTGATGGGAATAAACATTGGTAAGTATTTTATGCCCTCTGTTGCCAATGTTATAGGAACGGATTTATCAAATTATAAGATTGTAGGAAAGGGACAATTTGCTTGCAATCTTATGCATGTAGGACGAGATGAGAAGATACCTATTGCCTTGCTCGACACAAATGAACGAATTATAGTATCTCCTGCTTATTGGGTCTTTGAGGTTTCTAATACGACTCAACTACTTCCTGATTATTTAATGTTGTGGTTCCGCCGTAATGAATTTGATAGAAATGCATGGTTCTATACAGATAGTGATGTTCGAGGAGGAATGTCGAAAGAAGCACTTATGGATATGACTTTACCCATTCCTCCCATAGAACAGCAGCAAAAGATTGTATCCGAATACGAAGCTATTACCCGTCGCATTCGCCTTAATGAGCAAATCATTACTAAGTTGGAAGAAACGGCGCAAACTCTCTATCGCAAGATGTTTGTGGATGGGATTGATAAGGAGAATCTGCCGGAAGGGTGGAGAATGAGGACGTTGGGGGAAGTTGCGGATTTTACTTATGGCAAAATGCCTGATAAGACTTCAAAAGGCGATATTCCCATATTTAGTGGTTATGGAATCGTTGGATATACCAACATTCCTATGTATAAAAAACAGCTTATTATTGTAATTGCAAGAGGAGATGCAGGTTCGGGAAAAATCGTATTATCCCCAAATGTCTTCTATCTGACAAATTTAGCAATAGCCATATTGTTAAAGGATGATAACATGAAGTATTATTTGTACTATCATTTATTGAATTCAGATACATCCACATTACGTTCTGGGTCTGCGCAAGCACAAGTTACAATAAACAGTTTATTTTCGTATGAGATTATAATTCCTTCAAATGACGATTGTATAGGGTTTGACAAGCTCATATCACCGATTAGTAAACAAAAGCTAATACTTTCAGACGAGAATATAAAATTAACCGAATTACAGTCTTTGCTTTTGGCGAAGATGGGGCAAAAAAGAGGAAATATATGGAAACAGAATATCTGATAGGTGTTATCTTATCTCTTATAATAGCATTCATGGGATGGGTAATGCAAAGAAAAACTGAACGGATTAAAATAATGGAGAATCAATTATCCGAAAACAAATATAAAGCATATGCAGATATGGTGGGGCTTTTCTTTTCCATATTAAAAGATGCAAAAAGAGAAAGAAAGAGCAATCAAGAGGAAATGATGGATAAGATGTTAGAGTCTAAGAAAAGTATTTTCATGTACGGTTCTGATAGTGTAATAAAGGCTTTTAACAAATGGCTATGTTCTACTACTGCAAATGAAATACAAACGACTCAACTTAACGCATTTTTGGATTTCATGATTGAGATTAGAAAAGACATGAGCGGTAACTCAACAAAAATATCAAAATATGACTTATTAATCAATTTGACACAAAATAAAGATGAAGTTAATCGGCTTTGGAGTGAGATATCTAAAGTAAAAAAGCAACAGCATTAATACATAATGAATATGCCACACTTCAACGAACACACCCTCGAACTATCCATCATGGAATTGTTCCAGCAGGAGAGTTACATATATACCAACGGAGAAGAAATCCATAAGGAAGTGAACGACGTCTTGCTTCGGGACGATATGCGCCTATATCTGCGCAATCGCTATAAAGCAGAAAGCATTACGCCGTTAGAGATTGAGCGCGTACTTGCCAAGTTGACTGCCAATGTGAGCTTCTCCTTGTATGAGCAGAACCGCCATACTTATCGGCTGATGACAGAAGGCTTTTCGTTGAAGCGTGAGGATGCAGCTTTGCCGGATTTGTTTATTGAGCCGATAGATTTCAGCAAAGAAGGCATAAAAAACAATCTGTTCCGCATTGTCAATCAGTTGGAGATACAGGGTGCGGAGCGACGTATTCCCGATGGCATTGTTTATGTGAACGGTTTGCCCGTGGTGGTATTGGAGTTCAAAAGTGCCGTAAAAGAAGAGACGACCATCATGGATGCTTATACCCAACTCACCGTACGTTACCGCCGTGATATTCCCGACCTGTTCAAATACAACGCTTTTGTGGTGATTAGCGATGGGGTGAACAACAAGTATGGCTCTCTGTTTTCTCCTTATGATTTCTTTTATGCGTGGCGGAAAGTAGAGGCGAACGATAAAGCGACAGACGGTATCAATTCCCTCCTGACGATGGTCAAAGGTTTGTTCCGGAAAGAGAGGCTGCTAAGCGTGATAAAGGATTTTGTGTTCTTCCCCGATTCATCGAAGAACGAGAATAAAGTGGTTTGCCGCTATCCGCAATTCTTTGCCACGCACAAGCTGTTCGAGAATATCCGTCTGCATTCCAAACTCCAAGCAGGCGGCGATGGAAAAGGAGGCACGTACTTTGGGGCAACAGGCTGCGGCAAGAGCATCACGATGCTGTTCCTCAGCCGTATGCTGATGCGAAGCAAGGAATTTGCCAGTCCCACGATTGTGTTGATAACTGACCGTACCGATTTGGATGACCAGCTTTCTAAGCTCTTTGGGACGGCTAAGAAGTTCATCGGCGATGAATGTGTCGTGGAAGTAGAAAGCAGGGATAAACTTCGGGAACATCTGGCTGGACGAACCAGCGGCGGCGTGTTCCTGACCACCAT
>CALUGT010000014.1 GCA_944320265.1 uncultured Bacteroidales bacterium | reverse complement strand
TTCGTCCATCTTGGGGAACAGAAACCGGCACGGCTGTCATTGTCGGAATCAGTACTGCTATCGGATGTGCAATAACGCTGATATATGCAGCGGAGGACTTACATCAAAAGAAGCGAATTAAGGGAAAGAAAATCGCTGAAACTGAATCTGTGCAAGAAGATAGGGTTCCAGACCCCCATAAAGTGACATTACCGTCTCGGCTTGATACTGAAGTAGCAAGAAGAATCTTTGCCAAAGCGATTGAGAAGGGATATATCGTTGCCGATGGTGACCATTATGAGTGGACTTTGAACAAAGTTCTTCTTGCATATATGTGTGGACGTATCTATTGCGAAGATTATCCTGAGAAAACAATATATGATGAGAAGATGTACTGGATGCCTGGTAGGGTGGAATTATTTCCGGGTACTGAATTAGATAAGTTATTTAACATGAAAGATCTGACCCAATCATGGTGTTGAGGGTGGTCGAATAAATCCATCGGCAATGACTGAGCCAATTGAGATGGTTTTGGACAAATTACAGCTTTTATCTGATGGAAAACCCAATAATGGCGCATTAGCCTTATTCGGAACCAATATCAACGATACTAGGTTTAATTTGAGAATGGCTAGGTTCCGTGGTTCTGACAAAAACGAGTTCATTGATAATCAAAAAGTAAAAGGAAACTTTTTTGATCTGCTTGATGCAGGGATGTCATTCTTCTTTAAATGGCTTGCCCTAAGCGGAAAGATCGTCGGGTTATATCGGGAGGAACACCTTGAAATTCCATATGAGGCACTTAGGGAAGCTTTGATTAATGCCTTATGCCACCGTAATTATGAGCAATACAATATTTGCATCGGAATTGCTATATACGATGACCGCATTGAGATAGAAAGTCCCGGTAAATTCCCACCTCAGATTACTCCGGAAAATATAAAGCAGGAACATGGGTCATTCCCGCATAATCCTATCATGGCAGACTTCTTGTTCAAGACTACATTTTTGGAAAGTTGGGGATCTGGAGCAAGACGTATAATTGATACTTGTAAGGCTCAAGGTCTCCCGGAACCAACATGGGAAGAAAGAACAGGATATGTTGTATTGATTTTAAACAGGCCTTCCAAAGAAACATTGGAGCGGATAGGCAGCACTCAGGTTGGACCTAAGTTCGACCTAGGTTCAACCCAGGTTCGGTTGCTTGTAGAAATGTCTCCGGAAGGATATTTGTCCGTTCCGGAAATGATGAATTGCCTTGGGATTAAGAGTAGAAAGAATTTCAGGGAAAATTATTTGAACCCAGCTATTAGAGCAGGTGCAGTAGAAGCCAAGTATCCGGATTCTCCGTTTCACCCTAAGCAAAGGTACAAACTTACCAAAGCAGCATCTCTTTGGAAACAAAGCCAATAAATATTCTTGCTCTAGGTATTTATTAATGTGTATGGACAAACTCACGAAAGAACAGAGGTGCCGTTACATGTCCTAAATATAGCAATAAATCATAGTAATTTTTTTTGTATATAATAACTTATGGATAAAATAATTTTGAATTTTGATCATTGCTTTGGTATTACAAAGCTTTCACAGGAATTGACTTTTGAAGGAGAGAATGTGGTGCTTATTTATGCACCTAATGGTTTAATGAAGACTTTCTTTGCTAAAACACTGCAATTATATGGGTAAGGCAAGGCGGATAAAATTAAAGATGTGGTAGAAGATATTGTTGGAAGCATAGATATAAAGTGGTTTAGTGCAGGTTTGACGATGAAGGCTATAGTGTGGTTTACGGATGACAGGGATGAGTTTGCGGATGTGCTCGACAGGTTCGCGAATGACCAAAATAAATTCGCGAATGTAACTGGAAAGTTCGCAAATGTAGAAAAGAGTTCATAAAAGAACCCGTGGAGTTCACAAAAGAGTTCGTAAAAGCGGATATAGGAACTGAAAAGAGTTCCTAAAAGAAGGTAAAAGTTCCTAAAAGCAAGGGGTAGAGATGTAATCCTGTATCGGTGGATTCACGAATAAGCAAATGGAGAGAACGGCTTCAGAATGGTTTCTGGCTGTGGCGAGGGGTTGGGTGTCCATAGGGAATCCTTCGTATAGATCATTTTTTCTTCCAATTGTCCCACAGCTTGAGGGATGGGTTTCGAAGATTTTGCCACACTTTGTGGCATTTTTCTCTCTTCTAATTTTGCTATAGCCTGTGATGAAATTGCAAAATACTGATGATAAAGCAAATATAATTTCTTGAATCCATTGGCATCTTTGTATTCCTCGCCTAATTTGCTGGCATCAATCAAGATTACCTTGTCTGCGGATGCTGATTTGTCAAAGAACAAAGTAATTAGGGGCACTATCAATTGGAAACCTTTCATCTAGCACGGCCTCGGCAGACATAAACTGCAAAGGCCGTGCTTTGTTTTTAGGAGGAACCTAACCGCCTACATCCTCTCCAGAATTTCCTTCACCAGACGGATCAGTACCGGAACGGTCTTTTCCACGGCAGCCAAGACCTCTTCATGGCTGACTTCCAGTGCAACTTCTCCGCCGCCTAAGTCGGAAATGACCGAAAGCCCCATTACTTTCATGCCTAAGTAATTGGCTACGATGGTCTCAGGAACGGTGCTCATTCCCACCGCGTCTCCTCCTATGACCCGCATATAGCGGTATTCGGCCGGCGTTTCAAAAGTAGGACCGGTAGTTCCCACATAGATACCTTGTTGCACTGGAATCTCCAGCTGAGCGGCCGTTTCCAGACCGTGTTTCAGCAAGTCCTTGTCGTAGGCATTGTGCATACTGGGGAAACGTTCGCCGAAGCGTTCGTCGTTAGGCCCCAGCAGCGGATTAGGCAAAAGGTTGATATGATCCTTGATGAACATGATGTCGCCCACCTTGAAGTCTGGGTTCATTCCCCCCGCCGCGTTCGAGACAATCAAGGTATTGACCCCCAAGGCTTTCATGACATAAATCGGGAACGTCACTTCCTGCATCGGGTAGCCTTCGTAATAGTGGAACCGTCCCTGCATGGCCACCACTTTTTTCCCGCTTTTCAGCCGGGCGAACAGCAGCTGCCCCTTATGCCCCGCTACCGTCGAGACCGGGAAGTGCGGGATATCCTTGTAGGCAACGCTCTTTTCTATTTCCAATTCGTCCACTAAACCGCCTAATCCTGAGCCGAGGACGATTCCGATTTCCGGATTGTATTCCTGGGTCTGCTGATGGATGTAGGCCGCGGTTTCCTGAATCTTTTCAAACAAATTCATGGCTTTAATAATATAATTGTCGGTTAATTATACTTCTGAAAACCTTGTCAGGCACCCACTTTCTGGCAGGCTTGTTCAATCCGCGCCAAGGTTTCTTCCTTGCCGATGACCGTCATGATATCGAAGATGTGAGGCCCTAACGATGCACCGACCAAGGCCAGCCGCATGCTGTTGAACACCTTTCCGGCGTTCCATCCGTTCTCCCCAATCATCTTTTGGGTCAATTCTTCCAATGCAGAAGCGGAAAAATCAGTCTTTTCCGCTTCTGCATTCCATTGACGCAAAATCATAGGCATATCCTCAGTCCAGCGTTTCTTGACCACTTTCTCGTCATAGCTTTCCGGCGTGTTGAAAAAGAAGTATGTCTGATCCCAGATTTCCTGCGGGAAAGTGAGGCGTTCCTTGACCAATCCGACCATCTTTTCCAATTCGGCATCCGAAAAAGAATCCGCCTTGCGAGTCAGGCCACCGCGCATATCGGCTTCGCCCGCTCGTTTCCTCAGGATTTCTACAAAGCTGGCATCGCTTTGCTTTTGAAGATATTGGTGGTTGAACCAATGCGCCTTTTCTAAGTTGAACTTGGCTCCCGACTTGCTGACCTTTTCCAATTGGAAAGCTTGAATCAGCTCGTCCATGCTGAAGATTTCCTGTTCCGTTCCCGGATTCCAGCCTAAGAAGGCTAACATATTGACAACGGCTTCAGGATAATAACCGCTTTCGCGATAGCCACTGCTCTTTTCGCCTGTTTTGGGGTCGGTCCAAGCCAGAGGGAATACGGGGAATCCCAAACGATCCCCATCGCGCTTGCTCAGCTTGCCGTTGCCGTCCGGCTTGAGAAGCAACGGCAGGTGCGCGAAGCCCGGCATGGTGTCCTTCCAGCCCAAGTATTCGTAAAGCAGCACGTGCAGCGGCGCGGACGGCAGCCATTCCTCGCCCCGGATTACGTGCGAGATTTCCATCAAATGGTCGTCCACGATGTTGGCCAAATGGTAGGTGGGCAGGTCGTCGGCACTCTTGTACAGCACTTTGTCGTCCAGAATATCGGAATTCACCGTTACCTCGCCCCGGATCATGTCGTGAACCGTGATGGTCTGCCCTGGGTCGATTTTGATGCGCACCACGTAGGGTACCCCAGCTTCTAATAAGGCTTTGGTTTCGGCTTCGGGCAGGCTCAGCGAGTTCTTCATCTGCATCCGGGTCGTGGCATCGTACTGATGACTGCTCGACTTGCTCTCTTCCAAACGTTTGCGCATCGCATCCAGTTCCTCCGGCGTATCGAAAGCGTAGTAGGCATGACCCGAATCCAGAAGCTGTTTCACATACTGGCGGTAGATGCCGCGGCGTTCCGACTGGCGGTAAGGGCCGTGGGGGCCGCCGATGCCGACCCCTTCGTCAAAGGGGATATGCAGCCATTGGAAAGCCTCGATGATATATTCCTCGGCTCCCGGCACGAAACGGCTCGAATCGGTGTCTTCGATGCGGAGAAGGAATTCCCCGTGGTGTTGCTTGGCAAACAGGTAGTTGAACAATGCTGTCCTCACGCCGCCTATGTGCAAGGGCCCGGTGGGGCTGGGAGCGAAGCGGACTCTGACTTTCCTTTTTGTGTTCATCTTATGCTGATTCTATATTTTCACCTCGCCTGTGGCAATATCCTGCATCTTCATGATGCCGGACTTCGCGCAGGAAGCCTCGAGCGCGAAGGTTGCTCGTTTATCCCAGAATCCGCTGCAGGCCAATTATGTCTATCCAGCGGTTCCCTGCCCGGATCCAATCCTTGCGGTAGTCGCAACGGTCAAAGCCGCAACTCTCGAAAAGCTTGAGGCTTGCCGGGTTGTCTGTCCGGACTTGGGCGTAAAGCTGGTGCAAATTTAATTGGTTTCGAGCGTAGCTGCACGCTTGGGCAAGGATTTTTTCGCCTAATCCCTGATGCCGGCTTTCGGGAAATAGCAGGATTCCGATTTCTGCTCGCAGATGCAGGGCCTCGTAGTTGAAAAAATCCAAGATGCCTATCGGAGGGAGAGACCATGCTCTGGCGGATGCATGTCGGTTTGCGGCAGTTTCTGCATGATCCGGATTGTCCGGCCCGGCAGGAGGCTTGCCGGTAAGAGTCTTCCTGCGCGAGTTGGGTGCGGGAGGCTGGCAGACAATCAGCCGGAGTTGTCCCGAAGAGATAAAATTGTCTGATAGAGAAGATTCTACGAAATGTCTGAGATAATCCAAGGAGTAGGGTACCCGTGTTTCCCCCAATCGGAACGCTTCCGGGCGGTTCTCCATCTCGAACAAAAGATACTCGTCCCCGGGTTCCATGGCTCTGAACAGCAAATTGTTCTTGTTTTCCATTCGTTTTCAGTCGCTATCAGACACAGGATACGTTAAAAGCTAATCCGGATATCGCCTTCGAACACAAATGTGGCCAGGCCTTCCAGATGGACTTGGGAAAATAGTATGTTGTACAGAGCCTTGAAGTGCTTGGGTACCGAATCTTCCGTCATCGGCGGCTTGTTCAGCACAGAGGCCGGCGCATGGTTCAGCAGGAAGTCGACCTGCAGGTTTCCTCCCTTTGTGGAAAGGTTCACCGTGTGATGCCCTGTCCCGAAATCCTCCTTGATTGCAAAGGCCATCGAAGAGGCTGTCACCCCTGTCCCGCAGGAGAAAGTCTCGTCCTCCACGCCTCGTTCGTATGTCCTGACTTTGAGTGACGAACCTTGTTGTTCCACAAAATTGACATTGATTCCGTGCGGGAAATCTTTGGAAAACCGCACTTTTTTGCCTTCTTTGGTCACGTCCACGGTTTCACAATCGTGGACAAAGCTTACATAATGCGGTGAGCCCGAGTCTATCAGATAGATATCGCTCTCTTCATGTCTGGCGTACATGCTCACATCGCGCATTTTGATCCGGACCAAGTACTGGCTGCCCAGTTTGGAAAGGATCGTCCCTTCGTGCTCTCCGTCGCTGCTCCAGAATTTGAACATCGTATCTCCTACGATGCCAAGGTCTTTCGCAAATGCGCAGATACAACGTCCACCATTGCCGCACATGCTTCCCGGCATCCCGTCCGAATTGAAAAAGGACATGCAGAACGGGTAGTTCTCATGTTGCTCCAGCATCATGAAGCCATCGGCCCCTATGCCGAACCGGCGGTCGCAAAGCAAGGCGATCTGCCGGTAATTCAATGCGGAATATTCCTGGTTCCGGTTGTCTAACAATATGAAATCGTTGCCGGCTCCTTGGTACTTGTAGAAGTGGAGATGGTCGGGCAAGGACTGTGTTGAAGAGAATCCCATGGTTTTGTTGTTTGGCCGGGGGATACTGCCGGGGCTTGATTCCGGGCATGTCCCCCTGGAGAGTCTGCCGGATCAGGATCCGAAAGCTTCGTCCAGGTCTTTTGAATGGTTTGCTCTCGTTTCCTCGGCCAGTTCGGCATCGCTGAATGAAACAGCGATATCGAATATTTTCTCGATATACGGGTTTATTGTCACATCGCTCCGGTTGACAAGCCAGATCAGCGTCCGTTCCCGTTGGTAATCATGGATGAAATAGGAACGGAAGCCTTTCCACCAGCCGTTGTGGTAGACTATTTGGTGCCCGGGAGATTCCTGTTTGACGCGGAATCCCAATCCGTAGTCGTTTTCGTGGCGTTCGCTGAGCGGGACAGCTGGCGTGAACATAAGTTCGCGGATGCTATCGGCCAAGAAAGCGTCGCTGTAGAGGGCCTGGTCGAAGCGGAACAGGTCTTCCACGTTCGACATCAATCCTTTATCTCCCACCACCCCGTCAAGGTAATCGGGTCTGCGTTGGTAGAACCCGGTACGGCGGGAGTAAGAATAGCCTCTTACCATATTTCTGTCTTCCTGAGGGTTTTGCGCGTTGTAGACGAAAGTGTTCCGCATTTGCAGCGGCTTGGCAATGTTTTCTTCAAAATACTTTTCGAAACTTTCCCCGGATATTTTTTCCACAAGGAGAGCCAGATAGGCATAGTTTGTGTTGCAATAGCGGAAACGGCTGCCTGGTTTGAAATCCAGACGCTGGGCGTAAGTGCCCATTAGCTTGTCGAGGTCGCTGTTTTGCAAAGGATTCTCCTTGTCAGGCCAGAAATTCTCGGCTGCATAGATATAGTTCTGTAGTCCGGAACGATGCTGCAAGAGCTCCTTGATTGTGATGTTTTCGAACGGGAAATCCGGCATGTAGGTCTTGACGGTCGTGTCGATGTCAAGCTTGCCCTGCTGGTAGAGCTGCATCACGGCCACCGCGGTGAAAGGCTTTGAGAGCGATGCCAGCTGGAAGGCGCTCGTCGGCTTGATGGAATCGCGGCGGGCGCGGATATTGGAAAAACCGAAGCAGTTCTTGTAGATGACCCTGCCTTGTTCGGCGTAGAGAACCTGTCCGCTGAACCGGCCTTTCTTGTAGGCGGCGGTCAGGAGCCGGTCTATTTCCTGCGCTTTGCAGGAGTCTTCCTGGCTGGACAAACGGACTTGCGTGCAGGTGGTGTCGCCCGAGGCATGGGAAACCTGGAAGGAGGCAATGTCCTCCTTGGAATTGCTATGGGCATGATTCCATGGGATAGGGCTAATCAGGATGATACCGATCAGGGCCAAGAGAAGCGAGGTGGAGATGTATTTCTTGTTTTTGCTCATTAGCTTTTCCGGATTGAATTTCCGCACGGCATCCTTTGCCGCCTGCGTATGAGGCGCATAGGGGCAAGGTGTTGGGTGTTTCCCTTATTTGCCATAAATTTGCAAAATGCATGCCGGGGCATCAGCCATCTTCAGGTGCGGGCTTGCAAAGATAGCGAAAGTCGGGCGCAGAGCAAACCGGGCTTGCTCGGTTCGCTCTGACGGGACGCATCCAAAGCCCCGTTTGAGCCGAATACCGTCCCGGACTTGCTCGAGGAGGGTTGAGGCGTAGAGGCTTCGGCGCAGCCAACGATAGCGAAAGCGGGACGCAATGCAAATCCCGGCAGGCTTTCCCGGAGTATGCCGAGGTCGGCCAGCTTTCCGCGAAGCCTTCCAATGAGGGCGGGTGCGCCTGCTATGCGCGGATAAAGCAAAGTTATTGGAAATAACAGGTGTCGAAACCGAATACAGATATGAATTCTCAACAAACAGGCGTTGAAAACAAGACGCCTATTTTCAAATCAGGAAGCACGCCCGCACGCTATACGGTCACTTCCGCGCTTCCTTATGCCAATGGCCCTGTCCACATAGGGCATCTTGCAGGCGTGTACGTGCCTGCCGACATTTACGTGCGCTACCTTCGCAGCCGGGGACGGGATGTGCTTTTCATCGGAGGCTCGGATGAACATGGTGTTCCAATCACAATCAAGGCCCTCAAGCAGCATACCACACCGCAAGCCATTGTGGACCATTATCATACATTGATCAAGGACTCTTTTGAGAAATTCGGCATTTCGTTCGATATTTATTCGCGGACTTCCAGTAAGATGCATGAGGCCACGGCATCGGCTTTTTTCAAGGAACTTTACGACAAAGGCTGTTTCATCGAGAAGACATCGATGCAGTATTACGATACGGAACAGCATCAGTTCTTGGCCGACCGCTACATCACAGGGACTTGCCCCCATTGCCATAGCGAAGGCGCTTACGGGGATCAGTGCGAGAAATGCGGTTCGGCATTGAGTCCGGATGAATTGATTGATCCTAAAAGCACGATTAGCGGCAGCACGCCAGTCAAGAAAGAAACCAAGCATTGGTATCTGCCTTTGGACCGCTACGAGGATTTCTTGAAGGAATGGATTCTGGAAGGGCATCGGGACGACTGGCGGCCTAATGTTTACGGGCAGTGCAAGTCTTGGATCGACTTGGGTTTGCAGCCTCGTGCCGTGACCCGCGACTTGGATTGGGGCGTGCCTCTTCCGCTGCCGGATACCAAAGGGAAGGTGCTTTATGTATGGTTCGATGCCCCGATTGGTTATATCTCGGCCACAAAAGAATTGTTGCCAGAGGATTGGGAAAAATATTGGAAAGACGACCAAACCAAATTGGTGCATTTCATCGGCAAGGACAATATTGTTTTCCATTGCATCATTTTCCCTTGCATGCTGAAAGCGGAAGGCTCGTATCTATTGCCTGACAATGTGCCGGCTAACGAATTCTTGAATCTGGAGGGGGACAAGATTTCCACTTCCCGCAACTGGGCCATCTGGCTGCATGAGTATCTGGAAGATTTTCCCGGGAAGCAGGATGTACTGCGTTACGTGCTTACGGCCAATGCTCCGGAAACCAAAGACAACGATTTCACTTGGAAGGATTTCCAAGCGAGAAATAATAACGAATTACTGGCTGTTTTCGGAAATTTCGTAAACCGGACCGTGGTTTTGACGCATAAGTATTTTGAAGGCAAGGTTCCTTCGGTATCGGAAACTGCTTGTACGGAAGCCGACAAGGAATGCCTGCGCGAGATGTGCGCTTTCCCGGATCGGATTGCCGACAGTCTGGAACACTACCGTTTCAGGGAAGGCCTGAACGAGTTGATGAATCTGGCTCGTCTTGGAAACAAGTATCTGACCGACAATGAGCCGTGGAAGGTGTTCAAGACCAATCCGGAACGTGTCAAGGTGGTCTTGAATATTTCTTTGCAGATTGCGGCGCATCTGGCGGTTTTGTGCGAACCCTTCCTGCCGTTTACCGCTGAGAAACTGTGCCGTATTCTGAATACGGAGAAATCAGGGTGGGATGCGGCAGAGAAAGAAGAGTTGTTGGAAGGCGGGCATCTGCTGAATCCAGCCGAGTTCCTGTTCGAAAAGATTGAGGACGATGTGGTCCAGAAACAATTGGATCGGCTGGCGGCTATCAAGGAAGCCAACAAGAAGAATGCCAAGCCGAACTATGAACCTCAGAAAGAAGCGGTAAGCTTTGAGGATTTCGGCAAGATGGATTTGCGGGTGGCCGAGATTACGGCCGCTGAAAAGGTGGCAAAGACCAAGAAGCTCTTGAAGCTGACTTTGAATACCGGCATCGATACCCGTACCGTGGTGAGCGGCATTGCCGAGTATTATAAACCGGAAGAAGTCGTGGGGCGCAAGGTTTGCCTGCTGGCCAATCTGGCACCGAGGGATTTCAAAGGAATAGAGTCGCACGGCATGATTCTGATGAGCGAGAATCCGGACGGCAGGCTTTGTTTTGTGGAGCCGGCGAAGGATGCTGCGGTAGGGATGGTGATACGGTAGGTTCTGCCTTGTGCCGCCGTTCTGTGCTTGAAAAGCTGTTTCCAGCCGGATTCCGTGAACGGGCCAAGCACAGCCGGCGTACATCCAAGATTGCTCCGGTGGTTCGGGATCAGTCGAGGCAGTGGGGTATCGGCGGATTCGCTTTTCAGGTACGGAGTACTTCGGTTTCATCCCGGTGACCTATGCAGGCGAATTCAAAACAGCTCCTGGAAATTGGCTTTTTCAAGATTGCGAGAATTTAGAGCAGTCCTTATAATATCGTGAAACCATGAAAGTCAGGAAACCTCGGAAAAGACGGCATCGTCCGAATGCGTATTACGGTTCAGTTTATGGCACAGGGAACCGGAAACGTTTTAGCAGGAAATTGAAAGTCGGCCTGTATGTTCTGGCAGTCTTTATTTTCGGCTTGATGGTCTGCGTGGCTGCTATCGGGATGGGGTCGGCTGTGAAAGCCCGGACGGAATTGTTTATCCCGACAGGGGCAAGTTATGCGCAGGTTCAAGACAGTTTGCGGGCAAGCGGCAATGTCCAGATGTTCAAGTTCGAGTTCCTTTCCCGTGTCAAGGGATATCCGGAAGCAGTGAAGCCGGGCCGTTATGTGCTGGATAGAGGGATTACGGCTTTGGCAGTTGTCGACAAGCTCCGGGCTGGCGATCAAGACGAGGTGCGGATTACGTTCAACAAAATCCGTGACATCGGGCAGCTGGCGGCCATTGTTTCCAAGCGGATCGAAGCCGATTCGGCCTCGATAGCCGAGGTCTTGCGTGATTCGGTTTTCCTGAGCCGGTTCTCGTATGCTTTCGAGGATGCTGATTCGGCGACAAGATCGGCATTGCAGGTGAATCCCGGCAATGTCCTGGGTTGCTTTATTCCGAATACGTATTATTGTTTCTGGGATACGGATGCTGAGACGTTTTTCAAGCGCATGTACTGGGAATTGAATGATTTTTGGGATGGCGAGCGCCGGGCCATGGCTGATAGCATGAAAATGAATCGTTTGGAAATTATTGCGCTGGCATCGATTGTGGAAGAAGAAACCAACAAGAAAGACGAGAGGGCGGATATCGCTTCGGTCTATCTGAACCGGTTGCGGCGGCGGATGCTGCTTCAAGCCGACCCTACGGTCAAGTATGCAGTGGGCGATTTTGGCTTGAAACGGATTCTCAAAGAACACTTGGCGGTTGAATCCCCGTATAATACCTACAAGGAAAGAGGCTTGCCTCCAGGGCCTATCTGCACGCCGTCCATTTCATCGATCGATGCCGTTTTGGAGAACAAGCAAACCAAATACTTGTATTTTTGCGCTAAACCGGATTTTTCCGGTTGTCATGTCTTCGCGACTTCTTATGCCAGGCATTTGGCCAATGCCCGTGCTTACCAACGGGAACTGAACAAGCTGGGTGTTAAGTGAGGGCCTGTTTCGGATTTAGGCGGATTCCACGAATCAGGCCGAGGAGGAATCTCGGCAATGCCCGGTTTGTCGGAATTCTCTCCCGATGGCCTGGGCAAATAAATTTGGGCAGATTCCAAGGAGACAGCCTTTCTGCTTGTCCGGAGCGCAGGAAACTCTTTGGCGGGCTTCGAGAAAGCCGATGCCTGCTCCATGCTCCGGGGATGCAAGGCGGAAGCATCCTGGAGAGCTTGCCGAAGGTATTTCCATCGGCCTTTTACAGGGCTTCGATCAGTTTCAGGAACCGTTCCGCTACAACAGGGGAAGCGTAGTTTTCCAATGTGAACGCTCTGGCTTGGACTGATATCTTTTCGAGCATGCCAGGTTTGCCTTGCTTCCATTCTTCCATGGCCGTTTCGAACCAGTCCCTGAAGAGTTCCGGATGGTAGGGGTCGATGCCCGCATAGTGCTGGTAGTTGACCGGCATGACCGGTAACTCGCAGCCGAATTTTTCCAAGTCCACATGGAGCGCTATGCATCCGGCAAGCATGGACTCCCAGAAACGCCAGGAATCCCATTGCCTTACACGGTCGTATTTGAACAGCGGGATGGCATGGTTGATCATGCGGCAGATTTTCGCCGTGTATTTGTCATGGTTGCCGAAGGGAAGGCAAAAGACCCCGCCGTAGGCGGCTACGAACAGGCTTTGCGGGAGACGCTGGTAGTAGAAGGGGTTGTGGCGGCCATTGGCTTGATAAAACAAGAAACGGTCATTGGGGGAAAAATTGTCCGGTTTGTTTTCATCGGTTCTCGTATCGAGTTTCAAATGCTTCTCGACAATGGGCAGAACCAGTTTGTTCATATGATCCCTCAGTTGGTGCTTCGCCCGGAAATTGACAGAAATAGCGGATTGGCGGTCTGTGAGGGGCAGGGGCTTGATTGCGTCTATCATGCGGTTCGCTATGCCGAATTGCCATGGTACGAAATTCCCCGGGTATTTCATTTTCCTATTGTAGTGGGTTTTCAGGACCAAGGCGCATTCTCTGGCCTTTTTCCCGAACCCGGGAGTGCGAAGCCCGTCGGATTCATCAATCATGACAATAGGTGTCGAAGCGTTTTCTTTGGATAGTTTTCCTATTGTGTCGCCCAAGTCGGTAAAGAGGCAGAATGTGGAGTCAATGAGAATGACGTCTGCATCCTTTGTGCTGCCGGATGCATGGATAATGTAATCGCTGTCTATTGAGGGTTTCATTTTATTCGTGTTCCCAAGGCAGGTATGGCCCAAGCTGTTCAGTCCTTCGGCAAGGACAGCGTATCCATGAGGTATGTTGGCGGGATCGAAATGGACTCCGAAAAAATAAATTCTCATGCTGAATGCAATTCATGTTCAGTGATGCAAAAGTACGAAAATTCCATTACGGGTATTTTGGGGCATATTCTTCGCTGTGGCATCTGGACTTGGGTAACGGAAATAGTTAATGGATGTTGATATGAGCTATTGATGGTTAATATTCTGTATATGTAAAACAATAATAGTCTGTTGCATTAGGATGCCCGTGCCTTGCTTAGCTTATGGTTCCCGATGGATCCGGCAAATAGGCTCAGGCGGCTCGGGGCGGATTTGGTTTCCGGAAAGGCTTTTTCCGGCTTTGAAATCAAGGATTTAGGATGTTAGCCATCTATGGATGCTCTGGAGGCGATTTCTTCAAATCCATGTATAAGAGAAAATAAGTTACTTTTGCGATGGCAAGGAACTGTTTGAAATTTATTCACCCCGAATCCGGTTCTGTGGATTCATTTATCTTGGGGTGGGACAGTGTTGGACGGTTCCCCTTGCTTGTACGTGGGCATGGTTTGATACAGAGGTGGATTTGTTATGAAGGTTCTTATTGTCAGTACGTCGGAACGTGTCGGGGGTGCCGCTGTCGCAGCGAATCGCCTCATGAAGGCGTTGAATAAAAACGGGGTGAAGGCCAGGATGCTGGTCAATAATAAGATTACGGCTGATCCGGAGGTGCTGGAAGTGCCAGGGAAATGGCGGAAAAAGTATAACTTCATATTTGAAAGGTTTTTGATATTCTTGTTGAATGCCTTCTCCAGGAAAAGGCTGTTCGATATAGATCCTTCTTTCACGGGATCGGACATAACCCGCTTGGATTGTTTCAAGGAAGCGGACGTTATCCATTTGCATTGGATAAACCAGGGAATGCTGAGCTTGAGAGACTTGCGGAAGGTCTTGCGGAGCGGGAAGCCGGTTGTGTGGACGATGCACGATCAGTGGGCATCGACCGGGATTTGCCATAGCACAGGTGATTGCGTTGCCTTCCGGCAAGCTTGCGGCCTTTGCCCTTTGCTGGCCCATCGGCGCAAAAAGGATTTGTCCAATCGGGTTTTCCTTCGGAAGAAGGACATGAACCGGCAGCATCCCGTCTTGTACGTTACCTGCAGTCATTGGCTGGAATCGAACGTGATGAGTAGCGGGATTATGGAGAACCAGAAAGTTACGGCTATTCCTAACCCTATTGATGTCGCTTCATTCAAGCCTCTTCTGAAGAGTGATTGCCGGGCCCTGTGCCGTCTCCCCTTGGATAAGAAGTTGGTCTTGGTCGGTGCTGTGAAGGTTACGGACTGGCGGAAGGGCTTTGATTATATGGTCAAGGCATTTGCCCGGCTTGGTGAATTGCGTCCGGATTTGATGCAGAGATTCGAGATAGTGGCAATCGGGGATGGTGCTTCCTCGATTCAAGCTGTTGTTCCTTTTGTGGTGAACGGATATGATTATGTGTCTTCTGAGGAGGATTTGGTTCGTTTGTATAATGCTGTCGATTTCTTTTTCACGCCTTCTTTGTTTGAAAATTTGCCTAACATGATCATGGAGGCGATGGCTTGCGGTGTCCCCTGCATAGGTTTTGAGGTCGGGGGAATTCCGGAAATGATTGATCATAAGCGAAATGGATACGTAGCACGTTACAAGGATGTCGATGATCTGGTTTCAGGTATCTCTTGGCTCTTGGCATTGTCCGATGCCGAGTATGCCGGGATGGCAAGGGCATGCAGGGATAAAGTAGAGAAGCAGTATTCGGAGGAGAAGATAGCAGGCAGTTACAGGGATATTTATGAATACGTTTTGCAAAAAAACATTGCTGAGGCAAATTGATTGCCGGCAGGAACTCTGTTTGTTTTGTGATTTTCATGGAATTAGAAATTAAAATGGATATGAGTCAGGACGTAGTGGTAAGCGTGATGATGATAGCTTACAATGTTGGCAAATACATTGATTACGCTATTGCCGGGGTGATGGGTCAGAATACCGATTTCAGCATGGAACTAGTCATAGGAGAAGATCAAAGCACGGATGATACCTATGCGAAATGTTGTGCATGGAAGGAAAGGTTCCCTGGCAGAATACGGTTGGTCAGGAATGAGCGTAATTTGGGCCTTTCGCGTAATTACCAGTCTACGTGGCATCACTGCAAAGGAAAATACGTGGCTGTATGCGATGGAGATGATTATTGGACTGATCCGAGGAAGTTGCAGAAAATGGTGGATTACATGGAATCCCATCCTGAAACCTCTCTTTGCTTCCATCGTGTCCTGAATTGGTATGCCGATACAGGGTTCAAATATCTTGGGGAAAGGTTGGCTGAATCAGATTTCACGTTGGCTGATTTGGCGGTGAAGAACTTCATTACGCATTCGTCCGTGTTGGAAAGGAAGGAGAACTTGCCGGAGCTTCCGGACTGGACCATGGGGACGAATTCTGGCGACTATCTTTTTTCTTTGATACAGGCAACAAAAGGGAAGATACATTATTTCCCTGAAATCATGGGGGTGTATGTCAAGCACTCTTCTTCGTTCTGGACAGGGGCCGGCGGGTTGAAGGAGGATCCCGTGACTGTGAGGGAAAGGTTTATTGACTATTTGTCCCGAACAGGGAATGACGCGAATGCGCTCTCCAATCTCAAGCTTGCCTGCGACGCCCATTATCTTAAATGGCTTGGGGTATTGGGAATGAGGCCTGTGCAGGATGAATCCGAAGCGGCAGCCAGGATGCGGGAATCTGCTTTGTCAAGATTGAGGGAGAGGCATCCGGGTTGGTCGGATGCCGATATTTCAGCGAAAGCCAGTTTGTGCGGCAGCGGGTTCTCTTTCAAGCAAAAGGTGTGGTTGGCCGCGAAGAAAGCTTATGGCTATCTGACAGTTCTGAGGCCATTGCCGAAGCCGGCGGGTAATCTTCTATAGGTGCTTGCGGTGCAGTCGCTGTTTGATAGAATTGAATACATACCCTTTGGCTTCTTTGTATATTTTTGCTCCTAGCAACCTCATGGAGAGGAGGTAAATAAAAGCCCCGATGAGGATTTTGCAGAGCATCCGGATCAAGTCATTTTCTATGGGTAATGTGACCCATCCTGCCATGTACATGGAAAATGCCGCGATGATGCAGAAAGGGAGTATGTCTTTCATGATGCATGTGAATCTTATCTTGATTATTCTCCATGCATAATAATGCCAGATGAAGACCCATAAGACAGTCGATGCCGCATTGGCGATGACCATGGCATGCAGGCCGAACCTTGAGATGTAGATTATCAGGCACAGGTTGAATACAGCCTGGAAGATGGAATTCCATAATAACAGGGAGGATTTCCCTTTGCTTATGATCAGGTTGCTATAAAGGTTGATGATGGGCAAGGCAGATGATGCCACGCATAGGATTTGCATCAGTGGGATGCTGTTGTTCCATTTTTCGGTGATAGTCAGTCTGATGAATTCCGGGCATATCAGGGATAACCCGAACATGCATGGAAAGGAGACAAATGCGGTCAGGCGCAACAGTTTCCTGAATACTATTGATAGGTCGAGACTGGTATTCTGTATCGATTGGCTGAATATTGGCTGGGCGATTCCATTGATTGTGCCTGTCAGGACTTGGTATCCCATGAAAGTCCATTTGTTTGCTTGGTTATAGAATCCTAAGTCCGTTTTGTTGAATAATCTTCCCAGAAGGACAACCATGATGTTGCTGTTTATGGCATCCGTGATTCTGCTTATGAGTAGCTTGACGCTGAATCCGAGCATTTCTTTTAATGGCTTCCATGAAAAAGTGCCGGAAAATTTCCATTTGGCGAAGAATGTCAGCAGGATGGCCCGGATTAAGAAGTAGGAGACATTCTGCACGGCTAATCCCCAATAGGCCATCTGGTGGAAGGCCATGATGACTCCGATGCTGCCGGAAAGCGGTGCCGCGATGAGATTTGCTATAGTAAGTTTCCTGTTGTCAAGCTTTTTGAATAGAATGGCGTAAGGGACATTCCCTAATGCCACAAAGATGAATCCTAGGAAGACGAATCGGGATAGCGGGGCTAATTCGGGCGTGTCGTAGAAGCGAGCGATGCAAGGGGCGCAGAGGAACAATATTATGTACAGGGAAAGGCTGATGGCAATGTTGAAGAGGAAAACAGAATCCAAGTCGACTTTCTTGAGTTCTTTCTTGTTGACGATAGCTGCGGTAAGCCCGCTTTCTTGCAGTGTGGTCGCGATGGTTACGAATATTTGGAGCATTCCCATCATTCCATAGTCCGCCGCATCGAGCATCCGTGCTAGCAAGATGCCTAAGAGCATGTTGATTAACTGGTGGGAGAAAGTGTTGATTCCAGACCAGATGAATCCTTTGGCTCCTTTTGATTTTAGAGATTGATTGTCCACGGGATCAGGAATTGGGATTTTGGGTCTCAGATTGAATTTTCCGTTGGGAGCTTCATGCGGTCGAAAGCATCGATGAACGATCCGGGGCTTATGTTGAATATGTGCCGATTGTGCTTCCGTGCAATCTGGTCCAGTATTTCATACGAATGCAGGGCGATGCTGATGCTGCCTAATACTTGGCTTAACTTGACCGTCTTGTAGTTGACCTCTTTCCCTTGCGTGTCTTGGTCGTAGAAATGCTTGTCATTCAGCAAGACTTCATTCTTTTCATTGATGGAAATGTCCTTTATCCAAGAGTGGTCGGCTCCGGCCAAGTAAATATTCGGGCATTTCATCCGTAAAGACAAGGCAATTGCGGGAATCATCACGTTGCGGGGAGCCGGTCCGCCCCAGCCTTTCATGGTCGCTTTGTCCATGAACCATGCCGGTCCGGCTATCTTGGTCATATTGAAGTAACCGATGCTGATATTCGGGTTCGATTCCAATTTGCGCTTGCATTCCATCCATCCGTTGATTTTCTTTGCAGAAGCCGGTAAGAACAGCCTGAGAGGCCATTGTATGTTTTCGGCCATCGTTTCAAAGATTCCAAAATGCTTCGGTTCCGTGAAGAATGCCGGGTCTGCCAGAATGTGGAAATCCGGTTTTAATTCCGTGAAGTATGGTGATTTTGCGGCAAAATTGACCGAAAAAAGGAGCTTTCCCTTGAAGAAATCCTTCCCGTCGCGGATAGTGCCGGACAAGGATGGGCCGTTCCCCATGATAACGATATCCTTGCCCGCGTAAACGGGAACCGGGCTGTTTTTTTTAGAAAGGACTATGATTTTGGCTATGCTGGTCAAGAGTTTGCCAAAGGAGGCGAATGCTCGAAAGGTTTTTTCCAATGCGTTTTTTGCCATCTTGTCGAAAGTTGCCTTGTTTCGCAACGTTTGTGCCGGCAAAGGTAATGAAAGCTATGCGCAGAGCCAAGGATTTCCTTTTGCCCGCTCCGTGTTTGCCCGGCACCTCTCGATTCTGTCTGTGCGGATGGCGGGATTCCCGGAAGCAAGGCCGCGTCAGGTATCTTGCTTGCGTTTTTTATTCCATTTTCCGATGTTGGAGGAATTCCGCGAACATCCAGTCTAAAGGAGTGTCCAAGTCTATGCTGTCTATGGCATCCATCTTGTATTTGACGATTTTCCTGAATCCCGACAGCGGACTTTGCCGCAGGGAACTTGTCCGGATGACGTATACGGCACCATTGTATTCGTATACGGCGGGGCAGTCTTGCCTCCGGGTGTATCTTTTGCTGGACAAAGGCTGCAGGTATCCGTCTTCGTTTTCCTTGTACATGGCATAGTAGGGATTGCTTTCTGCTTCTTTGACTGAAACTACCATGTCGCATCCGGGAATTCTTTCATACAGACCCCGCGCTTCTTGGATGTGCCTGACAGTCCTGAAGGGAGAAGTAGGCTGGAGCAGGATCAGCGTATCATAGCGTATGCCTTTTTTCTGGTAAAAGTCCAAGGCATGAAGCATGGTTTCGTATGAGCCGGCTTGGTCGGTTGCCAGTTCGGCAGGGCGAAGGAATGGTACCGGGACTCCGTAGCTTTCCACGACAGATTTGATTTCCTTGTCATCCGTGCTGACACAGATGTCGTTGGTATCGGCCAGGGACAGGGCTTGATCTACTGCATAAAGTATCAGTGGTTTTCCGGCAAAATCCTTGATGTTTTTATGAGGGATTCCTTTTGAACCGCCTCGTGCCGGTATTAGGAAAAGCGTCTTCATTCTTTTATTCGGTTTTAATGATATTCGCTTGTCGGCGAAGCCGGGAATCTGTCCGGGATTCCTTGCCATCCTGGAAAGGATGAATTTTCACGGGCGGTTTTCATGAGTTTTCTTGCTCTTCTGCCGGGGCGTATCCGAAGTTCCGTTCAGTCGGGAGCCATATCAAGGCATCCCTGCTCGGATATGGACGAGACGGAGGGAGAGTCGGAGAAGCCGATGTCCGGGGAAGTTCCATCCTTCGGAATCCCTTCCCGATGGCCGGACAAGCAAATACAGACATCTTCTGAGATTCCGTTCACATAGCGGATCGCCTCGGCCTGATTCATGGAGCCGCCTGAAAGAGGGGAAACGCGGTGAAGATCGGCCAGTCCCCTATTTGCAAGATCAGGCCGCCCGATCTCGCGCTGAAGCTTTCATCTTTTCTCTATATAGGTGATGAACTCCTGTGCTTTCTTATAATCTTCCGGCTTCCCGATGTCGATCCAATATCCGATGATGGGGAAATAGGTGACTTTTTTCTTTTGATTCAACAGATTCTGGATCAAGTCAGTCGCGTCCATACGTGTGTTGTGGGGGATTTTCTCCAGAATGTCTCTTTTGATGAGGTATATTCCACCGTTGGACATATAAGTATATGTTGGTTTTTCCTTGAAGGAAACTATATCGGTATTGTTTACTTCCATGACGGCATATGGGACGGAAATGTTATACGGGATAGCGGCTACGGCCATGTCCGAACCGGTTTCCTTGAAATGGAAATAGAATTCCTCCAAGTCGATGTTGGTGAATAAATCGGAATTCATTACAAGGACTGTGTCATTGCTGAAATGCGGAACCAGGCTGACGGCCCCGATGGTTCCTAAGGGAGCATCTTCCTCGATGTACGATATCTCTACTCCTGTTCCGCTTCCATCCTTGAAGCGTTCTTTTATCATGGAACCTAAATACCGGATGGAGATGTACAGTTTCGAGATTCCGTATTGCCGGATTCGTTCTATGTTGTGTGCGATGATAGGTTTCTTGCCCAATGGCAGCAAAGGTTTGGGGGTGGTGTCCGTCAGCGGCCTGAGTCGTTCTCCTCGGCCTCCGGCCATGAATACAGCATCGATGGGCAGGATATTGCGGATGTTCTGGAGATTGATGATCCTGATTATTCTGTGATCTTCTGACAGGATGGGGACGAGATTGATATCCAGTTCTTTCAGTTCCTTTATATAGCAAGGGGACGGTTGTTCGCTGCCAAGGTAATGGAATTGCTTGTGGCAGAAATTGCAAACGGGGGATTCCAAGGCCAGCCCTTGCAAGAGCCCTCTCCGTATATCTCCGTCAGTCAATGAGCCGATCATGCGATTGTCATGGTCAATGACAAAGAGGGTATACGTCGGGTTGGCGTTAAGTTTTTCCAGCGCATCCAGTATGCTGGCATTGCTCTTTATTGTGTAATCGTTCAGATTGCTAATCATAAATGTATGTCGTTGAATCTTTTCTGCCTATGCAATATTTCGTCTGGCGTGTTCAGGAGAACTGCCAGGATGGAGTCGATGGTGTTTTCTTGTTCGTATGGGTTGCATGCATGTGCCGCCTTCTTCCGGAACTCGGGAGACAGGGCTTGTTGCAGGGCGGCTTGTATGCCTTGTACGGAAGAATCGCAATCGATGACACTGTCTCCGTGCAACCGTCCTTTTTGCCTGTTCCCGATATTGACGCTCGGAATATGGAAACTGGGGACTTCGACAAGGCCGCTGGAGGAGTTCCCAATGACCACATCCATGAATTGGAGTGCAGAAAGGTATCTTTGGTATCCTAATGAGATGAAAGCCTTGCTTGAACGATTGTGCGAATCGGTGTACTGGTCTATCATTTGCGCGATGGTGCGGCTTCCGGTATCGGAATTCGGTTTGGTAAAAATGATGTTTCCCGGGAAGTTCTCCAAGCATCGGAGGAGGTTCCCGAAGTCTTTTTCGGTCGAACCGGGTGTCGCGGTTTCCGGATGATAAGTGACCAACGCGTTATGAGGTGCCAGCCGGAAGCCGATAGAGGCCTCGAACTCGGCTTTGCTCAATAGCCGTATCCTTTTCATGTTGTCAATCGAGAGAGATCCGACATTGAATACGTATTGAGGCTCTTCTCCCAATTGGATGACCCGTTTGCGGTAGGTTTCGGTGGAAGTGAAATGAAGTGAACTCATTTTGCTGATGGAATGGCGGATGGCATCATCGAACGCTCCTTCCGTGACATCGCCGCCGGAAATATGAGCTATGGGGATCCGGAGCAACAAGGCTGCCGATGCCATGCCTAGCATCTCATACCTGTCTCCGAGTATGACAAGGATGTCTGGCAGCAGCTCCGCCAATGCATCCGAAAAGCCGATAATCCCCAGTCCCAGTGATTTGACTGTGGCCGTGGGTGTGTTCCCTGCTACCAGCATTTCCACTTTCTTGTCAATGGAAAAGCCGTCTTTCTCGATTTCCTGGCAGGTGGAGCCGTATTCAGGCACGAGGTGCATGTTTGTGGCTATGATTTGCAGTTGCAGGTCCGGATGCGATTTTATGGACTGCATGAGCAGGCTCAGGATTCCATAATCGGCCCGCGTGCCGGTGGCTACGCATATCTTCCGTTTCATTGCCTTTAGTTTTCCAGGGTAATCAGTTCGTCTTCCTTGAAGTCCCGCGGGGCTCTTTTCCCTATGACATGATCCCATGACATGGGAGAGATGCCATTCCCCGGCCTTTTAGTCGTCAGGTTGGTTTCGGAAAAGATTTCACCTTTCCTGATGTCTTTGGATGCGATGATGCTTTTTCTGGCAATGTCCATATTCTTGGTCTCCGATGGGCTGGCTTTTTTGATGCCGTCCCCTATCGCCTGCTCGATGTGGCGGATAGATTGGACCATTGCCTTGAGTTCGGACGGGATCAATGAGGCCTTATGGTCTGGTCCGGGCAGATTCCTGTCGAGGGTGAAGTGCTTTTCGATGATGCTGGCTCCCATGGCGACGGCAGCGATAGGAATCTCGATGCCTTGGGTATGGTCTGAATATCCCACCTTGGTCCCGAAGCATTCCTTTAAGGTGTGCATGGCTTTCAAGTTCACATCTTCGTATGGCGTGGGGTATTCAGTATTGCAATGGAGAAGCGTTATCATTTCTTTTCCGATGCCTTCTTTTTCGAAAACGAGCAGCGCTTCTTCTATTTCTCCTAATCTGCACATTCCTGTGGATATGACGACAGGGACATGGAGCCGGGCTATTTTGCGCAAATAGGGCAAGTTGGTGATTTCTCCGGACGGAATTTTGAAAAAGTCCATGTGCAAGTCCGCAAGCAAGTCGATAGACGGTAAATCGAAAGGCGTGGAAATGAACCGGATGCCCACTTGGTCGCATTTTTCTTTCAAGCTCTTGTATGCCGATAACGGCAAATGCAGTTTCCGGCACATTTCAAGCTGGGATTCTGAAGCGTCTGTCTCCTGTTTCTGGTATTCCGCTTTTTCTGCGAACTTTGAAATGACGCATTCCGGAACGGCGGTTTGGAATTTCACATAATCCGCTCCTGCCGAATGGGCTTGTTGTATGAGTCGTTCGGCTAGACCGTATTGTCCGTTGTGGTTTACCCCTGCTTCGGCAATGATGATTGTATGCTCCATTTTATTTTTCCTTTGTGCTGAGTTCATTTGCGATTTCTTGCCAGTTGTCCTTGAAGCGGATGGCTCTGTCGTCAATCCAGACATCCCCGATGGGTTTTCCCATGATGAGCTGATGGTATTTGATGCCGTTGGCATGCAGCCAATGTGTGGTCATCTCGAATTCCATCCACGTGCGTGCAGAATATATGATGATAGTATGTCCAGCATCGTATAGCTGGTTTATGGTTTCTTTTGCCATCGGTTTCAAGACCGCGAGGCTGCGGCTGTAAGTCCTTTCTTCGGAACAGATGGTTCCGTCTAAATCAATGATTATCTGCATAAAAAACAACTTCTTGAAGGTATCGTGTAACAAGCGTGTCTTCTTTCCAGCCGTTGCATGGAGAGATTTTCCTGCCCATCCATTCGAGTATGATGTACAAGGGAATATCTGCTCCCGCAGCAATGCTGGCGACAACGCCGCCTCCCAAGCGCGGGTTTATTTCCATGACGTAGATGTTTCCCTTGTCCAAGTCCTCTATGAATTGGATGGTTATCGGCCCTTCATAGCCGGGGGCCGACAGTATTTGTTTGCTTATGCTTATCAGGTCGGGATGCTTCACGGTCTTTGTTCTGGTGGCTTCGCCGCCTGCTGTCTCAAGCCGGATGCGTGGTATGCAGCATATGGTTTCTCTTGCTCTTGATACATAACAGTCGACCGTGTATTCCCGGTTGGATTCGATATATTCCTGCACCAGGTATTCATTGAAATCCGGTATTTTTTCTATATCGTGCTGATTGCGGGCTATGACGATGCCTTTCGAGGCAGAGCCGGTTGCGGGTTTGAGGATGGCGGGGAAAAGGACTTCCTCACGGAAACGATAGACCGTCGGGGTCATGATATTATGGCTTTCAAACCATTCCTGGGCTTTTCTTTTATCGAACATGGTTCGGCAGAGTTCCATACTTGAGACGGGTATGAACGGGCTGCCAGAACCGTTCTTCAGTTTCGCGGCAATCTCGATGGCCGGGTCGACGAAAGGGAGTATTATCCCTATGTCATATCGTATGCAGGTTTCTTGCAAATCCTGCATGATTCCGGGGTCTCGCCATTTCTTTCCAATAATCACTGTGGCCGTGCAGGCTATGGGGACTTGCGGGTCTATTTCATAGGAGAAGATATGAACGGAAACGCCTGCTGCCTTCCCCGCTTGGATGAAATGGCGTGCAACGGAGACTCGTTTTCCACCTCCTAGGAATAATATGTTCAACGTGGTTTTTGTCATAATATTACGCTGCTTGGAATGTTGACAATGCGGTCTGCAAGCCATTCGGCATTTTCTAATGCGTCTTTCTGGCACTCTTTGAACATAGGAAGGCGATTCATCAATTCCCAGGCAGGACGTGTCATGATCCCGTGTCCATTGGAATATTCCAAAAAGGATTGTTGTTGGTCATGCTCTTTGAAAATGAGGGTATTGAGCCAATAATTCGATTGACAGTGCTCTGGTTCGGAGAAGAAAACCGGATTGTCGCATGCAGCAAAGAACCCTGCATATTTCTTCGCTGTATTCCGTTTGTTTCGAATGAACTCATCCAGTTTTTCCAGTTGGGCGCATCCCAAGGCGGCGTTGATGTTAGGCATGCGGTAATTATATCCCACATGGTCATGGATGAAATTCCATGGGTGAGGGACTTTGGCTTGGGTGCTCCAATGTTTTGCGGTTGCAGCTAATGCTTCGTCCTGGAAGAGCAGCATTCCGCCTCCGCCCGTGGTGATGGTTTTGTTTCCATTGAAACTGAGCACGCCGATTTTCCCGAAAGTTCCTGTATGCTTTCCTTTGTACAAGCTACCGATGCTTTCGGCAGCATCTTCAATCAATTCGATATGCCATTCTTCGCATATTGTTTTGATGGCTTCTATTTTGACGGGATGTCCGAATGTGTGCATGGGAACGCAGGCCTTGATTCTGCGTCCGGTGTATTTGTTACGGCATTCGTTATTTTTGATTTCCGCGTTCGCTTTCAGCCAGGTCCGGAGCGCAAAGGGAGAGAGCCCGAGCGTGTCTTTGTCCACATCGATGAATACAGGATGGGCACCGATATAACTGATAGCATTGCAGGTGGCAATGAATGTCAGCGGCTGGACTAACACCTCGTCCTCTTGGCGTGTGCCGACAAGAAGCAGTGCAAGATGCAAGGCGTTAGTCCCATTGACACAGACAACTGCTTTGCGAGAATGGGTGTATTCGGCAATCTTTTTTTCAAACAAGTCCACGAAGGGGCCGACACTGGAAACGAATGTGGAGTCGATGCATTCTTCCAGGTATTTTTTTTCATTCCCGCAGAATGCAGGGACGCTCAGAGGTACAAAATCGTCTGTTTTGTATAGTCGGTGGATGTAATCGCAGATGTTTTTGAAAGATTCCATGTCTTACATTTTTTGATCAAGGTTTTTCCCTTTTTCAACGTGTTCGAAGTTAGGAAGGAACTGGTGGATGGCTGCGATGACCTCTTCTTTGTTGAAATCTTCTTTGTTGAAGATGGAAGAGAGGTGGTCGAGGAAATCATCTATGTCGTTCCTGCTTTTTCCCGGATGCCGGGTTATCACGCCTAAGGCCTTGAATCGGGATGTGTCTATCTCTTCTCCATCGACAAAAAATTCTTCTTGAGGTTTCTCGCCGGTGGTGTCGCTTTCAAAATAAAATACTGGATAGTCCGGATCGGCCGGTTTTCTCCGATTTGCGTAGGCCTTTGCTTCGTCCTCGGTCTTGCATAAGAACGGGCGCAAGCCGATATGTTCCAAGAGTGCCGAGCAGATGGACGAGAATGTTTTCATCTGTTCGGTTTTCAGCTTGGGATAAAAGATTTCCCCTCCTTTCCCGAGCACGCATGCGAGCATGCAGATCTGCCCGCTTTCGACCGGGCTGACAAAATACCGTTCCACATCGGTCGGGGCTGCCAAAGGTTGCCCTTTCTGGAGCCTGTTGAGGAATCCGTCCAGAAGAGACCCGTTTGAAAAGGCCACGTTGGCGAATCGGGCCGTATTGACGCAGAATGAATCCTGATAGGCAAAAATCAAGTCCTCCATTATTTTTTTGCTGGCCCCCATGACATTGACCGGATTGGCGGCTTTGTCCGTGGAGACGCAGAAAAAGTGTTTTGGAGGATAGGTGCGTAAGATGTCAAGTAGTATCTTGGCTTTCAAGACGTTGTTCTGCAAAAGGGCCTGTACGGAAAACCGGTCTTTTTCGCTTCGTACATGCTTATGAGCGGAGAAATTGGCTACGATGTCGAATCCGTTTTCTTGCTTGAAGATATGTTTCAGGATGGGGTCGGCAAAGTCAAGCGTGTAGGAGTGGTATTCATGAGGAATGTAGAGATTGCAGGAAGACCGGAGGTCTCGCGTCACTTCCACTAAACCGTTTTCGTTCAAATCGATAATGTAAAGCGTTGCAGGCCTGAAAGGAAGGATGGCTCGGACGAAAGAGGACCCGATGGATCCCGCGCCTCCGATGACCAAGATTTTTTTCCCTTCGATTTCTTTTCGGATGCATTCTTTGTTTTGCTCGATGTCCTGTGCGAACAGGCTTTCTTCTCGGCAAACGACATTCTTGTTTATGAATTCAGTGAGGTTCATCATCTTTTCGATTGAGGAAACAGGAACAATTCCCGCGGTTGATGCAAATGTACACTTTTAATCGGACTATGAATGCACGGAAGGTTCTTGGACGTGGCATCCACGATGCGCGTAGTTCTCTGCTTGTGTAGGCGGTCTTGTCGTGGATGAAGAATGGGTAGGGAGCGAGAAGTATTTGTCGAACCAAGCCGGGGCAATCAGGGTTATATTGCAACTGCATCCTGTGCAGGATTTTCTTTTTGGACTCGCCAACCAGACGGTGTGGATCATGTTTGATTGCACATCTGTAATCTTGGATACGTGATTCGATTCTGCATGGTTTATTTGTTTGATGTTTGATTCGCGTTTCAGCTTTTGCAGAAGTACCATTTGCACTATAGGATAGCAAATTCAGAATTCCAGCAAAAAGAGTGTCCAGTCTTGGGCAAGTTTTAGAGTGCCTGCTGCGGTTCTCGTCCTTTCGGATCTTTGTGTTTTATGGTGACGGAGAGCCGGGTTTTAACTCTTTTTAAGTTAAATTCTTCATCGAGAGAATGGGAAATGCCTACATTTGCCGCCGAGAGGTTTGGAGGGAAGCGTGACCTGCGGCCCGCCGTCCTGTTGTCTAAAGCTAAAAAAGGAGGAATGATGCGCTATTTGGATCCGAAAAACGATTTGACGTTCAAGAAAGTCTTCGGGGAGCACCCGGACTTGGTGGTCAGTTTCCTGAACGCGATGCTTCCGTTCGAGAGCGAGGAGGAAGAAATCCAGACGGTGGAATACCTCACGCCGGAGCTGGTGCCGGAGAACCCTTTGGGGAAAAACAGCATCGTGGACGTGCGTTGTCAGGATGGCCGGGGCCGCCAGTTTATCGTGGAGATGCAGATGTTGTGGACTTCGGCCTACAAGCAGCGGGTTCTGTTCAACGCGTCCAAGGCCTATGTGCGCCAGATGGAGAAGGGACGCACTTACGATTTCCTGCAACCGGTGTATTCGTTGAGTCTGTTGAACGATACTTTCTCGGAAGGGGAGGAATACTACCATGATTTCCGCATTGTGGAGATGGAGGGGACGCACGAGGTAATCGAGGGCTTGCGTTTCGTGTTCGTGGAGTTGCCCAAGTTCCAAGCCAAGACGTTCGGCCAGAAGAGGATGCAGGTGTTGTGGCTTCGTTATTTGACGGAGATTAATGAGAAGACGCGGGAGGTATCGCCGGATTTGCTGTCGGAGCAGGCGATACGGAAGGCGGTGGAGCAGTTGGAGGAATCGGCGTTCAGCGAGGAACAGTTGTACATGTACGATACGTATTGGGATGCGGTGAGCACGGCGCGGACGATGATATCTTGCGCGAGACGGGAAAGTATGGCAAAAGGGATGAAAGAAGGTATGGAAGAAGGGATGAAAGAAGGGATGAAAGAAGGGATGAAAGAGGGTAGGAAAGAGGGTATGAAAGAGGGTAGGAAAGAGGGAAGGAAAGAGGGTATGAGAGAAGAGCGGGTCAGGACAGCGCGGAAGTTGAAGGAAATGGGTATGGATGCGGATTTCATCATGCAGGTTACCGGATTGGGAGCGGAAGAACAGGCTTCGTTTTGACTATGATGGACCGTGCCTGCATGAAACGAGGCAATCAGACTTTCGGCTTTGTTCTGATTGCCTCGTATGGGAATTCAAAAACAGTCTATTCTCCCAGGAACGCTTTCAGGTGCTTGCTACGGGAAGAACTTTTCAATCGACGGATTGCCTTTTCCTTGATTTGGCGGACTCGTTCACGTGTCAGATCGAATTTGGCCGCAATCTCATCCAGCGTCAAGCCATGATGGCCGCCGATACCGTAAAAGAGGTTGATGACATCCCGTTCCTTTTCGGTCAATGTAGCCAGAGCCCGTTCGATTTCACGAGACAGAGACTCTTTCATCAAGGCTTGGTCTGTGGTAGGGGCATCTTCTGCCACGTATACATCGATGAAGTTGGTTTCCTCATCCTGTACCAGCGGCGCGTCCATCGATACGTAACGGGTGGTGATGTTCAGCACTTCTGCAATCTTCTCCTTGGGCATCTGCAAGCTTTCCGCCAGCTCGTCGATGGATGGCGGGCGTTCGAATTTCTGCTCCAAACGAGCCGATTCCTTTTTGATTTTGTTGAGCGACCCTACTTGGTTCAGGGGCAGGCGGACGATACGGGCTTGTTCGGCCAGGGCTTGCAGGATGGATTGCCGGATCCACCATACTGCATATGAAATGAATTTGAATCCACGGGTCTCGTCGAAACGTTTGGCTGCTTTGATCAGGCCCAGATTCCCTTCATTGATCAAGTCAGGCAGGCTCAGCCCTTGGTTTTGGTATTGCTTGGCAACCGACACCACGAACCTCAGGTTCGATTTGACCAATTTATCCAAAGCTTTTGTATCGCCCATACGGATCAGCCCCGCCAGTCGTACTTCCTCTTCTGCGGAAATCAATTCTTCCCGGCCGATATCCTGAAGATATTTATCCAAAGATGCGGTTTCTCGGTTCGTAATTGATTTCGAAATTTTTAACTGTCTCATTCTTTATCTCGGGATTTGGATTTTCTTGTCTTGCAGGCCGGATTTATTCAAAGGCGGGTCCTGATATTGACCAGGCCGAAGCGTTTTTTTCCGCTAAGCGGGCGGAATCATGGCCACGGAGAGAGTGCATGGCGGATTCTGCGCATCTTTCGGATGCATGGATCCCCCCCCCTTCTTCCGATGACGAAACATCGCGATTGGATGTTCAGAACAGCCTTTGACGGAAATCGTCTTTAGCGGAGCCGGTACATTCCCCGATAAGCAGGCCGGGACGGAATTCAAGGCCTATGCTCGCCTGGCCCTTGGTTGCCCGTCTGAGTTGCAGAATCTCCGTCCCTTAGGGAAAGCATACTATTATACGTAAGAATGAAAAAATGTTTCAAGGAACAAAGGCTGGCCGTATCGTTTTCTTGCTCTCCGCTTCGTTTCGGCGTGGCCCGTTGCGGCTGAGTCCGGCGGTCAGTGGCAGATTGGGTTTATGTACTCTGCCTGGATACTCTCTGGAAATATCTTGCAACCCGATTGCATGGATAAAAACCTATCTTTGCGCCCGTATTGCAGCCTTAAGGCGGATCAGTGTAAAGAAGATGAAACGTAAGACAGCATGTATCGCCCTTGCTTTTGCCTGTATCATGATGCTGGTGCATGCTGTGCTGCCGCATCACCATCATTGCCATGAGGTGGTTTTCAGAGCCCGATGCCAATGGGCTGAGAGTGCGGATGAAAATAAGGGTATCTTCCGGGATGCCGCCTGTTTCTCCTTGGTTGCCTCCGGAGAAGATACCCCTCGTCATTGCACGCCCTTGCATTCCCATGACGATCCTTGCTGGAAAAACACTATGTACTTTTCCCGGTCGGTATTCCATATTCCTTTCCATGCATTTGCTCTGCTTGTAGCGGCGCAGCTTCCGGAGGATTTTGTCAGGATACCATTGCCTGAAATTGTATCCGGCTGCTTGGAAATTTCATGTAATCTTGCGTATTATCAGGATTTTGTATTGCCTGGCATCGGTTTTCGGGCTCCTCCCTCTTGCTAGGTTCTTTTGCCGGGACACTGCTATTTCCCATGGGTTTCCCCTTTTTTATTTTGACTGATTGACGGATAAGGCCGTGCCAATTCCGTTGAACTCCTCCTGATCCGGGCATGGTGTCCCTGACTGTCCTGTCGTCTTGCGGTGGGGTACAGGCTGTCTTGCTTTTGCCTGCGTCCTGCATTGGGAAAGTAGAATGGAAAGGCAGAGAGGATTGGACTGGAAACCGGAAGAGGAGCGGAAACTTGATGAACGAATGTAATCGGAAAAAATCCATACTTATGAAAACCAAAGCATTGCTGATAATTTTAGTTTCGGTCTTGTTTTTTGCTTGCCGCAGCACCGAAGGGCAGCACGGACACAGCCATGATGCTGGAGGCTCCCATGTCCATGATGCCAGGCTTTATTTGGTGCAATACGGGCCGAATGCCGAGTTTTATGCGGAAGCAGACCCTCTTTTTGCTGGCGGCAATTCACATTTCCTGATATATCTTTCCCGTTTGGAAGACTTTAAGCCTTTAGATTCGGCGCAAATAGACCTTGCTCTTGAAATAGGAGACAAAACATTGACCGTTAACAATTTAAAGAGGGTAAGGGCTGGACAGTATGAATTTGATCTCCAGCCGGGACAGGCCGGGACCGGACATCTGCTTGCCAGTGTGAAGTCTTTTCGGTTGCCAGACGGAATGCAGGAAGATGTGTTCCGTGTGCCAGTCCAGGTGTATGAGGATGAACACCAAGCTCATCATGCCCTCGAGCGGCAGATGCCGTCTCCAGCTAATGCCGTGGCTTTTGCAAAGACTCAGAGCTATTTGATAGATTTCAGAACAGAGACGGTTCAGCTAGAAAATATTGGAAAGCTTATCTCAAGTGTCGCTCAAATATTGCCCTCGCCGGCTGCGCAAACGGAAATTATCGCTAAAGCTTCCGGCATAATTTCATTTGATAAAAGAAACGTAGTGGAAGGACAGGCTGTAAACAAGGGAGAATACCTGTTTTCGATAGAAAGCGGTGGTATGCTTGAGAATAGTATAAACCAGTATGTTACTTCCATTGTGAATGACTATGAAAAAGCTAAGAAAGACTACGAGCGCGAGAAGGCTTTAGCTGAGGATAAAATCGTATCGGAAACGGAACTGTTGCAGGCCAAAAATATCTACGAAAAGGCCTTGGCCAACTACGAACAGGTCAAAGCCAATTTTTCCGAAGACCGTCAGATTGTCCGTGCTCCGATAGATGGCTATGTGAAACAGATCAGTGTCCAGAACGGGCAGTATGTCAGTGCCGGGCAGCTTATGGCCGCCGTCAGCCAGAACCAGCGGCTTCTGATTCAGGCCGAGTTGTCTTCCCGTTACTATCCCTATCTCAAAGACATCACCGAAGTCAATATCCGGGAAATGAATGCCCCTCGTGCTTATTCTTTGGAGGAATTGCATGGCAGGTTGGTTTCTTATGGGCAAAGTGCTTCAGCCAACAATCCGCTGATTCCGGTAATCTTTGAGATAGACAATGTGTTGGATGCCATTCCCGGCACTTTTGTCAATCTCTGCATCAAGACTTCCGGCAATACTTCGCGTCTCAGTGTTCCCAATACCGCTATTGTAGAGGAGATGGGCAATTATTTTGTCTTCGTCCAGCTTACGCCCGAACTCTTTGACAAACGGCCAGTCCTGATCGGCTCGTCCGATGGCATCCGCACCGAAATTATTTCCGGGCTTCAGGCCGGAGAGCGCATTGTAAGCCAGGGGGCGCAGATTATCAAGTTGTCGCAGGGGACGGGGGTGTTGGATCCTCATGCGGGTCACGCCCATTGAACCCAGATCGGTCATTAGACATTGGGGAGATTGCCCGCTTGTGTCATGCAGCATGCTTCTGGCCTAGCCGAAGGCGTAGCGGGCTACGTCGAGGCGTAGCGAGAAACAGGATGCGGACAGAAGCGGGCAAGATGCCCGAAAGTCTCATTTTCCCAATCAGAAACGGACACGGCGTGTCTAAGACCGATTTGGGTTAAAAACGTCTCTGAATGGCATTCTCTTCGTTATGCTCCGGTTTTTTCACCATCGCAAGCCTCGATAATGCCATTCATAGGACGTTTTTAAGGAAGAGCCGGTTGCAGGTTCCGATATCGGCTATTTCTAAGAAGCTGTTTAAATTTATTTGTTTAGGCCATCGGGAGGGGATTTCGAGGAATGGCGCCGCGTTTTTCAAAGGAGGATAGCCAAGCTATCTGACGTGAAAAACGCAAGCCAGACCCGAAATAGCCCCCGATGGGCAAACAAAATCCTGAACCCGGTTCCTGAAAATCCAGCCTTTTCAGGATTGTAAAAAATTTTAAACAGCTTCTAAAAAGTTTTACGGTAAGTGAAATGCAAAAGTTACGGATTAAAAACGCAACGAGATGTTAAACAAAATCATAAATTTTTCGCTTCATAATAAGCTCTTTGTGCTGCTGGGCGTGGTGCTGCTGGTGCTAGGCGGCTATTACTCCATGCGGCATTTGGATATCGACGTGTTCCCGGATTTGACCGCGCCTACGGTGGTGGTCATGACCGATGCCGAGAACATGGCCACCGAGGAAGTGGAACGCTTGGTGACCTTCCCGATAGAGACGGCAGTCAACGGGGCTACCGATGTGCGCCGGGTCCGTTCCTCCTCCCGTCCGGGAGCTTCCTTTGTCTGGGTGGAATTTGATTGGGGTACAGACATCTATCGCGCCCGTCAGATTGTCAGCGAGAAGATGGTGACCCTGGAGGGCAGTCTTCCCGAAGGGATTACTCCCGTTTTGGCGCCTCAGACCAGCGTGATGGGCGAGATTCTCTTTGTGGGAGTCGAAGCCGATTCCACCGACATCATGGAACTGCGGACCTTGGCCGACTGGGTAATCAAGCCTGCCATCCTGGCTACCGGCGGCGTATCGCAGGTGACAGTCATGGGCGGGGATTACAAGCAGTACCAAGTGCTGGCCGACCCGGTGGCGATGAATGCCTATGGTGTCAGCTTGCAGGAACTGGCCGAAGCAGTTTCGGGCATCAGCGAGAATTCCACCGGCGGGGTCGTCCGCGAGTATGGCAACGAGTTCGCGATCCGCGGCATGGCCCGTACCACGGATTTGGAAGAATTGGGCAGCAGCTTGGTCAAACTCAACGAGCAAGGTTTCCCCATCACGATCAATGATGTGGCCAAGGTGGTGATTGCCCCGGCCGTCAAGATGGGCTATGCCAGCACCAATGCGCATCCTTCCATCCTGATGACCATTTCCAAGCAGCCCAATGTCAACACCTTGGAAGTGACCGAAGATATTCTGGCCACTTTGGAATCGCTCAAAGGCAACCTTCCTCCGGATGTGATTCTGGATACGGATATCTTCCGCCAGTCGGACTTTATCGAAGCATCGGTTCGCAATGTAGGCCGGAGCTTGGTAGAAGGTGCTGTTTTCGTTATCATCATCCTTTTTGTTTTCTTGGGAAGTTTCCGTACCACTCTGATTTCCGTGGTCGCAATCCCGCTTTCCCTTCTGGGTACGGTTATCGTACTGTATCTGTTCGGGCAGAACATCAATACAATGACCTTGGGAGGCATGTGCATCGCGATTGGATCGTTAGTGGACGATGCCATCATTGATGTGGAAAACGTATATAAGAAACTACGTAAAAACCGTCTTCTGCCCAAGGAACAACGCGAGCCTGTCACCAAGGTAGTCTTTGAGGGTTCTACCGAAATCAGGGCCTCCATCCTGAACGCCACCTTTATTATCATCGTGGCTTTCTCGCCTCTGTTCTTTTTGTCGGGCATGGAAGGCCGGATGCTGAAACCTCTTGGCTTGGCATATATCATTTCCTTGCTGATGTCGCTTTTGGTGGCTATGACGGTGACTCCCTTGCTCTGCAAGATGATGTTGGGAAACGAGAACTATCTGGCGCGGAACGAGAAGGAGAGCTGGCTTTCGCGCAAATTGTCGGCTTCTTACCGTCATGGCCTTGCCTGGGCTTTGGGGCATAAACGCATAGTGGTAGGGACGGCTGCCGCGGCCTTGGTGGCGGCGATTGCGGTCTATTTCACGCTCGGCCACAGTTTCCTGCCCAATTTCAACGAAGGTTCGCTGACTATTTCGGCCGTTTCCAGGCCGGGGCTTTCGCTCGACCTCAGCAACCAGATTGGCAATACGATAGAAAGGCAGCTGCTGAGCATCGACGAAGTGGTTTCTACTTCCCGCCGGACCGGGCGCGGGGAGCTGGACGAGCATTCCCAAGCCACCAACAGTGCGGAAATCGAAGTGAAATTCACTCTGAAAGACCGCAGCAAGGATGAATTTCTGGAAGAAGTCCGTGCCAAGCTGGCGGAAGTCCCCGGTGTGGTCACTTCGGTAGGCCAGCCGCTCAGCCACCGGATTGACCATATCCTTTCCGGGACACAGGCCGGTATCGCCATCAAGATTTTCGGGCCTGATTTGAGCCGGCTCTTCATGCTGGGGAATCAAATCAAGGACCAGATACAAGGCATTGAAGGCGTGGTGGATCTCAATGTGGAACAGCAGACCGAGACGCCCCAGCTCCAGATTCGTGCCAACCGTCCCATGCTGGCTCGTTACGGCATCACGATAGACCAGTTCAACCGGTTCATCGAGTTGTCTTTTCCTGGCACGAAATTAGGCGAAGTGTACGAAGGCCAGCGGAGCTTCGATTTGGTGGTTCGTTTGCAAGAGCCTTATACGCAGACCATTGAAGGGCTTTCGTCTGCCTTGATTACGACGGGTACAGGTGCCAAAGTGCCGCTGAGCGAGGTGGCCGAGATTGTCTCTACCAACGGTCCCAATTCGGTGAGCCGGGAAAATGTGCAGCGTAAATTGGTGGTTTCCTGCAATGTGGCGGGTCGGGACATGGAAAGCGTGGTCAATGAGATTCGACATACAGTGGCTGAAAATGTGGATTTTGGGGAAGACTACCGGGTGGAATACGGCGGGCAGTTCGAGAGTGCCGAAAGCGCATCCCGGACGTTGGCGCTGGTGTTTGTGGCCGCTCTGTTTCTGATTTTTTGTATTCTGTACTCCGAATTTCGTCATGTGGGTCTTTCCTTGCTGATTTTGGTCAATTTGCCTTTGGCGTTGATTGGAGGGGTGTTCGCGATACGGATCTCGTCCGGTATTGTCAGCATTCCGTCCATTATCGGCTTCATCACCCTTTTCGGCATCGCGATTCGGAACGGGATATTGTTGGTGGCGGAATACGAGCGTTTGGGCGGTGGCGCGTTGAATCCGAGGCCTTCAGATTCGGCGCAGGAGAGGGAAGAAAAACGCCTTCGCTTGCGCGAAATCATTACCGAGGGTTCGATAGACCGTCTCAATCCTATCCTGATGACGGCTTTGACGGCGGCCTTGGCTTTGATTCCGCTGATTATGAACGGAGACAAGAGTGGAAACGAAATACAAAGTCCTATGGGAATCGTGGTGTTAGGAGGTCTGATTACCTCCACTTTGCTGAATGTTTTTGTGGTCCCGGCCCTGTACGAATGGTTCCGGAAGCGTCTTCGGAAAAAGGACGTGGAAGCCCATGAAGTGGAATGGGATGCCCGTTATGATGATCCCCAGATGCTGCATCCGGGCATGGTTCGGCATGAAGCCCAGTTGCGTTCGAGCCGGTTCGGTTCGGGGAACGCGGTCATGAAGGCGGTTTTGCTGCTCTGCCTGTTCTCTTTGGGTCTCTGGGCGATGCCGGCTCAGGCGCAAGAGTTCCGAGCGCAAGAAGTCCAGGGGCAAGAACTCCAAGCGGAGGCTTCGGCGGGCGAACCGCATCGAGTGGCGGCGCTGGATATAAAAGAGACTGCTGCGAATCAGAACCTGACGGTCTTGCATGCGGCCGACTATACGGAAGTTCTGTCGGCTATCGACCAGTACAGCCCGTTGCTGAAAGCCTCGCGCCAGCAGATGGAAGCCGACTTGCGGGGCAACCACACCGGCAACGTGCCGGAAAACCCGGAGTTCGGCTTCGGTTATTTCTGGATGATAGGCAATTCGGCCGGTCAGCGTGTGGACTTCGAGGCGAGCCAGAGCTTCGACTTCCCTTCGGTGTATGTCTATAAAAGCCGGATGGCCAAAAGCAACGACAGTGCGGTTTATTACCGTTTTGCCAACGAGCGAGCCCAAATCATGCTGCAAGCGCAGAATCTGTGCGTGGAGCTGATATACAACAATGCGCTGATGCGGATTCTGGAGCAACGTTTGGAAAGCGCCCGGAAAGTGGCTTCCTCTTATCAGGAACAGTTGGCCCAAGGCGGGACTTCCATCTTGGAAGCCAACAAGGCGGAACTGAACCTTCTCGGTGTGGAAAGCGAGATGGCGGCCTTGCAGGCGGAAACGGACAGGTTGAAATCCGACCTCAAGCGGCTGACCGGAGGCATTGAAGTGAACCTAAGCCAGGTGCGTTTCCCGGATGTGGTTCTGCCCGAGAGCTTCGAGCTTTGGTTTGCCGGCATCATGGGTACGAACCCGCTGATGCAGCAGGCCATGAGCGAGAGCCTGGCCAAGGAGCAGAATGTCAAGGTGAACGTATCGGAGGCATTGCCCAAGTTTTCGGTGGGATACAAGGGCGAGGATGTGTTTAACGATGGTTTCAACGGAATCGCCGTGGGGATGAGCATTCCTTTGTGGGAGAACAAGAACCGGGTCAAGCAGGCCCGTTTGGAGTCGGAGGCGGCGCAGAACCGTGTCCTGGATGTGCAATGGCAACTCAAAGCTCAGCTGGAGACCTTGTATTACAAGGCTTTGCGGTTGCAGCCGGTGGTGAATCGTTATCGGGAAGCACTTTCGGCCTTGGATAATCTGCCTTATATCGAAAGGGCTTTGGAAAACGGGGAGTTTTCCTTGATGGACTATCTGGGCGAGCTGGAATACCAGTTCGACATGATGGAGGCCTATTTGCAGGCCGAACGGGACTTGGCGCTCAGCTGGAGCGAGCTCCGTTGGGTGGCCGGCTCGCTGTAGTTCGCCGGCGGGCATCTTTTTAAAACGAAGTCCCGGTCAGGATGAATCTGAATATCCCTAAAAGTTTTGGGTCCAACTTTTGGGGTGCAGTTCAGTCCTTGACCGGGACTTTTTCTATGCGTGGCTGGGCTTGCCAATCAGGCAGGATGTTCTGCCAAGCCGGGTTGGAGGATGGGCTTTGCCTGAAAATTGCGGATTTTGGTGTTATTTGAATGAAATCCCCAATACGTTTTCCAGAGACGTATGAGATAGTGTTATTTTTTATAAGATATTGAATCACATTTGTGTATATTGTATTTTACAGCTTTGTTTCTCTACTATAATTTGTCAAATCGGGAAGTGAAATCTTGAATCTGCGTTTTTTTCTTTTTGCTTATGCTCTTTGTTTAAATCGGAACATCTTTGCACATTCCGATCAAAAATGTGTGAACCATGAAAAAACATTACCTATCGACCTTGTTGCTGGGGCTGTTGATTCCATTTTTGGCAATAGCGCAGCAATCCCCTTTTCAAGCCACCTCTGGAGGGAAAGTAATTAAGATGCAAGACGGCAAGACTGTTTTGCAGAAAGACGCTTCCAAGCTTAAAACGGCGGCTTCTTTGCAGTCTTCCGATGCGGGCGTTCAGAATTGGACTCTTCGCGGAGGAAGCCAAGTCCAGTCTTTAGACAAAACGAAAATCTCCCAACGCAAGTCGGCCGTTTCGCCTCGCGAAGAAAAATGGAACGCGCCGGGCAAGCTTTTCTTGCGCGAGTATGCCTCTTTGCAGGAGAACCCGATGGCCAAATCAAACCAGAAACGGCAGTATCTGGAAGACAATTTTGGATTGTGCCGCATGGGGTCTCGCTTAACCAAAGGGCAAGGCGATTATGTGCCCGTCTTGCTGCAATTCACTGACCCGTCTGCCGTGCGGGAAGCCGAGGCTCTGGGTTTTATACCCCAGACCGTTCTGAGCGAGTCCTGCACGGGCTTCTTCCCCCTTTCAGCCGTGGATGAAATTTCCGCAATAGAAAGCATCAAAAGAATCAATGTTTATGGAAAGGCGCATAAGAACAACGATTTGAGCCGGGAAGCGAGCCATGTGACAGAGGTGCAGGCAGATTATGCCGCCAGCGGGCTTTCGCAAGCTTATGACGGGGACGGGGTCGTGGTCGGCATCATCGACATAGGTTTCGATTATACCCATCCTACGTTTTTTGCCGATCCTTCCAACGATGCCACTTATCGGGTAAGCCGGGTATGGGACCAGATGGCCTCGTCCGGCACGGCTCCCGAAGGTTATGCTTACGGGGCGGAATGGACGTCAACCGAAGATATTCTGGCCCAGGGTCACGACCAGCACGAGGGAGAGCATCATGGAACCCATGTGGCCGGGACCGCTGCCGGTTCGGGTGCCGGAACGCAATACCAGGGCATGGCTCCGGGTTCGGAGCTCGTTTTGGTTTCCACCACGATGGCTTTTACCGATATATTGGATGGGATTCAATACATCCAAAGTTATGCGGCTTCGGTGAACAAGCCCTCGGTCATCAATATGAGCATCGGAACAGATATCGGGCCGCACACCGGTACTACCGCCTTGGATTTGGCTTACAGCGAACTGGCCTCGCCGGGGAATCTCTTGGTAGCCAGCGCGGGGAATGCGGGCAGTTCCATGATTCATGCCGGTTCGGCCATCGCTGCCAATGCCAGCACGGGTTTTTACGGTTTTTCCATTACCGATCCGAGCCAGCCGGCCATCATGGACCTGTATGATTACGAGAATGGGTCTCTCCTCCAGATTTCCTTGGTTAACATGAACACAGGGTATATAGAAGGCAATGTGGCCTATTACATGGTGGATGGTTACAATGAAGAGCAGCAGATTCTGTATTACAACAACGAACCATTGCTTACCGTGACCGGGTCTTTGGCCTATGACGAGGGCTTCACGGAGTTGTTCGTGCAGATGCAGCTTAACCAGGACATGCCCGAGGGATACTGTTTTGCCGCTAACTTCTATTCATTGTACCAAGAAACCGCTACCCATTTTCACACATGGCTGCAAAATGCCGAATTTTCCGATTTCGGGCAGCCGTATTTCCTGGCTGGCGATAGCGATTATACGCATAGCGGGTATCTGGCTTCGGCGGAGAAGGTGCTTTCGGTGGCGGCCTATACCACGCGTCCGGACTGGACCGATATAGATGGGGGTACATGGCATTATCCGGATGAAACCGAAGGCCAGATTTGCAGCTTCTCCAGCCGTGGGCCTTTGGCAAGCAGCATTTCCAAGCCGGATATCGCAGCACCCGGTTCGGCCATTGTCAGCGCCGGGAACAGTTACAGTCCGTTGAGTATTTCCGAGAAAGTGGCCGAGACGTCTCGTAACGGAAAGGATTATCCTTGGATGGTGATGCAAGGCACTTCGATGGCCTCTCCGGCCATGACGGGCATCGTGGCCTTGTTATTGCAGAAAGACAAGGATTTGGATTTCTACGAATTGAAGAACCTGCTGCAAAGCACGGCGGGCAAAGACCAGTATGTGAATCAAGGCGGTGTGACTCGTTGGGGCGCAGGCAAGGTGGATGCCTTGGCGGCCTTGCAGGAGATGGAAGGCGGCAGCGGTTACGAGGATTACTATGCCAATGTCCGCGGTTTGAGCGGTTTTGAACTCAAGACAGCCTTGCATGAATTGATAGACTTCCATACGGTTTTGACTTACGGTCAGGTACGGGAGGAGATGGAAAACATCGACGCCCGTGCGGACGGGATCGGGGTATGGGATATGTATTCCTCGGCTTCCACCGGCTGGAACTGGGGTGCGACAGCGACTTCCGAAGGCGAAGGCATCAACCGGGAACACAGTTTCCCGAAAAGCTGGTTCGGCGGGGATGTCAGCCCGATGTACACCGATTTGTTCCATCTGTATCCTACCGACATCCATGTGAACTCCATGCGGGGCAATATGCCGTTCGGGGAGGTCTATGAACCCACTTGGGAAGGTACTATCAGCCAGGTAGGGAGCAGTGCCTCGGTAGGTTATAATCACGAGGTATTCGAGCCGGCGGATGAGTACAAAGGAGACTTTGCCCGGACTTATTTCTATATGGTGACCCGTTACGAAAACCTGATAGCCGACTGGATGACGCCGGTCTTGGACGGGAGCACCGATTACGGCTTGGGGCAATGGGCCATCGAGCTTTTGCTGGAGTGGCACGAACAAGACCCGGTAAGCGAGAAGGAGATAGCCCGCAACGAGGCCATTTTCGGCTTGCAAGGTAACAGGAATCCTTTTATCGACAATCCGCAGTGGGTGGAAGAAATCTGGGGGCAGCCAAAGACGATGGTGCAGGCCACGGATCTGATGATTACCGAATATGTGAGCGGCCTGCGTTACGATATGCCGCAGCGGGCCATTGAAATCTACAACGGGACAGGCCAGGCGGTCAACTTGGCGGAATATTCGTTGCGTTTCGAGACCGATGGCGCGGGCGGCTTCAGTCAGTCCTTGCCTTTGCATGGTTTCGTGATGCCGTATTCCTGCTTCGTGGTGGCCAATGACGCTTCCGAAGACGGGACGCTGCTCTTTGCCGACCAGTTCGACCAGGAACTGATGCGTTTCAACGGCAACGATGCGGTGGCCTTGTTCCGGGGCGAGGAGATGATCGATGTGGTGGGCGAAGCCGGCTTTAGCGGCAATTGGGGACGTGATCAGGTGCTGCGCCGGGTCGCCACCGTTACATCCCCGTCCACAACCTATCAGGCGGAGCAATGGTGGAGCCGCAACGACGAACTGACAGGAGACTTTGGCCGTCATGGCGGAAGTTCTTGGAATCCATCCACTTTGGTAAGCGCTGAGGCGCAGGCGGCTTCGGAAATCCTTGTCACTTATACCAAGAACTTGGACGGCTTCCAGACCGTTTCGAGGGAGGAATTCTATTTGACGGAATACGATAACGAGTCGAATGTGATAGGCGTTCAATACTGCATGATAGAGGGGAACACGCTTTCGTTGACCTTGCAACAGGAAATGGAAGCCGGGAAGTCTTATATCCTGAATATCGGGAGTATGAGGGATCAATGGGGGCTTTCCACCGGCGGTTATACCTCTCTTGTCATCTGGGAGGGCCATGAACCCGGTTATTGCGAGAATATTGCCGAACTGCGCCAACAGCTTGCCGACGGCTCAACCGAATACACTTTGGGCAGCGATGCCGTGGTGACGGCCATCGGATCGCAGCGCAACCAGATGTGGATAGAAGATATGTCGGGCAGAGGAATCCTGATTGACGACCCGAACAACCTGATTTCTGAGGATTTCATGTTAGGCGACAATATCAGAGGACTGAAAGGGACCTTGTCGGATTATTACGGGGCTTTGCAGTTCACGCCGGTGCAGGATGCCGAGCGGATCTATGCCGGTTTGAGCGTGCTTCCTGCCGAGCTTCTGCCGAGCGATGGCTTCGGTAACGAGACATTGAAGCCTTTGGAAGGAAGCCTTGTGACTGTGCCCGGCTGCGTTTTCGATGCCCAGTACCAAGGGCAGGCGTTTGCCGATGGGTCTTATTACACCGCCGATTGCCAGGGGCAGGATGTCTATGTGCGGGTGCATATTTATTACACGGACTTGACCGGCTCGACAATTCCGAGCGAGGAAGTGCGGATTACCGGCGTGGTAGTGGCGCGTGACTACAATTATTACATTTCCCCGCGCTTCGCCGCCGACATAGCGGTGAAGCAGGTCGTTCCTTGCGAGGATTTGAGCAGCTTGCTGGAACAGGCTCCGGATGGCTATACCGAGTACGCGCTGGCTTCCGAAAGGAATATTGTCACGGCAGCAGACCCGCAGCAGACCCGTTTCTGGATACAGAACGGCGAAGCCAGCATCATGGTGGATTACCCGGAAGGCTTGCTGGGCGAGGCCTACCAAATCGGCGATGTCCTGAGCGGCTTGCAAGGGACGTTGCGAGACAAAGGAAACGGCTTGTTGGCCTATACCTTGACCAAAGAACCGCTTCCTACTGGCGGGACTTTGGATCCGGCTTGGATACCGCTAAGTGTGCGGGAGGCTTCGTTAGAGCAATATCCTTCGGCCTATGTGGTATGCGAGAACAATCTTGCTTTCCGGGAGTCCGGCCTGTTTGCGGAAGACAGCATATATACGGTGGACGCCCCGGAAGATTATGGGTTTTATATGAAACTGGATATCCACGGCACTGACTTGGTAGGCCAGCCCATCCCGGCAGGGCCGGTCAATGTGGGCGGTATCGTGGTGGCGGACGATGAGGGCAATTATTACCTGGCGCCACGTTCGATGGCGGATATAAAGGCAGCCGAGAAGGAGCGTGTCCGGGTGAGGTTGGTGTACAATTCGACCGAGGCAACTCCGATAGCACAGGAAAATCTCCGGGTCAGGATGAGTTTCTGGGATCCGTTCGTGTCGGAATTGTCGAGCCAGGAATACCGTACCGATAAAAACGGGACGTTTGTGTTCGAGGCTTACGCGGGGGTTACGTTCTCCGGCCGCGTGGAAGCTACGGAAAACTATTTTTCTAACGGCCTCGGGCCGGAGCCTGATGTGGTGCAATCCGGGCAAGAGGAATACCTGATGTACCTGCTCACGCCCACGGAAGTGCAGGATATGGAGCGGCCCGCAGTGGCGGTAGAAGGGGCTAAGGTGCGGTTGACTCCGGGCGAAGTAAAAATGCAAGCCAATCTGAACTATGCCTATTCTCTCACAGCGGGCGCATGGGGTTTGGGTTCTCCGATAGGGCTTCATTATACGCCCGAGGATTTGGCTTTCATGAATTTTGCAGAAGGGGATACCTTGCAGACGGTTTCGTTCAAAACCTATGTGCAGAATACACCGATTTCCTATCGATTGAGTTTGTATGCCGATGCTTACCGTTCGGAGTTGTTGCTAGACACCACGGGCGTTGTGGAGAAGAGTTCGGAATCCAATTTTGTTACGACGGATATTGCTTACAATCAGCCTTTGGATGTCAACAAAGACTTTTGGGTCGTGCTTGAATATTATTATTCCGATGGAGAGTTTCCGTACCTTCTTCATTCAGCGCCGCCTTTCCGGGGTAAGAACGATTTGGGCATTATGAACCGGGAGGACCCGAGCTATGATTTTTCCTGGACTGAAGTCGGGGTGGGTGCATATGGATTCTATCCCTCTTTGACATTTTCTCATCGAGGGAAACTGCCTTCGATGTATTATTTCGAAACTTATCCTCAAAGTGCGGACGGGTCGGTATCGGGCACGAGAGTGCAGTTCAGCTCGGATTCTTCCAATGTGCTTTACGATTATTGGCAGGGACTCGAACCGGGAGAGTACTATTTTGTGCTGGAGGCTCGCAATCCCAATCAAGATTATTTCCCTCTGGATACAGTTCATTCCGAGGTGCTTGCAAAGGAAGAACCGGTCAAGGAACATATTTTGAGCATCCAGCAGAATGCAGGTGGCGAAGTTAAGGTGTATATATCTTATCCTGATATGGAGATAGGAAGTGGTAATTCTTATCGCCATGGGAGTTCTTTTATCTTGGAAGCTGTTCCTGAGCCTGGCTATCGTCTGGTGTCATGGATGGATGGCCGGACAGAGCCTTTGCGCGAAATGGACTTGACAGACGATATCACCGTGTCGGCCACTTTCGAGGAAATCCCGACCTACCTGCTTACGATTCAGTCTTCCACGGGCGGTTCGGTGAATGCGATAGATTCCGAGACCGAAGAGATTCTGCAATCGGGGCAGCGGTACACGGAAAGGTATGTTACGCTGACGGCCGTGCCGGATCAAGGCTATATGCTGAAAGGCTGGTCGTTCCTGGATGAACCGGAACGTTCGGTATTGATGTATCTGGACAGGGATACCGTCGTCTATGCGGAATTTGTGGAACAGCCGGCAACGGTGGAATATGCAAGCGTGAACTTGGTTCAGAATCCGGGCGGTACCTTGTCGGTGAGCTGCGATGGAAACCCGGTTGAAGATGGTGCCGAATTGCCGGTGGGCAGCACCTTGGAATTGATAGCGGCAGCGGATCCTACTTACGCGGCGGATACTTGGTGGGATGGCAAGGCTGTGACCAGCACGAGACGTTCCATGCTTTTGGAAGACGATGTGACCCTTTCCGTTTCCTTCAAGCGGGTGGAAGTCGTTGTCGATATCTTGTCCGCGAATGGCGGTAATATCCAGGTGCTGCATGAGGGTTCCTCGGTGGTTTCGGGCAACACGGTTCCTGTGGGGACTGAATTGTCTTTGACCGCCTTGGCATCGGACGGTTATGAATTTACGGAATGGTGGGATGGCGAAACAGCTCCGGAACGGACGTTGACTGTAGGCGAGGAAGATGTGGAGATTTCGGCCACCTTTACCAAAATCATGTACCAGCTTACGATAGTCGAAAGCGAAGAAGGCAAGATAGAGGTGGTAGACTACATGAAAAATATCGTTTATTCCGATGGGGATGAGGTGGAACCCGGCACGATTCTTTCTATGTTGGCGACGGCGAACGAAGGCTATTTCTTCGTCTCCTGGTGGGATGGAAGCCAAGAGAACCCGAGGCTATTCCCGGTGGATGGCGATTTGACAATCTCGGCTACGTTCCGTGCGATGAATGAATATGCCATAACGATTAACCAGACAGAAGGCGGCACAGTGCGCGTGTACGAGGCCGCTACCGGCAGCGAGGTTCAAAGCGGAGCCAAGTATCCGGAAGGCACTCTGTTTAATATGGCTGCCGAACCGGCTGATAATTACGTGTTTGTAGAATGGTGGGACGGGGATGGCTCGCAGAATCGTTATGATTTTGAATTGACATCCGATGTGATTGTATCTGCCGAATTTGTGAAGGAAGCCGATCCGATAGAGACTTATGTGGTGACTATCGAAGAACCGCTTAATGGTTCGATTGTCGTTATGAATGGCGAACAGGAAGTCGTTTCCGGGGAATCTCTGCCAGCCAATACGGTTCTGGACTTGCGGGCTGTGGCTGATCCCGGATACGTGTTCTCGCAATGGTGGGATGGCAATGCCAATGCGGAACGGCGAATTTCTTTGACGGGGAACTTGACCATCAAGGCGGAATTCGTGGAAGAAATTCCTGAATACTTGCTTACGATTTACCAGCCTGAAGGCGGTAAGATTTCGGCCAGTTTGGAGGGAGAAGACATTCCTACAGGAAGTTATGTTCCGGAAGGAAGCGTGTTGGATTTGAAGGCGGAAGCAGAACCCGGATACCGTTTCGTGGAATGGTGGGATGGTAATACGGAAGCTGAACGGACGTTGGAGATGACCAAGAATACGATTGTCAGAGCCACCTTCGAAAAGGCGGAAGAACCCGAGCCGGAATTGTACGTGTTGACGATAACGCAGCCGGAAAACGGTACGATAACGGTGACGATGAACGGCGAGGCGGTGGAATCGGGCGTGGAGCTGGAAGCCGGTGTGGAACTGAGTCTGAGCGCGGTGGCTGACGAAGGATACAAGTTCGTTTCCTGGTGGGACGGCAACACCGAGGCCGAACGGACGTACACGATGCCGGCCGAAGCGGTGATGGTCAGCGCGAGCTTCGAAGCGGAAGAAGTACCCGAGCCGGAATTGTACGTGCTGACGATAACGCAGCCGGAACATGGCGAGATTATGGTGACGATGGCTGGCGAGGCGGTGGAATCGGGTGCGGAACTGGAAACCGGGGCGGAACTGAGCTTGAGCGCGGTGGCCGATGAAGGATACAAGTTCGTTTCCTGGTGGGACGGCAACACCGAAGCCGAACGGACGTACACGATGCCGGCCGAAGCGGTGACGGTCAGCGCGAGCTTCGAAGCGGAAGAAGAACCCGAACCGGACTTGTACGTGTTGACGATAACGCAGCCGGAGAACGGTACGATAACGGTGACGATGGCTGGCGAGGTGGTGGAATCGGGCGCGGAACTGGAAGCCGGTGTGGAACTGAGTCTGAGCGCGGTGGCTGACGAGGGATACAAGTTCGTTTCCTGGTGGGACGGCAACACCGAAGCCGAGCGGACGTACAGGATGCCAGCCGAGCCGGTGACGGTCAGCGCGAGCTTTGAAGCGGAAGAAGAACCCCAGCCGGACCTGTACGTGCTGACGATAACGCAGCCGGAAAACGGTACGATAACGGTGACGATGAACGGCGAGGCGGTGGAATCGGGCTCGGAACTGGAAGCCGGTGTGGAACTGAATCTGAGCGCGGTGGCTGACGAGGGATACAAGTTCGTTTCCTGGTGGGATGGTAATACGGAAGCTGAACGGACGTATACGATGCCAGCCGAAGCAGTGACGGTCAGCGCGAGCTTTAAAGAGGATGTGGCCAATGAGACTACCGGTACGCTGGCAGTGACCGTATATCCCAATCCCTCTGACGGTTTGTTCCATGTCGAGGTCGGCTCGGCCATGAAAGCCCAAGTCTATACCTCTGCAGGTCGTTTGCTGCAGATGTATGAATGGGAAGAGGCCGGCAAGAAAGAGGTGGATTTGCAAGGCCGCAATTCAGGTACTTACTATCTGCGCCTGATAAAAGGCAAGCAGACAGAGGTAATCAAGCTGGTTATCCGTTAATCCTTCAGGAGCGAGATAGGGATTCATTCTTTATCCCGCTCTTGGATATGTGGAAGATAAGGGGGAAATCCACATGATTCCAAGGTGCGTTCCGGTTTATTCCGGGCGCACTTTTTTTTATGATGTCGAACCGTTGGCGTCCGGATACATAGAACATGCCTTTATCCAAAACAGGGAATTTGGGATATTGTGTTGCCTGTGCGCTTATTTCTGCATTGGAATGGCTGCCAGGTAGATAGCTCAAATTTTGAACATCTTGCCCGAAGCCGACGACCTTGACGATGTCATCCGCAACGTCTGACACCGCGCGTTTTTTCATGCTTTTTGAACGCGGGGCTGTGCTAGTTTCAAATTAAAGCCGTAGCTTTGCAATCCGGAAAAACGATATGACCATGCATAAGCATAAGACCAAATTCATCTTCGTTACCGGAGGTGTCGCATCATCTTTAGGGAAAGGCATCATTTCAGCATCTTTGGCTCGTCTTCTGCTTTCCCGTGGCTACAGGACCACGATCCAGAAACTGGATCCCTACATCAATATCGACCCGGGGACATTGAACCCTTACGAGCATGGCGAATGCTATGTGACGGAGGACGGTGCCGAGACGGATTTGGATCTGGGTCATTACGAACGTTTCACCAATATTCCCACTTCGCAGGCGAATAATGTCACGACAGGTCGTATCTATCTGAGTGTTATTGAAAAGGAACGTCATGGGGATTATTTGGGCCATACCGTTCAGGTCATACCTCACGTGACCGATGAAATCAAGCGCCGTGTACGTCTTCTGGCAGAAGGCGACAAATTCGATGTCATCATTACCGAAATCGGCGGGACGGTGGGCGATATCGAGTCTCTCCCCTACATAGAAGCTGTCCGCCAGCTGACGTGGGAGATGGGCGAAGACGTGATGGTCATCCATCTTACGTATGTGCCTTACCTGGCTGCGGCCGGCGAACTGAAGACCAAGCCGACCCAGCATTCTGTCAAGACCATGCTGGAACAAGGCCTGCAGCCCGATGTGATAGTCTGCCGGACCGAGCATCCGCTGAGCAAGAGCATCCGTGCCAAAGTGGCTCTTTTCTGCAACGTGCAGCCGGAGTGCGTTATCGAAAGCCGGGATGCCAAGAGCATTTACGAAGTGCCGCTGCTGATGCAGAAGGAAGGTCTGGACAAGCAGGTTCTGAAGATTCTGAAGCTGCCTTACGGCGGCCGTCCCAATCTGGCCAAGTGGCGGTCTTTCCTGCGCAAGCTGGAACATCCCCATTCGGAAGTCCAGGTGGCTTTGGTCGGGAAATACGTCGAACTCAAGGATGCTTACAAATCCATTCTGGAGTCGTTCTTGCAAGCCGGGGCAGTGAACCAATGCAAGGTGAAGGTGAAGATGGTCCATTCCGAGCATTTGGACAAGGACAATGCGGAGGAACAGTTAGGTGACTGCAAGGCCGTTCTGGTGGCTCCGGGTTTCGGCAAGCGAGGCATCGAAGGCAAGCTGGCGGCTATCGAATATGCACGCACCAGGAAGGTGCCGTTCCTTGGCATTTGCTTGGGGATGCAGATGTGCGTGATCGAGTTCGCCCGCAATGTGATGGGGTGGAAGACGGCCAATTCCACTGAAATGGATTCCAAGACCAAGTATCCGGTAATCCATATCATGGACGAGCAGAAGAATGTCCGGAACTTGGGCGGGACTATGCGTCTCGGGGCTTATTCCTGCGTCTTGGAGAAAGACAGCTTGTTGTACAGGATATATGGCAAGAAGGATATTTCCGAGCGGCATCGGCATCGTTACGAGTTCAACAACGAGTATGTTGCCGATTTCGAGGCGGCGGGCATGAAAATGGTCGGTATCAACCACGGGACGGATGCCGAAGGCAAGGCTTTGACCCGGGTCGAAGCTGTGGAACTGCCTTCGCATCCTTTCTTCATCGGGGTCCAGTTCCATCCTGAATACAAGAGCACGGTCGAGAATCCGCATCCGCTGTTCGTGGCCTTGGTCAAGGCAGCTATGGAACAGGCCGGGATACATCATCCGGAAGAGTCAGCCAAGAGATAATGGTTTCTGGTAAAAATGGTCCTGCCTGCATGGACGAAGGGAAAGCCGTATCGCATACGATTTATTTCCTTCGTTTCGCCTTGATTGTGGCGGTGGTCTTTTCCCATTCGCGTATCGGGGATCCGCCGGAGGAGTATGCTGGCGGGTATTCGCTGTTTGTTTATCTTTTCACGAATGTTTTCGAGAGATTGCCGGCCTTGGTGCTTTTTTCCGGTTTCCTTTTTTTCAAATCGGGTTTTTCTTTTCCGGTTTACGGCAAAAAGCTGAAAAGCCGGCTTCGTACTCTTCTGGTCCCTTATTTGTTCTGGAATGCGGCGGTTCTTCTGTTTTACTTGGGCGGGCAGCTTTTCCAGGTCTTGCGCGGCCAGGTTCCCGGTTCCACATGTGTTTGGGAGTACACGGCGCATGACTGGTGGATGGCGTTCTGGGGCGGCCCGGCAGCCAAGCAGTTCTGGTTCATACGGAACCTGTTGGTGTTGATGCTGTTCAGCCCGGTATTTTATGCCATAGTCCGTTATCTGCGGATCTGGGGCGTGCTGTTATGCGCGCTTCCTTGGTTCCTGGGCGTGGACGTAGTATTCAGGATGCATACTTACTCGTTTTTCTTTTTTGCCGTAGGGGCATGGTTCGCATTGGAAAAGCGGGATTTTGCCAAAGACCTGGAACCGTACATGGGTTTGTCTGGCATTTTGTTCATCGTGGTGGCTGCGTGGCAGGTGCATTGTTTCGTTCATGGCATGCAGCAGATCGGATGGCTCAACAAGATAGGTCTCTGTGCCAGTGTGGTCTTTTTGATTGCTTGGATTGGCCGGCTGGTCAGAAAAGGGGCGTTGCGGGTGAACGTGCCTCTGTGCCAGGCCAGTTTTTTCATTTTTGCGTCTCATTTTGTCTTGGTCGGGCTAGTGCGGCGTTTCCTGCTTTCCTGCGTTCCTCCCTCCGGATGGAACTTCTTCTGGATGCACATCGTGATTGCCGTGTCGGTCACTTTGTTCTGCATAGGGGTTTACAGGCTGCTGCATCGGTATCTGCCTCGCTTCCTTTCCGTCATTACCGGAGGCCGCTGAAATCGGCTTGGCGCGGAATCCGCTGAAACTTATCAACAGCCTGTGGACAAGATTTGGTTTTGTCGCATCGCCTTTGTACCTTTGCAGTCCGTTTTGCCGGAGGGAATAACTCGCAAAAGAGGGTTCGGTGACGGGAAAGCGTTAAACCACAGATTTTTATAATTGTAATTCAATAGAGATGAAACGTACATTTCAACCCCACGTTCGCAAGCGCGTCAACAAACACGGTTTCCGTGAAAGAATGTCCACGCATAATGGCCGGCGCGTTTTGGCTGCTCGTAGAGCCAAGGGCCGTGCCCGTTTGACGATTTCCGACGAGAGGTAAAAAACGGTCGGGAGGCCGTTTTGGTAAATGGAGGTTTCCTGTCAAGGGCGATGCTTTGCGGGTCGTTTCCTCCTTTGTTGAAATTCTGTTCATTCCTCTATGGGATAGCAGAATTTTTTTTTAGGCGGGCTTGGGTGCTGGCTTTGAATTGGTTAAATAAAATGCACCGGATCTGTTTGAAACCATTGATGTCATGATTGCATTCATTTTGTCCGTCCTTTTGGGAATCTTCCTGGTAGTATTCTCCCTTCTGCTGGTCATTGCCCGGAAGATTTTCGGTTTCCCTCTTTTCGGACGCAGGCGGAACGGGCAGGCTCCGGCTTCAGGGCAAGGAAGCGGGGGCGGAGCTTTCACCGGATGGCAGGCACGGGATCCCAGTCGCCGGGAAGGCGAAGTGAGCATAGATTATGTCCCTCCGCGGGAGGATTTCCGTAACGCCCGTCCGGCTCCCGGCGGCCCGAACGATGATTACGTGGAGTTCGAGGAAGTGCGGGAAGACAAATGAGGCGGCAGAAAGCCATAAGAGAGCCATAAGGATGGCGATTTGATTAAAACAAAATAATAAGTTCCATAATATGAATATGTTCAAAAATGCTTGGGTCTGGCTTAAGAAAGGTGTCCCGACAGATTCCAAGCTGCTGAAACGGGAGGTCAAGAGTTACATCATCATCACACTCTGTCTGGCCATGTACGGTTTCGGTGTCGTCGCCTTCATCATCAATTCCGAAATCGTGAGCGGCGGCGTGAATGGTATCGCGACCCTGATTTACTATGCGACCGGAAACAGGATACCTGTGGCGGCATCGGCATTCGTCATCAACATGCTCCTGCTGCTTGTCGGTTTCAAGATACTGGGGACAGGCTTCGGTTTCAAGACTATCTACGCTTGCGTCATGCTTTCTGTTTTCGTGGGCATGTGGACGGGCATTATCGGGGATTTGTCCATTCTGGGCGATGAAAAGCTCCTTTCTGCCGTGATAGGCGGTGCCTTGATTGGTCTTTCCATCGGTATCTCCTTCAATTACGGCGGGAGTACCGGCGGCACGGACATCGTCGCTTTGATTGTTTCCAAGTTTTACAATATCAGTCCGGGAAGAGTAATCCTCCTGTGCGATATCTTCATTATTTCCTCGTCTTTCCTGGTTTTTTATTATTTCAGGGGAAATCCACTGGATGAGTCGATAAGGGTTGTCCTGTTCGGTTACGTGGTCATGGCGGTCACTTCCTATACGATAGACTTGATTGTATTGGGCAGCCGGGCCAGCGTCCAGGTCTTGATCAATTCGGCGAAATACCAGGAGATAGCCGATATGGTTGTGAATGAAAAGAAGCGTGGTGTGACTCTTTTGCATGCCGAAGGTTATTATTCCAAGCACGAATCCCAGGTGCTGCTTATCGTGGTCCGCAAATATGAATTGCAATCGACCTTGCGCCGTATCAAGGATATCGATCCCAATGCCTTCATGAGCATCACCAATGCTACAGGCGTTTACGGAAAAGGGTTCGACCATATCAAGTAGGCGGACTGTGAGCTGCTGCCCGATACGCTCAAGGTGGTGTTTACGGAAAGGGGGCCGACCATGTCAAGCAGGCGGCTGGCGCGTCAGGAAGCCGACGGTGGGCGGAAGCCGCGGGGTGGCTGTCCGATTGCATCTGGCAGACGGCAGGAAGCCAGGAATGCTGGGAGGACATCTGGGTTTCCGGAGTTTTTACGATGGGGACGAAGCCGGTGCTGAGGTGGATGCGGCCGGGCATTTCCAGGGCCGTGCTTCGGGATAGGCGGGTTCCGCCGCTGGTGCGGAGAACGGCCGGCACAGGCATTGGATCCCGTGCCGCTTCCGAACTTGATTCATAGACATGCTATGTGGTTCGTTTTCATTTCAAAAACAGATAAGCAGTGAAAGCCGGAGATAAATCATTGCAGGATGCCGATGCTGGGCATCCACAGCCTCAGGATGCCGCTGGAGGAACAGGAACGGTCGACAAGAAAGAGTTTGCCAAATCTTATGCCGGGCCGTATTTCTCGGATATCAGGAAAGACCGTCCATTGAAACCGTTTGTGCTTCTTTCAGAATTGAGCCACAAGAGGTTGGTGAGGGATTATTTCCTGATTGTCGTGGGTTCGGCCATTGCCGCTGCCGCCTATTCGTTCTTCTGCGCTCCTCACAGCATTGTCCCCGGCGGGGTTTACGGGATCACGATTGTGCTGAACGCTATTTCCAAAGGCTGGTTCGCTGCTTTCCCGGACGGACTTCCGATAGGTACGATGGCTTTGTTCTTCAATATCCCGCTCTGGCTGGCGGCTTACCGTTTCCTGGGGCATCATTACGGCTTGAAGACGGTAGTCACTTTTGTGGCGACGGCGGTCTTTACTGATTTGTATACATCTTTCCAGGCCGACGGCCCTTTGATCGATACGGATAACGATTTATTGGCGGCTATTTACGGAGGCGCTGTTCTGGGGATAGGCGTCAGCTTGATTTTCAAGGCTAAGGGGACGAGTGCAGGCACGGATGTGCTGGCTAAGATCATTGCCAAGTACACTCACAACAATGTGGGGATTTATATCACGATTGTGGACTCGGTGGTGGTGTTGCTCGGTCTGATTGCCTTGAGGTCTTGGGAGATACCGCTTTATTCCTGGATTACGATTTTTGTTTACGGACGGGTGGTGGATACGATCATGGAAGGTGTCCGCACCGAGAAAGCGGTGCTGATCATTACCGACAAACCGATGGAGATGCGCGATGCCGTACTGTTCACGATGCACCGGGGCGGGACTTTCCTGCAAGGCAAGGGCTTGTATTCGGGCGACGAGAAGCATATCATCTATACCGTCTTGCCTAAGACCCAGATCGGCACCTTGCGCGAAGTGGTCAACCAGGTGGATCCCAATGCTTTCCTTACCGTCTTGCCGGCTTATGAGATTTTGGGGAAAGGTTTCCGGAATCTTCAGAAGACGATAGCCGATGCCAAGGATTAGGGTTTCTGTGGTTTTATGATGGAGAGGCTTGGGATGCGAATATGGAACGACGCTGTTAGAATGCATCCTGTCAGCATCGGTTCTTTGTATCAGGAACTTCTTAGGCAATTTCTTTTTGCAGCTTGCTTTAAAGCCTGTATCTCTGGAGGCAGCGTGACGGGCATTTATCCGTTCAATGCGTTCGGTTTCGTCTATGTTTCTCTGCCTCGGCAGGACGCAAGCAGGTTAGCTTCGCCGAAGCTTCCCCTCTCGGCCATGTCCAAGCTTGGGACCGGCTGACGTGAATCTCTACTAATCGGCGCTTTGGCTCTGTGATCAGCTTATCGCGGGCTTGATTTTCAGAACGGGTATAGAGGGGTCTTTTGTTCCAAAGAAGCAGATGGGCATTGGTTGGCAGGAACTTGCTTTGGAGATTGCAGAAGTTTGAACTGTTTCTTACATTTGCCTCGGCATTCTGGGCCGGTGGCATCCGGGCGTGCTTCTTCGGGGTGCCAGAAGCTATCCGGGGCTGGGTTTTAGGGGAACCAAGTTTCGACCTTGGCCGTTCTGGCGCGTTGTTCCTGCGGATGGTAGCCGTTTCTGGCCGTGCCTCTGCTTGGAATCGAGGGGCGGATGCGCCTTCCTGGCTTTCGGAATCGACCGATAGAAACCAAAATCAAATCAAATACAATGGAAAAGCAACAAGTGCTCAAAGACTTGGAAAGCTACGGTATCACCGGCACCAAGGAAGTTTTTTACAACCTTTCGTATGAAGAGTTGTTCAAGCATGAAAGCGATCCTACATTGGAAGGCTATGCCCGCGCTTATCTTACCGACACCGGCGCGATGACAGTGGATACGGGTATCTTCACCGGCCGTTCGCCCAAAGACAAGTATATTGTCCGCAATCCTGAATCGGAAGGCAATGTATGGTGGGCCCAGGAAGGCCGCAAAGGTTCCGACAACAAGCCTATTTCGCCTGCGTTGTGGAAGAAGCTGTACGACAACAGCAGCAAGGAACTTTCCGGCAAGAAACTTTATGTACAGGATGGTTACGTGGGAGCCAACCCCAACAGCCGCCTCTGCATCCGTATCGTCACCGAAGTGGCTTGGCAGGCGCATTTTGCCAAGAACATGTTCATCCGTCCCACCGAGGAAGAACTGAAGACCTTCAAGCCCGATTTCGTGATGCTGAACGCCTGCAAGACCACCTATCCCGATTACAAGGCCGAAGGCATGCACAGCGAAGTGTACGTGGCTTTCAACCTGGACGAGAAACGTGCCGTTGTGGGAGGTACCTGGTACGGCGGCGAAATGAAGAAAGGCTTCTTCTCGGTGATGAACTACTTCCTGCCGCTCAAAGGCATGGCTTCGATGCACTGCTCGGCCAACATGGGCAAGGATGGCGACACGGCCATCTTCTTCGGCCTGTCCGGAACCGGCAAGACCACCTTGTCCACCGACCCGAACCGCCAGCTGATCGGCGATGACGAACACGGCTGGGACGAGGATGGCGTGTTCAACTTTGAAGGCGGCTGCTATGCCAAGTGCATCCATCTGTCGGCTGAAAACGAACCCGATATCTATGGGGCTATCAAGCGCGATGCTCTTCTGGAAAACGTGGTGTTCGACCCTAAGACCGGCAAAATCGATTTTGACGATGCCTCCAAGACTGAAAACACGCGGGTATCGTATCCTATCTACCACATCAAGAACATTGTGAAGCCGGTTTCCAAAGGCGGGCATCCTTCCAAGGTGATTTTCCTGACAGCCGATGCTTTCGGGGTGCTGCCTCCGGTTTCGCGTTTGAACGCTGAACAGACCAAATACCAGTTCTTGAGCGGTTATACGGCCAAGGTGGCCGGGACCGAACGCGGCATCAAGGAACCGACGCCTACGTTCTCTTCTTGCTTCGGTGCGGCTTTCCTGCTGTTGCACCCCACGGTTTACGCCCGCGAGCTGGTGAAGAAGATGGAACAGCACGGTTCGACGGCTTATCTGGTCAATACAGGATGGATTGCCGGACCTTACGGGGTCGGCCACCGTATCGACATCCCCTCTACCCGTGCCATCATCAACGCGATCCTGGACGGTTCGCTCGACAAGGCCGACACCGAAACCATCCCGGTATTCAACCTGTCAGTGCCCAAGGCGGTGAACGGAGTGGATTCCAAGATCCTGAATCCGCGTAACCTGTGGGCCAATCCTGAGGATTGGGACAAAGCGGCTCGCGAATTGGGCGCCAAGTTCATCAAGAACTTCGAGAATTTCACCGATACGGAGGAAGGGAAGGCTCTTGTGGCTGCCGGCCCCCGGCTTTGATGTGTGATAACGGCAATCTGCTTTGTCGCGAGCCTTGTGCGGTTCGGTCAACGCTCCCGCTCCGCCCTAAGGCTCGCGCCGCGTATATTGCCTGTTCTGGTACATGAATAGCGTAGCAGGGGTGCGGGTCTTGCGCCTCTGCTATTTTCGCATGTCTTTCTGATAGTGTTGCTTGATGGCTGAGTCCCGGCTCGGGCGGATGGCGGACGAAGCCGATGTGTCGCCGGTCCTTTATTGAAAGCGAAGTTGAATAGTTTGTAATCAAACTCTGATGAAAGTATTTGATATGCCGCAGATGAAAGGGTACCGTAGTCAGGGTTTTGCGGATGCAGGGCGGAGGGGCAGGCTTTGGGGAATCTTTTCCCTTTTCTTCTTCCTTTTCTTTTTCCAGGCCTCGGCTCAGTTCTATACTGGGAGCAGCCAGACTTTCGGACGGAAAAGGGTCCAATACAATCAGTTCTATTGGAATTATTACCGTTTTGACGGTTTTGATGTCTATTTCAATTCTCAAGGGAAAAACTTGGCGTTGTATACCGCCAACTATATCCAGAATCATCTGGACGAGATGGAGAACCGGGTCGGTTTCCAGGCACAGGCAGGTTTGAAGTTCATAGTTTTCAACCGTTTGTCCGATTTGAAGCAGAGCAACATAGGTTATTTGGACGAGAACACGGAAGCTAATGCCAACCCTGGCGGTGTGACCCGTTTCCTGGACAATAAGGTATTCCTGTATTTCAATGGTGATTATGTGGATTTCGAACGTCAGATCCGGCAGGGCATAGCCGAGATCCTGGTTGCGCAGGCTGTCACCGGGACCAAGGTGGGAGCCCAGTTCAGGAGTTCGTACCTGATGGATCTGCCTCGATGGTTCACCGGAGGGCTGGCTTCGTACTTCAGCCGTCCTTGGGATGAAGAGTTGGATGAAAGGATGGCGGCTTCGATTAACAAGAGGGGATACAAGTATTTTTCATCATTGGAAGGAGAAGAGGGGGTTTTTGCCGGCCATAGTTTCTGGAATTTCGTATCTGAGACATACGGGCCTGAGGCCGTGGCGCGGTGCGTCAGGGTCGTGGCTACAGAACGGAGGGTCAACAAGACGTTCGAGATAGCTGTGGGTATCAAGTTCAAGGAACTGATGAAGCTGTGGCGCAATTATTACCTGGCCCGGTACATGACAGGCACGGTCCGGGACACGGTCATGGCCGGGACGATTTTGAAAAGGGTCAACAAAGCGGATCATGTATATGATCGTTTTGTATTGAATCCGAATGGGAACGAGGCGGCTTTTGTGGCCAACAAGATCGGCAGGGCCAAAGTCTATTTGCAGACGGTGGACCCGTTGCAAAGAATCTGCATCTACCGTACCGGGGCCGCGATCAATGATAATCCGGATTATTCCTTCCCTTTGCTTTGCTTTCACCCTAACGGGAAGATTCTCGGGCTGATGTGCGAAGATAAAGGCAGGACTACATTGTATTTCTACGAGATCGAGAGGAACAAGAGAGGGAGGCTGAAGAGGAAAAGGGTAGGAAGGAATACCATGCGCTATTATTTGGATTATTTCGACAAGGTGAACAGCTTCTCTTTTTCGCCTGATGGCCGGCTTGTGGCTCTGGGGGCTACGAACAGCGGGTATCCGGATATCTATCTGTTCCGTCCGGGAGCAGGGACGATAGAACGGATCACGTATGATTTGTATGATGATTTCGATCCGGTCTTTGTTCCGGGGACGGATTATCTGGTTTTCGCATCCAATCGTCCCGGGGATACCATCAAGAAGGATGAGAAGTTTGAAGTCGCCCCTTCATTGAAACCGGGACGGAATCTTTTTGCCTACGATCTGAAGCAGAAAACAGACAGGCTCTTCGCCATGACGGACGAGGATTCCAGGACATTGCTGCGTTCCCCCAGCGTGCTGGAGGATGGCAAGCTCCTGTTTACCAGCAACAAGTACGGGCAGACCAATGTGGCTTTGGGACAGATGGGACGCACTATCGCCCATATAGATACGGCCATACATTACCGTTCTACTTTCAAGAGCGGGATTGTGACTGATTTTGAACCCGGGATGGTTTCTTTCGATGCGGAATCCGGGCGCGGCGAGTATGCGCAGCTTCGCCTCCGGATGGGTGACAGGGGGAGGGTCTGGATGGGCATAAGCACGATAGGGAGTCTTTTGCCTTCATCGAGGAATGCTAGCGAGGCATGGCAAGGGACTCCGGGCTTGGCCAAGGATGCATTGCCTATGGCAAGGATAGAGGATCAGGCATTGCAAGGCAAGGACAGAAAGGTGAAGCCGTCGCGTTTCAAGAAGGAACTGTGGGAGCTGGAGAAGAAACGGAAGGCACGCATTGCCTATCAGGACAGTCTTGCCAGGGCGGCCGCAGCCGATACCGGGGCTTTGGCAAGGGAAAGGGCGGCCGCGCTTTTGTCCAAGACCTTGCTGCATCTGAGGAATGCCGAAGCAGGCGATTACCGGCCCTTGACCGCCTACGATGTATGGTTGCTGAAACGTTCCGGGTTGTGGAGAGAGCCGGACAGGGCCGGGGATTCCTTGGCAGAGGCATCTGCGCGGATGAACGATTCGTCTGCCGGGCCGGGGAATGCTCACGCTTCGGTCCGGGAACAGAAAAAGCCGGAAGATATGTCTGAACAGGAATCTTTGGCTTGGAACCGGTACCGTTCAATGTGGACTCGCTCCGATTCGGCCGGTTTCGGAGCGATGTCCGATTCGGCTGCCCGGGCGTGGATAGCGCAGGCTATGGAGGGGGACAGCACGGAGGACTATCCCCGTGTGCCGCCCAAGCAGAACATATACCGTGTTGAATATTCCATCAATTCGGCAACCACGCAATTGGGCTTCGATTACCTGAGTGCTTGCTACCAGACTTTTACCAATAGCCAGTCTCCTATCTACCTGAATCCGGGCACGAGCGGTCTGACCCAGATTTCCATGTCGGACCTGATGGAGAACCACCGGATTGTCGGAGGTTTCGGTTTTTCTTTCGATTTTTCCAGCACGGAGTACCTGTTCAGTTACGAGTACCTGGAACGCCGGCTGGGGCATCAGGTCATCCTGCATATGGCCAACCTCAATTCAACGGATAATGACGGCTATCCGTACAAGCAGAACACTTACGATGCCTACTATGTCATGAAGTATCCTTTGACTCCGGTTTCCATGATCAGGGGGACTGTTTTCGGGCGGTACGACCGTTCCATCCAACAGGCCATCGACTATCCGTCTTTGATGGAAGGGACGCGCAGCGAGTTCAGGCTTGGGTTGAAGGCGGAATGGGTCTACGACCACAGCCGTTTCGTTTCGCAGAACATCTATTTCGGGACGCGGGGCAAGGTCTGGGCGGAATACTATCAAGGGGTATACAACAACCATCAGAACCTTTTCGTCGTGGGGCTGGATTTCCGGGATTACCGGCGCCTGTACAAGACCATGATCTGGGCGAACCGGATTGCGGTCTCCACATCGTTCGGTCAGCAGAAGCTCGTTTATTACATGGGAGGGGTGGACAGCTGGGTAGGAGCCCGGTTCAACCAAGACGTGGAGACCGACCCGAATCAGAACTATGCTTACCAGACCTTGGCCACCAATATGCGGGGTTTTACGCAGAATATCCGGAACGGGAACAGCTTTGCCGTCATCAACAGCGAGATACGTATCCCTTTCGTGCAGCTGGTTTCTCCCCGGCCTGTGGAGTCATCGTTCCTGCGTCATCTGCAATTGGTGCTGTTCGGGGATGTGGGGAGCGCCTGGAGCGGATGGAATCCGTGGTCTAAAGATAATATGTTTTACAAGCAGACCATCGAGGACGGAAAACTGACAGTGGTTCTGGACAAGGATGCCAATCCGTTCGTGGGCGGTTTCGGACTTGGCCTGCGGATGCAGCTTTTCGGATATTTCCTGCGCGGGGATGTGGCTTGGGGCGTGGAGAACGGTATCGTGCACAAGAAGCCGGTGTTCTATTTCTCGCTCAGCACGGATTTCTAATCTTCGAGCATCCTGAAATGTTTCCTGTTTTGTAATAACACTTTTTGACATTACATTTTTTGTAGTATATTTGTTCGCCTATGAGGTATGCGTGCCACAATATTGGGTAATCGAAATAGGAAATGGAAACTCCTTTTGTTTTTGGAAAGATTGCGACCGAAAAGAATTTTACGGACCGGGAACAGGAAACCGCCTGTTTGGTTCAGAATTTCGTGTCGCTGATTAATACAATCATCATCTCTCCCCGGCGTTGGGGCAAGAGTTCGTTGGTGAACAAGGCGGCGGAATTGGCGATGGAGCAGGACAAAAACTTGCGTGTTTGCCATATCGACCTTTTCAATGTCCGCAATGAAGAACATTTTTATTCCCTGTTGGTTCAAAAGGTGATTGCCGCCACGTCTAACCGTTGGGAAGAAGCGGTAGAGAGTGCCAAGAAGTTTTTTTCGCGTTTGATACCCAAGATATCCATCAGTTCCGGTCCGACGAACGAAGTTTCGGTGGATTCTGAATGGGAAGAAGTGAAATATAATCCTGATGAGGTGTTGGACTTGGCCGAGAAGATTGCGCGGGAAAAGGGTTTGAAAGTGGTTGTTTGCGTGGATGAATTCCAAAATATCGCGGAATTTTCCGAGCCTGATTATTTCCAGAAAAAGTTGCGTTCCCACTGGCAACATCATCAGCATGTGGCTTATTGCTTGTATGGAAGCAAGCGGCATATGATGTTGGATGTGTTCACCAATGCTTCAAAACCCTTTTATAAGTTCGGGAATCTGATCTTCCTCAATAAGATTGAGGCTTCGTGTTTGGTCGAATTCTTTCAAGGGCGTTTTGTGGATACCGGTAAACGTATTACCGTTGAGGCAAGCCGTTTGATTGCCGGGCTTACCGATAACCACCCCTATTATGCCCAGCAGTTGGCGCAATTGTCTTGGTTGAGGACGAAGGAGGTTTGTACGGAGGAAACCGTGCGTGAGGCTCATGCCGCCTTGGTGGAGCAATTGAGCCTGCTTTTCGTCACCATTACCGAGGCTTTGACCACCCAGCAACTCAATTATCTGAGGGCTTTGATTGCGGGCGAGAAATCCATCAGTTCCACGGAAGTGATGCATCGTTACCGGATTACTTCCACGACTTCCATTTCCCGTTCAAAAGCAGCCCTTGTCAAGAATGATATCTTGGACAACCAGGCGGGGAAATATTCGTTCCAAGATCCGATATATGCGTATTGGTTGAAGACCCAGTATTTTGTTTGAAAGAGGTTTTTCGCTCCTGTAATCTGGAATGCGTGGTTCCAGGCCGTGTCCGGGATTTTCTCCTTTCGGGGGACTCCGGATTGCGGTCGGTAGCATGAGGCATGGCTTCTCCCGAAGACCTCTGCCAAGAAAGGGCGGCCCGGGAACCCGTTTCCCCAAGAAGAACACGCCTCGGATTCTGCCCTGGCGGGACATCTTCTTCGAAACAGGATTAGGGCCGCCCTTCGGGGGTTAGGGAGGGGAAATCCTTGCTCGTCTGCCACCCCTTGCTCAAAAGGTGCCTACAAGGAAACAGCTTTCTGCCCGTTGATGAGGTACAAGCCGGAAGGAAGCGGGAGGGTGGTGCTGCCCGCGCCGATGTGCTTGCTTTGGATTACGCATTGTCCCAGAAGATTGTGGACGGTGATGTCCATTTCTTCTTCCGCGATAATCCGGACCCCGTCCTTCATGCTTACGAGCCTGAAAGTCTTCCGTCCCTCAGGCTGCGCCTCTTGGTTGCCGGAAGGGGCCAAGTCACGGAGGATGAACGCCAGGTTGGCGTATTGCGGCGATTCCATTCCTTCCTGCGTGTAATCGAAAGGTGTGTCATCGCTGTTATAGCTGAGCGAATAAGTGCCGGGATCATCCATGGCCGGAGTGGAAGCAAGGAACCAATTGTAGAAAAACTCTTCTTTACCTCCATCGGTCTGGGTCATGATGACCAGGCTGTTTCCTTCGTACCTGAAACTTTCATCCAGGACAAGTATCTGGGCGAAGTTGGCCGAGTCGAGGTTCAAGCTCCCCTCGTAGACCAAACTGAATTCGGTCTCCGGAATCCAAGCGGTTCCCAGCGAAGTCTCTTCCGTGTTGGCCATATAGATTTTCATGTCCACGTCCTTGGCGTATTCGCCCCGTGTCACGAAGTAGTAGAAGCCGAGCCGGTCGATGGTGGCTGCCGGGAATCCCAACATTTCTTGCGTGTAAAGCATTTGGGCCGTGCCGTAACGCACATGCAGGTCGAAGGGTATGAAAGCCGAGAGATGGGCGTTGTTGCGGCGTTCGCCTACCGTGGCCAAGGTATACTCTTCTTCGGAAAGCACTTCCACGGCTAACGGGCGTGCCGTCGTGTCGTTCCCGCTTCTTCCGTCTCCGGAGGTGCGTGTTACCGCATAAAGTTCGGTTTCGTCTTCTTCCGTCTCGATGATGCAGTCTACCCCGACGGTCAGGACACGGTTCAGCGGGAGGATGGAATCTTGGCGGACGTTCGTTTCTCCGACCACGGTACCCTTGTTATCCACCACCTGGACAACCAGCTCTTCCACCAAGGTGGCTCCCGTGTTTTGTATTTCCACATCGAGGGTGGTTTCCTGGCCCCTGACGGCTACTTCCAAACCTTGGATTGTGAGGCAGCTTACATCGGTGTCAACCGTTTCTTGTAGGTTGACATGGGTGATTTGCATGAAATAGGTGTTGTAATAGCATTGGAAACCAATCCAGTAGTCGCCTGTCGTTTCAGGGACGAACGGTGTGCCGGCAGTTTCGAAGACGAAGTTGCTTTGGAGGTCGGTCTTCTCGTCAATCTGCTGGACGACGGCTTCGGGTGCGTTGCTGTCGCACAAGGCTATCCGCATATGGGTTTGGCCAAGGGAGCCCCCCATGCGGACATCGTAGTTGAGCAAGTACTGGCGACCGGCCTCCAAATGGACCGGTGCCATGAAGAACCAATCGTCCACCTCACCCTCCAAACCTTCCGTCCAAGGGTACTCTATGTACCAGTCGGACGTACCTGCGTAGTTGGAACCGAATTTCCAAGTGGCGCTGTCTTGATCTGCATCCACGATATCCACGAGGCTGCGGGCGGCTTCGGTGCTGAAATTGTTGGTCAATGGCAACGGCAACGCCGGGCCGATGATGACCTTGTTGGAGACGGCCGTGTCGCCTGTCCCGTCTTGGTTGCTGGCGACCACGCCGTAGCTGTAACCGTAAGTTTGCAAGAGGGTCGTGTCCGTGAATTCCTTCCGGTCCAAGTTCCGGGCTACGCTGAGATGGTCGGGGAAACGGATGATATGGTATACGATGCCGTTTGTGTCGAAATAACCTTGGTGCATTCCTGTCGAAGGTTTGTCCCATCGCAGGGAGGCGCGGAAGCCGTCTTGCCGGACGAGTTCCAGGTTTTCCACAAGACCGGGGTGGTCCACGCCGACGAAGACGACCTGGCTTCCGCTAGAGGCGCTTTCCCCTTCTTGGTTGGAAGCCGTAATCCGGTAAGTGGCCAGACCGTTCCGGACCGTGTTATCGACATAGGAGCCTGTTTGGCCGGGAACTGGGTCTCCGACATGGCCTATGAGCGTGTCGTTACGGTATATTTTGATGGAGTCCAGGCGGGTAAGGGGCGAACCGTCCATGCTGGTGTCGGGGTTCGTCCAGGAGAGGCTCACGGAAAGCCCGCCCTCCGGATCGGGTACGGCGGTGAAGTCAGCGGGAGGGACGGGAATCGCGGTTTGGGTCTGGCCGGTGAAAAACAACGCGCCTATGTTGGCATTACCCGGTATGGGGTCGGCCAAGGATGTGACCTCTTCGCTGTCCATGTCGATGACGGAGAGGAAACAAAGGCTGTTATTCCGGCATCCGGCCCAGTACAGCAGGTTCGTTCCCGGTTCGAAGGCCATGCTTTGCGCATACATGGGCGAGGTCTCTCCGGTTTCAATCCTGAAATCCGTGTAGCCTTCTTCGAGGTGGAAGATATGGATCCATCCGGTTTCGTCTATCCCGTAGATTTCCCCGTCATCATTGGCCGCGACGGCTACGAAATTGTAGTCCAAGGGGAATAATTCGAGGTACTCTCCCGTTTCCATGTCCAGTTCGTAGAAATTGCTGGTGACCATGCCTTCGGTGGCTCCGATGGCGTAGAATTTGCCGGATACGGGGTCGTGGGTCATATCGTTGAAAATGGGGTCGTCTTGCGTGTATTCGGCAATGAGGGTCTCTTCCCCGGTCAATGTATTCTTGGCATACAAGGCCGTGGGGAAAGACCGGAAGGGAATCCCGCCCATGTCATACGTTTGTAGGTACAGTGTGTTGCCGGAAAAAGTGCCGCCACTGATGTTCAGGCTGCTTTCATGCAAGGAAGAAAGGCTGACCGGTTCATCGAGCTTCACGTTGACGATGCCCGGGGAGGTTCCGTTTTCATCGTACATCAGGAAGCCGCAGAGGAGGGGATTCTCCTGGATTTCCTGGGCTTGCAGCGGAGAGGTGCAAAGCAAGGCTGCGCAAAAAAAAGCGATTTTTGTTTTCATTTTTACAAGTTTTGGTTAGACGTTCTTGCATGTGCCTCCTTCGGAGGCGACACATGCAAATATAAGGAAGGAAACCTGTAAAAACGTAGAGGTTTCGTCACAGATGTGATAAGTAATATCTTGTATGTGAATTTACTACAGTTTTGACTGTCACAGATGGGGAAATTCAGATAAGTACTTTTCCTATTTGCTTCCCGTCTTGCCCGTTGAACAGTTTACGTATTTTGTCGTTGAGCCTTTTCCTTTGCATCCGGATGGCCGATTCGGTCACGCATCGGCAGGCTGCGCATTCTTTGGTCCCGAATCCTGCTGCTGAAAGGCAATACAGGAAGACATCTTCTTCGGAGGCGGAGAGCTGGTTCGACAGGAGATGCGGAATCGTGTTGAAATTACGGATTAGTTCGTTCTTCAAGCGGGTTCGTTCTTGCAGGTTGAGTGTGGCGTTTTGCTTGAGCGCAGTTGCGATTTCCCGGGATAAAGAAGTTCTTTGGAAGTTTTCTGCTCCTTGTTTGCGGGCTGCCGTCCATTCTTCCAAAAGAAATTGCTTGGTTATGAAATCCCGCTGCTCGTTTTGTTCTTGACGGATTTTTTTGTTTTGCCACCGTTTCCAGAGGACGAAAGCTGGCATACTGGTGACGAGCAGGGTGACGAGGATGCCGATGAGGATTCTTTTGTCTTTTTCGACCTCTTTTTGCACGTGGCTGATTTGCTGCCTGTGCAAGATGCTTTGCAAAGAATCCGCTTCCCTGGCTTGGTAGACGGAGTCTATGGCTTGGCTGTAGGTTTTCCATAAAGAGGCCAGGTCGGGAGAATGGTTTGCTTTCGCGCAGCGATTCTCTTCGGCTATGGAAGAAAGCCTGTAGAGCGCCGTGGCCCGGGTGTAGATGTCGGGACTTCGGGATGCCAAGGAGGCATAGACCCAAGCCGAATCGAGCTGGCCGGTGCGGATGAAAAGTTGGCTTCGGACACTGTAGTTTTGGAACTGGTGTATGGAGTCGGTGCATAGGCGTATGGCCGTGCTGTTGGCTTCGAAGGCTTTGTCCAGATGGTTGTTGAAGAGATAGTATCCGGTCAGGTTGTTGTGCAGTGCGGCCACCTCTTGCCGGGAAGAGATGTCCGGAATCAAGGGTATGGCACGGGCGATAACGAAATCGCCGGCGGAGGAGCCTTGGGATGCGTAGCACCGCCATACCCCCCGCCGGGCACGGGATTCCTCGTCTTTTACTCCCAGCTTCCGGCCGTATGCGATAGCTTGTTGGTACTGTTCCAATGCCTGTTCCATCATGTTGGCGTTGTAGAAGATATCGCCGGCGTTGTTGTGTTGGTTGGCAATGAGACCGTAGTTGCTTTCTTCTTGCGGGTCGAGTTTTTGCAGTAGGGTCAGACTACATAGCAAAGAAGAGTCGGGGCGGCCTTTGTCCTTGCAAATGGCTCCTGTCCTGACCAAAGCTTGGATTTCCGGGTCGGATTCTTTTTGTTTTCCGCTTTGGCAGGCGATGCACAACAGGGCACAAAGCACAGGGAAAAAACATTGCCACAGGACCGGTATCCTGGTGTTTGCACGGTCTGTTTCCATGACAAGGGACGTCCGCTTAAACTTAAAACGTCTTTTTCTCCGGACAGGCCAGCACGCATTGCTCGCAGGCTTGCAATTGGCCGCTGAAACGTTTCTTGACTAAGAAAGTCATCCATTCCCGCAGAGAGTCCACGCTGATAGGTTTCAGGATTTCATCGGCGTAGGCCCGCATCAGCAGGCGGCGGGCGGTATCGGCCGGAATGCCCCGGCATCGCATGTAGAACAAGGCATCCTCGTCCAATTGGCCTACCGTGACACCGTGGTTGCATTGCACGTCGTCGGCATAGATTTCCAGGTAAGGTTTGGCATGGGCTTGGGCCTTGGGCGAAATCAGCAGGTTCCGGTTGCTCTGGTAAGCTTCCGTTTGGTCGGCCACGGGGCTGACGAAGACATGCCCCTTGAAATAGGCCGAGGCCGAATCGTCGATGACTCCTTTGAATAATTCCCGGCTGTACGTCTTAGGTGCCTTGTGGTTGACCTTGACCTGGGTCTTGGCCATCTGTTCATGGTCTTGCAGGTAAAGGCCGAGGAGTTCGGCGCGGGCGTCTTCCTGGTTGAGGTTTACCTCCAGGTTGTTGCGGGTCAGACCGCCGTTAAGGGTCAAGTTGTACGATGCCAACCGGGACGAGCGGGCTTGCTGGACGCTCAAATCGTGGAAGACCTTGCAGCTGTCGCCCACGTTCTGGAGCTGGATGTATTCTAGGCTGGCCTCTTTTTCCAGACGGATTTCGGTCAGGGAATGGGCCATGACTTCGGCTTTGGGGTGGCTGTCGGTGCATTCCACAAGGCTCAGGGACGCACCTTCCTCCATCAGGACCCAAATTTGGCTCGCCACGAAAGAAGGCTTTTCTCCGTGGCAGAGGCTGACGATTTGCAGGGGCTTGTCCAAACGGGCCTCCTTGGGCATATAGATGACCAGGGTTTCCGCGCTCAGGCAGCGGTTCAGCCATTTGGACTGTTCCATGGCGGTGTCCCGACCCCCTTGGGCGAAATCCGCCGTATCCTTGACGTGTGTCGTGGTTTCTTTCCGGCAGAGAGCTTGCCGGGCTTCGTCCAGAAAGGGCTGGAGCTTTTCCTTATGTGTTCCGGTGGCGGCAAGTTCGTCCAAGCGGCATACACAAGGGTGTTCGCTTAAAACGGCTTCCGAAGCAGGGTCGAGCAGGTTTTTCCCCTCGGGACCGCACACGCGGCCATTGTAGAGGAGAATCTGGTACACGTCCAGGCCTTTGATATCGCAACGGAAGCTTTCCGGGAACGGAGCCTGTGTCAAGGGAAAATCCCGTTGGGTAAAATCGGGCGAACCCAATTCCTTCCACAACGAGACCTTTTCCCCGAACATGCCCGACCTGGCATCGGGGTCGAACATCGGGTCAGGCAATTGCAGGAAGCAGTCCAAGGCTTGGGCGGCAATCTCGTTCATCGTTTCGCCGAAACCCTGTCCGGTTCCGTCCTGTTTCGATTTCCTGTGCCGGGCGGTTTCCTGCGCCCAGCTTCGTATGGTTTCTTTCAATGTCTGCATTTCAATTCGAATTGGCAAAAGTCCGGCATCGGTCTTTCTTCCGGAACAAGCCCGATGGGCGAAATTCTGGGAACGGATGCCGAAATCCTTTGTTTCCAGAATCATGCAAAATCAGAGCGGCTTTGGAATAGCCGCATTCCATGGTGCAGCTTCTTACAGCTCCCCTTTGTCTTTGAGCCAGTCGTAGCCTTTGGCTTCCAGTTCCTTGGCCAGTTCCTTGTCGCCCGTCTTGACAATCTTGCCGTCGGCAAGCACGTGCACGAAATCGGGTACGATGTAATCCAGGAGGCGTTGGTAGTGGGTGATCACCACGATGGCGTTGTCCTTGCTTGCCAGTTTGTTGACCCCGCCTGCCACGATGCGCAAGGCATCGATGTCCAGGCCCGAGTCGGTTTCGTCCAGGATGGCCAAAGTGGGTTGCAGCATGGCCATCTGGAAAATCTCGTTCTTTTTCTTTTCCCCGCCCGAGAAGCCTTCGTTCACGCTGCGGTTGGCCAAGCGGTCGGTCATGCCCACCAAGGCTTGCTTCTCTTCCATGTATTTCATGAACTCGAAGGTGTCGATGGGGTCCAAGCCTTTGTATTTGCGTTGCTCGTTGAGGGCGGCCCGCATGAAGGAGGCGATGCTCACGCCGGGAATTTCCACCGGGTACTGGAAACCGAGGAAAATGCCTTCGCAAGCCCGTTCTTCCACGTTGAGGTCGAACAGGTTCTTGCCCTTGTAGAGGATTTCGCCCGAATCCACGTGGAACATTTCCTTGCCGGCGATGACCGAGGCGAGCGTGCTCTTCCCGTTGCCGTTCGGGCCCATGATGGCGTGGATTTCACCCTTGTCCACTTTCAAGTCCACGCCTTTGAGTATCTGCTTGCCGTTGATAGAGGCGTGCAAGTCTTTTATTTCTAATAACATTGTTTTGTGTTTTCTAAAGTTTCATGTTAACGATGCCCCGGTTTCAATTGCGGTGTCTTGGGGCTGTAATATCGTTGATGTGCCAGAGGGGAAAGATACGCCGGTCACTATCCCACACTGCCTTCCAGACTGATGGACAGCAATTTCTGGGCTTCGGCGGCGAACTCCATCGGCAGCTGGTTCAGCACGTCCTTGGCGTAGCCGTTCACAATCAGGCTCACCGCGCTTTCGGCCGAAAGCCCGCGCTGCTGGCAGTAGAAAAGCTTTTCTTCCGATATCTTGGAGGTCGTGGCCTCGTGTTCGATGATGGCGTTGTCGTTCTGGCATTGGATGTCGGGCCAGGTGTGCGCCCCGCAGCGGTTCCCCATCAGAAGGGAGTCGCAGCGCGAAAAGTTGTGCGCCCCCGAAGCGTTCGGCATCACCTTGACCAGACCCCGGTAGGAATTCTGGCTCGCCCCCGCCGATACCCCTTTGGACACGATGGTACTCTTGGTATCCTTGCCGATATGGATCACTTTGGTGCCGGTGTCGGCCTGCTGGCGGTTGTTCGTGACGGCGACCGAGTAGAACTCGCCGGTGGTGTTGTCCCCTTTGAGGATGATGGAGGGGTATTTCCAGGTAATCGCGCTCCCGGTTTCGACCTGGGTCCAAGAAAGCTTGGCCCGCGAACCCTTGCAGATGCCGCGTTTGGTCACGAAGTTGTAAATGCCCCCTTTGCCGTCCTTGTCGCCGGGATACCAGTTCTGTACTGTGGAATACTTGATTTCCGCGTCCTTGAGCACCACGATTTCCACCACGGCGGCATGGAGCTGGTTCTTGTCGCGCATCGGGGCCGTGCAGCCTTCCATGTAGCTTACGTAAGCCCCTTCGTCGGCGATGATCAGCGTCCGCTCGAACTGGCCGCTTTCCTTGGCATTGATCCGGAAGTAGGACGAGAGTTCCATCGGGCATCGCACCCCTTTGGGGATATAGACGAAGCTGCCGTCGCTGAACACGGCGGAGTTGAGGGCGGAGAAGAAGTTGTCGCCAGAAGGCACGACCGAACCCAAGTATTTCTTGATCAGGTCGGGATGGTTCTTGATGGCTTCGCTGATGGAGCAGAAGATGATGCCTTGCTTGGAGAGTTCCTCGGAATACATGGTCTTGACCGATACCGAGTCCATGATGGCATCCACGGCCACTTTGGGCAGTTCCTTGCTCTCGTCCAGTTCGATGCCTAATTTCTTGAAGGTCTCCAAAAGCTCGGGGTCGATATTGTCCAGGGCTTTCTCGCGCTCGCTCTTGGGCGCGGCATAATAGATGATGTCCTGGTAGTCGATGGGCGCGTAGTCGAAATGGGCCCAGTGGGGTTCCTTCATGGCTTTCCATCGGTTGTAGGCGTCGAGCCGGAATCGCAACATGTATTCCGGTTCTCCTTTGAGCTTGGAAATCTGTCGGATGACGTGTTCGTTGAGGCCTTTTTCGAGCGCGTCGATGGCAATCTTGGTCTCGAACCCCCATTCGTAATCGCTCTGGGTGATTTCTTCCAGTATTTTTTCCTGCTCTTCGAGTTTTTTCTCTGAAGGGCGTTCCTCATGTTTGTTTTCCACGGTTCGGGTTGTTTGTTGGCGAGGGAGTCCTTGCGCATTGTTCCTATCCCCTGCCTTCTGCAAGGCAGGAACAGCTAAGTATGACCTTTCTTTAGCCGTATCCCCTTGGTACGGAACAATCTTCACCTTATTTGCAAGGCAGCCTCGAATCTGCGAAATTACTAAATCTTGCCAATATGGGTGAATGGATGCCGCTTGCCGTCAAGACAACTGTGTCAAAATGCAACAAATTGACAATCAATATTGTTTTGTGCTTGCCTTTGGTGTTTTCTTGCGTTGAAGCAATTGTAAATCAAATAGTTTTTGTTGCTGGCGATTTTGATGCGGTTGCCATGGCTTGCCGTTTTTCCCGGGCAATCCCGGACAGTTGGCTGGGCGGGATGCCAATCGGTTTTCGAGGAAGAGATTTCTGGACTGCATGGAAAGATGAGCCGTTTTGGACGGGATTCAGCTTGCGGGAAGCAAGATGGATAAAAATTGAATCGGAAATTGCAGGTTTCTAAGCAAGAGACCTGCAAAA
>CALUGT010000013.1 GCA_944320265.1 uncultured Bacteroidales bacterium | reverse complement strand
CTGCGCTCGGCTTGCACTTCCGTTGAGGGCTCCGCCCTCGAAGATAGGCTGCGCCTCGGCATAGCCCAAACTCCGTTTGGCTCTGCGCTCGGCTTGCACTTCCGTTGAGGGCTCCGCCCTCGAAGATAGGCTGCGCCTCGGCATAGCCCAAACTCCGTTTGGCTCTGCGCTCGGCTTGCACTTCCGTTGAGGGCTCCGCCCTCGAAGATAGGCTGCGCCTCGGCATAGCCCAAACTCCGTTTGGCTCTGCGCTCGGCTTGCACTTCCGTTGAGGGCTCCGCCCTCGAAGATAGGCTGCGCCTCGGCATAGCTCGAACTCCGTTTGGCTCTGCGCTCGGCTTGCACTTCCGTTGAGGGCTCCGCCCTCGAAGATAGGCTGCGCCTCGGCATAGCCCAAACTCCGTTTGGCTCTGCGCTCGGCTTGCACTATCTTTTGCAGTGTTTTTCAAAGGAGAACGCAAACGATAGCCCACCAAGTCGAGCGCGGAAGCAAAACAAGATTGGCTAACCGCGAGCAAGCCGTCATCAGGCACCGTTCAAAAAGGCCAGAAACAGCCCCGATGCCCCAAACAAAATCCAGAAACCCATTCCTGGGAACCTATCTTTTTCTGGATGGCAAGAAGTTCCGGACAGTTTCTCCATGCCGGCCCCGCCTGGAAAAGCGACATCCGGACATAAAGCCTGTCCGGCATCATAAGGTACCCGGCCCTTGGATACCTATTCGTTATACGGTTCAAAATCTTCCTTGCCCACACCGCAGACCGGACAAACCCAAGTGTCGGGAATATCTTCGAATGCAGTCCCCGGAGCAATGCCGCCTTCCGGGTCGCCTTTGGCTGGATCATAAACGTATTGGCAAATAGAGCAAATGTACTTCTTCATGATGTTTAAGCTTTTTTTTAGTGAGATACGAAGATACGATTTTTTTCTCAAATCCAATCCGGGTTTGCCCGAATATTCCATTTTAATGTATTTTTGCCAGACAAATCCTTGCAGTGGTATTGCGTCCCGCAGCCGGCGCGATTCCTGGCCGGACGCACCGACGCAGGCCCCATGGACCAAGGCCATCCGAACCTCCTGCCGGACGAACGGAACCTTGCATGGCTCTTCGCGTCCCGGCTGATATGCCGGATACCTTCCGCATCGAAACATGCCAAAGGAGCCATCTTCACGGAAATACCCGACGGAAGAACCTGCGGCATCCAAAACCCCAAAGGGGATGCATCATGAAACAACTTTGTCGTACCTCCCGCATCCTGCGGCTATTTCTGCTTTCATTCCTCTTTCTCTCTACCGATGCCCGGCTTTCGCCCTTGCATGCCGGGACAAAGAAAACATCCATCGCAAAATCAGTGGACGGGTGCTGGCAAATCCGCCAAGCCAAAGGCCAGACTGTACCTGCACTGGAAAATCCATGCTTCCTGAACTTCGACTGCCTGACAAAGAAAATGAACGGCTTTGCCGCCTGCAACTACATACATGGGAAATTCAATTTCAAAGCCAGAAAGAGAATTCTGGAATTCGGCCCCGTCGCATCCACGCGCATGAGCTGCCCCGACATCCGAACTGAGGACGAGATTCTGTCCTGCCTCCGGCAAACCAGGCAGTTCGACATCCTGAACAGCGATACATCGGCGCATCCTGTCCTGAACCTATTGGATGCTGAGGGCACAATCATGCTCAGCCTGGTCAAAATGATGCCGTTGGACGGCAAATGGAAAGTCAGCAAAGTCAATGACAGCCTGATTGACGAGAACAAGGACGTTTTCCTGTTTTTCAATTCTGCCCAAAAGAAGATTCATGGCCGGCTCGGCTGCAACACCTATTCCGCAACATTGGAATTCGATGCCCGGAAACCGTTCCTCATCCACGTAGGCCAAGGCATCCGGACTCTGATGCTGTGCCAGGACATGGCCGTCGAAGACGCATTGCTCCAAGCCCTCAATGAAGTCGTGTCGTTCAAGAAGTTCTCCGACCGCAAAGCTATCCTGTGCAATGCCAAAGGCAAAGTCCTGATTGAACTGACCCGTTGACTGCGGGACACCAGCCATTCAAGGCATGTCCTATAAAAAAGGAATAATGCCTGTTCATATGAAAAACATCCGGTTTCGGTCGCTTTTTCCGCCGAACGGCGTACTTTTGCAAGCCGGAACCGGCACGTGGCTCGCCATGCGTTCTCCTCGGCTTGCAGGATTCCGCTCGCCCGGCGGAAAAGTGCCTCGCCGCGATAGAACCCGCCTATAGAAAAACTGTCTCCCGGCACCCGCCGGGATGCAATACGGAAAAAAGAAACAAAATGAAAAGAATCCTGAGTATCGCATTCGCTTTGCTGATAACCGCTTACGGAAACCACAACCAAGCAGCGGAGCCTGCTTCCGGCCAAGACGGGACAGAGCAGGGCAGCCAGAAACAAGAAAAGACGATTCACCTGACAAAGTCCCTGTTCTTAGAAAAAGTATACGATTACGAAACCAGCCCTGACACATGGAAATATGAAGGGGACAAACCCTGCATCATCGATTTCTACGCTTCCTGGTGCGGCCCATGCAAGATGATCGCCCCTGTCTTGGAGGAACTGGCCGGCAAATACGAAGGGAAAATCTATATCTACAAAATCAATACCGAAGAAGAGCGGGAGCTGGCCGCCGCCTTTGGCATCCAATCTATCCCGACCTTGCTTTTCATCCCCATGGAAGGCCAACCCAGGATGGCACGCGGAGCCCTTCCTAAAGAGACGCTGGAAGAAGCCATCGATTCGGTCCTGCTAGCCCGATAAGCGCTGCATCCCCTCGATCCCGCCTTCACAGGGAAGATTCGCCCGGCCGCCGGATTTTTTCCCCGTGGATTTCCTTTTCCTTTCCACGCTTTCCGCATCCCGGCTTCGGAGACCGGACTTGTTTTTTTGCCGTGCGGAACCCGCCCAATGCAAGCCGCTCCGAAAGAGGAGAGCAAATCCCCATTCAACCCAAACTCGCTTATGTCATGCAGCATGCTTCTCGCCTAGCCGAAGGCGTAGCGGGCTACGTCGAGGCGTAACGAGGAGCAGGATGCGGACAGAAGCGGACAAGATACCCGAAAGCACCATTTCCGCCACCGGAAACGCCCCGGCGAGTCTAAAGACCGATTTGGGTTCAAGGCAAGTCCAGCAAAGCAGGCCGAGGCATCTTTTTCCTGCGGGCGAACGGAAGCCGTCCTGCATGGCATGCAAACCTGATTCATAGAACCCGACTTGAACAGCTTCTCACTTATTGTAAGCCTTCTTCAGCTTTTCTCCAGTCTCCAGCTTCTTGCCCAATACCACTTTTGTCCAAAAAGCCTTCAAGAACCCGCAGCCATAGCCATTGAGTTGCACAAAACCCGTCAAAATCGATAAAACAGCAATCTTCAAAGACTTATTCTTGAACAAAGAAGCAAAGAACAGCAACAGTGCATACAAGGCAAGCAGCAACAGCCAGCACGGATCATGGAAAACCGACAACAGGACAATCGCAAGCTCTCCCAGCACGAAACACGCCGGCAAGGCGTGCACAATCTTCAACGAACCGGGATGCAGCCTGAACAGGAAAATCCTCGCCTGCCCGAAATTATATACCTGCCGGAAAAACTTCTTCAGATTCACCCGACGCTTATGGAAGACCGATGCCTCCTGGAACAAGGCGATGCTGAATCCCGCCTCCCGAATCCTGATACTCAAATCAATATCCTCTCCAAACATATCCGCGAAGCCACCTACTTTCTCGTAGACCTCCCGTGAAAACCCCATATTGAATGAACGCGGGTTGAATTTCTCCATGCAAACCTTGCCGCTTCCCCTGATGCCTCCTGTGGTCAGGAAGGATGTCATTGCAAAGTTTACCGCTTTCTGCACCGGCGAAAACGAATCCAAAGCCCGGTCCGGCCCCCCGAAACAATCCACATAATGCTCTTTCAAGCAACGATTCAACGTCTGCATGTATTCCGGCGGCAAAATGCAGTCCGAATCAAAGAACAGGAAATAGTTTCCCTCCGCTTCCCGCATTCCCGTATTCCGAGTGTCGCTCCGTCCCGTGTTCGGCTTGACCACGTACTTGATTTCCATCTTCCCGGCATAACGATCCGCCACATCCTTGCAAGGCTTGGACGAGCCATCTTCCACCACCACCACCTCGAAATTCCGTTCCATCTGGGAATCAAGGCTTTCCAGCATCTCAGCCATCTCATCCGGCCGATTATAGACCGGAATGATTACCGAATATCTCAAATCCACGACACTACCTGTTTAAAACCGGTTCCGGCACATTCCCTTCCCTTTTCCAAGAATTCCGGACCAGCAAAGCTATCAAAACCAGAATCAGCAAACCATTGACCAGCGATCCCAGATTCGTCATCCAACCGCTTACCGCCTTGATCTCGTTCCGGCACCGGAGTTCCACCACATGCTTGCCCGATGGAGCTGTCAATCCCCTCAGGATATAGTTCACTTGATACAAAGGCACCTCTTTCCCATCCACATAAGCACGCCAAGTCTTATGGTAAACTTCAGAAAACACCAAGGGGCGTTCCACAGATGAAAAATATTCGTATTTCAAATGATTCGGCTGGTAATCAGTCAAACGGACCCAAGAAACCGTATCGGCCGGATAAACCGCAGCGGACGAACCGACCTGCTTCCGCCAGACCGTGTCTATGACAGCAGTCTCTGCCGGATCGAAATCATACAAAGCCAGAATTTCCTCGTCCGGGGAATCTACCCAACGCACGCTATCCACAAACCATGCATGCCCCAATGCGGACACATTCCGCTGAACGACGGGGTTACCTTGACGGTCAGGAACAATGAAATACCTTGTGTTGAGCATATTAAGAACCCTGAAATTCACTCCTTTCTGAAAATCGAAATGATAATCTATGACATCTTGATATCGACGAAGCTTCATCGGGCTATATCCACCTATCGACTTATGGAAATTAGAGGTGGAAGCATCATTGAACGTATTGACGGTGGCATTGAACACACGGTAATCCGGATCTGGATGAGCCTTCAATTCCGGATCATTGAGAATCATCATATCCGCTTCATTCGGAATCACAGCCCGAGCCGCACGTTTAGGGTAAAAATTCTGCTCACCGACATATTTGCGATCGATCGTCCACATATCCGCAAACACCAAACCAGCCAAAAGGCCGACAGCCACCATATCCTTCACGGACTTCTTCATATGCAGCCAAAGCAGAATACCAGCCAGCAGGACAAACACAAGAGAACGCCACGCACTCGAAACCAAAAGGCTTGCCCGATCTGCCCTCAAGCTATCCTGCAGAAGCTGAGGATACTGAACATCACCTACGGCTGAAAAGCCGAACATGGACCGGCCAAACAATGCAAAAATCAAACAAATCCCCCCTGTAATACCTACTGCATAAAACAAATCTTTCTTGCAGCGCAAGCTACCTCGGCTTTCCGAAAATAACACTTTCAGTGCCAGTACAGCCAGTATTATCATCGACAACTCGGCAATAATCAATGCCATAGAAGGAGTCCGGAAACGATTGTACAAGGGCAAGTAATCAAAAAGGAAATCATTGAGCCAAGCCAGATGCCGTCCCCAGGATAAAACCAAGGAAATGACTGTCACCACCAGAAGCCACCATTTCACAGGCCCCTTCACCACAAAAAGCCCGAGGATGAACAACAGGCAGATAATCGCCCCCACATAGACCGGTCCTGAAGTGAAAGGTTGGTCGCCCCAATACATCGGAAGCACCGAAGCCTGCTGCCCGGACTGGCGCAGCAGCAGGTTGGTTTCCGAGTCATCCGGCATCGCATAATGGCTGCTTCCTCCATAGAACTGGGGAATCAGCAAGGTAAAACTTTCCATCTTCCCGTAACTCCACTGGAAAGCATAATCCCTATCCAACCCGGTCCCCTCGTTCTCCCCTTGCGGATTCTGCCTGAGAACCGCTCCCCCCCGCATTGTATCCTTGCTGTAATCATAGGTCACCAACCATCCTCCCAAAGAAGGAAGCAAGGAAACGACAGCCATGCCCAACGCAAGCACGCCACCTTTCCAAAACGTCTTCATCTGCTTCTGCCTGTAGGCATCGATTCCATAGGCAATCGCCAGCACCACCAACATTATCAGCAGGTAATATGTGATTTGCTGATGGGAATACATGACATGCATCCCCGTGAACACCAATGTCAGCAAAGCGCCCCAGAGATATTTTCCTTTGAAGCAGAGTATCACGCCAGCCAAAATAGGCGCCATCGTGGCCATCGCCCAACACTTGTTGACATGGCCGGCATCGATAATCACTACATTATAAGTAGCAAATGCATAAGCTATCGCCCCTATTACCGAAAGCCAAGGTGTACATCCCAACACACAGAGCAAGATATACACTCCAATCATGTAGAAAAAAAGAATCCCTGCGTTCAGAACCGGCAAGCCTCCCATCATCACACGGGGGAAAAACTTGTTGTAGAGGTTAGTCCCTTCCGATCCCACGGTCGGCATCCCGCTAAAGGCGACATTGCTCCAATCCGTCCTCTCTCCCGTTTGTTCATAACAAAGCCTTGCCTCCTGATGGGCACCATACCAGCTATGCACATCCCCCTGCCCCATATCCTTCTCGCCTAACACTACCGGAGCAAAATAAAGGAAACTCAGAATGAAAAACATCAGAACCGCCCCCACATGAGGCCAGATCCTTTTCCAATCGAAATGTATGTTCGCTTTCATAAACACTATCTTTCTTTTCCCATTTTCATTTTTTCGAGGACAGTACTTGCATTTTCAAATAAAGCGTGGTACTTTTGCGCCCTGTTTCCGATTGGCCAATGGTGTAACGGTAACACAACAGATTTTGGTTCTGTTATTCTGGGTTCGAATCCCGGTTGGCCAACATTCCTTCAGTCCGCGGCATCTTCATCCAAGCAGTCGTCTATATCCAGGACATCGTTGATTACAAAGGCATAAGGATAATCCTGCTTTATTTTCTTCAGATACAACGATGCCGTGATCCGGCTCGGGAAATTCCCGACTTTCACTTTGAAATAAGGCTCCTCGAAGACCAGATACACTTTCTCTTCAGGATAAAGGGCCCGGAAATCCTCCATAGCTTCCACAGCCGCGTTCTTGGAATAGTTACCGCTTTGCGAGAACACCAGAATCCGATACCCTCTGTCTGGATGGGAAGACCTGTAAGAGAGCCTGTACATCAGCAAGGTATCTATATCGGATGAAAAACCGATACCTTTCAGGACCAGAGGAATCTCTGACAGTGCAGGAGAGTGTTTCTGCTCCACGCTTCCTCTCTCGAGCGACTGCTGGGCCCACCCGCTTCCCAACAGGAGCAAAAGGAAGCCGGATAACAGACCCGCTTTCCGGTGCAATTTCCATTTTTTTTCCATTATCAAACCTTTATGTATTCTCTTACGTATTCCTTGCCCTTCCTCCATGATGACATCCATGCACAAGCCATCACACATCCGACCGTCCACAAACCACTGCAAAATAAAAACAGCGCCTAGCATGGCAAGCCCCTGCACACAGTCAAGACGGAGAACCGGGCGCAACGAGCCAGGGGTACAGTGGCCACCCTGAGCAAAGCACGGCAAAACCGCGCGAAACATGCCGCCCGATGCCGCAGGCTGGCTTCGTAAAGCCAATCGATCAGCGGATCCCATGAATCTTGGGCGAGGCGAATCTTTCGCCAGGCAAGCAAAGGATTAGCCCGCGAAGGGACGGAAGCGGCCCATGCGACCGGTTTCCGCGTGCTAAAACACGCCGCCCTGAAGGAAAAGCGATCGAAAGCTGTCCTGCATGGCTGCACCGACTTCATGGAATCCGCCAATCGATCGAAGCGAGCCTTCATTGGCCCGTTCATGCCCCCGGCTGCGTACCTGCCTGCCCTGCGGCGCACTGGAACGAACCGCCGGCTCCCGCTGTCACCGTGCAAAACCGATCCTTGTCCAGGAATTTCCTCGCAGCTTCCTTTATCTGCCCCGGCGTGATCGAGAACAGAACCGCCTCGTTCCGTTCATAAAATTCCGGACCTTGCCCAATCGAGATGAAAAACTTCATCCTCTCGGCAATCTCGAATGTCCCGTCCAGCTCCCGCATGAAATCCCCCATGTACGCATGACGGACCAAATCCAATTCGTCTTCCGGTACTTCCTTCCGCTTGAGCTTGTCGATTTCCTTTCCTATTTCGGCTATTACCTGTTCCGCGCTGTCCGCCCTGACTTCCGAACTAATCATCCATACCGGTTGGAACCGCAATGGGATGACATACGAAGAAATCCCGTAAGTATATCCCTTCTCCTCCCGGATATTGCGCATCAAGCGGGAACCGAAGTAGCCGCCCAGCACATAATCCACCACCTTGAAATAAGGGAAATCCTCGCTCTTCAGACTACAGACCGGCATTCCTATCCGCACGGAAGCCTGCAATGATCCTTCCATCGGGATATCCACCCGTTTCCCGGCAGGCGGCAACGGCACCTGCGGGCCATGTTCCGTATCGGCCCTGGCCCCGCTCCAATCCTTGCCCCCGAAAGCATCATCCAGAGCCTTGCAATGAGCCTCGGTAAAATTGCCGGCCAGGACAATGCTGCAATTCTCGGCCACATACTGCTGCTTGTAGAATCGCCGCAAATCGCCGGGTTCCAACGCCTTGAAATCTGGTTCCTGCACTACCGCCCCGTAAGGATGCTCCAAGCCGAACATAGTGGAATAGAAAGCCCGGCGAGAGACTTCCGAAACCTTCCTGGCATTGACCAAGAAACGGCGATGCTCTTTGCGCAGGTAAGTTTCCAGCTCCTCTTCCGGGTAAATCGAATGCCGCACAGCCTCCTCGCAAAGCGGAAGCACCTGGTCGAAATACCGGCTCATGCACGAAAAGACAATCGAAGACTGATCCCGGTCAGGATACCTTTCGATATATGCTCCGTAATAATCGAGCTTCTCGGAAAATTCCCGGGAAGCGTAACGTTCCGTGCCCGCGCCCAAGAGATAACAGGAAGCCCCGGCCTGCATGATTTTACTCTGGTAGAAACTCCCGGCTTCGAAAATGAATTCCAAACGGACCAAGTCTATACGGGAATCAGGGAAAACATACAAAGGAATCCCGTTCGCCAGACGCCTTACCCGAGGCCTCAGTTTATCGTAGTCGAACCTCATTCTTCTTCCTCCTCCATGAGACAGGCCTGTCCGGCATTGCCGGAAGCCCGGTAATACAAGGTATTGCTATTTTCCTGACGCAAGCAGCGAGCCACCGCCTCCTTCATGTCCCCGGCTTGGATCGAACGGTATTCCGCATCCTCTTTGTTCAGTACCGAAGCATCCCCCATCAGAGCAAAATACCCTAGGTTCATCGCCTTGTCCATCGCCTTCATATTCGAATAAAGCAAGGCTGCTTCCACCTTGTTTTTCACTTTCTGCAACTCGGCCTCCGGGATTTCTTCCTCTGCAAGGCGGGCTATTTCCTCGTCCACAGCTGCCTCCGCAGCCTCGAAACCCACCCCCTCTTCCAAAAAACCGGACACCAGGAACAAACCCGGCTCGATATCCCCCGACACATAAGCGTTCACGCTGTTGAACAACTTCCTCTCCTTGACTAAGCGGGTGTAGAAACGGGAGGATTCTCCGTTGGACAAGATGTCAGACACCAGATCGAACACGTAGAAATCATCGCTCAACCGGCCGCTTACATGGTAAGTCTTGTACAAAGCGTTGGCTGGCACGTTCCGCACAACAGATTCCTTCCGAGCCTCCGTCTGCACCGGTTCGACCGGCAAATTCCTCTCCGGCCTGTTCCCTTTGGGAATGGATCCGAACCATTTGCGGCTCATCTCGAAGATTTCCCCGGCTTCCACCGGACCGGCTACTGTCAAAACCGCATTGTCCGGTTTGTAATACGTGGCATAGAAATCCTTGACATCCTGGAGGGAAACCGATTCGATCTGCTCCACGTTCTTGCCGATGGTAGACCAGGCGTAAGGATGCCGCTTGTAGCTCAATGGCCGAACCAGCAAATCCGAATCCCCGTAAGGCTGGTTCAAGCAGCGTTCCTTGAACTCCTCTATGACGACTCCCTTCTGTATGTCCAGCTTCTTCTGCGTGATGGCCAGATTCCGCATACGATCGCTCTCTATCCGGAAGGCCACCTCCAAGGAATCCTTGGGAATCAGGATATAATAATTGGTAAAATCGTTATTGGTGAAAGCATTGTTCGAACCGCCCACCCTGTCCAGTTCCATGTCGAAATCCTTCACATGCTTGGAACCGCTGAACATCAGATGTTCGAAAAGATGGGCAAAGCCTGTCTTTTCCGGATCCTCGTCCTTGGATCCCACATCGTAAATCAGGTTGAACGCCACCATCGAGGTGGTATCGTCCTTATGGACCAGAACCCGCAGGCCGTTGTCCAGGACCGCTTCCTCGTAATCTATCTGCATACGTCCTTGCCAATGTCTTTTCGGTAATACATCTTGTCGAAATGTATCTTTTCCACCTCCTTGTAGGTCTTCGCCAATGCTTCAGGCAGCGTGGGCGCCAATGTGGTGACCGCCAGGACACGGCCTCCGGATGTCAGTGTCCGGCCATCTGCCCCGGCTTCCGTACCGGCATGGAACAGCAAAGTCCCTTCAGAAACATCATGCAACCCCTCTACCGCATGCCCTTTCTCGTAAGAACCGGGATAACCGCCCGAAACCAGCATCACGCAGGCCGCCGCTTCCGGCTTCACCTTCAACTCCACCTTGTCCAACGTCCGATCATGGACAGCCCAAAGCAGATCCACCATGTCCGAATCTATCCTCGGCATCACCGATTCTGTTTCCGGATCTCCCATGCGGACATTGTATTCGACCACATAGGGTTCACCATCCACATTCATCAAACCTATGAACAGGAAACCCGAATACGGGATATGCTCCTTGCGCAGCTGGGATACCGTCGGCTTCACGATACGTTCTTCCACTTTGTCCATGAATGCCTTGCCGGCAAAAGGCACGGGGGAAACCGAACCCATGCCGCCGGTGTTCAGGCCGGTATCGCCCTCGCCGATTTTCTTATAATCCTTAGCCGCAGGCAGCATCAGATGATGTTCTCCATCAATCAGCACGAAAACAGAAAGCTCTATGCCATCCAAGAACTGCTCGATTACCACCTTGTCCGATGCTTTCCCGAACTTATGCCCTACCAGCATTTCCTCCAGGGCTGCTTCAGCCGCCGCCTTGTCCGACTCGATCAGGACTCCCTTCCCGGCAGCCAGCCCGTCGGCCTTGAGGACGTAAGGCGGGCGCATCGTATCCAGGAAAGCCTTGGCCTCGGCCAACCGGGTAGCATCGAAAGAAGAATAGGCTGCCGTCGGAATGCCTGCCCTCTGCATGAATTCCTTGGCAAACTGCTTGCTTCCTTCCAAACGGGCTCCCGCCTTCCAAGGACCGATTACCGCCAAATCCCGGAAATTTGCATCAGCTTGAAAATAATCATGGATTCCACTCACCAAAGGATCTTCCGGCCCTACTACCAGCATGTCGATACCGTTCTCGATAATGAAATCCTTGACTTGGGCGAAATTCATCGGATCCAGCGCCACATTCTCAGCCCACTGCAAAGAACCGGCATTGCCTGGTGCCACAAAAAGCCCGCCCAAATGCGCACTTTGGGAAATCTTCTGCGCCAAAGCGCATTCCCGGCCTCCCGACCCTAAAACCAGAACCCGGGTCTTGTTCCTGTCTCCTGTCATCGTTTTCTCGAATTAGGCATCGATATTGGCATACTTGGCATTCTGCTCGATGAATTCCCGACGAGGCTCCACATCGTCGCCCATCAGCATCGAGAACACACGGTCGGCTTCGGTGGCGTTCTCTATCGTCACTTGGCGCAAAGTCCGGTGAGCCGGATCCATCGTGGTGTTCCATAGCTGGATTTCATTCATTTCCCCAAGACCTTTGTACCTCTGCACCGTCACTTTGGCCTTGCCGCCTTCGCTCAGCTCGCCGACCAGGGCGGAACGTTCTTCATCTGTCCAGCAATAGCGTTCTTCCTTGCCCCTCTTGACCAAGAACAACGGTGGCGTCGCAATATAAACATACCCTTGTTCAATCATCTCGCGCATATGGCGGAAGAAGAAAGTCAGGATCAGGGTCGTGATATGGCTTCCGTCCACATCGGCATCGGTCATGATTATCACCTTGTGATAGCGAAGCTTCTCCATATTCAAAGCTTTGCTATCTTCCTCCGTGCCAAGGCTGACACCCAGCGCCGTATAGATATTCTTGATTTCCTCGCTTTCAAATACCTTGTGCTGCATAGCCTTTTCAACATTCAGGATTTTCCCGCGCAAAGGCAGGATAGCCTGTGTCTTGCGGTCACGCCCCTGCTTGGCAGTACCACCGGCCGAATCCCCTTCCACCAGGAACAACTCGCAAAGCTCGGGATTCCGTTCCGAGCAATCGGCGAGCTTGCCTGGCAGACTGTTGCCGGAAAACACACTCTTACGCTGGACCAATTCCCTTGCCTTTCGCGCCGCATGACGAGCCTGGGCAGCCAGAATCACCTTGTCCACAATCATCCTGGCCTCCTTGGGATGCTCTTCCAGGAAATAAGCCAGTTTCTCGCTTACCAACTGGGATACCACTGCCGAAACCTCGCTGTTCCCCAGCTTGGTCTTGGTCTGGCCTTCAAACTGAGGCTCGGACACTTTGACCGAAATGACAGCGGTCAAGCCTTCACGGAAGTCATCCCCCTTGATTTCTATTTTCTGCTTGTCAAGCTTATCGAGCATTCCCGATTTCCGGGCGTAATCTCCCAGCGTCTTGGTCAAGCCCAAACGGAAACCCGTCAAATGCGTCCCGCCCTCTATCGTATTGATATTATTTACATAAGAATGCAGGTTTTCTGAAAAGCCATCATTATATTCCATGGCAAGCTCCACCGGCACGCCGTTCTTCTCGCCTTCGATATAAATAGGTTCCTGCATCAGGACATTGCGGCTGGAATCCAGATAGGACAGGAAATCCTTGAGGCCGTTGGCGGAATAATAGCTGTCCCGCTTGAACGCGCCGTCTTCATCCTTGACCCGGCGATCGGTCAAGCTCAACCGCAATCCCTTGTTCAGGAAAGCCAGTTCCCGCAGGCGGGCCGACAAAATATCGTAGTCGTACTCCGTCACCGAGAAAATATCCGGATCCGGCTTGAATGTCACCAAAGTCCCCCTGTCATCCGAGGCCCCTGCCACTTTGACATCGTACAGCGGCTTGCCTTTCGCATACTCCTGCATGAAATGCCTGCCTTCGCGGAACACATCCACCTGCATATGCGAGGAAAGCGCGTTCACGCAGGAGACCCCTACACCGTGCAGACCGCCGGAAACCTTGTATGTGCCTTTATCGAACTTCCCTCCTGCATGGAGGACTGTCATCACCACTTCCAACGCGCTCCTTTTTTCCTTGGGATGCATATCGGTAGGAATCCCGCGGCCATCATCGCGGACGGAAATAGAATTGTCCTCGAATATTGTCACTTCCACATGGGTACAATAGCCCGCCAAGGCTTCGTCTATGGAGTTATCCACCACTTCGTACACGAGATGATGCAAGCCCCGCATATTCACGTCGCCTATATACATCGCAGGCCGCTTGCGCACAGCTTCCAACCCCTCCAGCACTTGGATGTTCTGCGCGGTATAAGCCCCGGTTCCTGGTTCCTGATTTTCCACTTCTGCCATTATCTATAATTTTAATATCCTGATTATCGGAGACATGCCTTTCTTATAAAATCCAGCTTCGCCCCCAAGCGCAATGCCGGCAGCACCGACAGTGCAGCAAACTGACAAAAATAAGAAATCGAAGCCTTTTTTACAAAACCTTTCTCCGTATCCGTCCCATGACTTTTCAACAATCCGCATGGCACGCACCCTGTACATGGAGCCTACGTTGAAGAGCTTCTCAATCGAAGAAACGCCAAGAAATCCCGAAGCGGACGCAACGATCCCATAGAGGGTAATGCGGAGTCTGGATGTACGTATACCCGAAAAGGCCTTGAGCGATATTCAAACCCTTGATAAAAAAGTTAGCCCGTTTCACCTTGAAATTCAAAAACACATTCAACATGACGAAATTTCCCGTCTTGACATCTTCCTGCCAGTAATAAGAGGTCGTAGCGGGAGAATATGCATCTGCATAGTAAGAAGTATTGTACATCACTTCCACCCCGACCTGGACTTCTGCTATGTCCTTGACCGGAATGATCCCGTAAACATTCTCCTGCAACGAGAACATGGGAACATGCAGGTATTCGGGCGCAGAGCTGTAGGCGAACATCAGCAAATTATCCATTCCAACGAATTTTCCAATCCGCAAAGATTTGCCTCCCACTATATTAAGCAACAAAAATTCCTTATCCGCCTGCACCGGCCCATCCTCTTTCAAAAAGGTATAATTCTGCAACAGCCCCGCCTTGCCACGCAACCACCAGCCCTTCAAGTCAAATTTGAACTGGAGGTAGGCTTCCATGCTCTTCTGCCAGTCGTTGTCCCAATAGAAATGGTTGGAAGCATGGTAAGTGTAAATCCAATCCGGCTCGAAACGATTCACCCCAAGCTGCACCTCTATCCCGTCCCGCTTGGACAAAGTCCGCTGAGCATCATCCCGGAAAAGATACTTGAACATAGCCCTCCCGCTGAAATCGAACTGATTGTACCCGCCAAAACCGAAATCGAGATAAGCATCAAAGACAAACCTATCGGCAAAGTCTATCTGAATCTGGGCAAAAGGGAACCACTGCACCCATTGACGGAACGACATCAGGTCATGCCACCGGACATACTCGTTCTTGAATCCGGCCGCAAACTTGAAAGCATAGCCGAAAGGCAGCTTCTCCATATCGGCACTGCTGTAAAAGACCCGGTTGGTCATCTTCATCATCCAGCTTTTGTCCCGGCTCTCCGCAGGGTTCAAATAAAAATTGCTGTACAAACCATCCGCTGCCGATGTCTGATCCCGGTAAAAGAAATAAAAATCCTGTATCTCGAAAGCATGGGTCAGGAAACCGAAGCTCCGGTTATTCTCGGCAATCGTATCCTTCTGGTTGTCGTAAAAATGATACGACTGTTTAAAAAAATACTTATTCTCCCTCCATCTGCTTTTAGCCCTGCTCATGTAAACCGGAACACGCAAACGATTCGTTTCCATATTTTTAGTAAAAACGGAATCCGCTTTCATCCCGCCGTTTTCCCCCACAGCCGCCACATTATGGATATACCCGAACAGAATCCGGTACTTGGAATCCCTGGTGATATAATTCCCCGTCACCCTCACATTGTACTGGTTGCTCTGGCTGTTATTATATGGGCCATATACATCGTAAACCCTGAAATCGACCCCCAGGTTCAAACCTCTGGCTACATTCTGATTGTGGATAGCTCTGAAGAAGTTCAAATCCTGCCCGAAATTATTGACAAAATAAAGGTATGTATAAGGAGTCTTAGTCTGCAAGAACGGAGTGTTTTCCTGGGTATAGAACCAAGACGTATAAGGATTTGTCCTATGAGTGAAACCGGATGTCTGGCGAGGATTGAATTCTATGGGCTGATCCGGCATCCCCAGGCTTCCCCGGCTGTTACGGAAGTCTCCATGCTGATAGGTCGGATCATACTTCTGGAAACCATCCAAAGCGAAAACCATCGTATCAAACTGTGGCAGACCGCTTTGCATATACAGGTCATAAAAATACTCGGTCTCCCCCTTGTTCCTGGCCAAGCCGGCCAACCGGGCTCGCCGGATAGAATCACGCCGTTGGGCCGGCGTCAACAGAGAAGCCGGGGCATCGGATACAACAGGAGGAGTTCCCGCTTGGACCGAAGAAGATTCCTGCGTACTGCCCTGAAAGGGTTCTTGAGGCGACTGGGCATGAGACACCGAACCCGGAAGCAAGAACAATACGAACACCAAAAACCTGATTCTCTTTTTCATCCTGCTATCATTCCCGTTTCCTCCGCCAGATCCGCCCCTGTCACGAGATTCATACCAAACGGAATTCCAAGTATTTTATTTTCCTGCCTTCCGAAAGCCACCGCCTTTCATAAAAGGTCTGCACTGCTGCCGCTTCGCTCTGAGCCGTCTCCTCCGCATACAAATCAGATGCTGAGTACAAGATTTCATAGCCAGCCGGTTCCACGACCTCGTGAAGACAATAGTCATACAATCCAGCATCGTCCGTCTTCAGGTGCACAATCCCGCTCCCATCCGGGAAAAGATGCCTGTATCGTTCCAGGAACGCTGGCGAACATAGCCTTTTATTCGGCTTTGAAGGCTGGGGATCAGGGAAAGTAATCCAGATTTCGGATATTTCACCTGGCGCGAACACCCTTTCCACGAATTCGGCCCTTGTCCGGACAAAAGCCACATTCGCCATAGCCTCTTCCGTAGCCGTCTTGCATCCCCTCCACAAACGTGCACCCTTGATATCAAGACCTGCAAAATTCTTATCCGGATACCGGCGAGCCAAGCCTACGGTATAATCCCCTTTCCCGCATCCCATTTCCAAAACAATCGGATTCGCATTCCCGTAATACGCATCCTTCCAATGACCACGCAACGGAGCTTCCCAAGGCTGGATCGTAGCAGGGAACTGAAAAAGGTTCTTGAACCCCAGGTTTTCCTCAAATTTAGCTAACTTATTCTTTCCCAAAACTATACAGTATTTTTCCAAGAAAACAAGGAAACCGAAGCCCTTGCCCCGGCAAGCAAGCCAGGCAAGAACTCCGGCATCCCTCCTCCAAGGTTCGACATTCAGAAACATCCCACGCCCAAGGCCGTTCCTCTCCCACGACAGGATGCTGTTCCTTCGCGCATCCGGCGGACAGCGGGTCAAACCTCCCGGACTCGCAATCCGCCGCGGACGATTCCAGATGGAAACACCCCGCACACGCACCTCGACCGAAGTGGATTCCGCCCGGGTTTGCAATCTTCCTCGCAAGGTGCCTTTACTTCGCCTCGTAAATCCAGCAATCCACTTTCTTCTGATCCCGGAAATAAGCCTTGGCATCGACAGCCTCAGCCCTTGTGGAGCAAGCCTTCACACTGATGTAATAGATTTCCTTGGCAGCCACATACAGAACCACTGGAGACTGACCTTTCTTCTTCAAATCGTTGAAGGTATTCCGCGCATTGGCCTTATTGACAAAACTGCCTACAATGATATAGTATTTCCCGCTCACTGGAGCCTGTGGAGCAAAAGCCTGCGAAACAGGCTGCACGGCCTTTTCGGCGGCAGGCTCCGCAGTCGGACGAGGCTTGGGCTTAGGCTCGGACTGAACCGACCGGGCTTCCTTTCCGGCTCTTTCTCGCTGCACTTGACCTGCAATCACTTCTTCGGCTATCTGTTCATTCTCGGACGCCACATCCGCGTCGGCCAGAACGGCCTCGTCCCCCGAAGATTCCGATGCCAGCATCATGTCCACCTGTTCTTCTATCCCGGTTCCGTTATCCGGCAGGACGGATTCCATTTCCGAAGTCCGGCCTGCACCGAACACGCTCTCCCTCACCGGACGTACCGCCAGCAATACAATCAGCAGCACAACAACCAGGCAGCACAGCAAGAACCACCATTGCGTGAAGATATTCTTGCCGCCAACCTGCGGCGATTTCCTTGCCGGTCCACGGCCTCCTCCTTGACCGGCATTCCCGCCACGGCGGTTTTCCAGAACAAGTTCCTTGTTCGGCAACGCAGGACGCATGCCGGCAGGACGCTGACGGTTATCATTCTGCCCCGGCCGGAATGTATCCTTCCCCGGCTTGCGGTCATTCTGCGGCTGACGCACATTCCGATTCGGATGATTGTCAAGCCGGACAGGATTGGGACGTTTTTCCTGAACCCGAGATTGCACAGGCTGCGGTTGAGCCGGATTCGGGACCGGAGATACCGAAGCCTTATTTCCCGGAGCCTCCTGAACCCTCGGTTCCGCAGGCTGCTCGCTTGGGGCAGAAAGGGGACGTTCCGGAGCCGGCACTTCCATGCCGTCTTCTTCCAAGCCGAATTCGGGTTTCACGGGCTTGGCCGCAGCGACTTCCGGAACGAACTCCACCCTGTCGGAAAGAATAGAGAAACTACCGACACCATCGATATACACATTGCCGGAAGCCTTCAGGTCCTGCAGTATCTGACGAACCCATTTTTCCATCTCCGCTCTTGCATCTTCCTCGCTGATATTGTCCTCGAACGCGATGTAATTCAAAAAAGTCCTGTCGGTAGGGCTCACCTCCTTGAACAAGACGCAAGAAGAGCCATCCTTCTCGCCGACGTAAAACACACCCAAGCCAGGAACAGCCGCAGCTTGCTTAGGCTGTTCCGCCAGGAATTTCTTCAAATGATTCACAACGCCCATATCCTTTTATTTTTTTCGTCGTCAAACCCTGCCTTCCCCGAAGCCCCCCGCATCCAAGTCCCTTCTTGGGAAATATCTCCAGATAGTGCTTCCACTCAAAACAAGCCATTTATCTGGGCATCCACTTGCTCGATCACCGTACCCAGATCTTCTGGCTTGTTCCGGAAATCCAGCTCATTCACATCCACAACCAGCAGCTTGCCTTGATCATAATGCGATATCCACTCCTCATAACGGTCATTCAAGCTCTTGAGGTAGTCCAAGCGGATCCCGCTCTCGTATTCCCGCCCCCTGAGCTGGATCTGCCGGACCAAAGTAGGAACTTCCGCCCTGAGATAGACCAGCAAATCCGGAGCCTGGATAAAAGAATTCATCAATCCGAACAAGGAAAAGTAATTCTCGAAATCCCGAGTCGTCATCAACCCCATCGCATGAAGGTTAGGAGCAAAGATATAGGCATCCTCGTAAATAGTCCTGTCCTGAATCACGTTCTTCCCCTTTTTGCGGATATCCACAATCTGACGGAAACGGTTGTTCAGGAAGTATATCTGCAAATTGAACGACCACCGCCGCATGTCTTCGTAGAAACTATTCAAGTACGGATTATCATCCACTTCCTCATACATAGGCTTCCACCTGTAATGCTTGGCCAGAAGCCCCGTCAAAGTGGTTTTGCCGGAACCTATGTTCCCGGCTATCGCTACATGCATCATAGACCCAGACTATTTACGCCGGCATGCTGCTCCAGCACACCGCCTACCTTTGCTTCCAAGAAGCAAAGATAGTGATTTTTCGCTTTGCCGGCATAAACTGCCCCTCCCCCCAGGGAGACCGCAGCAAAATGCCCCCGAATCACCCATCAGCATTGCCTTGTAGCGGCCTGCAAGTATCACCCGCAGCAATATACATTGAAAATCAGACTACTGTTTATTAAACCCAAATCGGTCATCAGACTCGCCGGGTCTGTTTCCGATTGGGGAAACGAGGCTTGCGGGCATCTTCCCCGAAGTCTAATGACCTATTGGAATTGAAATCATGGTACGGTCGCTCTGGCGCATATCCGAGCCACCACAAGGAAACAGAAAAGACCGGACTCGCTCCCGGCGGGAGGCTGCAGAAAGCATCCTCCCTTCAGGAATAAATCCGGTCTCCGTCTCGGAAAATCCGCGCCGAAGCTATGCTTCAGCCGGAGGTACGTTCATGAAAGGCGCAATCGTGTTTCCCGCTTCCGGTTCAACAATAGTCCCGAACACGCTTTCATATTTATGGATATTGTCCGCCAAAGCCCGCATCAGACGCTTTGCATGCTGCGGAGTCAGCACAATCCGCGACTTTACCCTCGCCTTTTCCACTCCCGGCATCATCCGGATGAAATCCACAATGAATTCCGCCTGCGAATGAGTTATCAAAGCCAGGTTCGCATAAATGCCTTCCGCCACTTCGGCCGGCAATTCCAATTGGAGCTTATTTTCTTTCTTTTCCATGTCATTATTCTTTTTCGGCAGCCTCCATCAATTCCCGGTATTCCTCCTTAGAGTAGACAATATCGTTCTGGTACTCTTTCAAGCCCGTACCAGCCGGAATCAAATGGCCGACCAACACATTTTCTTTCAAGCCTTCCAAATAATCCACCTTGCCGCTCACCGCCGCATCGGTCAATACCTTGGTCGTTTCCTGGAACGAAGCGGCCGAAAGGAAACTCTTCACCTGCAAGGACGCACGAGTGATTCCCTGAAGCACCTGCCGGGCCGTAGCCGGACGGGCATCACGGACTTCCACCAGCTTCAAGCCTTTACGACGCAATACCGAATTTTCATCCCGCAAAGCACGAGCTGTCAGGATCTGACCCGCTTTCAGGGTTTCGGAATCACCGGCATCGGTAACCACTTTCTGCCCGTAAATCACGTCGTTGGTTTCAACAAAGTCCACCTTGTTCACCATTTCGCCTTCCAGGAAATTGGTATCGCCCGGATCGATGACTTCTACCTTGCGCATCATCTGACGCACGATGACTTCAAAGTGCTTATCATTGATTTTCACACCTTGCAGACGGTAAACCTCCTGGATTTCATTCACGATGTATTCCTGAACCTTCATCGGGCCTTTGATTGCCAAGATGTCGGCAGGCGTGACAGCGCCTTCCGACAGAGGCGTGCCTGCTTTCACATAGTCGTTTTCCTGAGCCAGAATCTGCTTGGACGTGGGAATCAGGTAAGACTTCACATCTCCCATCTTGGAAGTAATCAAGACTTCGCGGTGTCCGCGCTTCAACTTCTTGCCAAAGCTTACGATACCATCGATTTCAGCCACAATGGCCGGATCGGACGGGTTCCGGGCTTCGAACAGCTCGGTGACACGGGGAAGACCACCCGTGATATCGCCCGACTTGCCGAACGAACGAGGAATCTTCACCAGGATGTCTCCCGCCTTGATTTGGATGGCATCTTCCAACTGGACATGCGCTCCCACCGGGATATCGTAAATCTTCAGGACCTCTCCTTCAGAAGAAACAATATTTATCGAAGGGTTCTTCGACTTCTGGCGGGATTCGATGATGACGCGATCCTTGTAACCGGTCTGCTCGTCCGATTCCACACGGTATGTCACGTTTTCGACCAAGTTCTGGAAAGAAACCTGACCAGCTACTTCCGAAACAATCACCGCATTGTACGGGTCCCAATCGGCAATCAGCGTGCCAGCCTTGACTTCCGCCCCTGGAGCGACATACAGCGAAGCCCCATAAGGAATATTGGTCGTCGTCAGAACCGACTTGGTATTCGGGTCAACGATACGAAGTTCGGCGGAACGCCCGATTACCACCTGATGCTTGCTACCTTCGGCGGTTTCATAAGGCACACTGCGTAACTCATCTATTTCCACAATACCGTCGTACTTGGAGATGATATTCGACTGGATACCCGTATTGCCACCGGCAACCCCGCCGACGTGGAACGTACGCAAGGTAAGCTGAGTACCCGGTTCCCCGATGGACTGGGCCGCGATGACACCGACCGCTTCGCCCTTTTGAACCATCTTGTTGGTAGCCAAGTTACGACCATAACATTTAGCGCAGACACCATGTTTGGACTCGCATGTCAGCACCGAGCGGATTTCCACTTCCTCAATCGGGGAATCCTCGATTTCCTGCGCGATTTCTTCCGTGATTTCTTCACCCGCTTTCACAATCAGCTTGCCGGTTTGCGGATGATATACATCATCGATCGTGGTCCTACCCAAGATTCTTTCATACAAGGATTCGACCACTTCATCGTTCTTCTTCAAAGCCGTCGCAATCAGCCCACGCTGCGTATGGCAATCTTCTTCGGAAATAATCACATCCTGCGACACATCCACCAACCTACGGGTCAAGTACCCGGCATCGGCAGTCTTCAAAGCGGTATCGGCAAGACCCTTGCGGGCACCGTGGGTAGAGATGAAGTACTCCAACACCGACAGCCCTTCCTTGAAGTTCGAGAGAATCGGGTTCTCGATGATCTCGCCCCCGCTTGCCCCGGACTTCTGCGGCTTTGCCATAAGGCCACGCATACCGCAAAGCTGGCGAATCTGTTCCTTGGAACCACGGGCTCCGGAATCCAGCATCATGAAAACGGGATTGAAGCCCTGTCGATCGGAAGAAAGCTGGCTCATCACCGCGTTGGTCAGTTTATTGTTGGTATGCGTCCAGATATCGATAATCTGGTTGTAACGTTCATTGTTGGTGATGAAACCCATGTTGTAGTTGTTCATCACCTCTTCTACGTCCGAATTGGCTTTGGCAATCAGTTCTTCCTTCACCTGAGGGATAATCACATCGCCCAAGTTGAACGAAAGACTGCCCTTGTAAGCTGTCCGGTACCCCATGCTCTTGATATCATCCAGGAACTTCACCGTCTTGGCATTGCCGCATTTCTTCAAAACATCGGCAATGATATCACGCAAAGATTTCTTGGTCAGCAAGGTATTGATGAAACCATATTCCTTGGGAACCACCTGGTTGAAGAGGATACGTCCCACCGTCGTTTCAAGCAGGTAAGGAGTACCGTCCTCGCCGGCCAAACGGATCTTGACCCAGGCATGCATATCCACCTGCTGCTCGTTGAAAGCGATAATCGCTTCCTCGGCAGAATAGAAAATCGTGCCTTCGCCCTTCACTTTTATGTCTCCTTCGCTCTTGCGGCCTTTGGTCAGGTAATACAAACCCAAGACCATATCCTGGGAAGGAACAGTGATAGGCGCCCCGTTGGCAGGATTCAGAATATTATGCGAAGCCAGCATCAGCAACTGGGCTTCCAGAATGGCGGCGTTGCCCAGAGGCACATGGACAGCCATCTGGTCGCCATCGAAGTCCGCGTTGAATGCGGTACAGCACAAGGGGTGCAGACGCATCGCCTTGCCTTCGATCAACTTGGGCTGGAATGCCTGGATACCCAGACGGTGCAAAGTCGGGGCGCGGTTCATCAAAACCGGATGCCCTTTCAATATGTTTTCAAGGATGTCCCAAACCACGGGATCCTTGCGTTCCACGATTTTCTTGGCCGATTTCACGGTCTTCACGATACCGCGTTCCAGCATCTTGCGAATGATGAACGGCTTGAACAATTCCGCCGCCATATCCTTGGGAAGCCCCATCTCGTTCATCTTCAAATCCGGGCCTACCACGATGACCGAACGGCCGGAATAGTCGACACGCTTACCGAGCAAGTTCTGACGGAAACGGCCCTGCTTCCCTTTCAAACTGTCGGACAAGGACTTCAGCATGCGAGCCCCGTCGCTTTTGGCGGAACGAGCCTTGCGGGAATTATCGAACAAAGAATCCACGGCTTCCTGCAACATACGCTTTTCATTGCGCATGATCACATCCGGAGCCTTGATTTCTATCAATTTCTTCAAACGGTTGTTGCGAATGATGACCCGACGATACAAGTCGTTCAAATCAGATGTAGCGAACCGGCCTCCATCCAAGGGAACCAAAGGACGCAAATCCGGCGGAATGACCGGAATCACCTTCATGATCATCCATTCCGGACGGTTTTCCACCCGCTTCTGCGAATCGCGGAAAGCCTCCACCACGTTCAAACGCTTCAAAGCCTCCTGCTTGCGCTGCTGGGAAGTCTCCTTGTTCGCCTTGTCGCGCAACTCGTAAGACAAGGAATCCAAATCAATCTCTTTCAGCAAGTCGTAAAGGGCTTCCCCTCCCATCTTGGCGATGAACTTGTTGGGATCATCGTCATCCAGCAGCTGGTTTTCTACGGGAAGGCTGTCCATAATGGCATAATACTCTTCATCGGAAAGGAACTGGAGCTTTTCAATCCCGTCCTGCGCCTTGATGCCAGGCTGGATCACCACGTACTTCTCGTAATAGATAATCGATTCCAGCTTTTTGGTCTGGATACCCAGCAAAGCCCCGATTTTATTAGGCAAAGAACGGAAAAACCAGATATGGGCAACCGGCACGACAAGCTGGATATGCCCCATCCGCTCGCGGCGGACTTTCTTCTCCGTCACTTCCACCCCGCAGCGATCGCACACGATACCCTTGTAACGGATTCGTTTGTACTTACCGCAATGACACTCCCAGTCCTTGGTCGGCCCGAAGATACGCTCGCAGAAAAGGCCATCGCTTTCCGGCTTGTATGTACGGTAATTAATCGTCTCCGGTTTCGTCACTTCGCCATGGGAACGTTCCAGAATGGTCTCGGGCGATGCCAGACTGATAGTGATTTTATTGAAGTCCAGCGTAACCGGACCTTCTTTTCTCGATGCCATATTATGAATCTAAATTGTATATTAAAACTCTTCTCTGCAGTGAATCGCCGGGAACGCTCCGCAGAGAGAAACGTCCCCGGACAGGTCGCTCCTATTTGCTGAAGGTGATTTCCAAGCCCAAGCCACGGAGTTCGTTCACCAATACATTGAACGACTCCGGAATAGAAGGCGTAGGCATATTCTCACCCTTCACGATCGCCTCGTAAGCCTTAGCTCTCCCGGTCACATCGTCAGACTTGACCGTAAGCACTTCCTGCAGGATATTGGCAGCCCCGAAAGCCTCCAAAGCCCAGATTTCCATCTCCCCGAAACGCTGGCCTCCGAACTGGGCCTTACCGCCAAGCGGCTGCTGCGTGATCAATGAATACGGGCCGATGGAACGAGCATGCATCTTGTCATCGATCATGTGATGCAATTTGATCATATAGATATAGCCCACCGTGGCCGGCTGGTCGAAACGTTCGCCGGTTTCGCCATCGTACAGGTAAGTACGCCCGTAACGCGGCAGCCCTGCCATATCGGTATAATGATCTATCTCTTCCGGTGTGGCGCCATCGAAGATAGGTGTGGCGAACTGCAGCCCCAGTCTCTTTCCAGCCCATCCCAGCACGGTTTCGTAAATCTGCCCCAGGTTCATGCGGGATGGCACGCCCAAAGGGTTCAGCACGATGTCCACCGGAGTCCCGTCCGCCAGGAAAGGCATGTCTTCGGCACGCACGATACGGGCCACGATACCCTTGTTCCCATGGCGCCCGGACATTTTGTCCCCGATTTTCAGCTTGCGCTTCTTTGCTATCGTGATCTTGGCCATCTGGACAATGCCGTTAGGCAGTTCATCGCCGACCATGGCCACGAACTTGTCTCGCTGGAAACGGCCCAGGATTTCACGGTACTTGATATTATAGTTGTTCAGCAGGCGTTTCACCAAGTTATTGACATCCTCATTGTTAGTCCATCCGGAAGGATTGATGGTCTGGTAATCCAGATTCATCAGGACTTCCGAGGAGAAACGAGCCTTCCTGGGAAGGAGTTCTTCCTTGAGATTGCTATAGACGCCAGCGGAAAGGTTATTGCCCAGAACTGCCATCAGTTTTTCAACCAGCCTGGCCTTCAAATCCAAGCTATCCTTGTTGAAATCCTGTTCGAGCTTCTTGACCACATCCTTGTCCTTGTTCTTGCCCTTGCGATCCTTCATGGCACGGCTGAACAGACGCTTGCCAATGACAACCCCGCTCACAGAAGGAGGAACCTTCAACGAAGCATCTTTCACATCGCCGGCCTTGTCGCCGAAGATGGCACGCAACAGCTTTTCTTCCGGAGTAGGATCGGATTCGCCCTTGGGAGTGATCTTGCCAATCAGTATATCCCCTTCCTTGACCTCGGCTCCGATACGAATCAGACCGTTGCTGTCCAAATCCTTGGTAGCATCCTGGCTTACATTGGGGATATCATCGGTCAACTCTTCCATCCCCCGTTTGGTCTCGCGCACATCCATCGTATACTCTTCCACATGGATGGAAGTGAAGAGGTCGTTCTTTATCGCATCTTCCGAGATGACGATAGCATCCTCGAAATTGTACCCTTTCCAAGGCATGAACGCGACCATCAGGTTACGACCCAAAGCCAATGAACCGTCCTTGGTAGCATAGCCTTCGCAAAGCACCTGACCCTTCTTCACTTTGTCCCCCTTGCGGACAATAGGAGTCAGGTTTATGCAGGAACTCTGGTTAGTCCTCTGGAACTTGGTCAGATGATAGGTCTTGAGGTCATCGTCGAAGCTGACCATGCGGTCCACCTCGTCCATTTCGTAACGGATTACTATCGTATTGGCATCCACGTAAGTCACCACCCCGTCGCCCTCGGCGTTGACAAGCACACGGGAATCGTGAGCCACATAAGGTTCCAGCCCTGTACCCACGATAGGCACTTCAGGATTAAGCAAAGGCACGGCCTGACGCATCATGTTCGACCCCATCAAAGCACGGTTGGCATCGTCATGTTCCAAGAAAGGAATCAAGGATGCCGCGATAGAAGCGATCTGGTTGGGGGCCACGTCCATCAAGGTCACGTCCTCCCGGTCCACGATCGGGAAGTCCGCCAAATGCCGAACCTTGATCCGCTTGTCATGGATAGTGCCATCCGGGTCGAGCGGAGTGCACGCCTGGGCTATAATCTGATCCTCCTCTTTTTCCGCCGTCAGGTAGACCGGTTTCTCGTCAAGCATCACCTTGCCGTTTTCCACCCGGTAATACGGTGTTTCGATGAAACCCAATTTGTCGATAATCGCAAAAACGCAAAGCGAGGAAATCAGACCGATATTAGGACCTTCCGGAGTTTCAATCGTACACAGACGGCCATAATGGGTATAGTGAACGTCCCGCACTTCGAAGCCGGCACGCTCGCGGCTCAGACCGCCAGGCCCCAAAGCAGAAATACGGCGCTTATGCGTCACTTCAGACAGGGGGTTCGTCTGATCCATGAACTGGGACAGCTGGTTAGTCCCGAAGAAAGAGTTTATGACAGAACTCAATGTCTTGGCGTTGATTAGGTCGGTAGGCGTGAATACCTCGTTATCGCGGACATTCATCCGCTCGCGGATAGTGCGGGCCATACGGTTCAAGCCGACACCGAACTGAGCATAAAGCTGTTCGCCGACAGTACGGATACGACGGTTGCTCAAGTGGTCGATATCATCCACCTCGGCGTGGGAGTTGATCAACTTGATCAAATGCTTGATGATGCAGATGATGTCTTCCTTGGTCAGAACACGAGTCTCCAAGGGGATATTCAGTTCCAGCTTGCGGTTGATCCGGTAACGTCCCACCTCGCCCAAGTCGTAACGCTTGTCGGAGAAGAACAGTTTCTCGATAATGCCTCGGGCCGTTTCTTCATCTGGCGGTTCGGCATTACGCAACTGCCTGTATATGAATTCCACAGCCTCCTTGGCATTGTTGGCCGCGTCTTTTTGCAATGTATTGAAAATGATAGAGCAGTCCAAATGGTTCTCGTTATCCTCACGGTGAATCAGAATCGACTTTATACCGGCATCCACAATCATGTCGATATGCTTTTCTTCCAATTCCGTTTCACGGTCGATAAGGACCTCTGTACGTTCAATCGAAACCACTTCACCGGTGTCTTCATCCACGAAGTCTTCCACCCAAGCACGGACTACACGGGCGGCAAGGCGTGCACCGATATATTTCTTCAATCCGGCCTTGCTCACCTTCACTTCCTTGGCAAGGTCGAAAATCTCAAGGATATCCTTGTCTGTTTCAAAACCGATCGCACGCAAGAGCGTGGTGATCGGCAATTTCTTCTTACGGTCGATGTACGCGTACATCACATTGTTGATGTCGGTAGTGAACTCCATCCAGGAACCCTTGAACGGGATGATACGGGCAGAGTAGAGCTGCTGACCGTTGGTATGGTAGCTCGTCCCGAAGAACACGCCGGGAGAGCGGTGGAGCTGGGACACGATAACACGTTCGGCTCCGTTGATGATAAAAGAACCGCCAGGCGTCATGTAGGGAATCATACCCAGATAGACTTCCTGGATGATATCCTTGAAGTCTTCGTGTTCGCTGTCGGTGCAGAACAATTTCAGCTTCGCCTTGAGCGGGACACTGTATGTCAACCCTCTGTCCAAACACTCTTCTATGCTGTAACGAGGAGGATCGATAAAATAATCAAGAAATTCGAGCACGAAATTATTGCGTGCGTCAGTAATTGGGAAATTCTCTGCAAAAACCTTGTAAAGACCCTCATTCACACGATTTTCCGGATTGGTTTCCAACTGGAAGAAATCTTGGAAAGATTTGAGTTGGATATCCAGGAAATCGACGTGCTCGGCCGGCTTGGTCGATGCAAAATTTATCTTTTTGACAGCCTTTGTTGACAAAGTAGTATGATTTTAAATAAGACGATTTTGAACCGGGGTGCTTTTATACGCAAAAAACACGAGGGGTGACGATACGCCTCCCCTCATGTTTGGAAACCAATAAGGTGGAAATTACTTCATTTCAACTTCAGCACCGGCTTCTTCGAGGCTCTTCTTCAAAGCTTCGGCTTCGGCCTTGCTGATGCCTTCCTTGACAGGCTTCGGAGCTGCATCGACAAGTTCCTTGGCTTCTTTCAGGCCGAGGCTAGCCAATTCCTTGACCAACTTCACAACAGCCAGCTTGTTGGCACCGGCAGCCTTCAAGATAACATCGAAATGGGTCTTTTCTTCAGCTGCAGCACCGGCAGCAGCGCCACCGGCAGCAGGAGCCGCAACGGCTACAGCGGCGGCAGCGGGTTCGATGCCATATTCGTTCTTCAATACATCGGCCAATTCTTTAACTTCTTTTACGGTCAGGCCAACCAATTGTTCAGCAAGAGCTTTAATATCTGCCATTGTTTTGACTTTTTAAAAGTTTACTACTTGTTTTGTTTGTTTTCGATTCCAACTGGAATCCTTGTTCGGAAGGTCTTCCACCTCCCTGTTCTTACCTTGCGGAAGATCAAGCTTGTTCCGGTCTTTCGGAAAGGGTCTTTACCAAGCCGGCCACCGTGCTGGGTGCCGATTCCAAAGCTCCTAGTACATTCTGGAGCGGAGATTGGAGCAAGGTAACGATTTCGCCGATAAGTTCGGACTTGGATTTGATCTGAACCAAAGAATCCAGGCTTTCATCGCCCAGATAGAAAGCCTCCTCGACGTAAGCGCCTTTCAGCTTGGGCATTTCATTCCTCTTGCGGAATTCTTTGATCACCGTGGCAGGAGCCTTGTTCACATCCGAAAGCATGATGGCCGTTGTCCCCTTGAGGGTCGGCAGCAATTCGGTGTAATCCACTCCTGTCTTTTCCAAGGCTTTCTCAAGCAAGGTATTCTTCACCATGATCAGCTTCACCCCGTTCTTGAAGCAAGCCCGGCGCAAGTTGCTCGTAGCGGCGGCATTCATGCCTGTAATGTCCGTCACATACATATGAGGCCTGGCCTTGATTTGCTCGCAGAGCGAATCGATGATCACAGCTTTTTCTTCTTTCTTCATACCTCGTTAAAATTACCTGATTTTTAATGGCAATCCTGAAAAAAACAGCAACCCGCGCTTGACGGATTCCCCTTCCCTCCCAGGAATCGCCGATAACACCAATTAGATGGACTTAGGATCAATCTTGATTCCCGGACCCATGGTACTGGTCATGTAGATGCTGTTGATGTAAGTACCCTTGGCAGCTGACGGTTTGAGCTTGACAATCGTCTGGAGAAGTTCCCGTGCATTATCGACAATCTTGTCGGCATCGAACGAGACTTTCGCCACGCTCGCGTGGACAATCCCCAGCTTGTCAACCTTGAAGTCGATCTTACCGGCCTTCACTTCCTTGACCGCCTTGCCAATTTCCATGGTAACGGTCCCCGTCTTGGGATTGGGCATCAAGCCACGAGGGCCCAACACCTTACCCAGTGCCCCCACCTTGGGCATCACACTCGGCATGGTAATAACAACGTCAATGTCCGTCCAACCGCCTTTGATTTTTTCTACGTATTCATCCAAACCGTAGTAATCGGCTCCGGCTGCTTTGGCCTCTTCTTCCTTGTCCGGAGTGCAGAGCACCAGCACGCGAACCTGCTTGCCGGTTCCATGAGGCAATGTCACCACGCCACGAACCATCTGGTTAGCTTTGCGCGGATCGACGCCCAAACGCACGTCCAAATCAACAGAAGCATCGAATTTGGCATAGCTCGTTTCCTTCACCAAAGCGGCTGCTTCGGCAAGGGTATAGAACTTTTCCTTATCGACCTTGGCCAAGGCTTCTTTTCTTTTCTTAGAGATTTTTGCCATTGTTGTTGTCTATAAAAAATTCATTTTTTCGACTGCAGACCCTCCCGGGCCAGTACAATCTTCCGTAGAAACGAATTTCCAGCCTCGGAACACGTAACACATTCCAAAGCCGGAAATACCTTAACTCAATTCAGCAGGAAGGTCGCCTTTCACTTCGATACCCATGCTCCGCGCAGTCCCAGCCACCATCTTCATGGCGGAAGCGACCGTGAAGCAGTTCAAGTCGGGCATCTTGTTTTCCGCAATCGTCCTTACTTGATCCCAGGTCACGCTAGCCACCTTGTGACGGTTCGGTTCGGCCGAACCTTTCTTGGCCTTCGACGCATCCTTGAGCTGGACAGCCACAGGAGGAGTCTTTACAACGAATTCAAACGATTTATCGGCATACACGGTAATAATCACCGGAAGCACCTGCCCCGGCTTATCCTGCGTACGCGCGTTAAACTGCTTGCAGAATTCCATGATGTTGACCCCTTTGGCACCCAACGCGGGACCGACAGGAGGCGAAGGATTGGCAGCACCGCCTTTGATCTGCAACTTGATTAAGGCACTAACTTGTTTTGCCATTTTCTTAGTTGATTAAATGTAAAAACACAAACAATGAAACTGTACTACTCTTTCTCAACTTGGGAGAAGTTCAATTCGAGAGGTGTCTTTCTCCCAAAGATCTTCACCATCACCTTCAGTTTCTTCTTTTCCTCGTTCACTTCCTCAATAGTCGCCGAGAAATTGCTGAAAGGCCCATCGGTAACCTTCACCGGCTCGCCGACCATGAACGGCTCGACCGGCTTTTCCGGGGAGTCGGCCAGCTCTTCCACCTTATGGAGAATCCGCTGCACCTCGGCCGGACGCAATGGCACCGGCTCGCCCTGGTTGCCTAAAAAGCCCAAAACTCCCGGCACGTTCTTGATGACGTGCTGGATTTCGCCAACAAGAAGAGCCTCTATCAGTACATAGCCTGGAAGATAAGAGCGTTCTATGCTCACCTTCTTGCCGTTCCTGATAGTGTAGACCTTCTCGGTCGGAATAAGTACCTGCGGGATATAATCCCGGATGTTCAACCTGGAAATCTCGCTTTCCAGGTATTCCTTCACTTTTTTCTCCTCGCCGCTGACAGCGCGGATAACGTACCAATTCTTCACTTGTTCGGCCATACTCTTCATTGAATGCCCTCTGCTCCTCCGGCATTGCCGGCTCACCAGGAGCAGGGAAACTGAAAATGACGGGCGGGAAAACCCGGAGTAATATAGATTCGGATTGTCGTCTGTCCGGCAGGCATTGGAAGCTATGCCCGGAAATTCCGGCATCCGGCAAACCTATTCATTCATTATCGCAAAAGGTCGTAGATATAACCTAATATACCCTTCCACGCCATATCGGGATGCGCTCCAAGGATCATGTCCATGACAAATACCACTACGGCTATAAGAAGAGCTGCGACGAAAACCACCACAGCGCTGTTCTGGAGCTCAGAGTACGTAGGCCAAGTCACTTTATGAAGCAATTCATCTTTGCTGGCTTTTACGTAATTGACAAACTTCGACATCGTATCCGGCGTGTTATAGGATTCAACAAAAATGCTTCCCGCCCTTTCCGGGTGCAGGAAGCTCTGGCAGGGGCAGAGAGAATCGAACTCCCATCAACGGTTTTGGAGACCGCTATTCTGCCATTAAACTATGCCCCTAAACTATTTGCGGGTTTACCCCTGTAAAAGGCTCGCACCGACCCTCCCAGGAACAAACCCGCCCATAGCGAGGAATCAAATCCCCCTTATTTATCAGTCCGAGACTTGGATTAGTCGAGAATTTCGGTCACCTGGCCAGCACCGACCGTCCTGCCACCTTCACGGATAGCAAAGCGGAGGTTCTGGTTCATGGCGATAGGAGCCAGCAACTTGACTTCGATGGTCAGGTTATCGCCCGGCATCACCATTTCCACGCCCTGCGGCAGAACGATTTCACCGGTCACGTCCGTGGTACGGAAATAGAACTGCGGACGGTAGTTGTTATGGAACGGCGTATGACGGCCGCCTTCTTCCTTCTTCAGGATATACACCTGAGCCTTGAAGTGCTTGTGCGGAGTCACGGAACCCGGCTTGGCAATAACCATGCCTCGACGAATCTGATCCTTTTCGATACCGCGCAACAGCAAACCTACGTTGTCACCGGCTTCGCCACGTTCCAGAATCTTGCGGAACATTTCAACACCGGTCACCGTGGACTTCAGCTTTTCTTCGCCCATACCGATGATTTCGACAGGGTCGCCGGAGTTGATGACACCGGATTCGATACGACCGGTAGCAACGGTACCACGGCCCGTAATCGAGAAAACGTCTTCGATAGGCATCAAGAAATCCTTATCCACATCACGCTTGGGCAGAGGAATCCAATTGTCGACAGCGTCCATCAATTCCATTACCTTTTCTTCCCACTTCGGTTCGCCGTTCAAGGCACCCAGAGCAGAACCGCGGATGATAGGAGTATTGTCTCCATCGTATTCGTAGAACGAAAGCAGTTCACGGATTTCCATTTCAACGAGGTCGAGCAACTCGGGGTCGTCCACCAAGTCAACCTTGTTCATGAAAACAACGATACGGGGCACACCTACCTGACGAGCCAACAGGATATGTTCGCGAGTCTGGGGCATGGGACCATCGGTAGCAGCCACTACCAAGATAGCACCGTCCATCTGGGCAGCACCGGTAACCATGTTCTTGACATAGTCGGCGTGACCCGGGCAGTCTACGTGGGCATAGTGACGGGATTCGGTCTGGTATTCTACGTGAGCGGTATTGATAGTAATACCACGTTCTTTTTCTTCAGGAGCGTTATCGATAGAATCGAAAGATTTCACTTCGGACAACCCTTTCTTAGCAAGAACGGTTGTGATAGCGGCGGTCAATGTGGTCTTGCCGTGGTCAACGTGACCGATGGTACCAATGTTTACGTGGGGTTTGGTACGCACAAAAGTTTCTTTTGCCATATTTGAAAATGTTTTAAGTGTATAAACAAATTTGCGTGAAGCAAACCTTTTGCCCCCGCCTGGAGCCGACAACGAGATTTGAACTCGTGACCTCTTCCTTACCAAGGAAGTGCTCTACCCCTGAGCTACGTCGGCATTTCTCTGAAACTGGAGCGGAAGACGGGGCTCGAACCCGCCGCCTGTAGCTTGGAAGGCTACCGCTCTACCAAATGAGCTACTTCCGCGTCTATGAGTGGGAGGAGAAGGATTCGAACCTTCGAAGGCTAAGCCGACAGATTTACAGTCTGTTCCATTTGACCGCTCTGGAATCCTCCCAGATTTCCGTTTTGCTTCCCGCAGCTTTACCGTGGATTGCTTGAGCCAATAGAGGGACTCGAACCCACGACCGGCTGATTACAAATCAGCTGCTCTACCAACTGAGCTATATTGGCGTTCTCACGCTGCCTGTCGCAAAAAGGACTGCAAAAATACAACGAATTTTTATAATACCAAATTTTCCGGCATCTTTTTTCCCTCTCTATTCCTCCTTGTGAAACAATCCACTATATTACAACACTTTATAACTCCTGCCACTTTTCAAAGGAACATGCAAATATATAAGAAGCTTTTTAAAAAATGTCGCGAAGCCGGACCGAAATTGCCCGGAAAAGCCGGAACCGGAAGAATCCGCCCCCTCCCATGAAAGCTCCCCAAGGTTTCCTTTGCCATTTAAACCCGAATACCTACTTTTGCCGCTTCAAAATCAAGCATGTTTCACATAACACAAATATTCATTGCATTATTAAATGAAAAAGCCCGATTTCCATCCCAAGCTGTTCTCCTGCCTGAAAGGCTACAACCGCAATTCGTTCCTCTCCGACCTGATGGCCGGGGTCATCGTCGGCATCGTAGCCCTTCCCTTGGCCATCGCCTTCGGCATCGCCTCCGGGGTCAGTCCGGAAAAAGGCATCATCACCGCCATCGTGGCCGGTTTCATCATCTCGCTCTTGGGCGGAAGTAAAGTCCAGATTGGCGGGCCTACCGGGGCCTTCATCGTCATCATTTACGGTATCATACAGCAATACGGATTCGAAGGGCTTACCGTGGCGACCCTGATGGCGGGCGTGTTGCTGATACTCTTGGGCGTGTTCAAGCTCGGCACCATCATCAAATTCATTCCCTACCCTATCATCGTGGGCTTCACGGCGGGAATCGCGGTCACGATTTTCACGACCCAGATTGCGGATGTCTTCGGACTGGATTTCCGGGGAGAAAAAGTCCCGGGAGACTTCATTGGCAAATGGCTGCTGTATTTCAAGCATTTCGATACCGTCAACTGGGGGAACGCCTTGGTAAGCATCCTGAGCATCCTCATTATCGCTCTTTGCCCGAAAATCAAGTTCCTGAAAAAAGTGCCCGGTTCCTTGGTGGCCATCGTGCTCGTCACCGTCGGGGTGTACCTCTTGAAACAATACGGCCTGGTAGGCAACATTCCCACGATTGGCGACCGTTTCTCGATTTCTTCCCAGCTGCCCCAAGCCAGCTTGCCTTCCTTGGACTGGGAGGCCGTCAAGAACCTCTTCCCTGTGGCTGTGACGATTGCGCTCTTAGGCGCGATTGAAAGCCTGCTCTCGGCGACCGTGGCCGACGGGGTCATCGGCGACCGCCACAATTCCAACACCGAACTGATTGCCCAAGGCGTTGCCAACATGCTGACGCCTTTGTTCGGGGGAATCCCGGCAACCGGTGCCATTGCCCGGACCATGACAAATATCAACAACGGAGGCAAGACACCGGTGGCGGGCATCATCCATGCCGTGGCATTGCTTTTAATCCTGATTTGCCTGATGCCTTTGGCCAAATACATCCCGATGGGCTGCCTGGCCGGTATCTTGGTGGTGGTTTCCTATAACATGAGCGGCTGGCGCACGTTCAAAGCCTTGCTGCGCAACCCTAAAAGCGACGTGGCAGTGCTTTTCCTGACTTTCTTCCTGACGGTCGTCTTCGACTTGACGGTGGCCATCGAAGTGGGACTCGTGATTGCCTGCATCCTGTTCATCAAGCGGGTCATGGAAACGACCCAGATTTCGGTCATCACCAACGAGCTGGATCCGCAACAGGAATCGGACATCGTGATGCACGAAGAGAACCTTTCGATTCCGAAAGGCGTGGAAATCTACGAAATCAACGGGCCTTACTTCTTTGGTATCGCCAACAAGTTCGAGGATACGATGAAGACCATCGGCGACCGGCCCAAGGTGCGGATTATCCGGATGCGGCGCGTGCCTTTCATCGACTCATCGGGCTTGCACAACCTAGAATCACTCTGCCAGATGGCGCAGAAAGACGGAATCCGGATCATCCTTTCCGGCGTGAACCCACATGTACGGGAAACATTGGAAAAATCGGACTTCTACCGGATTGTAGGCAAGGAAAACGTCTGCGACAATATCCATATCGCTTTGGAGCGGGCCAATGCCTTGCTGTAAGCCCTCTGTACCACTGAAGCATGCCTGGCATCCGCAGGCGGCAACCTCCCTTTCGGACACGTAAACGAAATACTGCCTCCATCACCGCGCCGTGCATCATTCTGGAACCCTAATCTTTGCCCGACAGGCCAATTATCCCAAATCGGTCATTAGACTCGCCGAGTGTGTTTCCTGTTTTCGAAGAGGGATGCTTTTGTGCATCTTGTTCGCTTCTGTCCGCATCTTGCTCCTCGCTACGCCTCGACGTAGCCCGCTACGCCTTCGGCTAGGCGAGAAGCATGCTGCATGACATAAGCGGACAATCTACCCAAAGTCTAATGACCGATTTGGGATTATTTGCCTGATGATGCTTCCGTCCAGACCTTGAGCTTCCATTTTGCGCACCATATCGGCGATAGCTTCCGCACGCCCCTCTTCCCGACCCTCAGCTCTACCTTCGGCCCGTCCTTCCAATCTACCCTCTTCCAATCCCTCTTTACGCCCTTCTGCTCGTCCTTCTGCTCGTCCTTCTGCTCGTCCTTCTGCTCGCCCTTCTGCTCGCCCTTCCTCTAACCCCTTAGCCAACCCTTCTTCCCGGCCTTCAGCGATACCTTTCAGACGTCCCTCGGCAATACCTTCCAGACGGCCTTCAGCCCGTTCTGTAGTGATGTTATCCCTCAGGATGTTGAGGTCGTCGAGATGCTTGTAGTAGGCATCGAGCTCGGACTTGCTCATTTTCTCCAGACGGAGCTTTTCCCTGACCAAGTCCAAGCCGGGTGCCGAGGCATCATCCCTCACCTCCCCTGTGTTCAGGTAGTGAATCCACTCCTCCAACGGGCTTTTAGCCACCTTGTTGAATTCATTCACTTTCAATATGTAATATTCTGGAAACAGCTGGCTGACGCTATCCACCTTGAACCTCTGCTTCTGGAAAGGAGACAAATCGAGGATGTCTCCCAAATGTTGCCCTTTGAACTCGGTCTTCCCGTGGTAGAGGTAGTCCTTGCCCATGCCGAGGGGAAAATAGACGATGTTCACGCTGTAGACCTTGCGGACTTTCTCGTAATTGTCGCCCCGATTGATGTACTCGCTTAGCAGTTTGGACGTACCGAAAATCATCCGCTGGAAATAGGTCAGCTCGGTATTGTTCTGCACCTCGATGATGACTAATTGCCCGCCCTCCATCTCCGCCAGCAAATCCACCCAGTTACTCTTCTCGTATTCCGATTCCCGATTGCTTTCGCTTTCCAGAATCCGGTTGATTCTGACCTTCTGGTCGAACAAGGTGGAGAGAAAACCCTCCAACACGCCATAATTGGCCTTGTTGCGAAGAAGGCGTTTCATCGCCCAGTCGAAACGGACGTAACTTTCCGTTCTAGGTTTCTTGGTCATGGTGTTGTATGTTATCGGCCGTATGCCGAGACGCATCCTATCTTCGGCGAAGCCAAAGATAGGAACAAAATCCGTGAACTGCTAAATTTTAACGTTTTTTAATACTCGGCAAGTTCAAGACATCTTGCAACTTGCCTATTCCCAGCAACACACTTTCTACTCCACTGCCCGCAAAGGATCCTTGAACCCAAATCGGTCATTAGACTTTGGGGAGATTGCCCGCTTGTGTCATGCAGCATGCTTCTCGCCTAGCCGAAGGCATAGCGGGCTACGTCGAGGCGTAGCGAGAAACAGGATGCGGACAGAAGCGGGCAAGATACCCGAAAGCACCATTCCGCCACCGGAAACGCCCCGGCGAGTCTAATGACCGATTTGGGTTTAAGGACCTCCACCGGGTATGTGGCCTCGAGCGTGGAGCCGAACTCCAGCCGACAATCTCTCTGTATTAGCATCCATGATGAGCGACAGATAGCAGAACGTGTAATGGCTCTCATCCGGCCGGACAATGATATATGTAATGCCACCTGCCCACAGCTGGTCGGGGCCGGAGGGAATAAAGTCCCTGATGAGATTGGGGTATGGGGAAACCCGTGCGAGGAGTCCGCCGTACGGGGCTTGCGTACCTTCTGCCGCACCTTCAGGTCATGCCTGTTGATAATATATGCGAAGCAGTCGCGCCCGACCGAGTTGTTCCCCTGAAAATCGCGCCGGTACATGTGCCAGAGCTTGGTGCCTCCGATTCCCGGATCCTTCGAACGGATGCCTCTGATGTATTCCAAGGCGAAGGCTTCCCAGGCCGCCCGGGCCAGGACCTTCGACTCGTCATGTTTGTAATATGCCTGCTTCGATACGCCAACAGCCTGCAAAGGAACTGAACCCCATGCCGTTCGGAATCCTTCGCATGCAGGTTCTCTACCGCTTGGCGCCAGCCTTTTTCTTATCAGGATATTGAACTTGGCCTCTGCGACATTGATGAGTCCATCATATGCCTCCGCCTTGACCTCGGCCTCCCTGAGCTGCTCCTGCAGCCGCTTCAGCTCGTCTTGAAGTGCCTGTATGGTCTGCGGCTGTTCATCTCCTAGAACAACCGGCGAGGACGAGGGGGCTTTCCTGGCTTCTTTCACTCGTTTCATCGATATCACTTGCGGGCCAGTGCGAAAAGTGCAAAAAAACGCGAATGGGCGGTCAAAATAGAAAAGCGAAAACGCAAAAAATCGGGTCTTATTCTCAAAAAAATGCAAGTCCACACCCCTTTATTGCAGTTTTGTTGCAATATTTTAATATTGATAATCAACAATATATGTGATTCATTGCCAAAATCTCTGTATCTTACACTGCAATATAGGGCCATTTGGTGTCCTTTGGGGGCATTCAAGGCGTACCTCTCCTGCCACGATAGTGATTCCCGTTATTTCGTTGAGAGGAATATCTTTAGATACTTGGGCAAGATTTTTATATAATTTTTTTTTGCAAAACCTACCGTTTTTTTTTCATATCTTTGCTTATCGTCGAAGATAGCTTCGGCCTCGGCATAGCTCGAACTTCGTTTGGCTCTGCGCTCGACTAAAGAAATTTAAAATAGCTTCTAAATACTAAGGTATCGAAAATCCAACATCAAAAAGCTTAAAAACATGGGAAAAACCAGATTCTTCCTCGGCACGGCAAGCATCCTTTGCCTGGCCATTTCCGGAACGCTGCATGCGCAGATTGACGTGCAATCCGACGGCGCGGTCAAAATCGGGGCCTTGGACAAGGCAAACAACCTCGCGGGCAGCTCGCTCGAAGTAGCGGTAAACAAAATGTTCATCTATCCCACCAACAACCTCAACGGGGCCTTCACCATCTACAACAACACCCGACCCCTCGTCATCAGTAGCAGCGGCGTCACGCCCGCTCTCGGGGTCTACCCCTTTGACGACCTGCCCACCTACATCGAACCCCGGAAAGCGGGCTGGCTGATTGCCGGAACATCCTCGAATCCTCTGGGAGGCGTTTTCACCCAAGAACTGACCTCCTACAGCCAAAGCATGGCTTCGGACAGCCGCGTCAAGAAAAACATCCTCGACCTGCCCTCGGCCTTGGAAGGCATCCGGCTCCTGCGGCCCGTCTCCTTCGATTTCGACACCGAAAAAGTGCCTCTTCTCCCCGCCCTGGCCTCGAACCGCGTAGGCTTCATCGCCCAGGAAGTTCAGGAAGTGTTCCCCTCCTTGGTCCATTACGACAGCCTGGCCGACCTTCACAGCTTGGATTATGTCGCTTTCATCCCGTACTTGACCAAAGCCATCCAGGAACAGGATTCCATTATCCGGCAGCAGCAGGAACTCATGGAAGCTTACGCCGAAGCCCTGGCCGACATGGCAGAGCGGCTCTCCAGCCTTGAAGCCCAAGGCCAAGGCGCGAACAAGGCGCCAAGGGTCCCGCAAAACCCGTCAAACAATGCGGAACCCGAGGAGAAAACGGGCTATGTCCTCTACCAGAACGTACCCAATCCCGCCACAGGAGAGACCCGCATCGGGTACGAGACCCGCGAGAACTCCGCCTCCGCACGGATTGGCATCTACGAATTGGACGGCAAGCAAGTGGACATGTATTCCCTGGAAGACAGGAAAGGGGAAATCGTCCTCCATCCGGGGGAACTGCAAGCCGGCATGTACCTCTACAGCCTCATCGTGGACGGGAAAATCATCGATACCAAGCGGATGGTCGTGGCCCGGTGACAAAAGCCCTATCGCCCTATCGATTGCCTTTCCACAAGACAAAACATGTCAAACCGGGAAGGGGGGCTTCCCCCTCTCTCAATCAAAGACCAACATGAAAAAGATACATTGCATGGGCTTGGCGGCCATCTTTCTGCTACCAGCCCTCAACCCGGCCTCCGGACAGGAACAATTTTCCTTCAAACTTTACATGGAATCCCTCGCCAACGGCAAAAGGGATACCTTGGAATTAGGTATTGCCCCCAATGGATATATCGGATGCGATTACCAGAACATGGATGCGGAAGTGGTTTTCGACCCGTTTCCGAATCAGGAAACGCATATCGGCTCCTTTGTGACTCCCGACCGCCAATGGAATGAAGAAAGATTCCAATACGTTCCCAATTGCATGGTATTTTCCAAAAAAGGCATCAATGCCGAACAAGGCACTTCGGAATACGGACCCTTGTACGACGTGTGCTTCCTCATCCCTTCCAACAGTTTGCCCGTTATCTTGCGATGGGATAACAGCCAGATTCCTTGCCCTGCCGGGTTGGTGGACAGGAAAGCCATGGACGGATGGCTCGACCACGCGGAACCGCAGAAAACCCATTATGGAATCAGCGTCTCGATGCAAAACACCAACAGCTTCGTCTTAAACCCCTTGCCGGATGGCTCGGAAGAGAATTTTTCGTCTCGGATGCCCGACAGCATATTCTACCAGACCTTTATCCGCGATTCCGCTGGCATCGACCATGGATTCAGGAATTTGTATCTGAATTTCACACCTTCCTCTTCCAATGAAGGCAATCTTGCATCCCACGACCTCCGGATAACGCCCAACCCGGCAAAGGAATCCTTTTCTTGGCAAAGCGAAACATCGGTGAAAGAATGGCGCATTTACGATTTTTCTGGAAAATTAATCCGGCAAGGAAATGGAAACCAAAAGAAAGTCGACTGCAAGAATTGGCCTGAAGGAGTGTATATCTTTCATTGCATCGACAATCTAAACAAAATCTATTCTAAAAAGATAATCAAACAATGAAAAAAAACATTTATACATAATAATATCTTTGTTGATAAAAACATCCTGTTTTGGACAAAATTTCAACTGGATTTGCATGACAGATGACATGTCAAAAGCCGTATCGTGGCGAGGCGGAAAGCAAGACACTATGTACCGACCATACATACCCTGCAATTACAAAAAAACAATTCCGATTCAAGTGAACCTAGTCTTCCTCCAGAAAGACGATGGTACGGGAGGTTTTCAAGCAAACAATCCCGAACACAGACTTCTTTGGGATGACATCGAATCAAAAGTGAATGCAATGTATACCAATTTCTCAGACCAAGAAGATGTGCTATGCTATGCATGGAAAGACCCATTCTTATCTGAAGCAAAAATCAGATTCGAATTCAATAGAATCTACATCAAGGATTCATACGCTTGGAATAGAAGAAATTATTCAAATTATTGGGGTGGAGCCGGAGAAGTCCAATGCCCCCCTCTCGATTACATCGAATATCTTCAAACAGAAATAGAAACATCTTATCCTCTGGGAATCAACGTATTTTTCACAGAAGACCCAGAAATTTATGAAGTTTACCAATACTGTGAACACTTCATGAATGCAGACTCTATCTTACCTGAAGTTTTTGGCGGATGGGGATGTTCTGAATTCCCAACAGACGACAGTCACTCCCAAATTCACATGCCTGACACATATAGTAAATTTTTATGGATGAAATACATTGTGCCTATCAGGGACACAACACCATGGGATCGAAGCGGCAATCGCAATGTTTGGTGGTGGGAAGTTAATTCATTAGCCGCATCTCTAGCACATGAATTAGGTCACTCGTTAGACCTGCACCACTCTTGTAACCACTATTCCACAAACCAATGCGCCCATGCCCTCATGCACCAAGGGAACATTAATAACGAGCATAGTCACAACTATTTGCCACCAACAGAAATAGGCAAAATCCATTATAGTCTCTCTACTACAAAATTGAAGAACTTTGTCCGAAAAGATTTAGAACCTGTCAGTACTTTAGAAATATCGACAAACCTCGTATGGGACAAAGATTTTCGATCTTATACTCACATTGCCACAAAGTCAACATTAACATTAAACGACTGCTATTTGACAATGCCCTCTCAAAGCCACATTGACGTATCAGGCCATCTTTACATCCGTAACAGCGATGTTTCTTGCGTATTGGAAGATGGCACATGGAACGGAATCCGGGTCAAGGAGGGCGGTGTATTATGGCTGGAAAACACCACCGTATCGGATTATGACATCGTGATGGAACCGGGCTCGACCTTGGTTTTGAAAGGAGAACTCAACGTCGCAAATAATCATAAGATCGTGGTAGGTGACGGATGCTATGTATGCGCCTCTTCGGATTTCCAGGTCGCAGGCTCGTCAAAATCTTTTTCCAGAATGGGGAACATCCGCTCCGGCCTCAAACCGGGAACCGTCCTCCTCCACGACAACGCCTGCGATGCCTCGGGATGGACAAGATTCTGCAACGCCTCTTCCTCTACCCCGAGCGTATTGTATGTGCAAAACCAGCAAATCACTTCCAATCAGACTTTTGTAGCCAAAGAAATCGTAGTTGGCAGCAATGTAACCTCCACAAAGCCGAGCGGCCCGGTAACGATAGAAAACGGGGCCAAGGTGACCTTCATCAGCCAAGACGGCACCCGTTTCGAAAAAGGTTTCCGCTGCGAGGGTGGTTCGTTCAAGGTACTGAGAAGCGCCGAATGATTTTTCCAACAAGCAATTCCAAAGGGCTTGTTTCGATGGAGGCTCCCTGCCGGAACGTTGTCCTGCAGGGAGTCTTTGGCCTCGTACAACATCCTCTTGCTTTTGGATATGGCAGATGGCAAGCCCCCATATCCATGGCCCAATCCAGAAGTCCCATCCTTTCACCATAAAGCCCAATCATTTCTGCATCTTTGCACATCAGATGCAAGTAACATCCGTTCTCACCGAACTTGCTTTATCCCAAATCGGTCATTAGACTTTGGGGAAATTGCCCGCTTGTGTCATGCAGCATGCTTTTCGCCTAGCCGAAGGCGTAGCGGGCTACGTCGAGGCGTAGCGGGAAACAGGATGCGGACAGAAGCGGGCAAGATGCCCGAAAGCCTCATTCTCCCCATCGGAAACGAATCCGGCGTGTCTAATGACCGATTTGGGTTTATCGCTATCTCCCCCTCCAATAAAAGCAAGCCCGGCTCCTGAAAAATAAGAAATCAGAAGTCTATAAACTAAATCCTATGACTATATTGTTCCACGCCCAAGACAGGGATCGAAACCCATTGAAAATACCCAAAACGCAAATCATTCCCCCATCCCGGCACCGCAGCGGGCAAGGTAGTCGTGCAAGGCGTTCCGGTAGGCGATTTCTTGATCCACGCATTTGTCGGCCACCGAACGGAGCTCGGTCTGCGCCTGCAACAACTCCGACAAAGGCGACATCCCCGCCCGGTAATAGGCATTGAGCTTCTCCACGCTGGCACGAGCCGTGGCCTCGCTCTTCCGCGCTATCTGCAATTGGTCCCAAGCCACAGTCAAGTCAAGCCAAAGCTTGCGGATTTGCAACAATATCTGTTGCTGCAAGAAATCCCGCTCGTTTTCGGCCTTTTCCATCTGGTAGCCCAAACGCTGCATCTTGCGGGCCGTCTTGCCCCAATCCGAAAGCGGAATCTGGGCCATCACATAAACCGCCCCGTTGAACTCCCCGTTGCTGAGCAGGTTCCCGTAACCATACGAACCCCCAATGCCGATTTGAGGCAAAGCCTCGCCCAAGGCCATCTTCTTCTGGAGCCGGGAAGCATCGACGGAAAGATCCAGCAAACGCATTTCCTGCTGCCGGGACGCGATTTCCTCTTCCGGCACGAAATACGAGGAAGGCGGCAGCAAGGAATCCAAGCGGTCGGTCAGGAAAATGCTGTCCAAGGCCGGCAGGGAATCCAAGACCACGCTCTGATAGGGATTGTATTCCAAGCCTATTGTATTGAACAGGTTCATCTTGGCCAATTTGATACCGCTCTCCACCTGGATAAAGCCCGAACGGACCTCATCCCGCTTGAGTTCCACCTGCATCACATCGGTTTCCGTGGCCAAGCCAGCCTGCCGGGCCGATGCCACATCCTTGTACAAAGTGTCCAACAGCGTGGCTAATTCCTGCAAGGTGATACGTTTTTCCTCCAAGGAAACCACCTGCCAATAACCGCTCTCCACTTCCTTGTCCATATCCCGCACGGCAATCTGCTCCTGCAAGGCAGCGGCTTCCACCCCCACGGCGGCCAAACGGTTCCCATTCACGATACGGCCCCCGGCAAAGACGGGTTGCATGGCCGAAACCGAAGCCATGAAACCCCGGTGCAGCATCGTATATTCGGCATTGAATCCATATTGCGTTGCCAACTCGTCCATGAGTTCCTGCAAGCGGACCGCAAAATCGGATGTACCGAGGATGTCGGTCAAACCGATTTCAAGCATGGGCTGCAAGGCAGCGAATCCGAAAGCCGTAGCGGATACACTAGGGAAATAAGCCGCCAAGGCTTCCTGCTTCTGGGCCTTGGCAGCCAAGATATCCAAGCGGGCGTTCTTGACGGCCATGCTGTTTTCCATGGCCATCCGGCGGCAGTCTTCCACCGAGAGTTCGAGCCTAGGCGACTGCCCTTGAATCGTCTGCGCCTGAAGCGAACCACCGGTTCCAAACCCGCACACTCCACATAAGCCGCCCAACACCAAGGCAAAACCGCCAAATTCCAAGCGTATGTTTCTCCTTAGATTATTCATGCTCTCCTCCTTCCCTCGTTTGCAATGCCTGCACCGCTTGCCTTTCCCGAACGGTCTGCCCCGCCTGACCAAAATTCCTTTGCTTGGCCATCCTCCGCTTCTCCCCTATCTGGAAAATCTGCCAGTAAGAAACCGGCATAATCAACACAATCAAGATAATCGAAAGCATCGTCCCGAAACAGATTACCACGCCCATCGGCTTCCACAGGAAATCCCCGCTGAGAATCATCGGCAATACGCCCAAAGCCGTGGTGCAGGAAGTCAGGAAGATAGGCCGCATCCTGCGTTTACCAGCCTCCTCGGCGGCTTCCTTCAAGGGCATTCCCCTCTCAAAACGGAGTTCCTCGGCATACTCGAACATGATAATGCCGTTGCGGACAATGATGCCCACCAAGCTAATCAAACCCAGCACGGCGGTCAACCCGAAATCGAGCCGGAACAGCCACAATCCCAGAAACGCCCCGAAAAAGCAAAGCACGCTCAGCACCAATGTCAAGGCCGCAATCGAAATCTTCTTGAAATGGAAAAGCAGGAAGAAGAACAAAACCGCCACCGCGCAAATGAATGCCATCATGATTTCCGGGCCGACATCCTTGTTGATGGCCGAAAGGCCGGCATATTCCACCCTCGCCCCCTCCGGCAGGTTCGGTTCAATATGGCTTTCCACAAAGGCTTTGATATGTTTCATCGCTTCCGGCTGGCTGCATTCGTATTTCATATCGGCCGTCACGGTCAGACAGGATTCGCCCGCCTTGCGGGGATACGACTCCAGCTCCCATCCTGGCTGGATTTCAGCCACTTGACGCAAAGGCACCGACACACCAGGATACAGGGTCGGCAACAGGTAATTCTCCAAAACGGAATAATCCATCTGCCGGGACACCGCCTCGCTATACAGGCTCACCGGCACGGACTTCTCCCCTTCCCAGACCGTCCCTACGGGCAATCCGTTGAAAGCCCCCGACAAAGACAAGGACACCATGCTTTTGTTGATACCCAGACGGGAAGCCTCGTCCGGATCCAGAGAAATATCAATCGAACTCACATAACCATCGCAATCGGTATGCACCCATTGCAGCACATCCCCCATGCCCGATAAAAAATGCCGGATACTGTCGGCGAAAGGCTTGAGGACTTCCGGATCCGCCCCGCGAAGCTCGATGGCCACCGGCGCGGTCACCGCTTGGTAATCCATCTGCTTGAACCTCAGCAATGCCCCAGGGAACAGATGCTCGTATTTCTGCTGGCATTCCTGCAACAAAGCCTCCGTGGCCCGCAAGGACGAAGTGGTGACAATCAGTTGCGCCGTGTTCGAGCCGGGCAACATCGGCACGTAAATCGCATTGAAACGCGGCGCGCCCGTTCCGATGAACGAGGTCACCGACTTGACCCTCCGGTCGGCTGTCAGCAGCCGCTGTATGGAGTCGGCCACCTTCTCGGTCTGCTCCAAGCCTGCATTGTTTTCCAGATAAATCTCCACGGCAAAATACTCCCGGGCCGCCATCGGCATCATCTGGATGTTGAGCTGGAAGAAAAAGACCACGCCCAGAACCACCGTGCCCAGTCCCAACAACAATGTCCGGCGGGGATATTTGAAGCAAACCGCCTGCAAGCGTTCGTACCCGTTCTGCATCCCGTCGAAGAAGCGTTTCTGGACCCGGGCCAACAGACTATTGCCCTCCGCCCTCGCGCTGCCGATGAAACGGACTTCCAACGAAGGCACCACTAACATCGCATAGGCCAAAGAAGTACCCAAGGCTACCGTGACCACCCAGGGGAAATAGCTGACGAACTCGCCGAGATAGCCGGTAATCACTTTCAAGCTCGGGAAAAACATCACGCAGATGGCGGTCGTGGCCATGAACATCGGCATGAAAAGCTCCTTGGCACTGGCGCAGGCCGCATCGATCCGCGAATAACCTTGCCCCAAGTAATTCATATAGCCATCCATCGTGATGATGGAATCATCCACGATCATCCCCAGCACCACAATCAAGGAGGCCAAGGTCACGGTATTGAGGTCGATGCCGAAAAGGTACATCAACGCCAAGGCCACCGCCGTGCAGACCGGCACGCCTGAACTGGCAATCAGGGCCGAACGCATCGGGAACAGCATCAGCATCACGAAAATCACCACCGCCATCGAAATCAGAAGGTCGCGCAGGAAGGAATACACCGAACTGCCCACCACCTTGGGCTGGTCGGTAATCCGGCTCATGGTCACGCTTTCCGGCAGACCGGTCGAAAATTCCGCCAAAACCTTGTCCACCTCCTCGCCGAAGGCCACGATATTGTTGTCCGGCCTCATCTCGATAGAGAGAATCAAGGCGGTATGCCCGTTGTACTTGACTAAAGACGAAGGTTCCTTGTAACGGCGTTCTATCCTGGCAATGTCCTTGAGCCGTATCGAGTTACCGCCCGGATCCACATAGACGATATGGTTGGCGATTTCCTCCTCGGAGGCCACCAGGCTCTTGACATGTATCGGAGAATAAGCGTAACCGGTCTTGAACGTCCCGCCTAAAAGCTGCAGGCCGGAAGTCTGGTAGTTGAGCATCAAGGCGGAGGGACTGATACCGTAGGCCGAGAGCTTGTCCATGTCCACCGTGACAGCGATTTCCTCGTTCTGGGTCCCCACGATGCTTACATTGGCCGTGGCCGGAATCGTCTTGAGCCGGTCGGACAAATCCTCGGCATACTCCTGCATCTCCTTGTAACTCTTGTCCACCGATTCCAAAGCTATCAGCAAGGCCGAGACCGAACTGAAATTATCCACGACCGCCACCGCCAAGACTCCGGGCGGCAGGGTCATTTTGGCCGCATCCAACCGAAGCTTGATCTTGGACCAGGCTTCGTCCTTTTCCTTGGCCGGAACTGTCAAATCCACATAGATATAACAGATGCCATCCTTAGAATAGGAATAGGTGGTTTCCCGATTCACCTCCGAAAACGAGAACAAAATGTCTTCCAATGGCTTGGTAAGCTGTTCCTCCACTTCCTTGGCCGAAGCGCCGGGATATACGCCCGCCACAAGGCCTTGCTTGATTTCAAAGGTGGGGAACTCGTCCTTGTTCATGCGCGAAAGCCCGGCGATACCGATGGCTATCAACAGGAAGAGAATCAGATAGACTATCTTTTTCTGATGAATCATCCCCCTGATGATACCTGAGCCTTTATCTGTGCCTCTATCCATGGCGTGCTACTCCTTTCCGGGTTTTGACAGGAATCGGGAATCTTCAGTCCGACCCGTAGCGGATTGCCCCGCATCGGAACGGTTCGCACCGGATTGACCCGCCGAAGAAGAAACCATCGAGGATTGAATTTCTTCTGTTTGCGCCATCCGTACCTCCACCTGCATCCCGGTGCTCACCTTGCGGCTTCCTTCCACAATCAGCAAATCCCCGGGTTCAAAGCCTTTTGAAACGATAACGCCTTTCCCGGAGAACCCCTCCACTTCCACATAGCGTTTCTCCACTTTCCGTTCGGGGTTCACCACCCAGGCATATTTTCCCCGACCATCCATTTGGACCGTGGAAGCCGGAATGACGGTACCCCGGTCGTAAAGGATATCCATATAGACTTTGCCGACCATGCCGGGCATCAGCCCTTGCACCGGTTCGAGCGGTTCGAGCCTGCAATCATAGGTATGGGAAAGCAGGGATGCCGTCATGCCTTTTTCCACCATCCGGGCGCGGAAGCGGAGATTGTCCAAGGCCGGGACTTCCACGGTGGCTTCACCCCCGACCTCCATCCGGCTGATTTCCGCCTCTGGAACCGGGAAACGGATTTCCACCTCCGACACATCCAAGACCTGCATCAAGGGCTGCAAAGGCGAGAGTTCGACCCCCTGGTCCACTTGAAGTTCGCCCACGACCCCGGCAAAGGGGGCCTTGATCCGGCAATCCTCGGCGGCTTGACGCGCGGCAGCAGCACTGGCCCGTGCCTGGGCCAGCTTGGACTCTACTTCCACTAACTGCACGTCGGCGATACTGCCGCTCCCATGCACTTGCTTGACCCGTTTGTAACCATCCTCGGCTTGGGCCAAAGCGGCTTCGGCCATGGCCAAGGTGCTTTGGACGGTCTGGGATCCGACCACGGCCAAAAGCTGGCCTTTTTCCACAGGTTCGCCCGCTTTTACCAGCAAGGAATCCAAGCGTCCCGGATAACGGCAAGAAACCCAAGCGGACTTGGCGGCTTCCACTACGCCCACATAAGAGGCGGTACGCAAATTGGTATCGATGCCTACCGGCATCACCGTGACGGGGACCAAAACCGTTTGCACGTCCTCCTGCCGGGACTTCTTGCCCGCACAGGACAGCAAGCCGAGAAACATGCAGCAAATGGAAATTATCAGATAATGTTTTCTCATACAATGCCTATTCCGACCTTTACAATGCCTTTTCGACCAAGAATACAATTATTTGGCATATTAATAATACATTACAATCGAAACAAGCATTGATGAAAGATCTCCTTTTCCGAATAGCGAAGATACGGAAAAGTCGGCATCATCGGAAAATAAAAGAAGAAATATCTTTTAGCCCAGCCGCATCATCAGAAAGGCGCAAGGATTCCATCCTTCGGGCGTGCAGGCTGCCGGCCGCCTTCACCGAATGCGCAACAAGCCACACCGAGACAAAGGAGCGAAAAAGCACCGACAAGAGGATGGAATCCTTGGAAAAGAATATTTTGAATCCGGCAGCAACCCCGTCGACAGGAATCAGCAACAAGATTCATGGAAGGGAATACTATTCCGCCATCTCCCAGCCTTCCCTCTTGCCAATCGCATCCGGCAACTGACTTTGAAGCAGGCGGAATTTGTTACAACATCTTATAGGACGACACCTGGTTGAAGCGGCACGAGTGACGAATCGGAATGCAAAGGCTTGCATGATTATGCCGGAGATTCAAGGTCGAAGCCGGAAGGGCCGCCGAATCAAAATGCAATGCACCAATAGCCATCATGGCCTTATCGACCCGCAAGTATCATCTGGCACAGCATTCATTGCAAATCAAGCAGCTGATTATTATTACAGACGATTTTGGCACGGCCGCTCTGGTGCTGTGAACGCCCCCCAAAAGAAGGAGTTTTTCAAATTCTTTTTGCAAAATTGCACTTGCTGGTTGACTCTACCTTGACTCTACCTTTTGGAAAAATGCCGGAAAACCTCTAATTTTGCAGTTCTTTTGGAAATCTGACGGATTTCCGTGAGGTTCCGTAGCTCAGCTGGATAGAGCAACAGCCTTCTAAGCTGTGGGTCGAGCGTTCGAATCGCTCCGGAATCACAAGCCAAAAGTTTCATTGTCAAAGCCTCGGAAGAATCCGGGGCTTTTCGTTTTAACAAATCGAGCATAAGGACCAGGAATCAGTCAAACAACTCGGAATGCGAGCCAATGCACAAAATCATAGAGCGTTTCCCCCGCCTCATCCTGCCAAATCAGCAAGTAATCATTCCCGATGTGGTATTCCTTGAAGAGGTTTTTGCCTACATTTGCATGCGAAATGTTTCACACATGTTTCACACGCATTGTAAAAAAGCAATCGGAATATGAAAAAAGTGAGGATTACGGTCTTGAAGACCACTTTGGACAAGGAATTGGCCGCCGAATACGGTGTTGAGGGCTTGCAGGCTTGCCCGATGATGAAAGAAGGGCAAGTTTTCATGGCCGACTATGCCAAACCGGAAGATTTCTGTGACGAGGCATGGAAAGCCATCTACCAGTATGTCTTCGCCTTGGCCCATGGTGCCGGAAACGAGACTTTTTATTTCGGGGATTGGATCCGGAAACCGGGTGTGGCCATTTGCAGTTGCAACGATGGACTCAGGCCGGTCATCTTCAAATTGGAATCGACCGAAGAAATTTCTACCCTGGACTATAAGCCGGTGCGTTAAACCCAAATCGGTCATTAGACTTTGGGTAGATTGTCCGCTTATGTCATGCAGCATGCTTCTCGCCTAGCCGAAGGCGTAGCGGGCTACGTCGAGGCGTAGCGAGGAGCAAGATGCGGACAGAAGCGAACAAGATGCACAAAAGCATCCCTCTTCGAAAACAGGAAACACACTCGGCGAGTCTAATGACCGATTTGGGTTAAAGGGGTACAACAACATCCCGGCGACAACTTCCGCGCGTTGACGGCCGATGTCAAAGTGGATGTCCTGAGTACAACAACATCCCGGCGACAACTTCCGCCGGGATTCCCTGTTTTGAAAAGACGAACGTCTTTCATAGGATACAAAAAAGCCCCGGATTGTTCCGAGGCCTTGAAAACGAAGCTATTCCGTTGTCGGGGTGACAGGATTCGAACCTGCGACACCCTGCTCCCAAAGCAGGTGCGCTACCGGACTGCGCTACACCCCGGACTTTCTATTCCAAGTTTTCCAGAAATCGACTCCGATACGCGGGAAAAAGCCGAAACACAACGCAAAGACCTGCGTCCCAAGCTTTCCCCTCCCACCAGACAGACATCCGATAAAACCGCCGGCAAAGATATGAAAAACTTCTTAAAACAATTGCATGACATCCTCCAAAACGGCTTTCGGGTCAGGGTCGATCGGGAAAACCAAGGCAGGCTTGAGACTCCAAATCTCCCGTTCCTGCTTGAAGCGTTTTTCCCCACCGCCGGTGATATTGAGCATCACCACCTGGTCTTTTTCCACAAGCCTCCCCTTCACCGCTTGAATCAAGGAGTGGGTGGCGACCCCCGAAGCCGAATAAATATCAATTCCCTCGGTTTCCAAAAACAACTTTTGAGCTTCTTCCGCCTCGGTATTGGTCACTTGGAACATATCGCCTCCGGTATCCTGAAGGGCATCGAACAAACCACCAGCCAAACCATAAGGCGGCTTGCGGTTGGAAAGGACCTTGGCATTGATGGACTCCGCATCCAAACGGGCCTGGTTGTCGTCATAAGGCAACAAATTCCGCGAACCGGCCTTCCAAGCATGGTACATAGGCAAAAAAGGTGCATTTTGCGAAACCATCAGTTTCATCTTGTGCGAACCGAAACGGCCGTCGGCAATCAAGCGCAGGTTGGTTTCCCAAGCGGCAATGGCCCCGGTCCCGCTACCCACGGCTTGAAAATAGAAATCGGGAATACGCCCGATGAAGGCCGTAGCGGACAAGACCGTCGTCCCCATGCCGTCCCGGCGAGCTATGTTCTTGGCACCGCCCTCGGCAAGGAATTTGTCGGAAGCCAGCACCATGTTGCTCAGATTGATCGCATCAAAATAGTCGCCCCCTTTCTGGATGGCAATCAGTTTGACGCAAGGGTCCAAAGGCGCTTCGAACCACAAGGCGTCCAAGTTGTCGGCCGGAACGCTCAGAAGCAAGGGAATCTTGTTGTCGGAGCAGACTTTGGCAAACGCCCGGGCCGTGTTCCCGGCGGAAGCCACGACCAAGACTTTCCCGCAATCCGCAGCCAGACGGGCACAAACCGAATAGGCTTCGGTTTCCTTGAAGGAACAGGTGTTCATCCGGGCCCCTATTTCAGGAAAATATCCATTGAACGTGATATAGAGGTTTTCCAGCCCCAAGTGACGGGCCAATCCTTCACTTTTATAGGTAACCGGAGCGCAAGAGCCTTTCAGCGTCCGCTTGATGGGAAGCCAATCGGAAAAACGGTAAATGCCGCAGTTCTCCGGTTTCAAATCGATTTGTTTTTTTTGATATTCGGCCCTGACCAGGGAAGGCTTTGGGGACATTTCATCATCGATGACCCAACCCGTATCCTCAAAAGAACGCCCTGTCGCCACGGTGCGCAAGGTATATCCCGTCGCCTTGAAATCTTCCATTCTTGTGCTTTTTCTCAAAAATAAAAAACATTCTCCCGGTCTAACCTCCCCGTCTTACCGGCCGGTACAGTCCGGAAGCATGCCTGTCCTTGGTTCAAGCTGCAAATTTAGCCAAAAAATAAAAAAAATCCCGATGCCCAGGATGTAAAACGGCAAGATGAACCAATACCATCTTGAAAGATTCATTGTAAATCCCATACAAACAATTCACGACTCATCTGACTGCAAAGATACCGAATGCAAAACACCTCGCAGACTTGAGCCAAGAATCAGCATATTCTTCCCCAAAGAATACGTTCTTCAAATTCTTTTCGTAAAATTGCACTCGTTGATTACACTCCAAAGGGAAAAGGCTAAAACCATACAATACCCCGAAGCGTCTCGATATTTTTCATATCTTTGCCGCGTCAGGCAACTGACGACATATGGTGAAAAGTATTTTGCGCCCTTAAGTAGAAATCTGGAAAATTTCACGCGAGTAAGGACGTCAATGACGCTTATCACTTGTTCTGCATATATCATTCCGATATATACGGTCAAGTGTGGGGTATTGCTCGTTTGCTCGCAGGTATTCCAGAACCTCTACTCAAATAGGCAAGCATCTCACACTTTTCTTTTTATGTCTCCATACGACCAAGCACCGAAAAACCATCCGGAGAATTCCGGATATGAATGCGTATATCTTATCAAAAATGATTGGACATTCATTATAAGCACAACAAACAAAATCTAAAAAAAATGAAAAAACTAATTGCTATCCTATCGGGACTCATGATAGCCACGCTATCTTGGGCGCAGGACATCATCGTCTGCAAAGACTCAAAACGAATCGATGCCAAAATCATCGAAGTCAGCCAAGAAGAAATCAAATACAAGAAATTCGATTTCCAGGATGGTCCGACTTTTTCACTAAAAACAAACGAAATCTCTTCCATCATTTATTCCAATGGAGAAGTTGCCGCTTTCAATGCGCAACCTTCTCCTGCTGAAACCACATCCTCTTCAGCCAATCCACCCTCTACCCCCAAGAAAAAACGAGAACTGAATATTCCAAATCCCAAATCTAAACAACGGCCAGTGGGAATTGCCATTGGATACATGCAAAAAAGCCTTATATACAACGATATAGTATGGGTCGATGGTTCGCCTACAAACAATACAAAAAAAGTAAAGAGAGGCTTGACAAATTCCTTCCTACAAGAATATGCTTACGAAGATATTCCTGAAAAGAAATTCAGCAATACCGTCTTCATTGGCCTTACATGGGCACCGGAATTCGGTTACGGCTTCGGCTTGCAAACCGGCCTTTACTATGAACTGACCATGGAACAAGTCGAATATGAAGACTTCAGGTATCAACACTTTGCCAATGAACATGCGTTGTCCCTTCCTTTACGGTTCCAATACCGCATCGAAGTAGCCAAAGATTTCAGCTTGTTCCTCTACACCGGCCCCAGTTTCGATTACAGCCTCGCTTTCAATATCCGTGAAAAAGAATTACCCAACCCAGGCTCCTTGATAAAACCAAAAGTTGAAAAATACAATCTCTACGAAGAGTACGATCTTAAAAGATTCAATGTGATGTGGGGTGTAGGTGGCGGATTACGCTGGAAAGGACTGCAACTGAGAGCCGGTGGCGACTGGGGACTCATCAATATGATGAAAGGCGGCGATTCAAATAACAAATATTTATTACATAAGCCTTTCTACATCGCTTTATCTTACCAGTTCTAACAGTACCCCAAAACTGAAAAACGGGAACTGCTTGCTGCCAAGAAGGCCTCATGCTGCAGTTCCCGTTTTCCATTTATTACCGTATAAATGGACGCATGCCACTCCCAAGTTCATTAAATGGAATAATCTTATCTCTATTTTGCGAAGTCTGGAACAAACCAATCGTCTCCCGATTAGGCAAACAAAGGTTAAAAACTGCGCAAATCAAAAAAATTGTATCTTTGCCCCTACCAAGACTGAGGAATCCCAAACAAAAACTCAAAAACGACAATATTTAAAAGAGGATACTATTATTAACCCAAATACAAGTACAAAATGAAAAAATCAATCATTGCTTTCATGGGAGGGGTTGCCTTCCTATCGATAGCGTGGGCACAAGGCAACCCAATGTCGTCTGCCCGAACGAATTCCAATTTCGGTAACACCGAGTATGCGCAAGTCAGCGAAGAGTCTCATGCAGGTTTTTCCGCTGGAGAGAGAGAGAGAGAGAGGTAATGCCTATGATGAAAATCCTGTAACACCTTTCCGCTTCAGCATCGACCCACAAAGCAAAAAAAGACCCTTCGGCATAGCTGTCGGATACGGACAGAAACAATTCCGCATCAGACCATCTGATAAAAGTCTTCCCTCCACTAAAACAAGCCTGACCGGCCTATCTTCTAATAAATACAGCCACACTTTCTCCATCGGCCTCACGTGGATGCCCGAATTCAAATATGGAATCGGCATCCAGACCGGAATTTATTATGATCTCACGATGGAAAAAGCCAAAGAGGAAGAATCACACAATACAGATACACGGTACAGTTCCACCGACCATTCTCTCTCTATTCCGCTACGAATCCAATACAGAATTGAATTAGCCAAGGATTTCAGCCTCTTCATTTATGCCGGTCCAAGCTTTGACATAGGTCTTGCATTTAACGACAAAGTGTCCTCGTTCCTCAATGACCAAGAAACATCGACCGAGTCCAGAGACCGGTACAAAGAAGACCTGAAAAGGTTCAACCTTCTCTGCGGCGTAGGTGGCGGAATAAGGTGGAAGGGCCTGCAACTCAGAGCCGGTGGCGACTGGGGACTGCTCAATATGGTCAAAGACGCAGGAAGCAACAGCACGTATAAACTTTTCATTAACAAGCCTTTCACAATAAACTTGTCCTATCAATTTTAATTAATACGACAACAAATACTTAATCTTTATAAAAATGAAAACATCTATTCTCATCATATCAAGCCTGTTGCTTTCTAACATTGCTTTCTCCAAAGGAAGTACAACCGATAACAATGAAGAAACGCAACAGCAGCCAAAAACTTTTGAATACACCATTTCCCAAAAGCCGATAGTAGCAAACAGCCAAGCTACCAACCTCAACGAATTCGATTTCTATGCAGGACCGCAAGGCGAAAACCGATGGATTGGGGCTTCCATTGGATATACCACAAAGCAAATTTGCTACATCTTCAATGTCCCCGGAGAGTTTGTTGCCACCGGCGAAGAAATAGATGGCAGAGAACGGATCGGACTCACCAACATGGTTCTCCTTTCTGAAATCAATAATTTTTCAGAAGATGAAGATTCCAAATTCTCCCGTTCGCCTAAAAAACTCAGCAATGGATTGAGCATCGGGTTATTCTTAGCACCCGAAATCGCGTATGGCATCGGTATCCAAACAGGAATCTATTACGATTTGATGATGGAAAATGCCGAATCTGAAGATTATGAAATATCTGTCAAGGACCATTCGCTATCTATTCCTCTCCGTCTGCAATACCGGTATGAACTTTTTGAGGATTTCAGCCTTTTTGCTTATACAGGCCCCAGCTTCGATATCGGAATGGGCTTAACCGCTGAACTAAAGAATGTACATTCTGGACAAAAAACGGACATCAATTATTACAAAAATTGGGATATCCGAAGACTTAACGTCCTCTGGGGCGCGGGTATCGGATTTCGATACAAAGGGCTTCAATTCAGAATAGGAGGAGATTGGGGCCTGAAAAACATGGCCTACGAAGGAGACAAAAAGAACAAGATGCTTATCCATAAACCCCTCCAGCTTGCCATCTCCTATCAATTCTAAACAATCGGGAAGAACACCTTCCTTATCAAAAAGGGGATCCCGGCAATCCAATTCACCGGAATCCCCTTAATCATTTTAGGCAATCAAACTTTCCCATCTGCTATTTCTTGCAAACCTCCTCCGCCAGCGCTTTCTCGTCCACCCCGTCGAAATTACCCGAAGTCATCCATAAGAGATTGGCGTTATGCCAGTCCATCGACTTCAAATCCGAAACCAGACGTGCGCTGTCGTTATAGACCTTGAGCCTCGGACAGGCAAAAGCCTCGTGGATCGCCTGCGGGTCAATCGGTTCCAGTTTCTTGTGTTCCACCGCTTTGGGATTATAATAGACCATAGCCACATCCGCCTTGTCCATGCAACCCTTGTAATGCGAGAAAAAGACCTTGCTCAAGCTGCTGAACGTATGCAATTCCATGCAAGCCACCAATTTGCGTTCAGGAAATTGCTCCTTGACCGCCCCGATGGTCGCTTGCAGCTTGGAAGGCGAATGCGCAAAATCCTTGAAAACCGACACCTGCGAGACCGGGTTGTCCCCGATACGTTCCAAACGCCGGGAAGCCCCCTTGAAACTCATGATGCTCTTCAGGAACACCTCGTCGGCGATGCCCAAACGGCGGCAAACCTGCCAAGCCGCCTCGATATTCTGCATATTGTGACGACCGAACACCTGCAACGGATAGACCTTGCCCTGATACAGCAATTCGCTGAAACCTTTTCCCACCCGGTATTCCGGCACATCGTAAGGCAAGAGCCGCACATCCGGCCTTTCGGAAGCCAATCCGGCCGCAATGGCCGCCACCTCCGGGTCGCCCGAAAAATAGGCCAGACAGCCATCCGGACAAATCGTCGATGCAAAAATCCGGAACTGCTCCACGTACTTTTCAAAAGTCGGGAACACATTGATATGATCCCAGGCAATGCCGTTGATGAGCGCGATATCCGGCTTGTACAGATGGAATTTCGGCCGAGGATCTATCGGCGAAGTCAGGTACTCGTCCCCCTCGATGACCATCAAAGGCGCCGTTTCCGAAAGCCGGACCATGATGTCGTAGCCTTCCAGCTGCGCCCCTACCATATAATCGCAGTCCATCCCGGCATCTTTCAACACATGCAGGATCATCGCCGTCACCGTAGTCTTGCCGTGGCTTCCGCCAACCACCACGCGCAGCTTGTCCTTGGACTGCTCGTACAGGTATTCCGGATAGGAATAAATCTTCAAGCCCAGTTCCTTGGCTCGCAGAAGCTCCGGATTGTCCTTCCGGGCATGCATCCCGAGAATCACCGCGTCCAAATCGGGCGTGACCCGCTCCGGATGCCAGCCTTCATCGGGCGGCAACAGGCCGAAACGCGCCAGACGGCTCCGCGCCGGGTCGAAAATCTCGTCATCGGAACCGCTTACCCGGTATCCCTTTAAATGAAGAGCCATCGCCAGATTGTGCATCGCACTTCCGCCGATGGCTATGAAATGGACTTTCTTCATGATAAGCCTCACTTACTTCCTTGCCAGCAAAGCCTCCGCCTTGGCCACGATGCCCGGCACGTTCAAACCATAATAATCCAAAAGCTCCTGCGGGGTTCCGCTTTGGCCGAAACGGTCATCTACCCCGACCATCTCCATCGGAACCGGATAATTGCGAACCAAGAAGTTAGCTACCGCATCCCCAAGGCCGCCATTGAGCTGGTGTTCCTCGCAAGTCAGCACTCGGCCCGTCTTCCTGACCGAAGCCAGCACGCAAGCCGTATCCAAAGGCTTCAAGGTCGCCATATTGATCACCTCGGCCTGGATTCCTTTTTCTTCCAGCGCCGCAGCGGCTTCCAAAGCGGGCCAAACCAGATGCCCGATGGCGATAATCGTCACATCCCCACCTTCTTGCAGCACATAACCTTTCCCGATTTCAAACACTTGGTCCGCCGGCGTGAAATTGGGAACCGTAGGCCGGCCGCAACGCAAATACACCGGCCCCTGATGACGGGCAACCGCCAAAGTAGCCTGCACGGCTTGGTTGTAGTCACAAGGATGGACCACGGTCATGCCCGGAATCATCCGCATCATGCCCATGTCCTCCAAGGCCTGGTGCGTGGCACCGTCTTCCCCCACGGTCAAACCCGAATGAGGAGCGTAAATCTTCACATTGGCTTGGGAATACGCCACCGATTGGCGGATTTGGTCGTAAACGCGACCCGTCGAAAACTCGGCGAAAGTCCCCGTGAATGGAATCTTCCCAGCCACCGCCATACCCGCAGCAATGCTGATCATATTGGCTTCGGCGATGCCGACCTGAAAAAAACGCTCGGGATACGCCTTGGCAAAAGCATCCATCTTGACCGAACCGGTCAAATCCGCCGCCAAAGCCACCACCTGCGGCATTTCCTTGGCTGCCAGCATCAGACCCGCACCGAAACCGGAACGGGTATCTTTCTTTTCGGTAAACGAATATTTGTTCATCTGCTTTTATTTAAAATCCGTTTCAAACTTTCTTACACGCTTGGAATAGAACATGTACTGGTATCCGTTCCAGAATCATGCCTGCCATCGAGCATTTTTGCAAACCCAACCCGGCATCTCTTCCAGAATCCCCATTACCCACATGCACTCGAAAGCCTTTATCGTGCAAACCGGCTCATCACCGAACGCAAACCGTCATCGATTCAAAAAGCGACTTCCACTGTCGCCCCAGGATTCAGCACGAAAGCTTTTTCCCTCGTGGCGGAAGACCTCCGGTTATACCGGGAACGGTTCACGACCCGGTAAGTACCCGGTCTCAGATACAAGGTTTCCGAACGTCTGGCATCGTCAAAACGATAAACCAGCACCTCCCTTCCCGCCGAATCTACCTCGTACAGGCTGCCATACCCCTCCACGCTCCGCCGGAACACCAGAATCCCTAACAGGGGCACTTCCACCATCGTAGTCTTGTCAGGCTCGATGGATACGTTTTCCAAGCACAGAGGAGGCAAGGTCAAAATTTCCAAATCGTACTTCCCGCACAGATAGCGTTCCTTGTCGTTGACATACTGGACATTCACAATATCCGTCTTACCGGGTTCACGCAACAAACACGGCGTATGCAGAGCCACCGGAGGCCTCGCACCTTTCATTCTCACCAACAAATCCCCCTGTGCGGCAGGCAAGGCGAACTGGCTATGCCGGCCTGCCCTGACCACCAAGGAGTCCAAACGCAATGCCGGCCGAGTATGCACCACCAAGTCGTAGACATGCATGGGATCCAAACTCAAGGTATCTGGATATCCCGCATAATCAAGGGCATGCACATAATTGTACACCACCATTCCCGAAACATGGTCGTAAAAGGTCATGTTGACATTGCTCACCGTCGGCGCCCCGTCTGCATCCAGCAGATGAACCTGTGCCGTGGTACTGTTCAATGCCTGAGTTATGACAGCCTCGAACGCCCGCACGAAATCCTCCTCGTCCGAAGCATCGAAATATTCCCCCACGCAACCGAAATCATGCGAGAAATCCTCTCCGATACCGATGATGAAAGGCCGGAGCGCAATGCCCTTTTCCTGCAAGAACGCGGAAGCCTCGCAAGGGTCTTCACCGCACTCCTCGATACCATCGGTAATCAGGATTATCAAATTCCGGCAATGGGCGCAAGGCGGGAAATCCTTGGCCGCTTCCCGCAAGGAATAGGCAATCGGAGTCGCCCCCTTAGGTCGCAGAGAACGGATCACCTGAGAAATCCGCTTCCCGTTTTCCTCGGCGAAAGGCACCACCAACTTGCTGTCCCCGCAGTCCAAAGGCGGATACTGGCTCTGGTGTCCGTAAACCCGCAAAGCCAGCTGGACATTCTCTACCGTTGCCAAGGAATCGATGATGTCCGCCACCAATTTTTTGGAAATGGACATTTTGGAGGCGCTTTGCCAACGGGCGTTCATCGAATTGGAAGCATCATAAATAATCAGGATACGGTTCAAGGGCTTAGGTTCGGAAACGGTTTTCGGTTGAGCCTGAAGCCTATGGCAAAAAAAGAATGCCAAAAGAATCCCTGCCCCGTATTTCCAAAAGCGACTCGAACTCATCTCTTCCCGTTTTTCAAGGATGCACCGGCGAACCCCGGCTTACGAACAGCCGAGGGAATCCCGGAAAACCCGGTCTCAATAATCCCCGTATCCCGTTTCCGGCAACTGCCTCAAAGCGGCTTCCGCCTGCTCGTCGTTGGGGGCCGTGCCATGCCACTTGGCCAGGTTCCGCATGAAATCGACCCCATGGCCCATCTCTGTCCTCATCAGGATCATGACCGGTCTGCCCTGGCCGCAAAGCCCCTTGGCTTGGCGCAACACGTTTTCCACTTCGACCACATCGTTGCCGTTCATTTCCAGAACCTTCCAGGCAAAAGACTCGAACTTGGCCCGCAAATCGCCCAAATCCATCACATCCTTCACCGCACCGTCTATCTGCAATCCATTGCAATCCACCACGGAAACCAGATTGTCCACTTTCTTGGCCCCGGCGAACATGGCCGCTTCCCAGATCTGGCCTTCCTCCAATTCCCCGTCCCCATGCAAGGAATAGACCAGATGCCTGTCCCCGTCCATCTTCTTCGCCAAAGCCATGCCGATCGCGTTCGACATGCCTTGACCCAAGGAACCCGAAGCCATGCGGATACCCGGAAGATGGTGGGAAATGGAAGGATGCCCTTGCAAACGGCTTCCCAATTTACGCAAGGTGCCCAGCTCGGGAACCGGGAAATAGCCGGTCCTCGCCAGCACGCTGTACCAAACCGGGGCGATATGCCCGTTGGAAAGGAAAAAGACATCCTGGCCCTTCCCATCGGTCCGGAACGTCTTTGCATCGTGTTCCAACACATTGAAATACAAAACCGTCATAAAATCGGCGCAGCCCAAAGAGCCGCCCGTATGGCCCGATTTTGCCGAATGAATCATGCGAATGACATCCCGTCTCACCTGGGTCGCCATTTGTCCGAGTTGTTCTTTCTGCAACATTTTTCTTCGTTTGAAACTATCCCGAAGGCCGTTTGCAAGCCTGCCAGGATTGATTACGCTACTGTTTACGCTTCCAAATCCACCGAGGAGGACACGACCATCCCCAATCCGGCCTTGTCCTCCCTCGTTTTTCTTCGGCAGGCAAAGGTATCAAGAATCCGTTTATCTTGCACTATCTTTGCAGCGAAAGCTGGAACCCGGACCTGCCCTTCCCTTCAGGCCGGCCTGGAGGGGTCCTGTCCCGGAACCGGGCATGAACATCCCGGATTGGCGCATGAATGCCCGGTCGATTCCCGGAATGCCCCTGAAAGCCGTACCCGGAACAGCTATTTCCGAACAAAACAAACGAAAGGAACCACCATGATCAGCTTTTTCATTTCCTTGGCCCTTCTTGTCCTGGGCTACTTCGTTTACGGGAAATTCGTCGAAAAGGTCTTCAAACCCGACTTGTCCCGCAAGACACCCGCCAAGGCCCATCCCGACGGGGTCGATTATGTCACCATGCCGACTTGGAAAATGTTCATGATCCAATTTCTCGACATCGCCGGCCTCGGCCCCATTTTCGGGACCATCCTGGGGGCCATGTACGGTACCAGCTGCTATATCTGGATTGTCATCGGCTGCATTTTCGGGGGAGCCGTCCACGACTACATGTCCGGCATGCTTTCCGTCCGCAACGATGGCAGGAACGTCCCGGAAATCACCGGCAAATACTTGGGGAAAGGCATGAAACAGTTCAGCCGCGTCATCAGCATCCTGCTCATGATCATGTGCGGCACGGTCTTCGTGACCGGTTCCGCCGGGCTTTTGGCCGACCTGACCCCCGAAAGCCTCGACATCACGTTCTGGAGCGCCGTCATCTTCATCTATTTCCTGTTGGCGACCCTGCTTCCCATCGACAAGCTGATTGGCAGGATTTACCCCATCTTCGGCATCTGCCTGCTTTTCATGGCCTTCGGCATCATGGGCGGCTTGATTTACCATGCCTGTTTCGCCGCCCCGGGTTCCATGCCGGAAATCTGGGAAGGCATGGCCAACATGAACGTACCGGAAATGACCGGCCAAAGCGCCAAACCCATTTTCCCGATGATGTTCATCTCCATCGCTTGCGGGGCCGTTTCCGGTTTCCATGCGACCCAAGCCCCCTTGATGGCCCGTTGTTTCGCCACCGAAAAGCAAGGCCGCGTGGTCTTTTACGGTTCCATGATTACCGAGGGCGTGGTAGGGCTTATCTGGGCTGCTGCCGCCACCTACGTGTTCCATAATACCGGAATCATGGAACAAATCGGGCTCAGCTATGCCGATGTCGAAGCCAAAGGCGGCCCGACCGTCGTCAACGGGCTTTCCCGGCTCTGGTTAGGCGGGTTCGGAGCCATCCTGGCCATCATCGGCGTGGTGGCCTGTCCTATCACTTCGGGAGATACAGCCATGCGTTCGGCCCGGCTCATGGTGGCCGAAATGCTGGATTTCGACCAAAAGAAGCTCAGCCACCGGATTTACCTCGCCCTGCCCCTCTTTGTCATTTCCTTGCTGCTTTTGACCGTCTTTTCCAGCCAGTTCGGCATCCTGTGGCGTTACTTCGCTTTCATCAACCAATTGATGGCCATGTGCACACTTTGGGTCATCACGGTTTACCTGTTCCAATACCGGAAAGGGAAAGCCTACATCATGTCCCTGGTTCCGGCGGTTTTCATGAGCGCCGTGGTCTTCACCTACCTGTTCCGCGCACCTGAATGCCTCGGTGGCCTTTTTGAAGGCAATCCATTCTATCTTGGAACCCTTTCCTACGTCCTGGGAGGTCTCTGCACGCTGGCAGTCTGCTTCATGTTCATCCGTTGGGCGAACAAGACGGCCCAAGGTCTCCGCGAGGGCAAGATCCCCGATGTGGACAACGAATTTTATGTCCCGGTAGAAAAGGTCCCTGAAAAACAGGATTGACGAATGAAAATCTTATTCCTCGCTGCTTGGTACCCCAACCGCACCGACGACATGGAAGGCCTCTTTGTCCGCAAACACGCCCAGGCCGCAGCCTTGCATGACCAAGTGCATGTCTTGTTCCTCAAGTCCGAAGCCCGTCCGGGACCTTGCCAGTACGAAAAGGTCCGAAGCGGGGAGGTCGTGGAACATTATTTCTACTACCCCAAGGCGAAAAACGCCTTGAAACGGGCCAAGGATTTCTGGAGCTATTACCAGAAAGGCTTCAAGACGGTCTGGCAGGAAATGGGGAAACCGGATCTGATCCATTACCATGTCATGACCCGGCACGCCTTGATGGCCGCCTGGTTCCAACTCCGGTACGGTATCCCTTACGTCATTACCGAACATTGGTCGCGATACTACCGCCGCGACTTCCACAATTTCCTCCATCGCTGGCTCACTCGCCGTGTGGCGCGGAAAGCAAGGCGCATCATGCCCGTTTCCGAGAGCCTGGCCCAAGCCATGCGGGAATGCGGCATCCAAGGCCGTTACACCATCGTGCGCAATGTGGTGGATGATTTCTTTTACCAGACACCAATCTGTCTTTCCCAAGCCGAGGGAACACGGACTGAGGCCAGCCACGCCCTCAAGAAACGGAAGCTCAAGACCATCGTCCATGTATGCTGTTTTGATGAAACTGCCAAAAACAATTTCGGTTTGTTACGGGCCTTGAAAACCCTCGCCCTGACCCGTAGCGATTTCCGTATCCTCTTTGTCGGGGACGGAAACGATTGGGAAGCGACCCGGGATTACGCCAAACTACTGAATTTCAAAACTTGGCAAGTCGTTTTTACCGGGAAACTCCAGCCCCGGGAAGTCAAGGATATCCTCGACCAAAGTTGTTTCATGGTCCTTTTTTCCAATTACGAGACAGCTTCCGTCGTTATCGGGGAAGCCATGGCCTGCGGCAAGCCGGTCGTAGCGACCCGTACCGGCGGCATTCCGGAAATCGTGGACGAAAGCAACGGGATCTTGGTCGAGCCCAAGGATGAAAGAGCGGTCTGGAAAGCAATGGATGAAATGTTAGACCGTCATGAAGAGTACGATTCCAAGCGAATCAAGGAAAAAGCAGGAATTTTCCGTTTTGCCCATATCGGTTCCCAACTACATCGAATCTACGAGGAAAGCCTTTCAAAACAAGATAAGGACTTACAATAAGGCGGAAGGGGTCGAAGCCCAACAAGCCCACATCCCTTTCGCAGGAACCGGGGCTTCGATAAGCAAAGGTTTCCCGCCGACCGGATGATTGAGGTACAAGTACCTGGCATGCAAAGAAATCCCCCCGTCCGGATTGCTCCGTTTGTCCCCGTACTTCAAATCGCCTTGGATCGGGCATCCCATCCCGGCCAACTGTGCCCGGATTTGATGGTGGCGCCCCGTGCAAAGCTCCACTTCCAAAAGCGTGTAGGTCTGCGAACGCCCCAAACGCTCGTAATACAATTCCGCCCTTTGGGCACCTTGGCGGGAGGCTTCGCAAAGATAGGATTTGTTGTTCCGTTCGTTCTTGTAAAGATACTGCACCAAGTGTCCTTTCGGCTCCAACGGCTCGTACCGGGTCAAAGCCCAGTAAATCTTCCGCATTTTCCGGTCCCGGATCATCGCGTTGAGCCTTTCCAAGGCCTTTCCCGTCTTGGCGAACAAGAGGACCCCGCTCACCGGACGGTCCAAACGGTGCGGAACGCCCAAGAAGACATTGCCCGGCTTGGCATCCCTCTCCTTGATGAAAGCCTTGAACAACTCGCTCAAAGGCGTATCCCCGGTCTTGTCACCCTGCACGATCTGCCCCACCTGTTTGTTGACTGCCAGCAAATGGTTGTCCTCGTAAAGTATCGGTGCCGGAGCCTGCATCAGTACTGTTCTTTGGTGTTGGGGAAATCCGAACTTTTCACATCTTCCACATAACGCGAAACGGCTTGGCCGATTTCCGTTCCCAAGTCATGGTAACGGCGCAAGAAACGAGGAGAGAAGCCTCGGGTGATGCCCAGCATGTCCTGCAACACAAGCACTTGTCCGTCCACCTCGCCTCCGGCACCGATTCCTATGACCGGCACAGAAACCGACCGGCTCACTTTCCCGGCCAAAACGGCGGGAATCTTTTCCAAAACGAGGCCGAAGCACCCGATTTCATCCAAAAGCTTGGCATCCCGCAAAAGCTTCTCCGATTCCTCGTCCGATGTCGCCCGCACGGCGTAGGTCCCGAACTGGTTGATCGACTGCGGGGTCAAACCCAGATGCCCCATCACCGGTATGCCTGCCGACAAGATTTTCCGGATGGACTCGGAAGCCTCTTGGCCGCCTTCCAGTTTCACGGCATCGGCCCCGGTTTCCTTCATGATGCGGACCGCCGAACGCAATGCTTCCAAGGGGTCGCCTTGATAGGAGCCGAACGGCATGTCCACGACCACCAAGGCCCGTTTCACGGCCCGGACTACCGAGGCACCGTGGTAAATCATCTGGTCCAAAGTAATCGGCAAGGTGGTCGGATAACCGGCCATCACGTTGGCAGCGGAATCCCCTACCAAGATAGCATCCACTCCGGATTGGTCCAACAGGCCCGCCATCGAATAATCGTAGGCCGTCAACATGGCGATTTTCTTGCCTTCCGCTTTCATTTTCAGCAAGGTTCTGGTTGTCACCTTGCTTGTTTCCGAATGCATTGCCGTGCTCATGCTTTTCTTACGCTAAATTGTTCCGGAAGCCCTTGCCGTCCGTCATGGAGGCCAAGAGCCACCGGGTGGCAAAAATACAAAATAGCCGGCAACCGTCTCGGCGAAGCTCAAACTTTGTTTGGCTTTGCGCTCGACTTTCGCTATCTTTGCTTCTTCATATCCCTTTCCGGACTCAACCGGAAAGAAAAATGTAACACATTACAAACCAAACTTCTACAAAAGTGGACATTTTTGAAAAACTGCTCAAGAATTTTGGTCCCTTAGGCCAATACGCAGACGAAGCCGACGGATACTACATGTTTCCGAAGTTGGAAGGGCCTATCTCCAACCGCATGATGTTTAACGGCAAGGAACGCCTTGTCTGGAGCTTGAACAACTACCTGGGTTTGGCCAACCATCCCGAAGTCAGGAAAACGGATGCCGAAGCCGCCGCCCAATACGGTTTAGGCTACCCCATGGGCGCCCGCATGATGTCGGGCCAGACCCGGGAACACATGAAACTGGAACAGGATTTGGCCGATTTCGTAGGCAAGGAAGCCGCGTACCTGTTCAATTTCGGGTACCAGGGTATCCTCTCCACGATTGATTGTTTGGTTGACCGCAACGACGTGATTGTTTTCGATGCCGAAGCCCACGCTTCCTTGATCGACGGGATGCGCCTGCATATCGGCAAACGTTTCATGTACAAGCACAACGACATGGAATCGGCTGAAAAGCAACTCAAACATGCCCAGGACGTGGTCGCCAAGACCGGCGGCGGCATCCTGGTCATCACCGAAGGCGTTTTCGGGATGAGCGGCGACATGGGGGACATCAAGGGCCTGGCCGAACTCAAAAAGAAATACGACTTCCGTTTGGTCGTGGACGATGCCCACGGCATCGGGACCATGGGAGCCAACGGACGCGGAACGGGTGAGGAACAAGGCGTGGAAGACGCGATTGACATCCATCTGGGAACCTTCGCCAAATCCTTCGCCCTCATCGGCGGTTTCGTGGCGGGTCCCAAGGAAATCATCCGCTACCTGCGCTTCAACTTGCGTTCGCAGATTTACGCCAAGAGTTTGCCGATGCCGATTGTCATCGGGGCACAAAAGCGTCTGGAACTGATGAAGACCCATCCCGAATTCCGTGAAAAACTTTGGACAATCGTCCGCGCCCTGCAAGGCGGCCTGAAGGAAAACGGGTTCAACATCGGCTTGACCAACTCGCCTGTGACCCCCGTCACACTCAACGGAAACGTGCCGGAAGCCACCAACCTGACCTACGATATCCGCGAATACTACAACGTATTCTGCTCCATCGTAACCTATCCGGTCGTTCCCAAAGGGGTCATCATCTTACGCTTGATTCCTACGGCCATCCACACCTTGGAAGATGTCGAATACACCTTGGAAGCTTTCAATGCCGTCAAGGAAAAACTCATGAACGGCACCTATGCCAAGATGGAAATGAAAGCCATGAACGCTTAAACAGGTTTACGGAGCCAAAGGATGCACCCTCCCGGGCGTGTCCTTTGGCTCCCTATCCCTGACTAAGACAAACGAGATGTCCTGGACTTACACCCACTTCCAGGGCGAAAGCGAAGCATAAGCAAAGGATTGCAATTACAGAAGCCTTCCACCTTATCCCCACACAAGACATTCCCATGATTATAAACAACAGAGAGATTTGTCCGTCATTGTCCCTGCATATAACGAGCAGAAAACAATATCCGGCTTATTAGAAAAGCTCTATACCTCATTATCTGCATCCAAATTCTCGTTCCTCATCATTGTCGTGGATGACGGTTCATCCGATTGCACATTGGAAGAAGCCCGGACCACACTGCAAAGACTCACAACAGCAAATAATTACCAAGTCATACCATCGCCTTGCAATCAAGGCAAGGGCTCGGCCATAAGGCGAGGCCTCCAATACGCGTCCAGCGACTATGTAATCATCCAGGATGCCGATTTAGAATACGAACCTGACGATATTGTCACCATGCTGGAGACAGCAAAGGCGCAAAACCTGGATGTCCTTTACGGGTCGCGTTTCCTGATACCATCCAATCAACACTCCTACCGAAGATTTTATTGGGGAGGACAGATAGTCTCTTTTTTCTCAAACTTCTTATACCGCCAACGTCTCACTGACGAGCCTACTTGCTACAAACTATTCCGGACAAACTTGCTCAAAAGCCTTGATTTAAACCCAAATCGGTCATTAGACACGCCGTGTCCGTTTCTGATTGGGAAAATGAGGCTTCCGGGCATCTTGCCCGCTTCTGTCCGCATCCTGCTTCCCGCTACGCCTTCGGCCAGGCCAGAAGCATGCTGCATGACACAAGCGGGCAATCTCCCCAAAGCCTAATGACCGATTTGGGTTTAAAATGTACCGGCTTTGAATTCTGTCCTGAAGCTACAGCCAAAGTAGCCAAAAAAGGCTACAAAATCCCAGAAATACCAATCCACTACCATCCTCGCTCTATCGAAGAAGGGAAAAAAATCTCGTGGAAAGATGGCATCCAAGCCATATGGACCCTAATCAAATACAGAATCTAACCCTAACGCCATGAAAACATCCGCGCTGCTTTACAACCTCATAGGTATCGTCCTCAGCCTCCTTGTCTTGAAAGCATGTTTCCAACAACCAGGCTACAGTTTTATCAAAAAGATGCTTTCTTCCAACTATGAAGTAATCAAAACACACAAAAATCTGAATGTGGAGGAACGTTATGCTATCAAACTTGGCATAGGATACTCCGCTTTTAAATATGTACGAGAGAACACGCCTGATTCGGCAGTCATCCTCCTGCCCCGCCGCGAAGATTTCATGCCGGAAAACCAAAAGAGCCGGTTCGGAGGCGAAGTGTACAAAATAATGTGGGCATCACGCTTCCTCCATCCCCGAAAAATCGTTTCCCGATACACCTTGGAAAAAGGTAATGCAGCCTACCAACCGACCCATGTCATTGTCGTCAACGATAGCTGCAAGGAATTCATCGACTACCCGATTCCCGCCTACGTAGAATTCGGGGTATTCCCAGTCAAACATCCCAAACAACACTGAACATGTTAGCAACTGGATTGATTGTCACTTTTCTGGCAGGCTTCTGCCTCTTAGGATTCATCTGTAAGCAAAAAATCTCCTTTGCAGAAAGCATCGGACTCTCGTTTCCCTTAGGTCTATTCCAGATGGTTCTGATTGTCAGCTTGTCCGACATCGTCGGAGTTGGAGTGCATCCCGCAATCAGCATAGGAGGCGGCATCTTCTTATGCTTGTTATGGACATGGCTTGCTTGGCGGAAAAAAAGGAATCTTCCTTTCTCCATCGAATCCCTTAACCGGAAATCCCTGCTATCCTCGCTTAATCTTGTCTGGATGCTGTTCTTTATTGCCATCATCGTCTTTGAATGGATGAATTTTTCCAAATGCCTTTACTATCCAACGTTCGACAGGGACAGTGTCATGGGCTTCGATACCCTCGGTTACCTTATCGCACAGGAACACACGATTCGGAATTTGTCAGTTTTTCAAGAAGAAATCAATCCAGGTGTCCACAACCCGGGGAGCTACATATCTTATGCCCCACTGGTACAAGAAGCATACGCACTGGTCTACCAATGGGGAGCGGAAACATCCAAAAGTATACCAGCGTTGATGTACATCTCCTTGTTGTTTACCTTTTACGGATTCATGAAAAGATGCATCGGTGCCACAGGAAGTATTATTGCAACCTTTTTCATGATGCTTACGCCCGAAATGATTGCGTTCTCATCCATGTCCGGAACCAATGTCATCCATGCCATCTACGCTTCGCTGGGCTGCATGTACGGACTTGCCTGCCCCCGGTATCGCCGGAGGAAAATCCTCCAAGGTATATCTTTGGTTGAGTGCGTTGCTGCTGGCGGCGAACATCTATACACGCTACGAAAGCGTTATTTTCCCTGCGACTCTCGGCATTTTCATGCTAATCCATGCCATAAAAAAGAAAAACCGGTGGATCGATTTCCTTTACTGGTGCCTCATTATCATTGCCCCTTTCCTCGTCTGGAAAATATACCAAAGACTGAGCGGGATGTACACCGAAAGCTTCGTGGTTCCACTTTTCGCTTTTGACTCGGAGAAAGCAGGCAGTATCCTTTCTGCTTTCTGGGGTCTACTGAAAAGTAACCATTACTATGGATGGACATTCAGCATCGCAGCCATCGCGTTCATTGCAAACTTATGGTTTGTCTTCAAGAAAAAGGACAGCCTGCTCCCTTTTGCCACCCTATTCCTCTCCCTGATATTCTATGCATGCATACTATACTACGTGGATTATGTATGGGATTCCATCCATAATGTCTTGGCTTACTCTGCCAAACGCTTCTCTTTCTGCTTTTGTATATTGGCATGGTTTTACATTGGCTCGGCCTATCCAATAAGGAAAATCTTCCTCTTTTTGGACAAAAAGCTCTCCTTTTGGCCTTTGCCAGAAAATCAAGAGAAGAAGCAAAAATCGGAAAAACAAAAGAAAACAGGCTCCCGCCATAAAAATCCATAGCAACCCTCCACCACGAGCAATATCGGATTCTCCTCGAAACGTTCCCCAAAACATTGCAAGCACCAGACGAAGCTCTGCTGAGAATCCGGTTCTCCAGAACAGTTCCCAGAGGACCCTTGTCAAGCGGAATACCACGGGAGCGATGCAGGCGACGTGCCGCTTTCCCATGGACCAGCCGGCTCGCCCCCCCCCCCGGACCTCCCGCCTTCCCGGCCCGCGCCCCGTGCGCCACGGCATCATGGCCGGCCGCGACATCCATCCTTGCCCCCCTGGGCCGCCCAGAATCGCGGCGTTCTCCGCGATGAACACATTCTCCCCGATGACAGGTCCGACCCCGTCGATTTTCCGTATC
>CALUGT010000012.1 GCA_944320265.1 uncultured Bacteroidales bacterium | reverse complement strand
CGCGTTCCGTCTTGGTAATAATAATAAGGTGTCAAAACACCAGCCTTGACTTTCACTTCAAGCAGGGTGCGTCCTTCATGCTCAATCGGTATAAGCTGCACCTCCGGTACAGGGTCAAGCCGTGCCTTTATCATTTCGCTGATAAAATCGGCATCTGCCTGCACGTTCTCCAACCCCACAATTTCACCTTCATTATTTACGCCATAGAACAAACTGCCACCATCCGTATTGGCGAAAGCCGACACGGATTTGAGCCATGACTTCACTTTCTTGCGTTCCAGCATCTCCTTGAAATCGTAAGATGTACATTCTGCTATGAGCCTGTTATCGTGTATCTGCATGATTTTCTTGCTGTTGTTTTGGCAAAATACCCCAATTTCAATTACAAACATACATAAAAAAGTTCATTTTTCGTTCAGAAGTGATGAATAAGAGCGGATTCTGAAGCAAAATTCTCTATGAAAACACATTTTCTTGCCTTTATCATCAGATGGTGTGTAAGTGCTGTATAAGGACAAACCATCGGGCTACTCAAAGGGAACAGTCTTTGCCAAGCATCCGAAAACAGCCTTGATAGTTCTGAATTATGACAAAGTTTAGTATGTGCAAAATTTGCACATACTTCCTAGGAAAGAAAAACGTACAAACATAGTGATTTTTGAGGGGAACCTTCCACGATGCTATTTTAGGTTATCATTTAACATTGATATTTTTATCGTTTTTCTTTCGTTGTTTTCGGCGAAAAACTGTACTTTTGCGACACAGAGCTGTGGTTGCTTATGGATGCTTATTTTCAGGTTTGCATGATATTTGCAACACGTTCACGCAAGTCGCTGATAGATATAATATGTTGATTTTGAGGAAGTAATTAAGCGTTCTGAATCATGTATAGTGAAATTCTTTGTTTATCAATATTTTTGCATGGAAGAGACATTTCACGAGAAGGCTGAAAAGGCGGTACAAGACCGTAAACGAAAGCCGCTGAATGTAAGATGTTTATATTTTCTTTTCGACTTCGTTCAATTCTCGGAATGCAACTTGTGCCTTTTAAAATGAATAGCCGGTGATATTCAATGATGTATGCCTGATGCATCGTATGGTAATGTAAAATAAGGTTTGGCGCAGTTTTCAATTATTAGTATCTTCACTATACTGATGTAATATCAAACTGAATAACATTTATACTGTCAGGATCCATTATCTCGTACAGATTTATCATTAGGTCGTTCAACATCGGATAGAAGCGAGGCGCAAAAGAAGTCTTAGTCGTGATTGCCGTGTTTGTTTCTTCAGTGAGTCGTGCCAAGGCCGCCAAACGCTGCATGCGATCGCTGGATGCAAGAAACTCTTTGCATGGAAATGGCACAGGTTCAAGAAACTGTTTGTTGACTCATACTTTGCTGATTTCTCGTGAAATCAAGAATCCGTAAGCAAACGGTTGGGAAAAAGTGCTGTTGTCTGCCGACAGGCTATTTGCAAATGAGCAGGCTCGAATATGATGTGGAAACGGAAACTTTGCCGCCGCGTTTTTGTGGTGGCTTGCTTGCTGTGCAAATGTGGTGAAAAGGTTTCCGTTTCGAAGACAGAGGCCGGGAATGCCCCGGCCTCTCCGTTTGCAGAAGTCAAGCTTGCTTTCTGCGTGAAACCAAAAACCAATTAAAGAAACGAAATTCTAATGTTTTGTTATTTTGATTCGTTCCCCGTCGACATCCAATAGGTAAATGCCGTCCGGGTATGCGGATAAATCCAGAGTCCATGCGGTTTTGCCCCCGCATCCGCTGTCGATTATCTTCTGCCCGTTCATGGTGAACACTGCAACATGCCCTATTCCGGACGGGCTCGTGATGGAAACTTGCCCATTGGTGGGGTTCGGGTAGGCTTTCACGCTGCTCCGGGTTCGGTTTTCATTGCTTACGTCGACAGAGACATTGGTGCAGATTGGATTGGATTCATGTCCCAGTTCGTCGCAAATGGCACGCACGCAGTACTCGTGGGTGCCTGCAGGCGCGTTTTGGTCGGTGTAGGAAGTCTCCTCGACCGGGCCGGCAATCTTTTCGCTGTTGCGGTAGACGTTGTATTTGCGAGCGATGGGGACTTCTTCAGTAACGGAAATCTCGTCGAGCTGGAGTCCCAATGTGGTGTACAGGGAGTCATTGTGGTGGCGGAAAGCGAGATGGATCAATCCAGTGTATCCTGACAAGTCGACAACCTTTTCGTACCAGACGAAAGTAGAGGTGGCGTTCAGCGTATCACTGTCTATCAATTCGAAATCCTCGTAGTCTGTGCCATCTTGGGAAATAAGGACTTCGTAGTAAGTCTGGCTATTCTGCATGATTATATTGGCCACATGGTATGTTAAGGTTGCTCGGCCCGACTTAAGTTCGATAGCAGGTGTTATCAGCCAGTTGTCCGGAGCTAAAAGGGTTGCCGAATAGTCTTCGTGGTAATCGTAGACTTCGGAGAATACGCATCGTTCACCTTTGTAAGGCGTACATGCGGCCAGAACGTGGGCTGAATCGCTGGGCAGCCACTTGTGCCCGTCTCCGTCTCTGTCCAGATTCAGCCAAGATTCAGGAAGTCCGTTTTCGAAACTTTCTGAAAAGATATTGTCCTTTCTCCAATAGGGTTCCGATGCATCCCAAGTTAGCGTGACAAGGTTGTCGGTAGAGGAAGTATTCAGATTCGATGCTTCCCCGCAGGTATTACCTGCAAAAAACTCCATGCTGGTCGCCTCGGATTCGCATCCGTTAGGATGTACGGCGGTGATAGAATAGGAGTAGACGGCTTCGGGAAGCCCGTTTTCTTCAAAGAGAGTCTCTTCGGTTGTCGTAAGGAGTTTGCCATCACGGTAGATGTTGTATTTGATGGGCGCTTCTTGTGTTTTGTCGGCATTCTTGCGCAATTCGGCCTGTTGACCGTCCGGCATGGTGAGATGAGCAGCTACGCTCAGATTGAAGTCGTTGTCTTCCGGCATGGCATCCTCGAATGTCATCCAGCCTTCGCCTTGGCCTAAATCTATCATGTTGCGTCCTTTCACGCCTGGTCCGGCATCAACGCCTATAGCATAACTTCCTCCGGTATAGTTCACTTCGTAACCAATCCACAGTTCTTGCGTGGAATCTATTTGAACTGGTGAAGGTAGGGTAACGGAGTTCCATTCTCCGATTTTCAAATCATTGCCGAGAAGCCGTTGATTGAATCTTTCATTGCCAGGGGTCAGTCCATTGCCACCAATCCAGATTTTTAGGAAATACGTGGCTCTTTCTTCTCCCGGGACAAAAGATATCTGGTCTATTTGGGATTTGCCGATGTTCCTGTCGGCGATGTCTTCCACGGTGAATTTAGCTGCCACAGTGACGGTATATCCTCCATATTCCATGAATCCGATGCCGTTTGTAGCTGCGTAGCTGTAAGTGAGCCAGTCTTCGGGCAGTGCTCCAGGTTTGTTCCATTTTATTGAAACTTTGGTGCTTGGAATATCATAGCTGATGTCCATATCGCGGATAGGTGCGCAACGGTTGGCGCAAGTCCGAGTCTGGCTTGTCTTTTCAGATTCCATGTTGCCGTAAAGGGCGGTAACGCTCCATTCGTGCTGTCCGTCTGTGATGAAGCCGCGGTCGGTATAGCGTGTCGAGCTGAGGTTTTCAGCGATGAGCTCATTGTCGCGGTAGACATTGTAGAAGGCTTCTGTATAACCTTCCGGGACATCCCATTGGAGCATGGCCACAATATCTCCTTCAATCCGGTTGGCAATGTCAAGTTCCAGGTTCCGGACAGGATTCATGCTTTCCAGATAAGACACCTTCAGCGTGATTCCGTCGGTTTCCTGTCCTCTGCAAAGGGATTTTACTGTGTATGCATAAGTACCAGCAGAAAGGGCGGTGTCTTTGTAGCTGAGGCCTGTTATACTGTCTTCCAGAAGTTTATCCTCGCGGTAGAGATTGTACAGAGCTTTGTAATTTCCTTCGGGGGCGGTCCAATCCAAGGCAATGTACCCGAAGCCGATGGAGGCCTTCAAATCCCGGGCCTCGTTGCACGGCAATCCATTGCTGGAATCTATCTGGATATTGTCTAATTGGATTTCGCCAGTTGTGGCGGAAGCTTCGAAAGCAAGAAAGATGTTTTCTGCTCCTTCGGGAAGCAATACTTGGGCTTGATGCCATGTCGGGTAGGTCTGGAAATGGTCTGCAAGCAATGTCCACGAATCAGCTTCTTGTTCTTTGTAATAAAGGGCCAATGTCCCATCGGGGCTTATGGCGTAGTCGAATGTCAGTATGGGATTGGCCAATGTGGTCAGATTGGTGAATAGCGGAGAGGAAATCCGGCTGGACTGTTTTTCGTTGCTTTCGGCGTGGAAACGCAATTTGGTCTCGCTGCCTTGCATTGCGGTAGCTGGAATGCCTTCCGATGCAGGTACGGCTTGCCAGGAAGTGTTTCCCTCCAGGATTTGTTGATTCCAGCAAAGCGGGAACCCACCATGTTCGAAACCTTCATTCCAAGGATAACTGGATAAGCGGTTCTCTTCGCATTCCAGTCCGAAACGGTAAGTCAGGCGGCCCATGTCGGAAGAGCCTATATGTGCGGTAATGAAGCCGTTTTCACCAAAATAGAAGTCCATGTCGGATGCATGGCAATATTGCAGTTCTTTTGCAGAGATCGAACGCCAGGAGTCACCTCCATCTTCACTGTAGCCAAGGGAGAGCGGAGTGCTGTCGTCTTGGCCGATGCCTATGGCTACTATGCCGTTTGAGTTTGGCGAGCATCTGATTTTGCAGGCTTGGATTCCTCCTAGAATCGACCGCCAGCTATCCCCGGCATTGTCCGAACGGTAGATTCCGCTTGTGGTTGCGACAAATAATTGATTTTCATTAAGAGGATTGACCTCCAATGTTTTGGTGTCGCCACTTAGTCCTGCGGACTTGGATACCCAATTCTGGCCGTTGTCCAGACTTTGGTACATCGCCGAACCTTTGCTAATCCAGATGGTGGCCATGCTCTGATTCCCAATGAGAGCGAAATCTGATATGGCTCCTTGGCCAGGTGTTTCCAAGAAATCAAAGTCAGTCGAAGTGCCGTCTATTGTAAGGCTTAACAAGGAATCTCCGACAGAAAGCCAGTACCGGTTCGTTTCCGTCGGGTCGGATTGCATACTGGTGATTGTGCCATTGATTTTTTCCACTGGTATCAGGTGTTCTCCATCTTTGAAATAAAGTATGCCGGCGGTATCTGTCAAGAATAGCCTGCTGGTATCGCGATTGTCTGGGAAAACCTTTTTGAATACGAGTTCCGAAGAGAACAAGTAATCGGTTCCTTCTTCGCCATCTTCTCCACCCGAAAGAGAATGAAGCTGGCCGTTGATGATGTATTTGATTGTTGGATTGTTGGAGGATGAGCTTAATGTTAACGAGCTGCAATCGTAGCTGGTTTGCGAGGCGTTGATCATGTTCCAACTTTGGCATCGGTCTGTAGTATGGCGGACGCTGGCACCATCGATTCCGATCAGCATCTCATCTGTGTTGAATGGATTGATGGATGCATAAAGCCCGAACATATAGTCGCTGGGCATCAAGTTCTGGTAAGTCTGGAAGCCGTCATCGGTAATGAAAATCTGATTTTCTTCCATGACGATGATTCGGTTGGGGTCGTGCGGGTCGTATTCTATGTCGGTAAAATAATCGAATATGAAATCGGTGTATTCCAATTCTATTTCTTGCCAGGTGTCACCGCCATCTTGGGAGCGCATCAAGTGTTCGACCGGGACACTATTGCCGTACGACATGTGGGATCCTACGATGATTTCGTCAGGGTTTTCCGGGTTGAAAGCGATGGGGCCCCAGTCTTTGCCAGCAAGCTTTTCGGTGTAGGTTTTGCCGCCATCTTCGGAAATCAGCAGGCCGGCTTGCACGCCGGAGATGCCACCTGAACGCAGAAGGAACAGTTTGTCAGGATTATCGGGACTGAAAGCTACATTTGCCATGTGGACAAAGTCGTGGTCGGAGAAATTGTAGATGAAATCCCAGTTTTCCCCTCCGTCGTGGGTAAGGTAGATTTCGGTCATCAGAATCAGGTCGTTCAGCGTCCAGGTGGTGTGCATCAGTACAGTATCTCCTTCGGCATCGTACACATCGTAACTTAGCAGGCTGGAGTTTTTCTCCGCGTTGGGGAGTTGGTAATGCCTGACCTCACCCGTCTTATGGTTAAGACGGTACAGGCCGTTCGTGTAGGCTGAGGAGGTTTTGTCTATCTGGAAGTATAGGAAATCGCTGTTCTTGCCGGGTTTTAATCCCATGATACGGCCCCATATCTGGGCACCGGGTATACGCAAGGGATCGGTCCATTCGAAAATCAGCCTCCATGTCTTTCCGTAGTCCTCAGATATGAATAGTTTCGGGTATTCGTACCCGTCCATGGGAGCTACGGCACCGTAAATCCGGCCTTCTACCGATTTGTCGTAGACCATGTAATGGAAGTTTTCCGTAGTGGTGGTGGCATGTTGCACAAACTGGGCGGCACTTTTGTCCGGGAGTGCCGCAAGGAGGATGAACGGGAGCAGTACCGTTATCCATGCCTTTTTGATTGCAGTAGCACTTTTCATGATTTTAGGTTTTAAGTTCGTATTGGATTTCCCCGATGGCGGGCAAATCTGTTTTGGCTAAAAGTATCTAAAGATTCAGGAAACGCAATGTTTTCCCCCTGTAAAAAGCGTGACATGGAGGCTGCAGATGCGTGACATGGGAAAAACGTACTGTCCTTACGGCAAAATATGGCTTTTGATGTGTTATAAGCCTGAAATTTCGTTAGAGAGAAAATAGATAGTCGTAGAGATTCACCCCCTCTGCCAGCTTCATTTTCTTGACAATTCTTTCTTTCCTTTTGCGACATGTCTCGACAGTGATGTTGAAAATGGAAGCGATTTCTTTTGTACTCAAGCTCATGTACACATAGGAAAGATATCGGATGTCGTTGGCGTTCAGGTCGGGATGCCTTTGCTTGAGCTTGCTCAGGTATCCATGGTTGATGTCTTCGAACAGGGTGACGAATTCATTCCATTCCTTCTCCGAGCCAAGTTGCTTCTTCAGATTCTGCAAGATTGCACTGAATTCCGGTTCTTCTGCCAGGCCGGGATGTTTTGTCATGGATGAAATCAGCTCTTCCAGCAGCTGGTTCCGGCTTGATGTAGCCAAGGCTTTGGCTGCAAGCTGCCTGTTGCGCAATTCTACTTCATGTTGCAGTTTCTCCAGTTCCAACTCGCCGATGCGGCGTTTGTTGCGTTCTATTTCTTTTTCCTGCCTCAGCTTGGTGGAACGCATGTGCAGCCACCAAAGCAGGAAGGCGACCACCAGGACGGAAGCAGACAGCAGCAAGACAAGCAGCTTGCGCCCGTTAGCGACCTGGGTCTCTTTCAGATTCAATTCGTACTGGTAATGCTGCAATTCGAACTTGAGCTTGCTGCTTTCAAACAGGCGGCCGTTTTTGACAACGTTCAGCGAGTCGTGAAAGATGAGTATCGAATCCTTGTAGAGCAAAGCTTTGTTGTAGTTCTCTGTTTTGTAACTGATTTCAGATAGAAGTCGATAGAGGTTCGACCGGCTTTTCAGGTCATGGTTGCAGTCCAGCGCTTCCCGGGCGTAGCGTTCTGCCTGGGCAAATTCGCAGGTGCGGAGATAGGATTCGGCGATACAGAGAGCCACATCGTTGTAATTGGCTATCAATCCATGCTCCAGCAATTGCGGCATGAGTTCCCGCCCTTTCTCGCGCACTTGCCCGTCCATGCCTTTTTGCAGGTAGATTTCGATTTGCGCAGAGCGGGCTTCGAGCAGGCGGATAGTATTCGGGTATCGGGCCAAGAGGTCCAAGGCTTCGTCTATGTACGATTCGGCTTTTTCCAACTCATTGTTCTTTGCGCAGATGATTCCTAAATTGATACTATAGCTTCCGGTTTTGAACCAATCTTCTTCCTTTCGGGCGATTTGGTAGGCTTGCAGGAAATATTCTTCGGCTTTCCTGAAATTCTCCTCCCTGGAATAAAGTACAGCGATATTGTTGAGCACAATCATTGTTTCGCTGCTTTCGAGGTTTTTCAATGATATGGTGTATGCCTCCAAATAGTAGTTCAATGCCTCCCCGTAATCGAAAATGGAATAATACAAGATGCCTAAGTTGTTCAAGGCGAGGAATTGCTGTCTGAACCATTGGTTTTCTGCGGCGAGATTGCGGGCTTCCTCCAAGTGAAGCAGGCCATCGGGGTAGTTCTTCTTTTCCAGCACGCTTTCAACCCCCTTCACCAGCAAGGAGTCGCAATAAGCTTGGTCGTGGATCTGAGCGAGAGCAGGCTTTTGCAGGCAGGAGACAAGGGCGCACATCAGGATAAGAGGTGTTCCTCTCTGTTTCTGGAACCTGGATGCAAAGATTCTTCTCATGATTCCGCTATTGTGGATTGAAGGGTGCGTCGCCTTAGGGCCGGGAAAGCAAGCGCCTTGGTTTATCTTGCTCTATTTGAGGTGTTTCCTTGTTCTTGGGGCTGTGCTATCGCAGCTTTTTTATCTGGATCCGCAGGATGATGAAGGTCACCACGATGGACAGGAAGTCGGCAACCGGTGTGGCCATCCAGACCCCGTCGAGGTCGAACAAGGCAGAAAAGATGAAGAGGGAGGGAATCAGGAACAGTACCTGCCGCGTCAAACTCAGGAAGATGGAAAGCTGCACCTTGCCGATAGACTGGAAAAAGTTGGTGGTCACGATTTGGAATCCCACAAAGGGGAACAGCAAGAAGACGTAATGCAGCCCTACACGGGTTATTTCAATCAGTTGTTCATCGGTAGTGAACACATTGGCCGCGGTCCGCGGGAAAATCTCCATGAGCAGGAATCCCAAAGTGGTGATAGCCGTGCCCACCTTGATGGACAAGGAGAAGACCTTGCGTACCCTCTCCGGTTTCCGGGCGCCGTAATTGTATCCGGCGATAGGTTGCATTCCTTGGCAGAGCCCGATAACGAACATGACGAACAGGATGCCGTAGCTGTTGACGATACCGTAAGCGCCCACCGCCAAATCGCCGCCCTTGGCAGCCAATCGGCCATTGAGGATGATGGCCACCGCGCTTCCGGCCAGATTGATCAGGAACGGGGACATGCCGATGGACAGGATATTGTTGACGATTTTCTTGGCCGGCTTGAGATTGGGTCGGGTGAAGCGGATGAAAGCGTCCTTCTTGAGGAAGAAGTGCATGGTCTGAACGGCGGTCACGAACATGGCAATGACGGTGGCGATGGCCGCTCCTTGGATTCCCCAGTCGAACCAGAAGATGAAAATCGGGGCAAGGATGGCATTGAGGACCATCCCGCTGATCATGATGGTCATGGAGCGGATGGGGCTGCCCGAAGCCCGGATGATGTTGCAGAAGCTGTACGACAGGTTGGCGAAAATGTTTCCCGGGATGATGATGCGCAGGTAGTCGGCCGCGTAAGGGATGGTGTTTTCGCTGCCGCCGAAGATTTTCAGCAGGGGTTCGAGGAATGCCAAGCAGAGGACAGTCAGCAAGGCCCACATGATGACTGTCAGAAAGAGCGCATTGCCTAGGATGCGTTCCGCCCATTCGCGATCCTTCATGCCGAGCACGATTGATATCCGGGTCGAGGCTCCCACGCCTACCAATGTGCCGAACGCTTGCAGGAAGGTCATGATGGGCAAGCTCAATGCCAAGCCCGAAATGGCCATGGCGCCTGCACCGTGTCCGATGAAGATACGGTCGATTAGATTATACACCGAAGTGCTCAAGGTGGTGATTACCGCCGGAAGCGCGTATTGCCAGAGCAGTTTGGGAATGCTGTCCGTCTCCAACAGACGGGGGTCCATCGATGTCTTCGCCATGCAGTTTTTTGTTTAAGAGCTTGGTGGATAGATGGTTGAGATGTTCCATCTATGTCAAATCGAGCCTACGAAGATACGGAATATTTGGAGTATTGCACATCAGGTTACGCCTTGACGTAGCCCGATTGTCCCGGTCAGGCGAGAAGCATGCTGCATGACACAAGCGGACAATCTTCCCAAAGTCTGATGTCCGATGGGGTTCGAGCAGGGGGCTGGCTTGCCATGGCTCTCGACTTATGCGGAGCTTTGTCTCTGTATCCGGCTTGCACTATCTTTGCGGTTGTGATACCGGAATTTTTTGATGATATAACCCAGTATGCTAGTCTTTCCGTAGTAGGGATGGCCAAGAACGTAGGCAAGACCGTATGCCTGCGGGCTTTGCTACAGCATTACCGCCGGCAAGACAGGGCTTCGCAGCTGGCGGTCACTTCCATCGGCGTGGACGGGGAAAGCACCGATGCCCTTTTCAAGAATGCCAAGCCTGAGCTGGATTTCTATCCAGGCATGATTGTGCAGACCTCCGAGCAGCATTATCTCCGTCGCCGTCTTTCAGCAGAGATTCTTGATATAAGCCGGGAAACCACCGCTTGCGGCCGTTTGGTTACTGCAAAAGTCCTGACCCCCGGCAAACTGATGCTTTCCGGCTATGCTTACACGCAGGGGCTCAAGCGGTATATAAGCCTGGCGCATCAGGAGGGTGCCGCGACAGCTATCATCGACGGGGCTTTGTCCCGGATGAGCTTGGCCTCGCCTTTTGTTTCCGAAGCCATGGTGCTTTGCACGGGTGCTGCATTGTCCAAGAATATGAACGAATTGGTATCGAAGACACGTCTGCAGTACACTTTGATGAATCTGCCTCTTTTATCGCAGAGCCCCAAGGCAGGCTTGGCCGGGAAACTGGCCATGCTCGATGCCGGGGTTTACGGTATCACGCCCGAAGGCGGAATCCGGGATTTGGGGATTCCCTCCTTGCTTCGATTGGACGCGCATCTGGACAAGTTCAAGCCCTTCTATGCCCCTGGTTCGTTCTTGTATGTTTCTGGCATGTTGAACGATTCTTTCTTGAAGTTCCTTTCTGCCCAGGCTGTCCGGCCGGATTTGATTGTCAGCGATTTCACAAAGCTTTTTATCTCTGCCCAGCCTTATTCGGCGTTTCTCCGTGGCGGATCCCGTTTATGGGTCTTGCAGCAGCCGGTGGTCTTGGGCATCTGCGTCAATCCAGTATCGCCTGACGGCTATGTCCTCGATTCTTCCGAGCTTCGGGGACGGATGTCTGATGCTCTGGGCCGTGAAGTTTATGATATCTTGGCTTGAGTTTGAGGCAGGCAGGATTCTGGTGTCAGTGCAGCCGGAAAGCGGGTGAATAAGCTTCGGATGGATTGTTCTTGCAGGCAATGAATTGGCTGTAGGGGAGAAAATGCTAACGGGATTCCTTATCCGTAGTTTCTGGAATATTTCTTGTAGAAGAGCAGAAAACAGCTGAAGCCGGCAAGGCAGAACGGAAGTGCCATCAAAGCGGGGTACCGCAAATCAGCATTCACCACCAAGCCGCCTGCGTAAGCCCCGATAGCGTTGCCAAGGTTGAAAGCCATCTGCACCGAAGCCGCGCCTAACATCTCGCCTCCTTTGGCTACTTTGATGATGAGCAATTGTTCCGGAGCCGAGACCGCGAACAGCCCGGCTGTGCCAAAGCACATCAGCAGTACCGCCGGCAGCGCGTAAGGTGAAAAGAAAAACAGGCAGAGCGACACTACGCCGATCAAGGCTTGGAACACCGTTCCCATTTTGGCGGCTCCGAAACGGTCCGAAAGCCGTCCGCTGGCAAGATTGCCTGCCACCATGCCGAAACCTGCCAGAATCATCAGGAAAGAAAGCGATACCGGGCGGAAACCGCTCACTTGGGTCAGCAGCGGGCTGATGTAGCTGTACCAGCAGAACGCGCCCCCGTTGCCTAAGGCGGTTGCTCCGAGAATCAGCCATGGTTCGGGCCTTTTCAGGAAGCGGAACTGCCCTTTGAAACCGGTATCCTCCACGCCCTCGATTGCAGGAACCCATTTCCAGATGCCATAGAACACGATAAGACTCCAGCCCGAAACCAAAAGGAACGGCAGCCGCCACGAAAGATTATGGCTGAGCGAGGTGCCTAAGGGGACACCGAAGAGATTGGCAATGGTCATGCCGGCAATCATGATGGAAACCGCTTCCGCGCTTTTCCCTTGCGATGCCAATTTTGAAGCCACGATGGAAGCGACCCCGAAATACGCACCATGCGGCAATCCGGACAGAAGACGGCTGAAAAGCAGGCTGTAATATCCTGGGGAAAGGAAGGCGCAGAGATTGCCCGCGAACATTAGGCAGACCAGCCCTTCCAGAATGCGTTTGGGCGGCATCTTGCGGGCGAAAAGCAGGATAGGAGCCCCGAGGCAGACCCCCAAGGCATAGGCCGAGATGAAATGCCCGGCCGTAGAGATATCGATTTGCAAGGCTTTGGCCACATCAGGCAGGATGCCCATCATCACGAATTCGGCAATGCCCAGTCCCAGCGTTCCTAAGGACAAGGCAATCAGACTCTTTTTCATTGTGCAGAATTTTCCCGGATTCTAATGGCTGTTCGGGTTGAAAACAGCTGCAAAGCTATAAACCCCAATCGGTCATTAGACTCGCCGGGACGTTTCCGGTGGCGGAAATGGTGCTTTCGGGCATCTTGTCCGCTTCTGTCCGCATCCTGCTCCTGGCTACGCCTCGCCGTGGCCCGCTACGCCTTCGGCTAGGCGAGAAGCATGCTGCATGACACAAGCGGGCAATCTCCCCAAAGTCTAATGACCGATTTGGGATAAAAAAGAGGGGGCCTCCGAACGAGGCACCCCTCCCAACCAAAAAAACCAACCTTTAGAGATGAAACCATCGGGACGGAACGCCCCGAAGATTTCATCTTTTCAAAGAAGATTATCGTTTGACGATCTTGATGATGTATGTCTGGTTGCCTGCCAGGCGGAATTGCAGGAAGTAGACCCCTGGCTCCAAGTCTCCCGTTGGAACCGTTGACATGTTTTTCAGGTCGGACATTACCATGCGGCCAGACAAATCAATGATGTTCAGCGATTCGTATTCGCCCCGGATATTCAATTGGTCAAAGACCGGGTTCGGGTACGTGCGGATGCCGGCATCCATTGAGGATGCTTCATTGGCCACATCGTGCAAGTCGATGTAATACGGGTCGGACATCACTTCCTGCCCTTGTGCGTAAACCGCGCTCACGACATAGTCGTATTCGCCCAAGGCTACGTTGCTGTCCATGTATTCGAACGAAGTCAGCAGCGTGTCGTTCAGTTTGGTATCGTTACGGTAAACATTGAAGCCTTGCAGCGTGAACGATTCGCTGGTGGTCTTGGGGGCGTTTTCCATCGAGGCCGGCTTGCTCAGCAGGATGTTGCTGGCGCTGGCGGCCACTTTCCGGATGTAACCGAGCGGGTCAGAGGTCTTGGCGGCATTTTCCAAGTCGCGTTTGCGGACAACCAAGGCGTTGATGCAAAGGTTCGCATCCAGTGTCATGCCGCCTTGGGAGGCGACTTCGGCCAAGGAGTACCAGCTGGTACCGTCAGGCGAAACAATGTCGGAATACCACGCTTTGCCCGGTCCCATGTCGTATACGAGGGCACCGTACTGGACAGCGGCCTGGTCGAAGGAAACCGCGTAGCCCACGCAGATTTCCTGTGCCTGCTGCATCGGGAAAGTCTGGTTGAAATACATTTGCTGCCATTCGCCTACGCGCAGGCGGCCGGTGAAAGGCTCGCTGTGGACAATGGCATTGTCGATGACTACCACGCCGTTGAGACTGTTCACTTCATCGCCGATGATGAATTCGAAGCCTACCAGATAAAGATCCTGGAACAAGTCCATGCTGCTGGTATCCCAGCCGATCATACCGTAGAGGGTGCTGGTGCCTTGGAGGCTGATGCTTCCCAGAGGCTGGTTGCAATAGCCCAAAGCCATCGGTTCTTCAAAATACGGCAGATCCCATGTGGTGGTCGTGTTGTAAGTGCCATCTGCATTGGCTTCCCCTTCCACGTTGACCAAGGAAGGAGCCTCGGCGGTACCTTCGAAAGTGACTTCAATCTGGATCGAATCGGAAGCTACGCAGGAATTGTCATAGAAGGCTTCCACGCGGTAGTTGTACTGCTGGCCGGCTTCCACGTCCGGATCGATGTACTTGAGATCGACCAAGTGTTCCGACAGCAGTTCGTTGTCGCGGTAGATGTTGAAGCCCACGAAACCATCGCCGGGAGTCAAGTCCCAGCTCAAGCAAACCTGTTCGTTCGATTCATAGGCTTCCACGGAAGTCGGCCCATCGCATTCCTCGATGGGGTAGATGGTCGCTTCGGCGGAGATGCCGTAGTTGGAAGAGTTCGCCGAACATCCTTCTTTTACTACTTCGACGGTGTAGGTGTAAGTTCCTGCTTCATAGACGATATCCGAGAAGCGGCGTTTCTGGAGCGGCGAGGATGTAATCAGTTCTCCATCGCGGTAAACGTTGTAACCTACCAGATCGGAAGCACTGGCTGCTTCGATGCTGACTACCTGGTTGAACGTTACCAAAGGCTGCATGATAAACCGTAGCAAGGCGGTACCGTCTTCCAAGGTGTCTACCGTGATGCCGGAGGCCAGGATGGTATAGCCCTCGCTGATGGCGGCAATCTCGTCAACGGCAGGATAGTCGGCTACGTCGTTGGTCGAAATCCGTTCCCCGGTATTCCAGTCGAGCACGACCACGCTGCAAGAATGCGTGCCGTTCTGGTCGGCCAGGTAGACACGCCCGTCATGGTAAGCACTGCCGCAGATGATAAGTCCGTCGATATCGAAAGTCTTGTCAAGCTGGACAGGGTCGGTGGTCACAGGATCGTAGAAGGCGATGCTGGAAGTGCTTCCTATCATCAGCAAGTCTTGGTCCCCGTTCCCGTTTTCAACGTAGGCGACATGGGAAATGTTGGAAATCGGTGTCGTGAAGCTGTTGGCCATTTCCAGGTCGAAATCCCCGTTGCGGGAAATGACATAGACGGTATTGTTGTTATTGATGCAATAGAAGTAGCCGTCATGGTATTCCATGTCCCACATGCCGGGCAGCCCGTCCACGGCGACCTCCTGGAGCAGCACGCCGCTGGTGGCATCGAAGACTTGGATCACGTCCGACAAGAATTGGCCCACGTACATGTAATTCCCGATCTGGACGGCGGCACTGGCGTAGATGCCGTTGGTGTTGAACATGCCTGCATAGTCCAGCGTGTCGGATTGGTAGGCTTTCGTTGCAGGAGCCTTGGGAGTCTGGGATGCATGGGAGAAGAGGGATTCGGTCCCGCGCTCAGTCCTGGCGGACTTGGCTCCCGGCTGGCTGCTCATGATGGCCGATGGCAGGCCCCATGTCAGGTTCACGGTGCGGTTGTAAACGATGTCGGCATTGATTTCCTGGACAGGAACGCATCCGCCGACCGCTACGACCAGGATATTGACAGCATCGCTTTCTGCCGAGGTTTCACCGTCTGTGTATACCGCTTCGATAGTGTAGCTATGGATGCCTTCTTCCACATTGTTGTCGATGTACGACGTGGCACTGGCATCGATGAGTTCGGGGTTCACCTGCACGCTGTCCCTGTAGATATTGAAACCTTGCAAGGTGTATTGGCCTTGGACAGGGGTGGTCCAGCTGAGGTTCACGTTGGTGGATTCGCGATCCTGCACCGCCTGGAGGTAACGGGCCTTTGCATGGATTTGGTTTTCATCCAGCAAGATGACATAGGGAATCCAGGAGGCATTCTGGTAGGAGTAACCGGCAATGATACGCCCGTCGTCCGAGATGGAGCCTGCGCTGAACAAGGGTGCCGTGGCTTCGACGTCCAAGCCGTACAGTTCCGTCAGGTAATCGTTCAGGGAGAGGCGTTGGCCGCTGTTTATGTTGTAGAGGAAAGGTTTGCGGGAATAAATGTCCGCAGAGCTGGATTGGTCGGCTCCCAGCACCCATCCGTTTTCAGAAATGGAAAAGGCAAAGCAAACGGTATTTCCCAAGGAAGGCTGGATCCGCCTTACTTCCATGCTTTGTGCTGCCTTGTCGTAAAGGATTACGACGGCTTCGTCTCCATTGTCCCCGCAGATGATGGTTCCATCGTTGTTGGTGTTGTAGAGGCTGCCGTCCGCATTGTCCGTGGTCCCTACGAAGAACGAAGTGTCATTGTCCAGGTCCCAGAATACCGGGGAGAAGTTCGTGTGGGCGAAAGGTGCCGACGAACGGCCTGCGACAATGCTCCCGTCGTTGGACAAGCCAAGTGCCATCGCACCGTAGCCTGAACCCGTTACTTCCGGGTCGTTCCAGTGCATGGGCAGCGCCTCGATGAACTCGCCTTGGCCATCGTAGATATAGCTACGGTACCATCCGGTCGCATCTTCTCTTTCCACGAAGCCGAATATGGTGTCCAATCCGGCCGAAGCATATTCAAAACCGCTTTGGGCCGGGTTGATTCTTTGGCCGTCGCGGACGATGTACGAGCTGGTCACATAGTTGTCCGAGTCCACATACTCGGCCATGGCAACGCCTTCGAACGTGGTCCAGGTATCGTTGGCAATGTCGTAGACCATGGCCACGGACGCAGATGCGTCGACAAAGGAGTGGATGATGTATCTCTCATTCCGGGAAAGGCGTACATCGGTGATGCCTTGGGCTGCATTCAGCAGTCTGGCTTCGCCTCTTTCCCCTTGGATGACTGTGTTGGCGGGAGCCTCTTGGGCAAAGCATCCCGGCATGAGGGATGCCCCCAGGATGATTGCGGTGATGATTTTTTTCATGTTTTTCATTTTTATTCGTTATTCAGGAAGAGGCGGCTCTGTTTGCCCTTGTCGGGCCAAAGCCTCTTGCCGGGTCTTTTCCGGCAAAGAGTTCCTTTCCAGGCCGCCTCCTCGGGCTTGCTGTGTTTTTATCTTACCATGCCAGGACTTTGAATGTGGCCTGGTTCCCGTTTTCTCCGTATACTTTGACGAGGAGTATCCGGGATTGGGCACCGGTCCTGACAAAGACATTCTCGGTGGAGTTCACATCGTAGTATCCCATCGATTTCCCTTCCGGCGTATAGAGCTGGATTGCCTTGATGAACAAGTGCGAAGGATTTTCCACGATGATCTGTCCTTGGTATGCGCGTACATCCAAGGCTCTGCCGAAGCCCAGCACGGATTCGTTGGCTGAAGGCGTCGTCGAGAACGTGCTTTCCACATCCTCGCTGTAAAGCATGTTGTCGCAGTATCCCATCAATCTCCATACGTAGGAGGTATTCGCACGCAGGTTGCGGAGCGTGAAGTGGTCTGGTTCCTGGGCCATCGTCGTGTCGAACCGGCTGGTCGAGGCTTCCCGGTAGAACACGTAGGCGAACTGGTTGTTTGCACCCGGGGTCCAGGTCAATTCGGCTGTCAGGTTGTCATAATCCACTTCGGCGGCCAGGTTGCTCGGTGTTCCGCAGACCGGGACAGGAAGCGTGGTGAATTCTACCGTGTTCGACCATTCGCTGGTGTCGCCGGGAGCGCAGATGGCACGGGTCCTGGCGTAGTAGGGAATGTTGAGCACTTCGTACAGGCTGGTGAACGTGGTGGTATCCCTCGTGTAGCCTATGCTGTAGTTGACGTTAGGATAACGGTTGGTGTCCTGTGCCCAGATGTTCATTTCCTTGTTCGTGGTCTGGGAGTTCACGGCAAGGCGCACGCTCTGCCAGGTCACGTCAAGCACTTCCAGATTGGTGGGAGCATAGCAAGGTGTCTGGGTGTTGATGTAAATCGTGTTCGACGGTTCCGTCGGGAATGTCCGGTCGGCACCGCAGAACCCGAATACGTGGATGGCATAGGAGGAGGCCGGTTCCAAGTCGGTCAGGCTGCATGTGTTGCCTTCCGTGTAGAGCGTGTCGTAACGGGATTCTTCCGCGTTGCGGTTCGTGTAGACCACGGCGAATTCCATCGCCTCTCCTTGCCAGCTTAGGTTGATGCTGGTCTCGGTGCGGCCTGTCGAACGCAGGTTGGTCGGAGCCGGGCATGCCAGGTCGAGCCAGATGACGGAAATGCTGTCCAGGAAGATGGCGTTGTCGGTCATGTCCATTTCATCGCTCTTGAAGAGCAGGGCCAAGTGGTTGAACTCGTTTACTTCGAAGTCGAAAGCAAAGCGTTGCACGCTGTCCGTCAGCTCGGAGCAGGGAACGGCGCCGATGACATGGCTGCGGTTGAAACCATTGGTCGGCGAAGCCAGGACAAGCACGGAATCGGTCTGGCCGAACGCTGTGGAATCGTAGAGTTCCCATCCGTCGCGGAGATAGAATCCTTTGAGCCCGAACGAGAGTTCTGCCGTCCCGGTCTGGTTCCCGGCGCTGAGCGTGGGCAGGATCAGCCAGTGGTTGTCGGACGTGGCGGTTCCGTATATGCCGAGAGCCGGATCGTTGTTCTCGTCAGTAGTGGCTTGCCATCCGTATCCCATCGCATCGCTCAAGCGGGAGGATCCCGTATCGGCCAGGATCCCGCTCTGCGACAGGAATCCTTCCGGCATGGTTTCCACAGTGGAAAGCGGTTCTTCGAAAGGAATGCTCTGCAAGGTGGTGAACTCGATTTCGGAAACCAAGGAAGAGTCGCCAGCACCGCAGATAGCCTGAATCCTTGCCGTGTAGGTGGTATTGGCCGTCAGGCCGGACAGCGTGTATCCTTCTTCCGAAACCAGCGGGTAGGATACCCATGTGGAATCGCCTTCCGCCAAGGTCTGGATGAAGAAATCGGCAAAAGGCCGGTTGGGGTCGCTCCATGAAAGACTGGCCTCATTGTAGGTCAAATCATCTTCCACTACGGCCAAATCGGTCGGCTTGCGGCAAGGCAGGACGGGTTCCACGACCAGTTGGTTGATGCCGAAGGTAGGCGCTACTTGGTCGCTAAGGTTGAAGATATGGTAGGCAATGGCCCGTACGTAAACGTTCTCATCGCCCGCGACCGGGAAAGAAGCCGTGGTGAACGTAGTGTAATCGTCAGGATCCAACTCGGTTTCGTGGTCTATCTTGCCAATGGTACGCCAGATTCGGGCTTCATCTTCTCCGATGGCATACTGGAACACCAAGGAGTCGCCGGGTATCCTGTCATAGTTCATGGTTTCACCCGTAAAGGCATTCTGGCTGAAAATCCGGATGTCGAAATAAGCCATGGCGCTGTCGTATTCCAAAGGCATCATGGCCGGAGAAATGGCATCGGAATGTACATATTGTGTTTCATCCATCGACATGAAATCCCCTGTCAGTGTAGCTGAAAGAAACCTCGGGCCTTCGCCCCACATGCCGCTTGAGTTGATGGTGAAAGGCATGTCGGGCGTAGTGGTACTCCATCCGGGAGCCTGCATGCCTGTTTGGCCGTTCTCGAAGCTGAACGTGGCCGGCAAGACAGCTGGCGTGAAGGCGGAAAGACTGGCATAGTCCCCCGAATAGGCTACGTTTTCCCCATCAGCTCTTAAAGCCCATGCATAGAAATAGTAGACCGAACCGGGCTCCAAGCCGTCCACGGTCACGGTTTGGTCCGTAGTGTTGGCTTTGACGATATGCAGGGTGCTTTCGTTGATGGTCACGGTCTGGCCGTCCGTGTAGCCGGCTTCGCCATCCAAGCTGAAATCGTAGGCCGGCAGCGTTTCCTCGCTCCACGCAAACAGGTATCCTTCGGCTTTCGGGTCGTTTTCGATGGCCAAGGTGAGGCTGTTGGCGGTCATCGATTCCACAGAGATGCTTCCGGGTGCGGACAGCAGGGTGCTGACGGCTTGGGTGGCGTAATGATCCTGGTTGTACAGCGGGCCTCCCGAGCAGGCTGCATTGTAGAAGAAAGCGTGGAGATAATAGGTGGTGGCCGATTCCAGCCCGTCAAAGCCCGAAGGCGAGAACAAGGCCGACCCGTAGCTGTCGATGCGGCCCGTGGCCACTCCGGCAGAGCTGCCGATTTGGTCGCCTTCTTCATAAGTGATGCCGTCTACGGGCAAGTTCTCACCGCTGAGCGTTTCTTCGGTAGAGAGAATCAAAAGCAGGTTCTCGGAACCTTCGAAAGCAAAACTGTAGCCGATGGACAGTTCCGTGTCGGTTGTCTCGATATCCCATTTGGAAACAGTTCCATCCGCTACCTCGGCGCAGGGGGCCGGCAGGCTGAAGGTGTATCCCGAATTGGCTTCGGGATAGGTGGTTTCATTGAAACTGTTGTGCGTGATGGTGGAGGTGCTTGTTTCCGGGCCTTCCGCCGTGAGGAAAACATAGCTGTTGCGGTTGGCTACCAATCCGAAATCGTACGCATAGTTGGAGGCAGAAGACGGCTGCATGTCGAGGAAGCACAAGGACACGTTGCCGTTATTGGCAAAGGCGTATTGCCAGCTGGCTACCAGTTTGTCGGTCTTTTCGCTCGAATCGATGACAACCACGTTGTTGAATTGGACAAAAAGCGTGTCATTGGCGCTTTCGTACTGCACGGAGCAATCCACGCCGGCCTGGATGTCGCAGACCGTGAAGTATTGGTTACCCCAGGACTCCGAGCTCAGGTACTGGAAGCGGAAATAGAGGTAGTCCGTCATGGTGGTGTAGAGCATGCTGTTCAAATCCACGGCAGGATAGATGTCTTCGCTGTTGCTGAAGAAGATGAATCCGTCGCCGGTAATGCCGAAATGGGTCATGATTCCCGTCCCGAACGGGAAGTCGAAGCCGATGGAAAGGCCTGTCTGGACTGCCGGTGTCTGGCCGTAGCTTGGCGTGGACAGACGGAGGGTGTCATCGGGCGATAACCAGAGGTTGTGGAGGTCTGAGCCTTCCTGGATACCGATAGTCTGGGCACTGCCGTTGAAAGCGTGGGGCGTGGCATCGGAAAACGCGCTCGCTTCATACGCATCCAACGGGGCTTGGGCATGTGCCATCATTCCCATGAATGCCGTTGTCATGACGGCTGCGATGATGCATAATGCTTTTTTCATGATGGTTGGTTTTTGATTGTTTATTTCTTGATTTCCTGTCCATGCTTTTATCTTGCGTCGCTTCGTGTCGGCAAGGTTTGCGGCATTCAGGCAAGATGCCGCGGCATTTCAGGTTTCTGCAAAAATTGCCACCAGAAAAGACAGGGCAAAATTTTTTAGCGTAATATATCGTAACGCCTTTGAAACATATTTTAACATGTCTGTTTATTGTGTTGGTATATAGTATGATTATTGGTTGTCCGCAATACGTTTTTCCTCGTGGTGGAAGAAGCCGCAGGGGGAGGGTGCAGAATGACTGCCGTCTTCACCGAAGGCGTAGCAGGCCGGGCCGCGGTAAAGTAGGGGGGCAAGGCTGCCGGCAGGAGGACGGGATGGAGTGAAGGACCCGTGAAACCGGACAGGCGGCAGCCAAGCCCCTGTTCGGCACTTCCATCCATGCGGGGGCCGGGGTTTTGATGGCTGGGCAGATTTTCTCTTTTCCCGGGAAAGGGTCTTGGTCCGGGTTGGGATACCGTAATGGGTTTTGAATTCAAATCGTTTTGTTTCATGTGTTTGGAATCTTTTGAAAACATTTGTTGCTGTACTTCGGCATATAGGAAACCAAATGTTTCCCGTGTCAATGAGGCCGGCATGGGAAATGCCCTCTATCTTTGCTTTGGAAGTCCTTGCGATGCCAATTCCTTTGCATAGGCATGCATCCGCCATGGGCGGCAGGATTGTCCGGTATTTTGTTGCTTATATCGAGAAATCAAGAATATGAAGGCTTTAACCAAAAAAAGGTTCGAATTGCTCCTTTGCGGAGTCCTTTCCTGTTTGCCTGTTTTCAGGGGACAGGCGTTTTCTGCGGACAGCATCGCATACCATCATGTGCTGCTGGAAGATTTCGGCGGGACATGGTGTTCCAACTGCCCCCGGGTGGCCGATAGCATTGCCGTCCTCGCCGCCGATTTCGACCGCTTGGCCGTGGCAGGCTACCAGACGGCGGAAACCCGGCCCGATGTCTCTTTCCTGTATAATATGGATGTCTACTACCGGATGTGCTATTACGATACGATTCGGACGGTACCTGCCTTGTTCGTGAACGGCCGGGAAGTAGGGAATATCCGGGCCTTGCGCGACAGCTTGGAGAAGGCGATGCAACAGAAAACCGTGTATGACCTGGAAATGGAGCTGGCTCATTTTCCTCTGCGGGAACAGATGAGCGACAGTTTCCATATCCAGCTAAGGGTGAGCCGCCTGATGGCGGACAAGGATCGCGACCTGCGTCTTCATGTCGCTTTCCTGCAGGATCGCCTTCCTTTCCGCTGGTACGACCAAACGGAAGTCAACCATGCCACGGCATTCATGCTCCCGGACGGGAACGGGCTTCCTTTGGCTTTGGTGTCAGGGGATACGGTATGCACCTATTCGTTTTCCATCCCTTACCAGGAATCCCGGTTGCTTGTCAAGAATGCCTATGTGGTGGCATTTCTCCAGGATGCCACGATTCTGGCCTACGATACCGTGGCCGATGGCCGTGTGTTCCCCGTCCGTGACAATACGGTCTTGCAGGCTTTGCGGCTCGATTTGGGAACGGGAGAGTATACGGCGGGCGGTTGCCAGGATCCTTCTTTCCATAATTGGTCGCCGGAAATCCTGACTGGGGAATCGGTACTTTATTACGACAACACGATGGGGGATGTGGAATCGTACGCTTGGGAATTCGAGGGAGGAGTCCCTGCCACTTCCCAGGAGATGAATCCGCTTGTGCATTACCCTCAAGCTGGTGTTTTCCCTGTAAGTTTGCGTGTGGTTTCCGGTGGGGAGACCCGCGTTTTCCGGCAGGAGGAGGCGGTCCGGGTCTTGGATGTGTCGCCTCGTATCTCCATATCACCCAATCCGGTGCGTCCCGGCCGGGCAACAACGGTGACTTTGTTGTCGGAAGCCGACAGTTGCGAATGGCATTTCTTCGGCGGCGATCCTTTCATTGCCTACGGCAAGGAAGTGCAGGTTGAATTTCCTTTGGAAGGGACATATGATGCCCGTGTGAGTGTGTTTTATCGCAGCCCTTACACGGGAACCTTGTATGAAAAGGATACCGTGGCAACGGCTGTCATCAAGGTAAGCCAGGATGCAGGTGTGGAGGATGAGTCGATACCTAAAGTACAATTGCGGAAGGATGGCCCATGTTCGGACTGTTACAGGGTGGAATCTTCCGTACCCGTGGAACAGGTCTCGGTTTTTTCGATGGATGGACGTTGCATGCTTGATGGCCGTTCCGGCAAGATTGATTTGTCTTCTTGTCCCTCGGGACTGTACATCGTGAGTGTGAAAGTCCAAGGGACTCCGCCTACTTCTTTCAAGCTGGTTTGCCAGTGACTGACCGGAGATTTGCGTATAGTGCAGGTTTGGGGATGCCTTTCCTGCCAGGTGTCCTGTTTGTCCTTATAGGCGTTCGGGAATCCGTCTTCTGGGGGCGGGCCAGAACGGCAGCTTAGGAAAGTGTGAGTTTGGAAAAATTTTAAAATGAAATATATGAGAAAAATAGCTTTTGTATTGCCCTTCCTGGTCTTTCTGGCGGGAAGCGGGCAAGCGCAAGTCCTTTTTCATGAAGACTTCCAGACAATGGATCTGGATGTCATGTCCACCGGCAGCCTTGATGCTGAGTGGACTTTGTACAACGATGGGAACGAGCCGATTCAGAACCCGGATTTGACGTATCTGGACGAGGCTTGGAACATCTGGCGTGACGAGGATGGCTCGATGGTGGCAGTCAGCCTTTCCTTTTTCGAGGAGGCCGGGGCCGAAGCCGACCGTTGGATGGTCAGCCCGGCCGTGGATTTGTCTTCGGCGGTCCAACCCCGTCTTTCGTTCCGTGCCAGGGCCTTGGATGCCGACAACCGGGACGGGTTCGAAGTATTGTTGTCCACCACGGGGACGGACAAGGAAGATTTTACCGAAAGCCTGCAAGTGACCCGGCAGGCCCGTGCTTCCTGGGCCTGGTACACGATAGACCTTTCCGCTTATGCGGGACAGCGTGTCCATCTGGCTTTTGTCCAGAATTCCGTGGACAAGTACATTCTGTGCATGGATGATGTGAGCGTGTACGACCAGGCTTCTGACGGTGCCGTGGTGGCCGCGTTGCGGATGCCTGCCGTCCAAGTCCTGACTTCCTCTTCGATGAATGTCGCTTTGGAAGGGGAGATTCTCAACACGGGTTCCGAACCGATTGTTTCTTACGACTTGTGCTATGCCTTGGAAGGCGGTGACACTGTCCGGACAAACGTGCAGGACGTTTCCATCGCCGCTTCCGCGACGGCAGCCTTTTCGGTGGAGGCATCCGTAAGCGGGGACGGAAACCGGATTTTCAGGGTCTGGGTGGAAAACATCAACGGTTCGGGGAATTCCTGCCCCTCCACTTTTACCTATGTGTTCACGGCGGAACGTGCCAACTTGCCGCGCCAGCCTTTCTTCTTGGAACTTTTTTCTTCAGGCATGTGTCCTGGTTGCGCTCCGAGAAACGCTGCTTTGCATCCGTTCATGGTAGAACACCAGGCAAACATCGAGGATAATTCCAGCAATTTCGTCATGGTCAAATACCAGGTGGACGTTCCTACGGCGGGCGACCCGGTGGTGAACGACGATACCCGCGCCCGGGGCGATTTCTATGGCGTGAGGTCGGCTCCCTCGTTTTTCCTGAACGGCCATTCCTATGGCCTGGTTGCCGATTCCATCATGCATGCCCGCTGGGTCGACTCGATGGCCAAGTTCGAGCAAGAGGCGGTGAGCCTGCGTTTGCGGGGCTATCTGGAAGTGGAGGATTCCACTTTCCGGATTTCGACAGAAATCACGTCCTGCTTGCCGGATATCGATGAATATACCTTGCAGGTCGTTTTGCTGGAAGATTCCATCCATCATCTGACGCCCATGTACAACGGAGAACAGGATTTCTATTACTGCGCCCGCAAGATGCTGCCTGCCGTGTCAGGAACATTGATCGAGCCTGTTCCGTTGGGAACGACCGTGACGAAGGAGTTCGAGTATACCATTACCCCGGATGCCGGTCCTCGGATTTTCTCCAGTGTCGATAACATGGCTGCTGTGATTTTCCTGCAGAACAGGGTGACTCGTCAGGTCATCCAGGCAAAGTATCTGGAAAGAGGTGTCGTGGAATCTTCCAACGAGGAGAGCGTTTCTTTGCCGCCTCGCCTGCGTTTGATGCCCAATCCCGCTTCGGATCATGTACTGCTTGTGTTCGAAGCGCCGCAAGCGGATGTGGCGGATGTTCAGCTGATCGATATGGGCGGGAAAATCGTTTTTTCTCGACGGATTTCCTTGGTGGCAGGACAGAACCGGGAAGAATTCAACTTGCAAGGCTTGGATGCCGGTTTGTATTTTGTGAGGGTTTCCTCGAAAGCTGGTATCTTTGTGTCCAAAATGGTGAAGAAATAAGACCGTCCTGACGACGGGGCGGAGGAGCATCCCTGCCGGGTGGCAGGCTTTGCTTCTTCCGGGGCGGGATTCCGTCCGTCCGGCAAGGAAGTCGCCTCGTCTTGATTATGAGAATCATTAAACCCAAATCGGTCATTAGGCTTCGGACAGAAGCGGGCAAGATGCCCGAATGCCTCATTTTCCCAATCAGAAACGGACTCGGCGTGTCTAATGACCGATTTGGGTTAAAGCCGGGTCCTATGAATCAGGTCCGCGTTCCATGCCGGGAAGCTTTCTCTCGCCCGGCGGAAAAACCGCCTCGGCCTGGTTCATGAAACCCTTAAAAAGAATATGCCATGAGAAATATTTTGCCGGCAGCCGCCGGGTTTCTTGTTTGTGTTGCGTGGGCTGGAGGTCTGTATGCTCAAGATCCACAGGAGTATGAATCTGGTGCTTTTTATGTCCGGCTGAAACCTTCATCGGCACCCGCCTTGGCCAAAGGCGAGGCTTACGTGCGGGCGGATGCAGTGTCTTTCTTGCAGGCGGCGATGCCTGTGTATGGTCTTCATTCCCGTTTTGCGTCGATGCGGACTGGGAATAATGAACGCCTTGGCCGTACATTCCGGATAGAGTTCGACAGTCTGGACCGGACAGAAGAATTGCTGGATTGGCTCGAATCCAGGCCGGAAGTGGAAATGGTGGAGCCTGTCCCTGCTTATTACATCCAAGCAGGCGTTTTGCCGGGCGGCAAGACGGATTCTGCCGGAGATGGAGCGTCCGGGACGGATCCGTTTTACGGGACGGTCAACGGAGTTGACCTGAGCTGGCATTTGGATTTGATCAATGCTCAGGAAGCATGGGGAAAAGCTACGGCTCAACCCAGTGTGACCGTGGCCATCGTGGATAATGCTGTCTGGGGCGATCACCCGGATCTGGGAATAGCGGCCGGGAACCAGTACAACGTGATGTCGGCCACGGCAGGCAATTCTGCGCCTCCTGTCAGTGTGGACCAGAATCAAGAGTGTGAAAGCCTGAATTCATGCAATGTGTACAATTGGTCGCATGGCACGCATTGCGCCGGAGCGGTCGGAGCAGTGCGCGGGAACGGGGTCGGTATTGCCTCCATCGGGTCGGGTGTGAGCCTGATGGGTGTTTCCTGCCCCAGCACGGATGCTTCAGGCTTGTCGGTCAGGAACGGTTTCGCCGGAGTGACTTGGGCTGCCGAGCACGGGGCGGATGTCATCAGTCTTTCCTGGGGAGGATATTCCGTGGCAGAGACGGAACGCGAAGTGATTCAGTCTTGCATCGATCAAGGTATTGTCATTGTGGCGGCTGCCGGGAACGACAACCGGGCTGATGTCCCCTTCTACCCGGCCGATCTCCCCGGGGTCATATCCGTGGCTTCGGTCAATTCCGATTTAGGGATATCTTCCTTCTCCAATAGCGGGGATTGGGTCGATGTGGCCGCACCGGGAGGTTTTGTGGTTGTGAACGGGAACGAGACTTCCAACTGTATCCTGAGCACGACTTTCTGCCGGTCCCAGTCGTACCGTATGAGCGGCATCACCGTGGTGAACGGGGAGTTTTACGATGGCATGTACGGGACTTCGATGGCCACGCCGGTCGTGGCCGGCCTTTGCGGCCTGCTGCTTTCCGTCGATTCAACTTTGGATTCTTATTCTATGCGCGAGGTCCTGATGTCGTCGGCGCAGGCTCTGGATGCTTCGAGCGGGAAACATATCCGTGCGGGTTCAGGGGCCATCGATGCTTCGGCGGCTGTGGATCTGATTCAGGGTGGTTTCCTCGCCCCGCGCAATTTCACGGCTGTGCGCGATGGGATTGCCGTTTCTCTCAGCTGGCAGGCTCCGGCCATCGATGCGCCTGCGGATGTCTACCAGTTGTTCCGTGACGATGTGCTGATTGCTGAAACCCAGGATAGCTCGTTTGTGGATACGGTCATGGATGAAGGCCTTTGCAATTATTCGGTCCGGGCTTTGTACGGTGGAAGGGAGGATACGACGAACAGGGCTGCGGTGGATGTGTATGTGCCTGATTTGTACGAGGTGGCCGTGAGTGTGTCCCCGGAAGGTTGCGGCACGGTCTCCGGGTCGGGCTATTACCCAGCGGGAGAGGAAATATTGCTGACGGCCACCGCGGTGCCAGGCTGCGAGTTTGTGCGTTGGGTGGAAGACAGGAATGTCCTCGGCCGGGATACGTCTTTGTCGTATCTGGTAGAGTACGATGCCGAGATTGAGGCGATTTTTTCAGGGACTCCTGAAACGCATGTGGAGAGCGATGGTTTTGCGGGCCACGTCGCCGCATACCCAAATCCGTTCAGGAATACGATTCATCTTGAATCCGCTGTCGCTTTGCAAGGCGTGGAGGTCTACTCCATGTCAGGGCAGAGATTGCGGGAACTTGCCTTGGACGGGGCTTTTTCAGTGGAAGTTGATCTTTCGGCTTTGCCGGCTGGCCTGTATGTGCTGAAGGTGGAGACCGGGGCGGGAACGGAAGCGTTGCGCGTCAGCAAGTACTGAGCGGGACATCGGTTTTCTGCTACTCATCCATTCCAATCTTCTCTCTTGGGGAAGCCGCTTCAGCCATCTTGCTGTCATTCGGGATAGGAGACTGGGGCATCGGATAGTCCAGCGATTGCAGGAAAGCCACGATGTCTTCCGAGTTTTCCAGCTTGAGCTTGTTTTTCAGCCTGAATTTAGCCATGCCGATCGACTGGAGCGTGCGCCCCGTCAGATTGGCGACATCCCGGTTGCTGAGTCCTAAATTGAACAGGACGCAGAGATGCTTCTCGTTAGAGGTGAGATCAGGGCATACCTTGGATAGTTTGGCCAAGAACCCTTTGTCTACTTGTTCAAAGTAGAACTCGAAGTCTTTCCATTCCTTTTCCGATGAAATCTGTCTGGCGAGGTTCTCGATTTCGCAGACAATGGTTTTTTCCTTGCCCCGCAGGGTGAACGCTGTCTTCAGCGTCTTCAGGTTCTCGAGTATGGCGTTCTGCAGATGGTTCAGCCGCAAGAAACGGAGCGTGTTCGTGGCAAGCTCCTTGTTTTTCTGCTCAATGGCTTCTCCGGCCTTTTGCAGTTTCTTTTCCGAATCGGCCTTGATTTGTTCGGATTGCTTCTGGACTTTGGAAAAATGCCGGATAAGGAAGATGATCAAGAGTGCCAGGATGGCGGATATGCCCGAGAGGCCGAAGATCCACAACATCCGGTTCTGGGCTTTCAGCCTTGTCAGGACCAAGTCGTTCTGGTTTGCCAGATGCTCTTGTTCATGGCGGTAGTTGTTATATTCAAGTTCCAGCTGGAGCAGGGACTGGCTTTGTTCTGCCGCAAAGGACGAGTCCACCATTGTCATGGCCTGGCGCAAGCATCCCAAGGCTTCTTTTTCGTTCCCCATTTCCTCGTGGCATTGGCTCAGCAGCTTGAGCAGGTCGGCCTGGAGGGAGAATTTCTTTTCTCCGTCCAGTCTTTTCAGCTGTTCCGATGCCAGTCTGAGGCACTGGGCGTGTTTCCCTTCTTGCAGCAGGCTTTTGGCATAGGCCATTGTGACGAACCCTTCAAGGTGGTGGTAATTTCCTTGGCGGGTTCGCTCCAAGGCTTCGGAAAAGTACTGGTTTGCTATGTTGTACTGGCCTAAGCCTGCATAGATGTATCCCATGGCCAGGCGGCTGGTGATGGCTTCCGTGCCTTGGTAGTTCTCTGCTTCCACGATCTGGTAGCTCCGGGTGCAGTACGGCAAGGCTTCCTTGTACATCTGCTTGTCCAGGTATGCTGTCCCTATGTTGCTGCAAGCCAGATAGATCCCTCTCTGGTCATGGGCGGCTTCGTATTCTTGCAGCGCATGTTTGAAGTACTTGAGGGCTATGTCGATATAAGAGCGGTAGGCGAAAGTGGCCCCGATGCCGTTCAGGCATTTCGCCCGCAAGGAGGCATTGCTGTCTTGTTCGAAACGGGAGTAGAGGTGCTGGTAGATACGTAAGGCCGAATCGGTTTTTTCTCCATATACCAGGCTCAGGGCCAGATTGGAATAGCTTTCAACCAAAAGGCTTTTCCATTGCGGGTCGGGATGTTCGTCCACGATTCTTTCCAAGTCCGGGATTACTTTCTGGTTGATTTGTTCGCAGTATTTGTTGCTGTCGAGCGAAAAATAAAGGAAACCTCTTCTTACCGCGTAGAAATAACGTTTGTAAACATTTTCTTTCCGGATAGCGTAATTCTCTGCTTGCTTTGAGATTGAGATTTGGCTGTCCAAAGAAATCCTGCTTTGGAAAGACAGTGCCCGGTCGTAGACGGCAAAACTGTCGGCTTCGTTATGGCGGGGATTGCCAAGGCATAAGCCGGAGAAGAAAAAGAATGTCAGCGTCACCGAAACAATGTAACAAAGCATTTCTTTTGCGTTCAGGCTTCCGGTGGGCTTGGGCATAAGAATGGGTTTTTCAATAGGTTGATTCTTGCAAAGGTACGTTTTTTCTGCAAATATCGCGGCCATGTCCTGAAAAGGTCGATGCCAGAAGCGGCAGGAACAGGAAACATGTCTTATCTTTGCCCGTATGCAAGCAAATGATTCAAGGAGGAAGATAAGCGGTTTCGATTATATGTTGAAACAGCTGGATTTGCAGTCGGCCGTGGGACGTGATGCCTTGTCGGGGCTGGTTTGGTATGGGCCGGGGCAAGAAGAGGGCCTGGTTGTGGAATTGGAAAGGGTCGAATGCCTGAAGAGGTATCTGGCTTCCCGCTCCACGGCCCCGTTGGACAAATTCAAAATGAAAATATCCCAGATCTGGGATATACGTTCTTCATTCAATCTGCTTCTGGAGTCCACGGTCGACGATGTGCAGCTTTTTGAAATCAAGCGATTCGCTTTGCTGGCGGGTGAGTCATGCCGGTATCTCTCCGAGGTGGTGCGGGCTTGCAGCTTTGCCGACCCACCTTGCCTTCTCCCGGATTTGTCGGAAGTGGTGGCTGTCTTGGACCCCCGGGGCGAGAAGTTGCCGGTCTTCCGTATATACGATGAGTATGATTCCCGTCTGGCCGAAGCACGCAAGGCTTTGCTGGCGTTGGACCGGGAGGCTTCGTTATCTCAGTTGCAGGACGGGCGGGAGACGTTGGCTGGAAACGGGGACATGCCGGGAAGGAGCGGGAAAAGCCAGTCTGAGGGTGTCCGGTGTCCGGATACGGCAAGTCGGGAGGCCGCTTTGCACGGCGTGGATGACTTGGAATCGGCAAACAACGGCTTGAAGTCCTTGGATGCGGCGATGGCGCGTTTGCAATCGGAATGCCAGGAATTGGAACAGCATGTGCGGGAAAGGCTCTCGATCCGTCTCCGTCCTTTTGTCCCTGTCCTGAAGGAAGCCATGGCTGCAGTGGCTTATTGGGATCTGCTGGTGGCCAAGGCGGGTCTGGCATGGAAATTCGATTTGGTTTTGCCGGATATTCTTGGTCCGGAACCGCTCCGGAAGAAGGATTGGAACGTGTCTCGGAAGGCGGCGGAGGGGCCGGCGGACAGTGTCCTGGCATACGAGGGTTTGTTCCATCCCATGGTCAAGGCGTTGCTGGAAGCGGAAAAGAACCGTTACCAAGCGGTAGATGTGGCTTTGGCTTCCGGGCCGTGCTTGCTGACAGGGGCTAACATGAGTGGGAAGACGGTCTTGCTCAAGAGTCTGGCTTTGTCTCAGTGCTTGTTGCAGACGGGGTTCTTGGTGCCGGCGGCCAAGGCGGTCATGCCATTGTTCGATTCTGTGGAGATACTGGTACATGACGGGCAGGACGAGAAGCGGGGATTGTCGTCTTTCGGTGCGGAGATGCAGCGTCTCAACGGTGTCCTGGGGCGTTTGAGGAAGGGCGAGAGGATGTTGTTGTTGGTTGACGAGCTGGCACGGACAACGAATCCTTCGGAGGGGAAAGCGATAGTCTGCGCGGTGTTGGATGTCTTGCAGGAATTGCCTTGCTGCGCGATGGTGAGCACGCATTACGGGCCTATCCCGAACCATGTGCGGCATTTGAGGGTGAGGGGATTCAGGGAGGATTGGGCCTTGGCCCGATTGAATCCGGTTGGTTCGGCCCGGAAAGCGGGAGAAAATGCGGAGGCTTCGGCCATGGCTTTGCCAGCGGAAGCGGAAAGCTTCGATATCGGCCGGATTCAGTCGTGCATGGATTATTCCTTGGTGGAGGAAAAGCCGGGTGAAATGCCTCCGATGGAGGCCTTGCGGATCGCTTCTTTGCTGGGTTTCGATCCGGAAGTGCTGGGGAAAGCCCGGGCGTATTACGATGCCGGATGCAGGGATTCAGGGAAAGAGTAGGCCGGGCTTCTTTTTGCGGGGCCGTTTTGCCGGGCTGTGGATAACTTTGTTGAATTATGGATTCTTATGATTAACTTTGCAAATTTTTGAATGCAGCGGCATGTAGGGCTTGGCATGGCTCTCGACTCAATCGGGGCGTTGGTTGCACCGAAGCCCCTCCGTCTCGGCCATGCTCAAGCAGGGGAACGGCTTGGCATGGCTCTCGACTCAATCGGGGCGTTGGTTGCACCGAAGCCCCTCCGTCTCGGCCATGCTCAAGCAGGGGAACGGCTTGGCATGGCTCTCGACTCAATCGGGGCTTTGGCTTCGCGAAAGGGCAGGAACATTCCCGAGGGGCGGGCAAAAACAGAAGGCCCTGCATCGGCCTTTTCCCAGGAAGGCAAGAAACTTTAAACAGCCTCTGATTCGGCTAAGAAAAAACTTTCGATATGAACCAGAAAAGCAAACTCGGCCTTGATTTCGACAAGGTGGAACAGGCTCGGACGGCTGCCGCGAACATTGCCCGCCAGGTGCAGGCTTTTGTGGACGGCTACACGACCGTGGCTACGGAAAGGACCATCGCCCGCTTGCTGGGCATAGATGGCGTGAAAGATGAAGTGCCCTATCCTAACGTGGTCGTGGATGCGATCAAGGATGCAGGCCTTTTGGGGGAAGGGATTATGTTCGTGATGGGGAATGCCGTGGTGCATACAGGCATGACACCACAGCAGGTCGCCGAGGAAATCGGGGCCGGCAAATTGGATCTGGCCCAGCTTCCGGTAGCTCCGGCCGACAAACGCCATGCGGCCTTGAAACCTTATGCGGATGCTTCCATCCAGCGGATCCGGGAACGCCGTGCCCGGCGGGAACATTATCTGAAGACCATCGGGGAGGGTCCTAAGCCTTATTTGTACGTGATTGTGGCTACCGGAAACATCTACGAGGATGTTACCCAGGCGCAGGCGGCTGCCCGCCAAGGGGCTGACATCATCGCCGTCATCCGCACCACGGGCCAGAGTCTGCTGGATTATGTGCCTTACGGGGCGACTACGGAAGGGTTCGGAGGCACGATGGCCACCCAGGAGAATTTCCGCATCATGCGCAAGGCCTTGGACGAAGTAGGCGAGGAAGTAGGCCGTTACATCCGTCTCTGCAATTATTGCTCCGGCCTTTGCATGCCGGAAATCGCGGTCATGGGAGCCTTGGAAGGACTCGATGTGATGCTCAACGATGCGCTCTACGGCATTCTGTTCCGGGATATCAATATGCAGCGGACGTTGATCGACCAGTATTTTTCCCGGGTCATCAACGGTTTTGCCGGAGTCATCATCAATACGGGCGAAGACAACTATCTGACTACCGCCGATGCCGTGGCCGAGGCGCATACGGTATTGGCTTCGGACTTCATCAACGAGCAGCTGGCCTTGCTGGCCGGACTTCCCGAAGAACAGATGGGCTTGGGCCATGCCTTTGAAATGGATCCGAAACTGGAAAACGGTTTCTTGATGGAACTGGCCCAGGCACAGATGCTGCGGGAGATTTTCCCGAATGCGCCCTTGAAATACATGCCGCCTACCAAGTTCATGACCGGGAATATTTTCAGAGGACATCTGCAAGATGCCCTGTTCAATATGATTGGTATCTGGACACATCAGGGACTGCAACTGCTGGGTATGCCCACCGAGGCGATTCATACGCCTTTCATGAGCGACCGCTACCTCTCGATTGAAAACGCCCGCTATATCTTCAACAACATGAAGAGCATAGGGGATGAAATGGAATTCAAGGAAGGCGGAATCGTCCGTCGGAGGGCCGCCGAAGTGCTGGACAAGGCGACCGCGCTTTTGCAGCAAATGGAGAAGGAAGGTTTGTTCTCGGCACTCGAAAAGGGTATTTTTGCCGATATCAAGCGTCCCAAGAACGGAGGGAAAGGTTTGCAGGGTGTGGCTGAAAAGAGGGACAATTACGAGAACCCATTTATCGACATAATGAAGAAAGGAGAATAAGATGAGCGGCGGATTATATTCTACTTCGCACGAAGAAATAGACAAGACATACGACCCCAAGAAGATAAAGCCTTACGGCGATACGATGAACGACGGCAAGACCCAGCTGAGCTTCACTTTGCCGGTGCCTTGCGGCGAGGAGGCGGTGGAGGCAGCCAAGCAGCTGTTGCGCAAGATGGGTTTTGAAAATCCCCAGATTGTGTATTTCCACGAACTCACGCCGGGCTTCACCTTCTTTAATGCTTACGGTTCCTGCACGCATACGGTGGATTACACGGCTATCCATGTCCCCAAGGTGGAATCGACGGTGATGTCGATGGAAGAAACCGATAATTTCATCCGCGAGCATATCGGGCGGAAAATCGTGGTGGTGGGAGCCAGCACCGGTACCGATGCGCACACAGTGGGCATCGATGCGATCATGAACATGAAGGGCTTTGCCGGCCATTACGGGCTGGAACGTTATGAGATGATCGAGGCCTATAACTACGGCAGCCAGGTACTGAACGAAGAGCTGATTGCCCACGCGCTGGAGCATAAGGCCGATGCCATCTTGGTATCCCAGACGGTGACCCAGAAGGATATCCATATCCAGAACCTGGCGGAAATGATCGAGATGCTGGAGGCTGAGGGTTTGCGCGACAAGCTGATTGTCTGCTGCGGCGGTCCCCGTATCACTTACGAGCTGGCCAAGGAGCTGGGCTTCGATGCCGGTTTCGGCATGAATACTTATGCTGACGATGTGGCTTCCTACCTGGCGCAGGAACTGGCCCGCCGGATGGGGAAATAATCGACAGGAAATCTATCGTGTCAAGGCTCTCTTGAGGCCGATTGTCAGGTCGGCTTCGGGAGAGCCTTTTTTTTATGTTGAGGTTTGAAAAATGTGATTAGCGATTAAATATATCAAAGTATTTCCTCAGGATATAGATTCTGCCTCGTCGTCCTCCTGTGACTTCTTGTAATAAACCGCATTTCTCCAGGTTCGAAATCAGGGTATATGCTGATGCTAAGCTTATGCCCGTGATTTGGGCGACTTTGTGGGCATCCGTCAAAGGGTTTTTGTATAGCTCGGTGAGGATTTTCATTGCGTTTGCCGACCGGCTTCCTAAAGTTTTTATCTTTTCTTCGTTTTCTTTTTGTAAATGAAGGATTTTTTCGAAGGTTTCTACTCCATTTTTGGATGTTTCAATAATTCCTGTCAAGAAAAATTTGAACCATCCAAGGATATCATTGTTCTGCCGGGCATTCATTAACGATGTATAGTAGGTGTTCCTGTGTCTTTCTAAATAATCGGACAAATATAATATAGGACGCTTGAGGATACTTTTGCTTACCAAGTATAGAGCAATCATTAACCTGCCTGTTCTTCCATTACCATCAAGGAATGGGTGGATGGTTTCAAATTGATAGTGGATGAGCGCAATTTTAAGGAGCTCAGGAAAAAATATTTCGTCGTTGTGGGCAAATTGCTCGATGTCCCCCATTAATTCCGGAATGGAGGTATGTACGGGAGGAACAAAAATAGCGTCATTTATGGAAGAACCCCCTATCCAGTTCTGACTTCTTCTAAATTCGCCTGGTTGTTTGTGTTCCCCTCTTACTCCATGTAATAATATTCTGTGCACTTCCCGTATTAAACGTGAAGAGAAGGGTAGGTCATTTCCCATATACGGATTAAACCATGGAGCCGCTGGGAGTGCATTCGTTTTGTTACTTACTTTAATTTTCCTTGCAAAATTAAAGTAAGAGAAACGTTATTCAAAAAAAGGTAAATTTAAAATAAGCAATGCGACATGTAAAGCTCAAGCAAGGAATGCTTGGCATGGTGCTCGGCTTTCGCTATCTTTGACTGTCGTCGAAGATGGCTTGGCCTCGGCAAAGCTCGAACTGCGTTCGGCTCTGCGCTCGGCTTTCGCTATCTTTGAAGATTTCGTGCTCGAAGATTGGCTGCGCCGAAGCCCCTACGCCTCAACTGTCCTCGAACAAGTCCGGGACGATATTCGGCTCAAACGGGGCTTTGGGTGTGGTTCGGCATAGCAAAATTGGAAATTGCATTTCCATTTGTCTCTGCGCTCACCTTTCGCTATCTTTGGCTGTCGCCGAAGATAGGATGCGGTTCGGCAATGTCAATCAAACAAGTTTGTTGCCATTGCGCTCACCTTTCGCTATCTTTGCTTTTCCGTTATCGTTGTGTGCGGAAAGTCGATGCTAAAGGTGGAATCTAAAATTTTGGGATATGGATAAGAATCAAATGCGTGAAATCATTGCCAAGCGTGTGGCCAAGGAACTCAAGGACGGGGACGTGGTCAACTTGGGAATCGGTTTGCCTACGATGGTGCCGAACTATTTGGCTCCGGGCGTGAATGTGATCTTGCAGTCGGAAAACGGGATGCTGGGCATGGGGCCGACACCCGAACCGGGCAAGGAGGATCCTGAATACATCAATGCGGGAGGCGGTTTCACCTCGCCGGCGGTAGGTGCCTGCACTTTCGACAGCGCTACTTCCTTTGCCATTATCCGAGGCGGCCATGTGGATGCTACCGTTTTAGGTGCCATGCAGGTGGATGAAGAAGGCGACTTGGCTAACTGGATGATTCCCGGCAAGCTCACTCCGGGCATGGGTGGCGCGATGGACTTGCTGACTGGTGCCAAATTGGTCATCCTGGCTATGGAACACACCGCCAAAGGCAAGCCGAAGATTCTGAAAAAATGCACCCTGCCTTTGACTGCCAAGGGGCGTGTCAATCTGATTGTGACTGAAATGGGTGTTATGAAGGTGACCCCCAAGGGCATCGAATTAGTGGAAATCAATCCGGAATTCAAACCGGAAGACGTGCAGGCGGCCACGGAGGCGACTCTGATTATATCGCCTGACTTGAAGCCGATGTTCTAGCGGCGTGTTCTAAAAACCCGGCTTAAAAGAGCCCGCTGTCGGATGATGGAGGTGTTTCGGTCGCTTTTCCGTTGGACGCGTACTTTGGCAAGTCGAAATCGGTTACATAGCCTGCTATGCGCTCTCTTCGAATTGCCAAATTCCGATCGCCCAACGGAAACAGTGCCTCGACCTGATTTTTAGAACCCGCCTTAAGAAGCATTTTCAGCGGAATCTGCCTTTGTTTCGTTGCGAGTTTTGCCCAAGCTTGGTCCTGAACAGCAGTGCAAGCCGAATGTGGGGTTCGGCTTGCTTGAGTTCTGCTGAGGCGAAGCCTGTTCTCGCTGCAGAGCTGCAATCTGTACACTCCCGTGCTGGGCTGCATTCGGTTTTCCGCCGTTTCCGCTGAATTTTTTCTAATGTTTTTTCGGATACGATTCTTGGCTTTCCTTGTTTGTAAGTTAATTGTCGTAATAAATTGATAATAATTTGTTTTTTTGTTCTATAAGTGTTCTGTAGGTAATACGTTTCTTGTGTTTCAGTGTGTTTTTGGTGGGCCGGAGCTTGCACGTTGCTTGGAAAAATCCTGATTTTGTGCTGACCCTATGAAATCAGGCCTGAATGTATATTCTGCGGGTAGCGGAATCTGCATGATTCCGGACATCGCAGAGAGAGGGTGCATCAAAATAGGCTTAGAAGCTGTTTAAATTTTTTACAATCCTGAAAAGAATGGATTTTCAGAGAAGGGTTTCAGGATTTTGTTTGTCCATCGGGGGCTATTTGGGGTCTTGCTGGCGTTTTTCACGTCAGATAGCTGGGCTATCCTCCTTTGAAAAACGCCGCGCCACTCCTCGAAATCCCCTCCCGATGGCCTGAACAAACAAATTTAAACAGCTTCTTAATGGCTTGTTTCTCTGGAAGAGTCACAGTGAGGAAAAGGTTGCTATAATGATACGCCTGATAGTTGTATAATCAAAAAATCAAAAGTATGAAACAGTTTGCTTTTCTGTTCTTGGAGATGTGGATGCCCCTGGTTCTGTTGCCGGGTCTGGCAGATTGCCATGCACAATCTTTGATGCAAGGTTCGCAAAGAACTATGTCGATAAAGTTGGCAGATGTCCGTCCGTTCGACAGCAAGGATAAGGCAAGAATCTCTTTGGACGTGCAGTTCGATTGGGGCGACGGCTCCGGATACCAGTTGCTTCTGGATTCTGAGGCTACGGCTTACGGGGAAGTCATTCCGGAAACAGGAGAATTGGTGAATGGGGAAGTGCCGGATGGATTGTATGATGCCTTTGAATACAAGATTCCGGAGAATGCCACCCCCGTCTTTGACGATTATGCCTTCCTGCGTAAAGGCGAGACGATGACGATAGAAGTTCCGGCCGGGGCTTACGATTATGGCGTGGTGAATCCTGCTGATGCTTGGACTATCTATTTTGCAGGCGGCAATGACTCTCGTGGAAACGATGTGGAATTTGCTGCTGGCGTCGAATATGTTTTTACAATAGAAGAGGCAGGAGGTGCGGATAACTGTGTATTGAAAGTCCGGGAAAATCAGGATCTGGCGCTTACGGCCATTACAAGCCCGGTGATGTCGGAAGGACTGACCGGACAAGAAGAGGTGACAGTGGTCGTTGAGAATCTGGGGAAGAACGATGTAAGCGATTACCGTTTGTCGTATTATGTGGGGGACAATGCTCCGGTAACGGAAACCGTGGATCGCACCTTGGCCGCCGGCGATACGATGTCTTATACTTTTCGTGCCAAGGCTGATTTGAGTCAGCCCGGCGTTTTTTATCCGATTACGGTCTTTGTGGAATGCGAGAACGATGTGGTTCCATCCAATGACACGGTATCTGCGGAGATTTTCCATATAGGTCCTCTTGCTGCTCCGTTTGTCTGCGATTTTGAAGAGGAGGCCGATATGTTCTGGTGGGATGTCGTTGATGCCGATAAGGACGGTGTGTACTGGCAATGGTCGATGCTTGGGCGGGCAATGGTCCGCTTTGCCTTGGACAATCCTCTTGATGATTATCTGGTGACGTTATGCCCCGTTCATCTGGATGCCGGGAAAGCCTATGCCGCGTTTGAGTATGATGCCATGGATGAAAACTGTCCTGAATCATTGTCCGTGCTTTATGGAACGAGCAAGGATCCGGGCCGGATGGAATCCGTGTTGGAACTGAACCATTTTGCAAGAGGGACTGATGCCGTCCGGTATGGTTTGGCGGTGTTGGATATAGAAGAAGCCGGCGATTATTATTTTGCGTTCCATGCTTCTTCCGATCCGGACATGTTTGGTCTTTGGATTGACAATGTGGAAATAGGCCAAGGAGCTTATGAAGGTAAGCCGGACTTGGCTGTAAAGGAGGTTGTCCTGCCGTTTTCCGGTTGCGGTTTATCGGCAGAATCCCTTGTTCAGGCTCGTGTAGCCAACAGGGGAAGGACGGATATCGTTTCTTATGAGCTTTCTTATACGGTGGGGGATGAGACACGGAGCAAGGTTTTTCATGGTTTGCCCGAGGGTGCTGACACGGTGGTGTCTTTCGCTGAGGAAAGTCTGGATTTATCGGAATGGGGAACCTATCAGGTGCGAGTGGAAGGACGTGTCCTTGAGTCTTTGTCGGGAAAGCGGGAGGAGAATCTGATTGATAATGCCGCGGAGGCAGCCGTGATAAATTTTGAACCGGTAGAAGCTCCTTTTGTGACGGATTTTTCGGACACACTGCAGCGTGCGGACTGGCTGGATGGCGGCTATTGGATCTGGAATGATGCTTGGGCGGCCTACGGCGGAAGAAGCGGTACCTCGCTTGTTTCCCGCTGCGTGTCCCTGGAAGAAGGGGTGGGCTACCGTTTTTCCATGAGGTATCGGGCAGGCCTTTATTTGTTCGGACTTCAAGTCCAAGAAGATTTCATGATACTCTGCGGCCCGACAGGAACAGATATCGGAGGCTGGGATACCTTGTGGGCAGGGCAAAGGTATGAAGACGGTTTTGTCACAGAAGACGTTTCTTTTGTTTGCAGGAATTCTGGAAATTATGGTTTTGCCATTGTGACAAGCGGTTATTTGTGGATACGGGAGGCCGCTGTCAAGAAAGTTGATGAATATGATGTCCGCGTGGAGTCTTTCTCGACTTCTGTCCCAAGGTTGATGCCTGAGGAACATGGCAAGGCTCTTCAGATGGCAACAGCAGGGGTGAGGAATCGCGGCATGCAGGCCGTTGATGTTCTGGTGGAAATATTGCAAAAGGACGTGGTCTTGGGTATGGATACCGTTTCCTTGGATGGGCTGGACGATTACGGGCTTGCAGATGTGAGATTCGCTTTGGCACGCACGCGGGCGGGAGATACGTTGGATTTGAAAGTCCGTGCCACGGTGATCGGACAGGAAGAGTCTGATGCCACCTTGGACAACGAGATGCGGATTCGTTCGTATATCACAGAAGAAGAGATGGCGTATGATGCGGTGACAGAGGAAATGTTTGCTGATTCTACCCATCGCATCGGATCTGAGGAAAATCTGGCATGTGGGCTTCCGTTCTGGGTGCCAGTCAAGGATACGTTGACGCATATTGTCGTGGGCTGGGGGTATCCATCGGGAGAGCCTGTGGTGCTGACTATCCATGAATGGGATCCTGAATCGGGGCGTTTGGGAAATCTGGTGTGCGAAAAAAAAGTGGATGCAGGGACGGAGTCAGGTTTTGTCCGTTATGAGGTGGGGCCATGGCTCTTGGATTCTGGCTTTTACATGGTGTCGGAGCAAACTGCCGGCTATATTTTGCTGGCGGATGCATCGGAGGATGGTTTCCTGTATGTGTCTTCTATGGATCCGCCTTTGTTGCAATATGGTGTCGGTTATCCGGCAATCCGTCTTTTCTTTGGAAAGAATGCAGCTTTGCCGTATAGGGACGTGGAAGTTGTGGATATTGTCAGACCTCGGTTGGATGGCGTGTTTTCCTCAGAAGAAGAAGTTGTGGCCAGAGTGCGGAACAACGGGTCTGATTCCGCTTATGTGGTTGTGACTTTGGATGTGAATGGCCGGCATGCCGGATCCCGGAATCTGGGTATGGATTCTGGGGAGACAGAAGATGTATCGTTCGTGATAGATATGTCGGAACCGAATCTTGAATACAGATTGACTGCTTTTGTGCAGATGCCCGGGGATATGGCTCCTGAAAATGATACTGTGACCCGAGTGGTGGAATCAAGGGTTGCCAATAATGCTATCGGTGTGCCTTCCAGCGTGTTGCTGTATCCGAACCCGTCCGATGGTTTTTTCACGGTCGAGTTGGCGGAGCCGGCCCGGATAGAAGTCTGCGACATGGCGGGCTGCCGGATTCATGAGGAAGAATGTGCTGTTGCCGGGAAATACGAGATCGATTTGCGGGGGCGGGCATCGGGATTGTTCTTGATCCGTATAGTCTTTGATAAAGGAATGTCTACATACAAATTGCTGGTTAAGTAGATTTTGATGGGTGTTCCGGGCGGGTTCGGGCATTTTCCCGGGACACCCCTTCCCTGGCAGAATCCCGTCTTTTTATTCGGGCTTGTGGTAGCGGTTCAAATGTCCTGGCATTGCTTTTGCGTCAAGGCATCCTTGCTGGACAATGGAATGAGATCGGTTTTCGGCGGCTACTCTTCCGTCAAGGCGTTCAGCAGGAAACTTTGCGTGCGTTCCGACAAAGGGATGTTCAGTTTTTTCCGGATTTGGTAGATGACCGCTTCGACCGTACGGGCGGAACGGTGCGTGATCGAGGCGATTTCTTTGTTGCTCATGTTCAGGAACAACAGGGCGCAGATACGGCTTTCGTTGGGTGTGAGGTTGGGATAGCGGGATTGCAGCCGTTGGAAGAACCGGGGATGGAGTTCTTCAAAATGCACGCTGAATTCCTGCCAGATCTGATCGGGATTGTATATGCGCAGCATCTTTTCCATTTCCTGCAGTATGGGTTTGCAGTCGGTGTATGTGCTGAGGCTTTTCATCTTTTTCAATGCTTGCCCGTAGTACTCCAAGGTATGATTCTGTTGGCTCAGCATCAAGGATATTTTGGCTAATTTCTTGTTTTTGCTTTCAATGTCTTCTTGATATTGGTGGGCAAGCCTTTGGGTTTCTTCTTGGCTGTTTTCTTGTAAATGGTTCAGGGCCTTGTGCAGGTTTTGGTTCGTTTTCTCTTTCGATTTCAATTTATGGCGGTATACCTGCAATAGGGAGCCCAGGAGAATCAATGTGGCGAAACCTGCAATCAGGAAAAGAGTCTTGTTCCGGTTTTTCAATTTAGCCTTCAGGTATTCCGATTGCAGGATTTGCTGTTGGAGAAGGCTTTCCTTTTGTTCGTGCTCCAAATCGGCCTGCATGGCCTTGTCCCGGATTTGCAGGTTCGTGACTGAATCTTTCAGGGCTGAACCTTGGAAAAGGTAGTTCCAGGCTTTCCGGTAATTGCCTTGTTCGGCGTAGATGGAAGACATGTGGATGAGGATGGAGCTTTGGTTGTGCAGCAGCTTGTTCTGCTGTGCCGCTTTCAAGGCGATCCGGTAATATTCCAAGGCTTTTCCGTAATCTTTCTTTGAAATGTAGATTTCTGCAATGTTTTGCAGGCAAAGCACGTAACTGTGGGATAGGTTGCCTTCACGCTGATAGGCATCGATGATTTTGAACAAGAGGTCTTTGGCTAATTCTGTCTGGCCTGTTTTCAAGTAAAGCAAGGCCATGTTCTGGTTATGCGTGGTCAGGAAAGCGGTCTGTTTCAGGGCTATGGCATAAGTTTCGGTACGTTCCATCTCTTCAATGGCGTCTTGGTACCGGCCTTGTTCGTATAGCAGGGCTGATTTGTGGTTGCTGAAGATGAAGAGCGTGTTGGTGTCTGTTTGATGCAAGGCGTTGGTAGAATCAATGAGCCTTTGGGCTTGAAGGATGTGTTTTTCAGCCACGGGTAATTGGTTCAGGTTGATGAATACCATGGAGAGGAACGCATGCGATCGGATTTGGAGGTCTGGATCGGGGCTATTGTCCAATATATGATACAAGTGCTGGGTGCTTTCTTCGTAATCGCCTTGGTAAAAGCAGATTCGGGCTAATCTGTAGAGGATTTCTTCCTCTTGCCCGTCAGCGTCGGTTTGCTGGCTGTATTCAAGTGCTTTTTGGTAGCATCTTTTAGCCAAAGTATATTGCCCTTCGGACTCCCGCAGACTGCCCTTTTGCTGGAGCAGGCCGGCAGCTGACGCCCAATCTTTTTCATGAGTGCTTTGCTTGATCAATGAATCAAGGGCTTTTGCCTTGTCAGCCGTGGAATACAAAGGGTTCTGCAAGATATACCGGAAGAATTCCCGGTTTTCCTTAGCCGGAGTATCGGCCCGGCATGGGACGATGCAGGCTGAAATGAACAGGCACGAAAGATATTTTGCAATTGTCCTGAGCAAGAGGTTCATTCGGAGTTTTTGTTATGTTCTATTCCACTGCCAGCACCAAGCCTTTGAGGTATTCTCCTTCCGGGTGGTAGATGTTTACTGGATGGTCGGCAGGCTGGGTGAGCTGATGCAGGATGCGAACCTTGCGCCCGCTTTGAGCCGCCGCGCTGAAGATAGCCAGACGGAAGTCTTCCCGGCTGACAGCTTGGGAGCAGGAAAAGGTGAAAAGGATGCCGTTCGGAGCGATTTTCTTGAAGGCTAATGCGTTCAGGCGGCGGTATCCTTGCAGTGCCTGGTGCAGTGCTTTCTGGTGCTTGGCGAAAGCCGGCGGGTCGAGAATGATGAGGTTGAAATGCTGATCCATGCTTTGCAGGTACCCGAAAGCGTCATCGGTCAAAGCCTGATGCCGGGGGCATTCCCCGAAGTTCAATTCCACATTCTTCCGCGCCAGCTCGATAGCTTTGGCCGAGCTGTCCACCGAGACCACTTCGGCCGCTCCGCCCCGCAGCGCGTAGAGCGAGAAACCTCCGGTGTAACAGAACATGTTCAGGACATGACGGCCTGCGGCGTAATGCTCCACTAGGCTCCGGTTGTCGCGCTGATCGATGAAGAAGCCGGTTTTCTGGCCTTCTATCCAGTTGGGATAGAAGAGGATGCCATTCTCCAACGCGGCTTGTCCGGGCGATGCCGCATCGGTTGCCGGGTGTTTTCCTGTGCAGTCTTTGTCCTGGCTGAGGTGTGCTTTGTCCCCGATGGGTTCGTCCAGTAAAATAGTATCATGGAGAAGATAGCCGTCCTCGGGATTGAGCCCGGCCTTGAAAGGCAGGGTGTTCTCGGATTTGTAGTAGACATCTTTCACGGTGCCTTGGCTCTCGTGGCAGATGGCTTCGGCAATCATCCGGCGGTCGAGGTGCATTCCGGGGGAATGAGCCTGCATGACAGCGGTATGTCCATAGACATCGATGACCAATCCGGGCAGGAAGTCGCCTTCGCCGTGGACGAGCCGGAAAGCGGTGTTGTCGGGGCGGACGAGTTTCAGCGCGTGGCGGAGTTGCCAAGCCTGGCGGAGGCGTTCGCGGTAGAAATCGGCATTGATGGGGCGATCTTGGAAGGAAAGGATGCGGACGGCGATGCTGCCTGCCTGGGTGTGCCCGATGCCGAGGAACTCGTGCTGCGAAGAATAGACGGCAGCCTTGTCGCCTTCTTCTATGCTTTGGCCGTTGGTGTCTTCAATATGATTGATGGCGCCGGAGAATACCCAAGGGTGGAAACGTTTCAGGGATTCTTCCTTGCCGGGTTTGAGGATGATTTTGGGATAGCTCATATGGTAGTATATATGCAATTTAGGTGCGAAGATACGATTGTTCTTGCATTTTCGAAAAAAAAGTAGTACCTTTGCAGTCCAATACCGCGGGGTAGAGCAGTGGTAGCTCGTCGGGCTCATAACCCGGAGGTCGCAGGTTCGAACCCTGCCCCCGCAACCAGAAGCCTTGCTCAAATGATGTTTGTGCAAGGCTTTTTTAGCATAAAGGCGGGTTCTGTCGATGCGGGCCGGGATGGTTCCGGGAACGGATTTGTTCCGTGTCCGCTTGATGGGAAACGCATGAAGGCAAAGCTTCTCGGGCGGGTTCCTCAACGGTCTGGATGCTTGTGGCAGCCTCTCGGCAAGGCCGTTCTCGATGCCGGGGCGGCTTCGGCATCGCGGGATCGGGAAAGGCCTGGCAAGAGGGGTAAGGGAAAACAGCCTTAAAATTTGACAGCCATGCGCAATATCGTAGCCATCGTCGGCCGGCCCAATGTGGGCAAATCCACTCTTTTCAACCGTCTTACCCAGAGCCGTAGCGCTATCGTGGATGAGGTCAGCGGCGTGACCCGTGACCGGAACTACGGCGTTGGCGACTGGTGCGGCAAGGAATTTTCCGTAATCGATACGGGAGGTTACTTGCTTGACGACGAGGATCATTTCAACAAGGAAATACGCAGGCAGGTGCAGTTGGCCATTGATGAAGCGGACGTGATCCTTTTTTTGGTGGACGGAGTGCAGGGGCTGACTCCGATGGATCAGGATGTGGCCGATCTGCTGCGCCGGTCTTCCAAACAGGTTATCTTGGTTGTCAACAAGATAGATACCCCGAACAAAGAATATATGCTGGGCGAGTTCTACGGGCTCGGCTTCGACCAGGTGTATCCTCTTTCGGCGGTGAACGGCTCTGGCACCGGCGATTTGCTCGATTTGGTGGTCAAGGACATGAAGGATGTCCAGGAACTGATTCCGGATGATTTGCCGCGCGTGACGGTAATCGGTCGTCCGAATGTGGGAAAATCATCCATCATCAACGCTTTCATTGGGGAGGACCGGAATATCGTGACCCCGATTGCCGGCACGACCCGGGACACGGTCTTTACCCGTTACAACCAATTCGGTTTCGATTTCTACTTGGTGGACACGGCAGGCGTGCGCCGCAAGCAGAAAGTGAAGGAAGATATTGAGTTTTATTCGGTGATGCGTTCCATCCGGGCCATCGAGAACAGTGATGTCTGCGTGCTGATGCTTGACGCCACGGCAGGTCTGGAGGCGCAGGATTTGAATCTTTTCGGGCTTTGCCGCCGGAACAACAAGGGGGTCGTGGTGGTTGTCAATAAATGGGATTTGGTTGAAAAAGAAAATAATACCTTGGTCAGATACCGGGAACGCATTCTGGAACGCTTGGCACCGGACAACGACGTGCCGGTAGTTTTCACTTCGGTGATTAACAAGCAGCGGATTTACAAGGTGTTGGAACAGGTGAGGGATGTGTATGAAAACCGGAGCCGCCGGATTCCTACTTCGGAACTGAACGATGTCTTGATGCCTGTCTTGAAGCAGACCCCGCCTCCTGTCTACAAAGGCAAGATGGTCAAGATCAAGTATGCTACCCAGCTGCCGATCAAATATCCTGCTTTTGTGTTTTTCTGCAACCTGCCCCAGTATGTCAAGGATCCGTACAAGCGTTTTGTGGAGAATCAGTTGCGGAAAAATTGGAATTTTTCCGGTGTTCCGGTGAAGGTGTTTTTCCGTGAGAAATAAAGTGCAAATCGAGAGCAGAGCCTCGGCATAACGCGGTCTATGGCGGCGGGAAAGCCAAGCTTGCTTGTGCTTCCCCGCCGCCATAGACCGCAGCGAAGCCAAACGAAGTTTAGGCTATGCCGCGATGCCGCCTTTATTCGCTGCGGAGCAGCAACTAGTGCAAGCCGAGAGCAAAGTCAAACCTTGATACCAGCCATGAGAATCGATAAATATCTTTGGTCTATTCGTCTTTTCAAGACCCGTACCGAAGCCTCGGAGGCTTGCCGTCTGGGGCGTGTCCGTATCGGGGACGATATTGTCAAGGCGGCCAAGGAATTGAAGATTGGCGATGTCATTAACTTGAACCGTCATGGCGTGATTCTTTCGTATGAGGTGCTGGATTTCCCTAAGAACCGTGTAGGCGCGGCTAAAGTCCCGGAATTCGCTAGGAACGTGACCTCGCCTGAGGAATTGGAAAAATTAGCCATGCAGCGTGCGCCTTCCTTTGAGCGGCGCGACCCTCGCACGGGGCGTCCTACCAAGCGCGAACGCCGGGAAATAGACCAGTTCAAGAGCATGGATTGGGACGAGGATTGGGGTTGAGAAGCGAACCTTTCGATTAAGCCGAGGGCCATGCCAAGCTTGCTTGAGCATGGCCGAGGCGGAGAACCGAGCGCAGCGAGCTCATGAACACGATGAAAAGCTCCATTCCCAGGGAGGGAAAAGCAGTGGAAGAGTCGTGTGCGAATCCTCTTTCTGGCAACAGCAACGGGAACTGCCAATGGACGGGAGGCGGGTAAAGATGGTCAATATGCTTTGGGCTGTTTTACGGGCAAAAGATCACATCCTTCAGACGGGCGAAGGTGGCTAAGGCATCGCAGGCCACTGCTCTTGGAGGCGTAAACGCCCTTATAGAGTAGGGAGTGCTGGCGGCGGACGGTGGAGGTGGCCGCAATTATTTGCTGGAAGACGATGCCAGCCGATTCTGAAGAAGACCTTGAACTTCTCAGGCAATCCGCGATGGCCTTTTGGTTTGCTTGCGGGCAAGTGGCAAAGTAGATAGCGAATCCATCGGATGGCGGATTTTACGAGATTTATTGGTGGATTTTACGTTCTGTAATGTGCAGGTTTCTTGGGAAGAGACCTGCAAAATCTGTTTGCAAAAATAGCATAAAAATTTGAAATCGTACCATGAATTTTCTGTTTTCTCTTTTAATTGTTTGTCTTTTATTAAATTAGTAGAATCTGTCTGTTGGATTGAAAGCGAGGCTTTTCATTTTTCCTGTTTTTCAGGATTTCTTTATGGCTGCCGATTGTTTTCATCTTCGTTTTTCAAATGAGGGTCGGAACCAAGTCTGATTGTTTTGTAAATAAATGACAATAAGATATTAATTCTGTTTTCTTGATAAATCGACGGAGATTGCAGGTCTCTTCCCAAGAGACCTGCATATCTATCTTTTGTCAAACACATCAAAACGAATGGAACAATGAAAAAGTTTTTGATGCTGGGCGTGATGGCCCTGTCATGCCAATTGGGTCATTCCCAGTACCAGCCGGGGGACTACTACCAAGAGGATGGTTTGGATTGCGTGGTAATCAAGGTGGATGAGGACGGGCAGTCCGGCTTGGTGATGACCCTGCCGGGGCTGTTGGCAGTGAGAAGTTTGCCTGGGTTGCTCAATCCGGATCCTGTTTCTGCATTGGAGAATGCTGTGGATTTGTTGAATCCCAATATGATGAAGGCAGGAAAAGCAGCACGGGCACAATTGGCAGCTATGGGCAGTGCAGCTTCGGCCTTTTTGGAGAAAAGGGCGGTGCATTTGCGTGCTATGGCGGGGAAGATAGGGGCATGCGGGGCCTTGAATTGTGACGCAATCGAGGCGTATTGTGCGGATAATAAGTTGGAGATGAAGGATTATTTTCCAGAGTATGCGTATGTGAGCCAGTGGGGAGATGGGTGGTTTCTGCCGGGAGACGTGGAACTGGGATATTTGGCCGAAGTGATAGGCTATGGTTTAGGGAAAAAAGCTTATAAAGGAAAACGATTACAAGATGTCTTGGCTAAGATAGATGAAGTCAATCGGAAAATGCCAGCGGTTGATACCGGAGAAATGGCAGAAAGGATGGGGCTTGTTTCCATGGGGGCGGCGGTTGATACGGTTGGGCTTTCTGATGCCATGGCTGCGTTTTCAGAGTCTATGGCCGCTTTTCAGGGCAGGTTGGATGAAAAATTGGAGTCTCAAAACACATCCATGGAAGAACTCATGTCAAGTGGGATGCGTTTTGGTTTTTCTCTTGGCACAAAGATAGCGAGTTCGTCCGTCACAATCGGGAAGAAGCAGGTTCTGCCTCACGTTTTCCTTTGTTTCAGCGATGTTTCTGGGGCTTGGTGGGCTATATCGGACGATGAGAGAAAGGAGATGGCAGGACAGTATTTTATCACGGTTCCTGTGCAACAAGATTATTTCTCGTCTTTTGTGGTAGGAGTGAAAGAAGTGGATTTCTAGGGAACTTACGTTGGGCATGATTTCAGTTGCCGATGATGCGTGATGCGACTTGGCAGGCAAACCTGCGAAGGCCGAGTGTGAAAATGCCCTTCTGGATAACTGTTATTTTTAACCCGAAGCGGTCATCAGATTTTGGGGAGATTGCCCGCTTGTGTCATGCATCATGCTTCCGGCTTAGCCGAAGGCGTAGCGGGCTACGTCAAGGCGTAGCGAGGAGCAGGATACGGACAAAGGCGGGCGAGATGCCCGAATGCCTCATTTCCCCCATAGGAAACAGACTCGGCGTGCCTGATGACCGGTTTGGGTTTGATCAATCAAAACGAATGGAGCAATGAAAAGGTTTTTGATGCTGGGCGTGATGGCCCTGTCATGCCAATTGGGTCATTCCCAGTACCAGCCGGGGGACTACTACCAAGAGGATGGTTTGGATTGCGTGGTAATCAAGGTGGATGAGGACGGGCAGTCCGGCTTGGTGATGACCCTGCCGGGGCAATTGCCTAATGTCTTTGGAAGCATGGACGGGGAAATAGACACGAGCAGTGTGAAAAGGATGCTGAAAAGTGCAATCGAGATATCACGCGGGATGGCTTTTGAATATATGGGCCGCTTATCGCAACGCGCTGCATATGTTTCACCCTTTTATGACAAGCTGGGGCCAGACGGGCAGGAGAACTTGGCTGTGGTGAAAAATATGGCCAGACGGGCAGGAGTCGATTTTGCCTATTATTTCCCGGAATATGCATTGATGGAAGACTTGGGGGATGGATGGTTCCTTCCGGGAATGCGCGAGTTGGGATATTTCGCGGAAATAGTAGAGGACAGCTTGTACATTCCTCACAAGGAATATTGGAATCGTCTGCTTACTTTGAATTATAAAATGCCGGAAGAGAGCAGGAGGGTTGTTTGTGGCGGTTTTGTGCCTTTCCGGGGCCATGTCAATAAGATGCTGTTGGATTTTGTGGATTCAACAAAGTTATCGGGTACCTTGGCGAAAGAATGGGAAAAACATGTCAGAAAGGCCGATGCTAAAGCGAACGATAGGATGCGTGGGTTTGCATCGTCAATGCCTTTCTGTTTCGATTCGGGTATAAAATGCTCTACGCTGGATTGCACGCCGTCGGGATGGTATCTGACATGCCTTGGCGTGGTAGCAACTTCCAAGGGTTATAAAATGGGTTTCCATCGGGTTCCTATGTATCAGATGTGGTGTACTTCGGCAACTTGCGCGGTAAAAAGGGTGGAGTTCTGAGGTTTTGGGGAAAGCATGGGAATCGGGTACGGAAGTCTTTGTTCGGTTCTGCTTCATGGGAAAGTCAGAATATCAAGTGTGTCGAATATGAAGAAAAGTGTAATCGGATTCATGTTGCCGCTTGCCTTGGCAAGCGGTTTGCAGGCCCAGGACTGGCAGCCCAGGCAGGGGCCGGACGGCCTGTACGGTTTTGTGGACGAGAGCGGGAGCTTTGTCATCGAGCCGAGCTACCAGCAAGTCCATGCGGGCTTTTACAAAGGCGTGGCCTGCGTCAAGATGAAAAAGGGCTATGTGTTCATCAATTCCCAAGGTGAAGCTATTTCCAGCGCCTATGATTGGGTCGGCGATTTCAACGACTGGGATCTCTGCGTAGTGAACAAAGGCGGGAAGACGGACGACTACGGAGTCCTGAAAGGCGGCAAGTACGGCTGTGTGGGCTTGTCGGGCCAGGAGGTGATCAGGCCCGAATACGACCATATCGGGGATTTCAACGCCGAGGGCATCGCGGTAATCAACAAAGGCGGGAAAACAAACGAATACGGCGATTTTACCGGGGGAACCAGCGGTTTCATCCACGTGTCCGGGCAGGTGAAGATCGCGCCTAAGTACACCGTGGTGGGGCCGTTCATGGACAATGGCTTCGCCTACGTCAATGTGGGCGGCACGCTAAGCCCGGCGGGCGAATGCCAAGGCGGCAAGTACGGCTATGTCAATATCAAAGGAGAAGAAATCGTGCCGCCGGACTATTCCTACATCGGCCCGATCGGCAAAGACGGCATCTGCTGGACCAATACAGGCGGCAGGCTGCTTTCCGCAGACAAGAAGGCGCAGAAGCTGATAGACGCGCAAATGCGCTCAGTCCGTAAGAAGACCAAGGATGTGCAGGCCATCGTGGAGGCTTTGGAGGCGATAGAAAACAGGATTTGCGACGGGAAAGAGGACGTGCTCGGCAACAAAGTGACAGGCGGGAAGTTCGGTTTTTTCAATGTCCATGACGTGAATTCCATTGTCGAGCCTGTCTATTCCCGTTCCGCCCCTGCCTTCGTGGAAGGCTTCGCATGGGTATCGCAAGGGAAGAAATTCGGTTACATTGACAAATCCGGGCGATTGCGGGTTCCTTTGCGGTACGACAAAGCTTCCGATTTCCATAACGGCTTTGCCATTATCCAGAACGAATACAAACTCAGGATGCGTTTCGGCAAGGTCGAGAAGTTCCTCTCGGGCTATATCGATTCCACCGGACGGGAAATCACCAAGATCGAATATGCCGAGGCCACGCCTTTTGAACACGGTATTGCCCGGGTGAAAGGTATCGCCACTTACGATAAAAAAACAAAAGCCATGCGAGGTGTGGACAAATACGGTTTTATCGGGACTGACGGGAAGTATTTGGCTGATTTGAAGTACGATGGCGTGGGCGACTATGCCGATGGGATTTTCGTGTGCCGTTCGGGAAACAGTTTGCTGTATGTCGATGCCAAAGGGCAGGAAATGACGCCACCGGTCTTGCGCTGGGCCAGAGTGTTCCAGGAAGGGGTCGGTGTAATCAGGCTTTCGGCAGCAGAGGCTGCCAGTAACCGGAAAGGCCGGCCCATTGTGGAAAATACCCGGAAGCCGGTGCCGAAAGGCAAGGCAAAATACGGATTGATAGGCATGGACGGCATTGCTTTGACGGATTTCGTGTACAGTCAAGTCGGGGCAGTGCAAGAAGGCCGCATCGCGGTGATGAAAGATGGGAAGGGCGGCTGGCTGGATTATGCCGGAAACGAAGTGATCCCGTTAATCTACGATACGGTCTCGGACTTTTACGATGGGCTGGCTGTCGTGGAGAAGGACGGGAAATGGGGTTATGTGGACACCCTTGGGAACACGGTGGTTCCCTGCCGGTACGCACAGGCAAGCCCTCGTTTCATTGGCGGGGTGGCTTGCGTGCAGCAATCGGGGCTTTTCGGCGGAATCTCGCGGGAAGGAAAGACCGTGATTCCTTTCCTGCTGGCCAGCGAGGATGATTTTGCCGAGATACTGGAGGCCGTTTACCTGCCGGGCGGGAAACGGGATCTGACAAAGCGGGATGTTTCCCTGTTCCAGATACGCAAGAAAAACGAGACGAAACATTTTGGTATCGATGCGGTCATCCCGTCCGATTATTGGGATTTTTAGAAGCTGTTTAAATTTATTTGTTCAGGCCATCGGGAGGGGATTTCGCGGGATGGCGCGGCGTTTTTCAAAGGAGGATAGCCAAGCTATCTGACGTGAAAAAGGCAAACGATAGCGAAAGTCGAGCGGGGAATCAAAGCTTGCTTTGATTTCTCCGAGACCAAGCTATTATCGAGCATCGCTCAACCCAGACCCGAAATAGCCCCCGATGGGCAAACAAAATCCTGAAACCGGTCCCTGAAAATCCAGCCTTTTCAGGATTGCAAGAAATTTTAAACAGCTTCTTAACCCGGATCGGTCGTTAGACTTTGTGGAGCTTGCCTGCTTGTGTCATGCGGCATGCCTCACGCCTGGCCGAAGGCGTAGCGAGGAGCGGGATGCGGGCAAAGGCGGGCGAGATGCCCGAAAGCCTCGTCCTCGGAATCGGAAACAGTCCCGGCGTGTCTGATGGCCGGTTCGGGTTTGATTCATTTTTTCAGGATTGCAAGAAATTTCAGACAGCCGCCGGGCAACCGATGGCCGCGTTCGATTCGGTATCGCCAAAAAAAGATGAGTGTAATGCTTGAAAATATAGACAAGACAATGAAAAAGATAGTGACAGCCTTGATGTGCGCGTTGTTGTTCCTGGCTTCATCGAGGGCGCAGGAAAACAGCCAGAAATACCGCCGCAGTTCTTTGTACTCCTTGCTGATAAGCCATGACGGTATGAAATACTACAAGGATATAGAGGATGTGTTCAATCAGATTCCCATTCCGGACAAGTTCGATAATCATGATTTGAGCGTCAAGGTGGTGACCCATCCGGGGAAGAAAGTGGATGAAGAGGAGGTTGCGGCATTCCTGGAACGTAACAATGTGGGACGCAGGCTGCTGGCGCGATGGTTCAACCGCAACCCGGAAACCGGGGAATGCAATGTGGAATTGATAGCGCGGAGGGGGCTTTACGATGCCACTTACTTTGATGTGGAGCTTGCCAGGATGAAGGAAAGAGGTTATTACGCCTTGGCCGATGCCGGAGAGGAACTGATAGGCAATACGTTCGTGGTTGTCAACGATATCCGTTATGTGGACAGGAACCAGGGCGCGAAAATCGCGGGGGCTGTGCTGCAAGTCTTGTTTTCCGTGGCGGGAGGAGTCGTGGGCGGGATGTCCGGGAATTCCGATCTGGCTGATTCTTTCAGCGACCTTGGCACCAGCATGAACGCTTTGGTATCCGAAATCAAAGGCTTCGGGGTCACGGTGACTTCGTATCTGTACCGGTTGGAGTGGAACGAGGAAGTGGCAGGCCGGTTTTACAGCCAGTACTACATAGGAGAGGGCGAGAGGGACGAGGCCAAGAGGATGGCTTTCAATCTCAGCGATTTCGTGAGGCTGAAGTATATCGGCAAGCAAAGCGTGAAGAGCGGGAACATTTCCATGCAGGGGGTCAATGTGTACGACCCGCAGCAGATGATTCGCAAAGTCTGCACCCGTGCCATCGACGAATCTCTGGCAGCCTTGCAGACCACTTACGACGAGTTCAAGATAAAGACTCCGATTTTTGCGGTTTCTCCAGCCATCACGGCTAAGATAGGGATGAAGGAAGGCGTGTCCGCGCAGAAGAAATACGAAGTGCTGGAGCAGTACCAGGACGAGAAGGGCAGGACGCATTACCGCCGGGTGGGCGTGGTGCAGCCTGTGGCAGGCCGTATCTGGGATAACCGCTACATGGCCACGGAAGAAAAGGCGGCAGGTTCTGCCTTGGAAGCCACAACCTTCCGGAAGATAAGCGGCGGGGAATTCTATCCAGGCTTGTTGCTCAGGGAAATCGGGCGGACGAGGATGTGATCCGGGCGTGGCGCGGCCGACTCGGCATCGGCACTGTCCTTCCTTCCGGCTGGCTTCGGGGCTTGAATCCGGTCAGTCCTTTTGTCTTTTTTTTGTCTTTTGTCGTGTCGTTGTTTTGTCATAATGGAAAGAAAATGTATCTTTACCCGTCTGAACCGGAAATCTGCCTGAGGGTTTCCCTCATGGGGCAGGAGACGGGGAGCGTGTTTGGGCGGCTTGTCGCGATCGGCGGGAGATGCCGTCGGGCACGGCGGGTCGGCCCGCCGTGCAGAATACCTTAAACTTTGGACGCATGAAGAATCTGAGAATGGCAGCAGTGGCCTTGCTGGCCATGCTGATGTTGCCTTTGAGCCTTTCCGCGCAGAAGAAAGCGGAAAAGGATGCCTGGAATTACAAGTATGAAATCCAGTGCGCGGGAACTGGGACGGACGGCACTTATGTGCTGAAAGTCTCTTTCTATGCCAAGGGCAAGAAGCCTGATTTGCAGCAGGCCGGAATGGCGGCCGTGCATGGCGTGATATTCAAAGGCGTGACAGGTGGCCTGCAGGGATGCCCTTCCCAGCCTGCCTTGATGCGCGACCCGGCGGGGCAGCAGACCTACAAGGATTATTTCAAGAAGTTTTTTGCACCTGCGGGGGATTACGGCAAGTATGTGCTTTCGGTTTCGCCCAATGTGGAGAGGGTCAAGCTGAAAGGCCAGTGGAAGTTCACTACCACGGTGCAGGTCGCTAAAGACCAGTTGCGCAAGGATCTGGAAGCGGCCGGCGTGATCAAGGGCCTTTCTTCCGGGTTCTGAGAAGCTGTTTAAATTTATTTGTTCAGGTCACCGGGAGGGGATTTCAAGGGATGGCGCGGCGTTTTTCAAAGGAGGATAGCTGGGCTATCTGACGAGAAAAAGGCAAACGATAGCGAAAGTCGAGCGGGGAATCAAAGCTTGCTTTGATTTCTCCGAGACCAAGCCATCTTCGAGCATCGCTCAACCAAGACCCGGAATAGCCCCCGATGGGCAAACGAAATCCTGAACCCGCTCCCTGAAAATCCAGCCTTTTCAGGATTGTGAGAAATTTCAAACAGCTTCTGAACCGCATGATTCCGCAAAAGGGAGCATGGATAGTACGCCTGCCGGCAAACGCCTTCCGAGGTGCGGGAGCTATTGCAACCCCTGCGCGGGTTTGCTTTTCGCGCTGTGCCGGGGACTTTGCGGGCAGCGTCTGCCAATACTCTTGGTAACCTTTTGATGCGCAAAGTGTTGTTCGCTGATAAAAACTTGGAGACATGAAAACGATAACGCTGAAAATAATTCTGTTTGCCTTGCTGGCTGCCGGCTTGGCTTCGTGCAACAACACCCGAAAAGGAGTGGTGCCGTACCAGAGCATGGAAACCGTTTGCCTGAACTCGGAACACGATGGTTCGCATACCGTGCGGGCTTGGGGCAAAGGCCGTTATCTTGGCGATGCCAAAGAGCAGGCTAAGAAGAATGCGGTGTACGATTGCCTGTTCAAGGGGATTCTCCGGGGACAGGGCGGTTGCGAGGCGCGGCCGATCGTGGCCGAAGCGAACGCCAGGGAGAAATACCAGGCGTATTTCGACAAGTTCTTTGCCGATGGAGGCGACTATCTGGAATACGTCAGCATGAAGGACCGTCGTCCCGGTTCGTGGACTCACGCCCGGATGAAAGGCGGGATTACATGCAGCATGGTGGTCCGGGTCGATTATCCCGGTCTGCGGGCCAGATTGCGGGAAGACGGGGTTCTGAAATAGGGACGGGGTTCTGAAGAGAAGAGTGGAAACAGACCGGACGCTTCCTGCGTGCGATGCTTGTTGGGGCCCGAATCTCTGTCTTTCCGGACATGCTGGATGTCCGGCGCGATGGCGAAGCACAGAGGCACAGGCGCATAGGTGCGATATTGCGGTCTTAGGCCCCAGGAGGTGCGGCAGTTGGCTGGAACCAGTCTTGCCTGTCTTCAGCTCATTGATGGAAATCGGGAAATAGATGCAAACAAAACCTTGCCTGCCGAGTGATCGGCTTCCGTAAGGACTTTAAAGAGAATGATATGAAACGGATTTTTGTTTTCGCTTTCGCCTTTGTCGCGGGTGTGGCAACCTTGCTGGGGCAGGCTCGTAAGCCTACCTTGATGGTGGTCCCCAGCGATGTATGGTGTAACCAGAACGGCTATGTGGCTACTTACGACAACCAGGGTTCGGAAGTGGTGGTTCCCGACTACAAGAAGGCATTCCAGAACAGCCCCGACCTACTGCTTGTCATCGGGAAAATCAATACCTTGATGGCGGACAGAGGATTCCCTTTGAAGAACCTGGAGACCGTGTTGCGTTCCATCGAGCAGACCACGGCCCAGAACAATCTGATTTCGAGCAGTACTTCGGGTTCCGGTCTGGCTGAGTCTCCTTTGGATCGGATTCGCCAGGTGGCTCAGGCCGACATTATCCTGCAACTGACGTGGACGGTCAACAAGAACGGCCCCAAGTCCTATGTCACCTATAATCTGCAAGGCTTGGACGCTTACACTGGCAAGCAGATTGCAGGGGCTCAGGGAAGCGGCGAACCGTCTATGACGGCCGATGTCCCGGTGCTGCTGGAAGAAGCTGTCCTGGCCAACATGGACAACTTCACGGCCAGGCTGCAGAGCTATTTCGATGATTTGTTCGCCAACGGGCGTGAAGTGGCCGTCACTATCCGCGTGTTCGACAACGGCAGCGGATTGAACCTGGATCAGGATTACGACGGCTATGCGTTGAGCGAGATTATCGATGAATGGATGTACAACAATACGGTGGAACACCGTTTCAGCAAGCTGGGCGGCAGCGAGAACTACATCAACTATGAACAGGTGAGGATCCCGCTGTACAACACGCGAGGAATGGCGATGGACACGGAAGGCTTTGTCCGCGAGCTGCGCCGTTATTTGCTGAAAGATCCTTACAATATCGATTCCAAGGTGATTCCGATGGGTTTGGGTTCGGCCACCTTGATTCTGGGAGAAAAATGATGTGCCGGAAGAAAAGGGTCCTTGCCGGGTAAGCTGGCCGGTCTCCTTGTTTTTCGAGGAAGGCCGGATTCCGGAAACGAGGTTCTCCGTGGGGCTTTTTTCGCGTTGGGTCGCGGAATCGGGTATCGGGAAAGGGGAAGGCGTTTTTTTTTGATGAATGGATTTGAGATGGAGCCTTCCGGCGCACAGCTGCCTGCAAGGGGGAAGCTGTTTTTAATGAATTTAAAATACTTGAAAAATGAGGACGTTGCAAACAGTGCTATTGGGCTTTGGGTTCGTTTTGGCGGGGTATGTCCCGGCTTGCGCCCAAGGCAACGGTTTGATAGGACAGGGCATTACTTTGTCGGTCATAGTGCCGGAACAACCGGATCCGTTTCCATCCGGGGCGGAATCCTATCTGGCGAACAAGCTGATTCAGGTGGCCGTCAACAATGGCGTTGCCGCCGGCAAGGATTTCGGGCGTTTCTTCATTGCAGCCAATGTCAATATGAGCAGCAAGGATATTCTGCCCGGCCCGCCGACCCAGATTTCCCAGAACATGGAAATCACTCTTTATATCGCTGACTATTTCGACCAGAAGATTTATTCTTCCACTACGGTTCGCGCTACTGGCGTGGGGACTAACGAGACCAAGAGCTTCATCGATGCCTTGCAGCATATGCCGGTCAAGAACCAGCAACTGGATCGGTTCGTTGCCGAAGGCAAGGACAAGATTCTGGCGTATTACCGGCAGCAAGGGGATTTGATTATCCAGCAGGCCAAGACTTTGGCTGCCCAGCGCAAATACGAGGAGGCCTTCTTCCTGCTGACTTCCATTCCGGATGCCGTCCGGGATGTTTATGAGAAAGCCATGGCCGCCACCTTGGAGATTTACCAGTCTTATGTGGATTACCTGTGCGATATCAATTTGGCCAAGGCGCGTGCCGCTTGGGCGGCTCACCAGAATTCGGAAGGAGCGGAAGCTGCCGGCGTTTTCCTGAGCCAGATTTATCCCGATGCCAAATGCCACGCCGAAGCGATGGAACTCTATACCGAGATTCGCGACAAGGTTCTGGCTGACTGGCAGTTCGAGATGAAGAAATGGCAGGACGGCGTGGATTTGGAAAGCCAGCGGATCGAGGCCATGAGACAAGTCGGCGTGGCCTACGGGACCGGGCAGCAGCCAACCACCTACGGCTTGATGGGCTGGCTCCGGTAAGCGGGTGCGGTTCGGGAAAGCGCGGAAACGGCTTTTAAAGGCAGGGTCTGTGAATCAGGCGTGCAAAAGTTGCGGGACGGGTTCCTGTCTGTCCCGGATCATGGAGCCTGCCTTCGTGGCTGTCCGGATTGGACCAGGGCTTTGACAGAAGGAGGACGGAGGCGTGTTCTATTGCATAATCAAGAAGGAGTAGTATGAGAAAGCGGCATCTGCAAAAGATAAGTTTTTTCTTTATATCGGCTTTTGCTTTGTCCGGTATCGGACAGTCTCAGATTCAGACACGGATCCGGGTCCAGAAATTCGAGGAAGAAATTCCGGTGTGCCGATGGACTTATGGCGGAGATGCTGGGCAGCAGCAGTCCATGTTTGATCCTGGCACGGAATGGGTGGAGACCTTTGCGGTGCGTTTTGTGGACGGCGATTCCTCTCGTTTGGTTTACAAGGATGTAGAGGAGCATCTGAAAGTGGCCGATTTCAGGAAGGCAGGCTGGAAGCAGGGAAACCGGAACCTGCGGAGACTGGACTCGGTCTGGTTCCCTCCCATGTTCGATGCCTATCTTTACAAACAGGACGGCAAGTACGGCCTGATGACGGCGGACGGCATCGGTGTGGCGGCACCGGCATACGATCAGATAATTTTTCTGTACCGATATTATGCAAAGGAGAAGACATGGGCTTTGTGTCCCTTGATTCTGGTCCAGGCCAACCGGCAGTACGCTTTGTTGCATTATACAGGTTTCCTGGTTACCAGGTTTTGCAAGACTGTGGAGGAACTGGCTGATGCGTGGCTGATGACCAAGGCAAATAGTTTCAAGATTAACCAGAAAGTGGATCCGGAGAGTCTGTGGGGGTATTGAGGGGCTGCGGCCGGCCGAGTCCGTTTCCAAGATATTTCCTTGCATCAGGTGATTCTGTGCGTCTCTCTCCCCGAAGCGGCGTTTTCCTGCGTTTTTCATGTCCGGGATCCCTTTCGAGAGGAGCATTTCGGCCAGATTTGACGAACTTGTTTAAAAAAGGACACAGATGAAGGACAATAAATCGTTTTTGGGATTCGGGATTTTTGTTTTCTTGTGCTTTGCGAGTATGCCGGGTCGTGCTCAGGACCGTCTGTCGAATGCTGCCGATGCGCAGTATAGGCGGAGTTCCTTGTATTCTCTTTTGGTGGCTCATCCGCAGGCCAAGTATGCCGCCCAGATAGATTATGTTTACTTAGGCTTGCCCACCCCTGACAAGTATGAAGACCATAATCTGGATGTCCGCCGAGTGGAAGCCTTGACGGGAAGGGCGGTGCAACCCTATGAGATTTCTGCTTTCCTGAACGGGAACCATGTCGCCAGGCGTTTGGTGGCCAAATGGTTCAACCGGGATTCCAAAGGCGTGTTCAATGTGGATTTAGTGGCTGACCGGGGCAATTACAATGCCACGGAAATGGATGTGGTCGAGGCTCGTATGACCAAGAGGGGATTGGCCATGCTCTCCGATGCCGGGGAAGAATTGATCGGAAATACTTTCATCACGGTCAATGATATCGTTTATGTTGACAAAGAACAGCAGGCCCGACTGGCCAGTGCCATCTTGCAGGTGGTGGCACAGGCGGCTTTGGTGGCGACAGCGGCGGCGGAGGACGAGGATGCCCAGGCGATAGCCGGTGCCGTTGCCGGTTCGGCGGCTTTAGGTTCCATCATCGCCGACAATCTGGCGGGTTTCAAGGTGAAAGTGATGACCCATTTGTACCAGTTGGTCTGGAACGACTCGATTGCCGGCATCTTTTATTCGGATTACTGGGTGGACGAGAATACGCCCGAAGCGGAGCGTCTCCGGAGAAAAGCCTTGTTCGAGCAAACAGATTTGTTCAGACTCAAGTATCTAGGAAAGTACAAGGTGAAAAGCGAGAAAACCGTGATGAAGGGCGTGCATTCCAACGAGGACATCATCCGCAAAGTCTGCGCCCGTGCCATGGATCGGAATATCGTAGGATTGCAGAAGAAATTCGAGGCGTTCAAGGTGAAGACTCCGGTTTATGCGGTAGAGGACGGGAGGGTCGTGGCAAAGATTGGCATGAAGGAGGGTTTGAAACCTTCTTCCAAATTCGAGGTTCTGCAAGCGGTGCAGCGTGAGGACGGTCGGACGGTGTACCGCCGGGTCGGGATAGTGAAGCCTTGGAAAGGGAAGATATGGGACAACCGTTATATGGCTTTTGAGGAGCAGGCTGAGGGAGCTGAACTGACAGCCACCACGTTCCGGACGGTGTCCGGCACGGGATTTGTTCCGGGGATGCTTATCCGGCAGTTGAAATAGGCTTGGGCTGCCTGTTTACACGTTGCGGATGAAATCGTCGATATTCTCCTCTTCCCCTAACATGAGCTTCTTTTTGAGGCGGTAGCGATGAATCCGGATGGCTTCGGGGCTGACATTGAGTATCTGGGTTATCTGCTTGGCCGACATGCCGATACGGAAATAGGCGCAGAGGCGCAGTTCGTTTTCGGTGAGTTTTTTGGCACCATGATAGCTTTTCAGCTTCTGGAAGAATTTGGGATGGATTTTCTGGAAGTGGAGCATGAAATCTTCCCATGCCGCCTCGGTATTCATGTTGCTTTTGATGATGCTTTCGATTATGTGGATGTGGTGGAACCGACTTCCCGTGCGTCTGCTGCGGACATCGAAGTGTCCGTGTACCCGAATCCGGTCTTGGACGAGCTGCATGTTGCTTCCTCTTGCGCCTTGGGTACAATCCGCCTCTTCGACATGAACGGGCGTGTGGTTTACCAGCATGAGGCAGACGGTCCGGAACACCAAATCGACATGGAGTCTTATCCTGCCGGCATGTATTTCCTCGATGTGGACGGCTTGCTCCGCAAGAAAGTGGTGAAACGCTGAGGCTGTGCCGTGTGGTTTTGGTTGGAATAAGGCCGATCCGCAGTGGGTCGGCCTTTTCTTTGGGAAGCCGATCGTGGAAGGCCGAAGCTCTTTTGCTTATTGGCTGGCAGGCATGATGGGTAGATTCTGGTAAAGAAAAAGAGGGTGACCCAAAAGTCGGCTTTCCAAACGAGAATCCACGCTGGAATGTGTCCTATCGAGGATTCTTTGTCGGAAAATCATCTTTTGAGCCGCCCTCTTTCTTTGAAACGGGCTTGACAGGCTGCCGTTCCGGCAGATCCCGGATGCCGTGCTTGCCTTGTCAGTTGTCGTTTTCCACGATTTCTTCCGCTTTTTCCTTGATGGTGTCGTCGACAAGGAACCGTCCACAGTATTCGCAAGAAATCATCTTCTTGTGCATCCGGATGTCGATTTGCCGTTGAGGCGGGATCTTGCTGAAGCATCCGCCGCAGGATTCTCTTTCCACGCAAACCACGGCAAGCCCGTTGTGGGCGTTGTTGCGGATACGTTCATAGAGGCGGAGCCAGCGGGGCTCGATACGCTTCTGGTAGCGTTCGGACTTTTCCATCAAGGCTTTTTCGTCCTTTTCCGTTTCAGCTACGATTTCATCCAGTTCGCCTTTCTTCAGGTCCAGATCCTTTTGGCGCTCGGTTCTTTCTTCCTCCACCTTTTCCAGCTCGGCCTTCTTCTTCTCCAGTGACATGCTGGCTTCCCGGATCCGTTTCTCGTGCAGCTCGTTCTCCAGTTTCTGGTATTCGATTTCCTTGTTCAGGGCATCGTATTCACGGCTGTTCTTGACATCTTTGAGCTGCTTGTCGTATTTTTTGAGCTGCGCCTTGATCTCGGTCATGGCAGCCTTGCGGTCGGCAATGTTCTGGGAGATTTCGGCCATCTCGGCTTCGATTTTTTCCGCTTTGCTGTTGTATCCGGCTATGTCGTCTTCCAGGTCTTGCACTTCCAGAGGAAGTTCGCCTCTGAGGGTGCGGATTTTATCGATAGCGGAATCCACGCATTGGAGCGCGTAGAGGGATGTGAGCTTCTGTTCGATGTCCAGATCCCTTTCATCCGATACCACTACAGGTTTTTCTTCTTTTTGCCCGGTTTTTTCCTTCATCTTGATATGTATTTACGAAAAAGTGTCAAATCAGTTCGCTGCATCGGCTGGAGGCCGGCTCCTGTCTTTTCCCGGATGCGGCTCCTAAGCTCGGGCTTCAATAAAAAGATACCGGATTCCGAGCCTGCTCCGATATGGAAACGGCAAAATTAGGAAAATTTTTCCGAATGAACCTAAAGATGAGTTCCATGGCAAATTTTTCGCTTTCAAAATGTCCTATGTCCACGAGCCATGTGCCGGATCCTGCATCAGCAAAGTCGTGATATTTAAGGTCTCCTGTGATATAGGCATCGGCTTGCCTGGCGCAGGCGTTTCCGATGAACGAACCACCGCTGCCGCCGCAGAGTGCGATGCGTCGGATTTTCCGTCCCCGGAACCCTGAATGTCGGATGCAATGCGTTCCGGTCAATTCCTTGAGCTTGTCCAACAGTTCGGTTTCTTGCAGGCTTTCCTGCAGGTTCCCGATTGCGCCGGCGCCTTGCCCTGTGGCTTCGTTCCGGAGCGGGAGCAGGTCGAAGGCCGGTTCCTCGTAGGGATGGTTTGTCCGCAGGACGTCCAGTACCTGCCGGGTCTTGTGCAGCGGGTACAGGCACTCTATCTTGCATTCGGCTTCGCAGTGCAGCTCTCCAATCTGCCCGCTGAACGGATGCGCCTGGCTGCCGGCACGGAACCGGCCTTCTCCGCGGCTGCTGTAAGAACAGGCATCGTACCTGGCGCCGGCGCCGCAGCCTGCCTCGGCCAGTGCCTGCCTCAATTTCTCGGCGTAAGCTTCCGGCACATAGACTTGCAGTTTCCCGTAGATGTCCTGGAGAGGTGCCAATGGCTGCACATCCTTCAGTCCTAACTGCTCGCACAGATAAGAATTGACCCCGTTCAGCGTGTTGTCCAGATTGGTGTGCAGGGCGCACCAGGCGATATCATGGCATAATGACTGCTTGATCATGTATCCCAGGCGGCTTGCCGGATTGATTCGTTTGATGCCTTTGAAGATGGCCGGATGGTGCGAGACTATCAGGTCCGCCCCGATCCGGACAGCTTCGTCCACCACTTCGGGGGTCACGTCGAAGCAGACCAATGCTTCCGTCACGTTCCGGTCAGGGTCGCCTAAGATAAGGCCGGCGTTGTCGTAGCTTTCTTGCCAGGAAAAAGGAACCCATTGCTCGATGCATGCGAGCAACGTTCTGAGGGGGATGCCCGAATCACTCCGGGACGCTTCGCCCAGGCTCTCTTCTGGGACGTTTTGCCAAGTTGTTTGCATAAGTATCGGGATATATGCTTAATTTTGTTCTCTTACGGGCTTGTCCTAAAAACTTGTAAAGATACACAATTAGAAAAATCAGACATAATGATACAGTACGGACCTCACGACAAGATGTGCGACTTGATTTGCGAAGACCATTCCATGTTGTTTGTGCTGAGCCGTTTCGGGATTCCGATGGGCTTCGGGGACAGAGACATAGAAGAGGTCTGCAAATGCAATGATGTGGATGTCAAGACCTTCTTGGCCATTGTGAATATGGGGTTGCATGGCGAAGGCACTTTGCCCAAGGTGGACAAGGCCCTTCATCCCGAAGCTATTGTCAAGTACCTGCACAATTCGCACGATTATTTTCTGGACTACCGCCTGCCTTCTATCCGGGCCAGGCTTCTGGAAGCAATGGACGGGGAGAAAGACGTGGCAGTGGTGGTCATGCGCTACTTTGACGAGTACGTGGCTGAAGTAAGGAAGCACATGGATTACGAAGAGAAGGTAGTATTCCCCTATGTCCGGTCTTTGGTGCAGGGGGATGCCGGAATCGATTACCATATCTCTATTTTCAGGAAGCAACATAGTGACATAGAAAGCCGTCTGACCGAATTGAGGGATATCCTGATCAAGTATTATACCGGAAAGACAGGCAATGTGTTCAATGCTGTCTTGTTTGATATCTTTACTTGCGCGGACGATTTGCGGCAGCATAACACGGTGGAGGATTGCTTGTTGGTGCCTTTGATCGAATTGCTTGAAAAATAAGTGCCATGGGGAGAATGTTGAAATTTGTCATAGTGGAGGACTCCGACATCATTGCCGACGGCCTTATCACGATACTCCGTCAGATCAACAATGGTTTCAAGGTCCTCAGGATGGATCCGGGCGGCCAACTGATTCCCTATCTGATGGCAGAGAAGCCGGAAGTCTTGATTGTGAGCCCGCTGCTGCCTGAACTGGGTTCGGTCCAGAAGCTGCGTTCGCATGTGGATCTGCCGGATCTGATATGCGTGGCTTTTGTGGACAATCTTCGGGAACAGAAACATACCGAAGGTTTTGACGAGACGGTATCCTTGTTCGACAGCGTGGATGCCATCAGGGAAAAGGTGGAACGCCTGGCAAACCGGAAGAACGATGCCGAGGATGGCGAGAAGGCTTTAAGCCAGCGGGAGAAAGAAATTGTGGCCTTGGTGGTCCGCGGTTATACCAACAAGCAGATTGCCGACGAGCTTTGCATTTCTTCCCATACCGTTATCACGCATCGCAGGAACATTTCCTCCAAATTGCAGATACACAGTTCGGCAGGTCTGACCATTTATGCCATCGTGAATAAATTGGTGAGGCTGGAGGATATCAAGGGCGAGGCTTGAGAGGCTTCTGCCCGGATTCTGCGAGTCAATCCGGAGCGGTTTCCGCTTTCGCGGGGCATGGCTTCCCCGGTGCTGGCCGGGAGGCTTGGGCTGATGCTGGCAAGGGCGTGCGATGTGCGCGGATGCGGAGGAAGGCGGAAAACGCGGAGGGTGGCTTGCGGGCTTCATCGGAGCAAACGATGAGGGACTGCCGTGTCGGCAGTGTCCGCGCGATTGAACATAAGAAGCTGTTTGAATTTATTTGTTCAGGCCATCGGGAGGGGATTGGAGGGATGGCGCATCGCTCAACCCAGACCCGAAATAGCCCCCGATGGGCAAACAAAATCCTGAAACCGGTTCCTGAAAATTCAGTCTTTTCAGGATTGTAAGAAATTTTAAACAGTTTCTAAGTCTTTTGTGTTATGGAAAACAAAGAGTCGGTGTCGGTGAAGGCCGTGATTTTCGATCTGGACGGGACTTTGATCGATTCCAAAGAGGATCTGGCCGATGCTACCAACCGCACGTTGGCTGAAGAAGGCTTCCCCGTCTGGCCTGTCTCGCAATACGGCCTTTTCCTGGGCCGGGGGTTGCGTAATCTGGTCTGGAATGCCTTGCCGGAGGACAGGCGGGACGATGCCACGGTGGAACGATGCCGGGATAAGATTCTGGCGGACTATGGCCGGAATTATTTGGTCAAGACCACGATGTATCCGGGCGTGGCCGATTTGCTCGACGCGCTGGCTGCCCGGCATGTCCGTCTTTGCGTGCTGTCGAACAAGCCGGATTCGGTCACGAAAAAGATTATCGCCGAACTGTTCGCTCCATGGAAGTTCGATTGCGTCTTAGGGGCGGGCGTTTCCGTTCCGGAGTCCTGGCATCCGTCTTTTGCGGGCGGACCGGAAGCTTTTGGCATGGCGCATGCTTCCGGTTCGGAGGTATCGCCGTCCGGTTCCGTTTCGGGCGGCGGATCTGGCTTGTCGGCATCGGCAGAGGCCGCCTTGTCCAAGTCATTGGCTTCTTCGGAAAGGCCTGCCGGCGGATTCCGTTTCCTGGCGATGAAGCCGGAGCCGGAAGCGGTCTTCTATATTTGCGAGCAGTTGGGCTTGGAGCCGGCCGAGGTGGTTTACATAGGAGACTCGGATGTGGACATGCTGACGGCTGCCAACGCGGGCTTGCGCTCCATCGGGGTCAGCTGGGGGTTCCGGGGACGTGAAGAGCTGCAAGCTTCCGGGGCTTGGCGTATTGCCGACCGTGCGATGGAGATAGCCGGGATATTGGGGCTGGAGTGATACCCTGTTTTTCGGGAGGGGTAATACAACACGCTAATCCCCAGAGGGTTATTTAGGCATTTTCCTTGATTTTGCTAAAACGGTCAGATGGAATGGAAGACGATGAGAAAGACTTGACGCTGTTTGACAACTACGATTTTGTAGAAAAATCGAGTCGTTGATGGCCGACTGTGAATCGGCTGAGGTGGAGTTCAAATCCGCGAAAGGAGGATTCCCGGGCAGTTTTTGGGAGACCTATTCCGCTTTCGCCAATACTCAGGGCGGAGTCATTGTGTTGGGTGTCAAAGAAAAAGATGGAAAATTCAAGCTCGACGGTATTACGCTGGAACAGGCGAATGTTGCTAGCTTTCCAGATGGAAAAAAGATTGTCTTACAGTGATTTTGTGTATGACTATCCTGCAAGCGTGTGTTGATTTTGAATCATTGGAGACCATAGCCGAAAAGGTAGGGAGGAGTCCGCTATATCTGAAAAACAGAGCTATTCCTATCATGGTTGCAGAGGGTTTATTGGAGCGGGAATATCCCAATGTTCCAAAACATCCGAATCAGCGGTACAGGGCAAAAAAAGGATAGGTAGGCGTGCAGAGGCTTCGTGCAGGGTCCGTTTTCGATGCCGCATTCGATGTGAAGTCGGAACCTGTCGTAAAAGGTGCTTATGGCCTCGTTGTATGATTCTGTGCAGATAGCGCAAGCTGGGCATCGAACCAAGCCGGATCGATTTATTTCTGGTTTGCGTTGGGGTCTCTTTGCGGATTTGCGATTTAATCGAAAATTTGCAAAAGAGGATGACAGCTGTTCTCCGGACAGTTTCCTGTTTCCCATGCGGAACCGGACGGAGCATGACTCCGTGTTTCCTGTATAAAACAAGGAGGCCGGGTCAAGTTTTGCTTCGACCCGGCCTCCTTTCACGTTTTAGAATTCCGCGTTCTGCGGGTAACGCGGGAACGGGATCACATCGCGGATGTTGGTCATGCCGGTGATGAACAGCAACAGGCGTTCGAATCCAAGCCCGAATCCGCTGTGCGGCGCGGTGCCGAATCGGCGGGTGTCGAGGTACCACCAGTAAGCCTGTTCGGGCATGTTCAATTCATGGATGCGGTTCAGCAGCTTGTCCAAGTCTTCCTCGCGCTGGGACCCTCCGATGATTTCCCCGATTTGCGGGAAGAGCACGTCCATGCCGCGTACTGTCTTGCCGTCCTCGTTCTGTTTCATGTAGAACGACTTGATTTCCTTGGGGTAGTCGGTAATGATGACGGGTTTCTTGTAGTGGTGTTCCACCAGGAAACGTTCGTGTTCGGATTGCAGGTCCACGCCCCATTCCACCGGATATTCGAACTTGGCGTTCGATGCTTTCAGGACATCCACGGCGGTGGTGTAGGTGATGCGTTCGAACGACATCTTCTGTACGTGTTCCAAGCGGTCTATCAGGCTCTTGTCATACATGTCGTTGAGGAACCTGAGGTCGTCCATGCAGTTTTCGAGCGCGTAGGAGGTGAGATGCTTCAGGAAATCCTCGGCCAAGTCCATGTTGTCCTCTATTTCGTAGAAGGCCATCTCCGGCTCGTTCATCCAGAACTCGGCCAAGTGGCGCGGCGTATTGGATTTTTCTGCCCGGAAGGTGGGGCCGAAAGTGTAAATCTTGGAAAGGGCCATCGCGCCCAGCTCTCCCTCCAGCTGCCCTGAAACTGTCAGCTTCGCCGACTTCCCGAAGAAGTCCTGGCTGAAGTCGATGCTGCCGTCGGGCTTTTTGGGAAGGTTCGCCAAGTCCAGAGTGGTCACTTGGAACATCTCGCCGGCACCTTCGCAGTCCGAACCGGTGATGATGGGCGTATGCAGGTAGACGAACCCTCGGTCATGATAGAACTGGTGCAGGGCGTAGGCCATCGCATGGCGCAGGCGAAGCACGCAGCCGAAGGTGTTGGTGCGGGGCCGCAGGTGGGCTATCTCGCGCAGGAATTCCAAGGAATGCCCTTTCTTCTGCAAGGGGTATGTGTCGGGATTGGCTTCGCCGTACACCACGATATTCCGTGCCTGGATTTCCACATTCTGGCCTTTGCCCATCGATTTGACAAGCTCGCCTTCCACGCAGAGGCAGGCGCCTGTCGTGATTCTTTTCATCAGGTCGTCATCGAAACCGTCCGTTTTTTCTTCTGTCTGCAGTTCCGCCACCACTTGCAGGCTTTGCACGCAGGTTCCGTCGTTGAGGGCGATGAAAGCTACATGCTTGTTGCCGCGTTTGGTCCGGACCCATCCTTTGACGGTGACGGGCCGTGTTTCGCCTTCTTGGAGCGAAAGCTTTACAAGGTCTTTGATTTCAGTGTGTTTCAGCATCTTTTTCCTCTTTTTCCTTCCTTTGCGATCATGGCTGCGGGAATGGCCGGGCTCTCTCGGCAGTCCCGTCATGGAACAGTCCTGCGCCCCTTGTCCGGTTTCGCGTCTTCCGCCATCGTGGAAACGGTCGCAAAGGTACGCTTTTTTTTGTTGCGCTTGACTTTATGTCCGGATTCCATTATTTTTGTATTCCACTCTGCATTACTGGGGTCTTCTGGGGTTTTATCGGTGGATCGGGTTCTGTGGACATTTCTAACTTTTCAATATTCTCGCGCATGGTCATTACCGCTCACAATGTCGTATTGATTATCTCGTTGTTATTGTTCATCGCCATTTTTGCCGGACAGGCATCTTACAAGTTCGGGGTTCCTGCTTTGATTATTTTCCTCGGTGTCGGGATGCTGGCCGGCTCGGAAGGTATCGGCAAGATACAGTTCGGTTACGAACATGCTGACATTGCTCAGTTCATCGGAGTCATCGCCCTTAATTTCATTTTGTTTTCCGGCGGATTGGACACAAAATGGCGGTCGATAAGGCCGGTTTTGGGGAAAGGGATGGTTCTGGCCACGTTGGGGGTCGTGTTGACGGCGGTCTTTGTGGGTATCGCGGTCAAGTTGATAACCGGCATCGGCGGCGCTCCGGGTTTTTCTTGGGCGGAATCTTTGCTGTTAGGGTCGATTGTGTCTTCCACCGATGCGGCGGCCGTGTTCAATATCCTTAATACCAAGAGCCTTTCGCTAAAATACAACCTGAAGCCCTTGCTGGAGTTTGAAAGCGGTAGCAACGACCCGATGGCGTTCTTGCTGACTACGTTCTTTCTGAGCATGGTCGATGCCCAGAGCGCGACCCATTCGGTAGGCGGCGCGATTCTGATGCTTTTCGTGCAGATGGCGGTCGGGATCCTGATGGGATTTCTGATGGGGAAGATTTCGACCAAGATGATCAACAAGCTGAAGATCGGTTATGAAGGTTTGTATCCGGTTCTGGCTATCGCATTGATGCTGTTCGCTTATTCATTCACGGACTTTTTGCATGGCAACGGTTTCCTGGCTGTTTATATTTGCGGGATTTTTGTCGGGAACCATAGGATTTCGCACCGCCAGACCATTGTCAACAGTTTTGACGGTTATGCCTGGCTGATGCAATTGGTGCTGTTCCTTACCTTGGGCTTGTTGGTGTTTCCCAGCCAGGTATGGGATGTGAAATGGACAGGATTGCTCATCTCGGCGGCTATCATTATCGTGGCTCGTCCTCTGGCTATATTCCTCTGCATGCTGTTTTTCAAGGATCGCTTCAATTTCCGGAACCAGTTGTTTGTTTCCTGGGTAGGCTTGCGCGGTGCGGCGGCCATCGTGTTCGCCACCTATCCTTTGCTGGCCGGAATCCAGAATGCGGACATGATTTTCAGCCTGGTGTTCTTCATTGCGTTTTCTTCAATGGTGCTGCAAGGCAGCACGATTCCCTGGGTGGCCAAACGTCTCAAGCTGGCTTACACGTTGCCGCCGGCTCTGCTTTCGCGCAAGGATTTGGACACAAAGACCGAGATGGTCGAAATCATGGTCCGCAAGGGTTCTTCTTTGGATAACCAGACCTTGCTGGAAGCCCAGTTGCCTGACGACACCCGCGTGACGATGATCCTGCGCAAGGGCGAGTACATTGTGCCTAGCGGCAATACGCGCCTGCAAGCCAAGGATCATTTGTATGTGATATGCAAGAATCCGGACGAGGTGAGACGTTTGCTGTCCTGATGCTGCCAGGTTTCGGAGAAAGAGGAGGGTGCCGGTTCCCGCTGGCATCCTCTTTTTTTTGCCTATGGCTTCCGGAACAAGCGAATCCGGAGGAGGGATTACGTTTCTTTTGTTGGAATTCTTTTTTTTGCTTTTCCGTAGTTGGTTTTCCATAAGGGATTTGTGTTATTGTGAGACGTTATTGTGAATTACGTTTTTCGTGGGGATTGCCATTTGGCAAGGAAAAAGAATTTGAAATTCAGGCGGCATGTCCGGATTGCGGGCGCAGGTCCCGGTCAGTGCCTATCGGTACGAAGTCGGTGCAGGCACGGTTCCCCGGCCTGGGAGCTGGACTGATTTCAAGTTGAAGCCCGGGCTTGATACCGTGAGCGGGAAATGGCTTTCCTTGCAAGATTTCCCGGAATCCGTGCCGGTTCAAGGAGAAAGCAAGGGTGTGGAAGCCTGTGCCATAGGTTTCGATTTCCCTTTTGCCGGGCAGTCAATGGCCTATTTCGGGCTGACGGGGGATGGCTTGATTTATTTCTTCCCTGAGGAGGAAGCCTCTGTTTGTTACGGGGAATTGTCGGATATCAATATTTCCTATGCGCTTTGCGCCAGTCCGCGTATCCAGTGGTATCCTTATGACAGTGTCAGTGTGGCTGCGGACAGCCAGACGCGCATCGGGTATCACCAAGCTGAAGATACCCTGCATATCCGTTTTGAAAACCTGCTTGTCGGAGATGGGGTTGCGGACCGGCATTTTCTTTTCGGGAGATTTCGAAGCCAGCGTTGGATGAACCGTTTGATGAAGGCGAGGGAGGACGAGAGCGTGCTGGCGGGAGAGGATTTGATCGAGGGCTTGCAACGGAATATGTCCGAGGAAATAGAATGTCGTGACAGGGAACTTGCGGCGCAGGCTTTATATGAGATAAAGATTCGTGCGTTAATGAACCGGCTGGCAGATCGGCTCCAGCTGTTGCGAAGAAGTGGGCTGACACTGAAGGAAAAGCTGTATGTTACGGAGATGCAGCATCTTCTGGATGCTTATTCTCCGCAGGGGATGGAGGAGTTCTTCCTTTATTTCCGGCGTGTGGAGCCGGATTTCTGGGCTAAGCTGGAGGAGCGTTTCCCGGGATTGGGCCCGTTGGAAAAGCGTTTGTGCGCCTTGGTTTGGATAGGACTCAGTACCAAAGAAATAGCGGTCTTGACACATAGGGCGGCCAGTTCGGTATACACAAGCAAGAACCGTCTCAAGAAGAAGATAGGCTGTTCTTCCGGAGTCCGGCTTTACGATTTCCTGCGTTCCATGCAGGGTAAGTCGTGAAGATTTTGCCAGGTCAAGGGCGGGCTGCACGCCTTTCCAGGAACGATACCATGGCTTCGACGGCTTTTCCCCGGTGGCTGATGGCGTTTTTCCGGGCCATGTCCAGTTCTGCAAAGCTCTTGTCGAAGCCGTCGGGCTGGAATACGGGGTCGTAGCCGAAGCCTTGAATGCCATGGCGTTCATGGAGTATGATGCCGTTCACGACTCCTTCGAAATAATATGTCCTTTCATCCATGATCAGGCAGATGACGCTCCGGAAACGGGCTTGGCGCGGTTTGTTCTGTAGTTTGAACAGCAAGCGGTCTATGTTCTGGTCGAAAGTGGGGTCTGGCATTTTCAATGATTCCGGGCTGACGAATCCGCTTTCTTCGAAACTGTCCGGCATATTGGCATACCGGGCAGAGAATACTCCGGGGCGTTCCCCTAAGGCGGCTACTTCCAATCCGGTATCGTCTGCAAAACAGTCCACATTGAATTTCTGGTGGATGTACCGCGCTTTCTGGAGCGCGTTCCCTTCCAAGGTGCCGGCGGTTTCAGGAATCTCCTCGTGGAAGCCCAGCGAGTCCATGCTTTCAATGCGGAAAAGCCCGCCAAGGACGGGATGGCTTTCGAAGATATTCTGGATTTCTTCTTTCTTGTGCAGGTTGTGGGTGGCTAAATAGAGTGTTTTCATGCTATGTCGTTTTCAAGGGGCAAAGGTAAGCATATGCTTGGAATCGGGTCTTGTCCGGTTCTTTGCCCGCCGTGCTCGCTGCGCTTCCGGTAAAGGCTGCGGCTTGCCGGCACTCCTGTAAGAAGGAAATCCTTCGTCTTCCGACGACGGGTCGGGGTTTGAATCCGAATCGTTCATTAGCCTTTGGGGAGATTGTCCGCTTGTGTCATGCAGCGTGCTTCTGGCCTAGACAAGGCGTAGCGGGCAAGATGCCCGAAAGCATCATTCCCCCAATCGGAAACAGACCCGGCGTGTCTAATGGCCGATTTGGGATTATGCCAAGATAGAAGGCTTGGTTGAAGCCAAATCGGTCATTGGACTTTGGGGAGATTGCCCGCTTGTGTCATGCAGCATGCTTCTGGCCTAGCCGAAAGCGTAGCGGGCTACGTCGAGGCGTA
>CALUGT010000011.1 GCA_944320265.1 uncultured Bacteroidales bacterium | reverse complement strand
AGGCTCATTGCCTCCACTTTCTTCTCCATGTTCACCTTTGCGTAAACCTGCGTGGACGCGATGCTGCCATGCCCCAAAATCTTGCAGACCGAGTAGAGTTCCGCACCTGCCGTTATCGCCAGCGTTGCCGCCGAATGTCGGCTGCTATGATAGGTGAAGTCCTTTTCTATCCCTGCCTTTGCCTTGATACGCCGCACGTACTTCGCCACGTTGTCGGGCTTCTTCACCAACGGGAAGATAATGCCGTCCTCTCCGTTCTCCGGTCTTGGAGGAAGCAAGGACAAAGCCAAAGTGTTGAGCGGAACGGTGACGGGACGCTTGGTCTTGTGCTGGATGATGGAAACCATCTGCACGCCGTTCAGATCCTTGGTGTCGCTCCACCGCAAGTGCTGCATATCACCGAGCCGAAGCCCCGTCATGCACGAGAACAGGAAAGTCTTTTTCACGATGTCATATCGGCATGGTGTGGCAATCAGCGTCCGCAGTTCCTCTATGGTCAGGAACTCGCGCATTGCACTTTTCTTTTGCGGCTTTTCCTTTGCATCCAACAACTTGAACGGGTTACTGTCAATCAGCCCCTCGCGGACTGCCATGTTCAAGGCGGCGGCCAAACGGTTTACAAAAATACGGCAGGTGGTGCTGCCCAAAGTCTTTTTCCCGTTGTTGAACGTGCAGGTTTTCAGAAAGGCGATGAAGCCCTTGCAGAAATCCTTGTCCACCTCTTTCAGCGCAAGGTTGGGATTTCCTATATAGAATAGGTATTGCTCCACCCTTGCCTGGGCGTTCCGTTTCGACCTCATGCTTGCCGGGGTAAGGCCGTTCTCATCCTTTGTGTATTTCTCCACCCAAGCGGCAAGCGTCATCCTTCCCTTTTTCACGTTCTCCCAATTCACAAGGCCGTGTTGCAGGATGTCGAGGATGCGCTCAGCCTTGATTTGCTCGGCCAGTTTGAGCGTGTTGCGGTTCTGCAACTTGGCGGCAGCGTTCACTTCCGGCACGAGGTAGAGTTTCAAGCCCTCTTTCTTCCTTGCACCCATGTAATACATGTCGAGATACAGGCTTACATTGCCGTCATTGAGCCTCTTTTCGCGTATGCGGACAGGCTCTTTCATTTTGATTTCTTTCTTCTTCCGTCCCATTTTCTTTTCTGTATTATCCGTTTCTTGGATTTGTTGCCATATTGTTTATCAATTATTTATGCGTATCACAAAGATGAATCCAAAAGGGACAAAAACGGGACAAAAAGCGCACGAAAATATCTCAATTCAGGCAAATATAACGGTCTGGTCGAAAAATCGGCATACACTCATAACTAACTATAAATCAGTTGTATTTTCCCGATTTCGTTATATTTGATTTCCTATGGTTTTACCCGTTTGCAATAATTGGTGGTTATTTCACGATTCCTAAAAAAAAACTATCGCCATGCTATACCCGATTGGAATCCAAAATCTTGAAAACATCCGCCAAAGCGGCTACGTTTATGTGGCAAAACGGACTTGGTCCACCGCTTGGTCACGACGGGCAAGTATTATTTCCTGAGCCGTCCCCGCCGTTTCGGCAAGAGCCTCTTGGTTTCGACTTTGGAGGCCTATTTCCAATGCAAAAAGGAGTCTTTCAGTGGATTGGCTATCGGGAATCTGGAAAAGGACTGGAATTCCTACCCGATACTGCATCTGGATTTGAGCGGCAAGACGTACAGCAAAGCCGAGGATTTGGAAATGACCTTGGACCAGCATCTGAGCCAATGGGAAAAGATTGCGGCATCGCAGCCCGGTACCCCGAACCCGATGTCCGTTTCAAGGATGTCATTGACACGGCTTATGAAAAGACAGGCAACCGGTCGTGGTTCTGATAGACGAATACGACAAGCCTTTGTTGGACACGGCGGGCAACGAGCGGTTGCGGGAAGCTTTCCGAAGCCGCCTGCAAGGCTTTTACAGCGTGATGAAAAGCCGGGAGGGCAAGCTCCGCTTCGGTTTCCTGACCGGTGTCGCCAAGTTGGGGAAACTCAGCATCTTCAACGGACTCGACAATCTCAACGACATCTCGATGGATTACCGCTACGCGGACATCTGCGGCATTTCCGAGAGCGATTTGCATGCGTATTTTGACGGAAGCGTGCAGGAGGTGGCCGATGATGTGCAAGCTCATGGGCCAATATACCCCAAGTGGAACGCCACACCAGCAACGGTGCATGGACATCTTGGTCCAGACCGCAAACTGCATCTACGTGGTGGAACTGAAAATGGATACCAGCGCGGACGAGGCTTTGCAACAGATTGAGGAAAAAGGCGATGCCAAGCCTTTCGCCGCTGCTTCCCGCAAGCTCTTCAAAATCGGGGTCAACTTCGTTTCCGCCACGCGCCGTATCGAGGAGTGGAAAATCCAGTAAAACAGGCCGTGTGCGAAAAAAAACGCAAAAAAAACGCGAAGAGAACGCGAAAAACGCGAAAATCGTAATCCTTTCCCGGCATGGCCTCGTTTTGGCCTCGTTGGAGAAGGGGGCCGGATTCGTTGCCGGTTTTTGGCGTTTTTCAAAAAAAATGTACCTTTGCCCTTTATGCTGGGTTTCCTGCCACGAATCCCATGGCGGGAAGCCCAGCATAGTTTGGCATCGAAAACAAAAACACTTAAAATAAATAGGAATTATGAATTTCCCTGAAAATCTCAAGTACACTGCCGATCACGAATGGATCAAGGTAGAAGGCGAAAACGCTTTGATTGGTATTACCGATTACGCCCAGAAGGAATTGGGTGACATCGTGTTTGTCGATGTTACTTCCGAAGGCGAAACCTTGAACGCTGGCGAGGCTTTCGGCAATATCGAGGCCGTGAAGACCGTTTCCGAACTTCTGATGCCTGCCGGTGGCGAAGTTTTGGAGCTGAACGCCGCTTTGGCCGACAATCCTGCTTTGGTGAACAGCGATCCTTACGGCGAAGGCTGGATCATCAAGGTGAAACTGACCAATGCCGCTGAAGTCGATGCTTTGATGTCGGCTGCCGATTACAAGGCTCAAATCGGTGCCTAAGTTATCGGCAAGGCACTTCATGGGCGGTCGAAAGCCTGTCTGTGAAAGCCGCCAAGGGACTTTTGCGGGAGGACGGTTTGATGCCGGACAATCGGGAAATTTCCGAAAAGAGGTGTTTAGTTCTCTATGCACCTCTTTTTTCTTTATGAACGAGGTTCGAAACCTTTCATTGCCTGTTGTTCGGGCAAGGTTTCCGAAGGGGGAGGCCGGGTTTGTTTTATGGATTGCGTCGCGGCCGGAAAGGCCGCGAGGCTGAAATAAGTAGGAATATGTCTTTGAATTGCGGTATTGTGGGATTGCCCAATGTGGGGAAATCCACACTGTTCAATTGCTTGAGCAATGCCAAGGCCCAAGCGGCCAATTTCCCGTTTTGCACCATTGAACCCAATGTGGGGGTCATCACGGTGCCGGACGAGCGGCTGAACGCTTTGGTTGAAATAGACCATCCCAAACGGGTGGTGCCGGCCACGATGGAGATTGTGGATATTGCCGGTTTGGTCAAGGGGGCGAGCCGGGGCGAGGGCTTGGGCAACAAGTTCCTGGCTAATATCCGGGAGACGGATGCGATTATCCATGTGCTGCGTTGCTTCGATGACCCGAACGTGACCCATGTGGACGGGAGCGTGGATCCGGTACGGGACAAGGAAATTATCGATACCGAATTGCAATTGAAGGATTTGGAAACGATAGAGAACCGGATCGGCCGGGTGGAAAAGCAGGCGCAGAGCGGGGGGGACAAGACGGCCAAGCGGTTGCTGTCCATCCTGAAGCAGTACAAGGAAGTGCTGGAACAGGGCAAGAACGCCCGCGTGCTGGAATGGGACAGCAAGGACGACCAGAAGCTGGCCCGGGACCTGTTCCTGCTGACCGACAAGCCGGTGCTGTATGTCTGCAATGTGGACGATGCCGCGGCCAAGGACGGGAACGCTTATGTGGAAGCGGTCCGCCAGGCCATTGCCGGCGAGAACGCGCAGCTGTTGGTGGTGGCGGCCAAGACCGAGAGCGAGATTGCCGAATTCGAGACATACGAGGAACGGCAGATGTTCCTGCAGGAACTGGGGCTGGACGAGTCAGGGGTGAACCGTCTGATCAAGGCTTCGTACGCGCTGCTGAATCTCCAGACTTATTTCACTACCGGGCCGGATGAAAGCCGGGCGTGGACTTTTGTCAAGGGAACCAAGGCTCCGCAGGCGGCAGGGATCATCCATTCCGATTTTGAGAAAGGCTTTATCCGGGCCGAGGTGATCAAATACGAGGATTATATCCGTTACCGTACCGAGGCGGCATGCAAGGAGGCAGGGAAGTTGGCGGTGGAAGGCAAGGATTATGTGGTGCAGGACGGGGATATCCTTCATTTCCGCTTCAACGTCTGAAAAAAGCATTTCCGAGAGTGTCTGTTCCGTTGTGCTTCATCGCCCGCGTCCTCACGTGCAAAAGCACGCTCCGGCGCGGGCTTCGTCTCATGCCCCGCATCCATCTCTCGTGTAAATGCATTCCGCTCGTATTGTCCGGACACGGGCCTCGGTGCGGCTTGACCGGAAGTATGAAGGAAGATAAACCCGGACCGGTCATCAGGCTCGCCGGGTCCGTTCCCGATTCCGGAGACGAGGCTTCGAAACGGATTCTTGGCGGGGAACGTATAAAGCGCGGACTCGCAGGGCGAGGTTCGCAACGGAACAGGCGCCAATAGAAGATTCTGTCGTATCAGTTCAATTCTTTCTCCTGGAAGAATTCCTCGATTTTTGCCCGGAGCTGGGTCGGAGTCACGTTGTAGGTTACATTGCCGAAAAGGCAGTAGGAGATGGATCCTGTTTCCTCCGAGCAGACGATGGCCAAGGCATCGGATTGCTCGGTGACCCCGATGGCCGAACGGTGGCGAAGCCCCAGGTTCGCCGAAACGTTCTTGTTGGAGGTGACCGGCAGGATGCAGCGGGCGGCAATGATTTTGTTTTTCTCGATGATCAAGGCCCCGTCGTGCAAGGGGCTGTTCTTGAAGAAGATATTTTCGATCAACGCACTGGATACAATCGCGTCCAACCGTTCGCCCGTAGCCACCGTGCCGGGAAGCCGGTTGAGCTGGGTCAGCACGATCAAGGCTCCCGTCTTCTCTTGGCTCATGTGGATGCAGGCTTGCACTACTTGGGTGATGTTCAATTCCTTCTTCTGGATTCCTTTGACGCGGAACCGGCTTAGCCAGTTGAAACGTTTACGGCGGTCGATGATGGCCGTGGGGGTTGTGATCATGAACAGGAAGCGCCGGATTTCAGGTTGGAACACGACCACGATGGCCAGCAGTCCCATGCTGACGACCCTGTCCAGGATTTCGGCAGTGATCGGCATCGAAAGCTGGGCCGCGATTTTCCACAAGATGAAAATCCCGATGATCGCCACCACGATATTCAATGCGGAGGTGCCTTTTACCAGCTTGTAAATCTGATAAATGAGAAATGCTACAATGGCGATGTCCAAGGCTTGGAAAAAACTGAAGTTTTCAAGCCAGGTTCTGAATGCTTCCATTTATTGTTCTTTATGCTGCCGCAGGCAGCGTCTTTGCACACCCCTTGAATGAATCGGGTTTAAGGCTACGCTTCATCGGGGTTGTGTTCCCCGAAGTATCTGAACTGCTTGAAAATCTTGACGGATTCTACAGCTTCTTTGACATCGTGGACCCGGAGGATCGCTACCCCTTTTATCAGAGCCAGCATGTTCGCTGCCGTAGTTGCGTTGAGCGCGTCTTCGGGCGTGCAGTCCAATAGCTTGTAGAGCATCGATTTGCGCGACATTCCGGCCAGGACAGGGGCTTGCAGCATCCGGAAGTCGTCCAGATGCGCCAGAAGACGGTAGTTCTGTGCGGTATTCTTGGCGAAACCGAACCCCGGATCGACAATGATATCATGGATCCCTGCCTGCCGGGCTTCTTGCATCCGTCCGGAGAAAAAGGCGAGCAAGTCCGTCACCACGTCCTCGTAGTGCGGATTGTCCTGCATGGTGGCCGGTGTCCCGTCCAAATGCATCAGCACGTAGGGCAGCTGCAGCCGTCCCATGGCAGGGAACATGTCCGGGTCGTAGGTTCCTCCGGAAATATCGTTGATGATATGGACTCCGAGGTCGGCGCAGAGCCGGGCGATGCCCGACCGGAATGTATCCACCGAGATGATCAGGTCAGGGAATTCCTTGATGATGGCTTTGAGAGGCTCTTCAAGGCGGGCCCGTTCCTCGGCTTCGTCGGGGAAGTCAGCCCCGGGACGGGATGAAACCCCGCCCACGTCGAGAATGTCCATTCCAGCTTCCATCATTTCCCGGACCCGCCTTACGGCGGCATCGGTGCCGCGGGTACGGCTGAGGCTGTAAAACGAGTCGGGTGTCAGGTTCAGGATTCCCATCACTTTGGGTTCGGAAATAACATACGGACAACCTCGGATATTGAAGGTGTAGGACATATCGTCAAATGTTTGGTGGCCAGTAGCCGGAAACCCCTTCCGAAAAGGCTTTGCAAAAGTACCTAAACATGCGTACTTTTGCAAGTAAGTTTGCGGTGACCCTTTCCCGCAGGCTTGCAGAAACAGGGAACAAGATGGAATCTCCAGATACTAACCGGGAATACAAGGAAGCGGTAGCGGCTTGCCGCGGATTGTACGAGGCCAAATTGCAAGACTACGGAGCCGCGTGGCATGTGTTGCGCCCGTCATCGCTTACCGATCAGATATATATCAAGGCCAAGAGGATACAGACCTTGCAGCTCACGGGGGAGAACCGGGTGGGAGAAGATATCCGGGGCGAGTTTGTCGGCATCGTGAATTATTCGATCATGGCTTTGATCCAGTTGGAACTCGGCTACGAGGACAGGCCGCTCGGGAAAGAAGCCGCTTTGGCCAAGTATGACGAATATGCCGGCAAGGCTTTTGCTTTGATGCAGAGCAAGAACCACGACTACGGAGAGGCGTGGCGGAATATGAGGCAAAGTTCCCTGGTGGATATTATTTTGATGAAAATACTAAGAACCAAGCAGATAGAAGATTCCCACGGGAAAACTTCGGTGTCGGAAGGCTTGGATGCCAACTATTACGACATGCTGAATTACGCGGTCTTTGCATTGATTCGGATCATGGAGACGGAATAGGTCCGGGCAGCCCCTAGGATGGCGGGGCAGCCGCCCTGCCGAGGGCCTGGACGCGATTCCGCTCGGAGCAGAGGACGATGCGTCCGGCAGTCCGGGGCGGCATGTACGGGACATCCTAAAAACTACGCGAATGAACAGAAAGACTATGCCCACTTGGATTCCCTCTTACGGGATTTTGCTATTGACGGTGGTTCTGGCAGTGCTGATAGCCTTCGTGCCGGAGAAAAGCCCGTTGTTCCTGGCAGTCCTTTGTTTGAATGTTGTCTTCTGCATCCTGAACCGGAAATTCTTTTCCGGCTCCGCGGTAGTGGTTTTCCGCAGCTTGGTCGGCCTCCTTTTTGTTTTCTCCGGTTTTTCCAAAGGGGTGGACCCGTTGGGGACTTCCTATGTGATACATGATTACCTGGAAGCTTACGGGGTTCCTTGGCTTACCGGGCTTTCCTTGTTCGGGTCGTTTGTCCTCAATATGGCGGAATTCGTCATCGGGATATGCCTGCTTTTCAATGTCAAGTTCAGATGGACGGTCATTGCCACCTTTGTGATGATGCTGTTCTTCACGATTACCACTTGGTACGATGCAGTGGCGAACCCGGTCCCGGATTGCGGCTGCTTCGGCAAGGCCGTGGTGATGACCAACTGGCAGACTTTCTATAAGAACATCGTGCTGGATGCTTGCGTCCTTGTCCTGCTTTTTTCGGTGAACCGCATACCCGACCGAAGGCCGGCAGCCTTCAATGCCATGATTGCCGGGGGGGCGGCGGTGCTGTTCCTGGGCTTTGAATTCTACAATTACCGCTATTTGCCGGTGGTGAATTTCCTGGAATGGAAGGAGGGTGTCCGGCTTTTCCCCGAGAATCCCAAGCCGGTGCAGCATTTTGTGACTTACCGGAACAAGTTCACGGGCGAAGTCGAGGAATACCTGCTGGAAGACTGCCCGTACGCGGATTCGGGCTGGGTGGCGGCCTGGGAGTTCGTGGATCGCCGCGATGTCGATCCTAATCCCCGGACGGTCAATATCAATATTGTGGAGAAACTGGACGATGAGGATCCGGGCTGGGATGTGACCAAAGATCTCCTGGAAACGGATTCCTATCTGTTCCTGGTGGCCGTCTATGATCTGGAGGAGGCTGATCCGGAGGGCATGGCAAAGGTGGCCGCTTCGGTCAAGCGTTTGCGTGAAGCCGGCTATGAAAGCTGTTTCTTGACCTCTTCCACGGTGCAGGAAGCAGAGGATTGCAAGAAAGCTTACGGGTTGGAGGATTTCATGTTCTTTTATTCCGACAATACGGCTATCAAGGCCGTGATCCGGTCCAATCCGGGAATCGTGCTGCTGCGGGATGCCTGGGTTCTGGAATTGTGGGATTGGCGGCGTTTCCCGGAGCCTGAAGAAATAGACCTTGCAGCCCTGAGCCGTGCTTATGGATTTTAGGACTGCCTGCGGAAGGCAGGATTGCGACCTGCGGCTGGCAGTGCGGCGGGATGCTGCCAGAAAATGCTGAGATTTGGATGCGGTTGTGGATGCCGCTTTTAAACCCAAATCGGTCATTAGACACGCCGTGTCCGTTTCTGATTGGGGAAATGAGGCTTTCGGGCATCTTGCCCGCTTCTGTCCGCATCCTGTTTCTCGCTACGCCTCGACGTAGCCCGCTACGCCTTCGGCTAGGCGAGAAGCATGCTGCATGACACAAGCGGGCAATCTCCCCAATGTCTAATGACCGATTTGGGTTAAAATATGTTGAAAATGAGAAGAAAAATTGTGGTAGGCAACTGGAAGATGAACAAGACCTTTCCGGAGGCCGAGGATTTGCTGGATGAATTGGCGGAACGTTTGAAGGAAGAGCAGGACGACCAGGATGTGGAAGTCATTGTGTGCCCGCCTTTCTTGTATGCGGAGATGGCCCATGACTTGTGCACGGACGAGGATGATGAATCCCAGGTATATTACAGTGTAGGTGTCCAGGATGTGAGCGAACATGCGCAGGGGGCTTACACCGGAGAGGTTTCGGCGGCGATGCTGTCCTCGATGGGAGTGGAGTATTGCATAGTCGGCCACTCGGAGCGGCGCAAGTATTTCGGCGAATCCGATGCCCAGGTGTCCCGGAAGGTGGAGCAGCTGCTGCAGAACGAGATTACCCCGATCGTATGCTGCGGGGAAAATGCCGAGGAGCGTGAATCCGGAATGCAATTCGATGTGATCGGCCGCCAGTTGAAAGAAGGCCTTTTCGGCTTGAAGCCTCTGGACTTTTCCCGGCTGGTGATTGCCTACGAGCCGGTATGGGCTATCGGGACAGGGAAAACGGCCACGCCTGGGCAGGCGCAGGAAGTCCATGCCTGGATCCGGAACTTGGTGCAGGAACAGTATGGCAAGGAAATAGCAAGGGTCTTGCCTATCCTTTACGGAGGAAGCTGCAATGCCAGGACGGCCAGGGACTTGTTCGCCCAGCCGGACATAGACGGAGGCTTGATTGGCGGGGCATCCTTGAATGCGGATGATTTCATTGCGATAGTCAATTCTTTCGAGAAATGATTGCCGGCGAGGCGGAAGGGGCGATTTGCTTCGTCGGGCGAGGGATTCCGGAGTGATCGCATGCAGAAGACGGCTTGCTTTCCTCGCCTCGCGTCGCCTTGCGCCTCGCCCGTGCTGTCCCGCGAAGGGTTCGGGCGGGCAGTCTGTTACAAATAATAGGAGGGACGATGGACTATTACGTGCTGCGGCTGCATCATCATCTGGAGGATTTCGCTGTGGATTTGCTGCAGGATGATCTGGCTTCCTTGGGTTTTGAGAGTTTCGAGACCGAGTCTTCTGTTCTCAATGCTTATATTCCGGCTAAAGGATACGTTTCTGGGAAGGAACGGGTCGATGCTTTGCTGGATTCGGTGGAAGGGATAGACAGCCGGGAGGATGCTCTTATTCCCGACCAGGATTGGAATGCGGTATGGGAAAGCCAGTACGATCCCGTCCGGTTCGGGAATTTCTGTTTCGTCCATGCTCCTTTCCATGAACCAAGCAAGGATGTTCTCTACAATATAGAGATCGAGCCTAAGATGTCGTTCGGGACAGCGCATCATCCGACCACGGCGCTGATGATACGTTTTTTGGAAGAACGCCCGCCTTGCGGGGAGAGGGTTCTGGATATGGGATGCGGGACGGCTGTGCTGGCCGTGCTGGCCGCTATGCAAGGAGCCAAGGCTGTCGTCGGCATCGATATTGATGAATGGGCTTACCGGAATGCGGTGGAGAATGTCTCCCGGAACGGCTTCAGTCCGGAAGCTTGGCCGGAAGGCAGCATCGGGAACATAGGCGAGGTTCTCCCGGCCTTGTCCGTGCAAGAGGGCACGGATGGACGGCCAAGCCCTGCGGACAGGAAGGAATCAGGAATGGGAAGGCTTGGACCAGAGCATTTTGCAATCGTGCAGGGCGATGCCTCTTTGCTGGAAAACGCATCTTTCGATCGGATTCTGGCCAATATAAACAGGAATATACTGTTGCGGGACATAGGGCGTTACGCCGGATGCCTTCGTCCTGGAGGCTTGTTGTATCTGAGCGGCTTCTATTTGAAGGACATGGAATTGCTGGAGCAGGAATGCAACGGGTACCGGTTGTTTTACCGGAGGCATCTTTCCCAGGAATCCTGGGCTGCGATGGAGTTTTACAAGAAATAGAGGCGCGGCCGGAGGAGAGAGTCAATGAGAAACGAAAAATTCACCATGATCCTGACCGGGACGAGGCGGGGTTTGCAGGCCGTGCCGCGTAAATTCGCTTTGTCCTGCCTTCTTTTCCTGTTGCCGTTGCTTCATGCCTATTCCCAGCGTTCCGGCCTGGGGAAGGATTCCGATGATTTCTCCTCTTATTTGCTGCAGTACCTGGTATCGGATCCTAATCTGGATAAAGATACGAAGGAATACTTGGAGGAAGCCGTCCCCGGATACTTGGCTTTTTACGCAGCATTGGACAAGAATGTCCGGGAAGAAGTGGCATCTCTGGCCCGTTCCTCCTACAAGGCTCGCCTGAAGCCTTACCCGGGGCTTTGGGACTTCCTTCAAGTGCAGCGGCAGATGCAGGAGCAGCACCCCTCTGAACAAGGGGAATGGTTCGATGCATTGCGTGTGATGTTGAAGAAGAACCGTGCGCGGTATTTTTCGGACCTGGTGGAGAAGACACGGGAATTGATGCAGGATGGCCGGCTGTATGAAAGCAATGCCGCTTTCTGGCGTATTTCCGCTTCCGGATTCCGTTTCGAGGCGGAACCCGAACCCCGGTTTTGTTTCGAGGAGGCTCGCTTGTCGTGCCATGCTTATCAGGATAGTACGGTGATACATGGTACATCGGGCGTTTTTTACCCGATGAAAAACCGTTTCGACGGTCATGGCGGACGTACTTATTGGACCAGGTCAGGATTCCATCCTGACAGTTGCTGGACAGAATTGCAGTCTTTCACGATAAACCTGCGGCAGGGACGGTATGAGTCGGATGGCTGGTTCACCCGCTTGGACATGTTCCCGGAGCCGCTTTACGGCCATTACGAGGAACGTTTGTTCTCAGGCGGGAACCTGGATGAGAGCCGTTACCCTCAGTTTGTCTCGGCAGAAGACAATTTGCAGGTCCGTGGTATATACAGGGGATTGGATGTGACAGGGCCGTTTGTCCAGCAAGGCTACAGGGCCAATTTCGGGGAGAAGGGGCGGAAGGCTTCCCTTGAGATATGGGACGATGGGATCGTGCGGGTCCGGATACGGGCGGACCGGATTGTGTTCGGGCAGGAACGTTTCACGATTCCGGAAGCCAGTATTTGCATGTATCTGGACGAGGATTCCTTGTACAATCCCATGGTTTCTGTCCGTTTCGACGATAAGGAAAGGATCCTGCATGTGGGTAAAGTGGAGAACATGGGCTTGGAGTCTCCCTATATCGACACCTACCATCAGTTGCGGATGGATTTCGAGGCTTTGCGCTGGTATGTGGACGAAGGAAGAGTGGACATAGGCCTGCTGGATGTCCCGGGCCGGGAAGGTGTGGTCTCATTCAAGTCCTTGTCCGTGTTTTCCCGGAAGGAACTGGGGACATTGATGCTGGGAGCGGAGGAGAACCCCCTTTACATGCTGTCGCAGCTGGCCAAGGCGGTGCATTCGGACGCATTCAGCCTGGGGACTCTGGCGGATTACATGCGGATGTCGTCCACGCAGGCATTGGCGTTGTTGAAGAATCTGATTGAATACGGTTACGTGAGCTACGATCCGAGCCGGGAATGGATAGAGCTGCTGCCACGCTTGTACCATACCCTGCAAGTCACGGCGGACAGGGTCGATTTCGACGAATTGGAGTTCGCCACCAGCGAACAGGGGATTATCAAAGCCACGATGAATCTGGACAGCCTCGTTCTCAAGATGCGGGGAGTCCCTTATGTCCTGCTGAGCCGGAAGCAGAACATGTATGTCCGCCCGCTGGATTCCGTTGTGGAAATATACAAGAACCGGGATTTCCATTTTGACGGTTTCCTGAATGCCGGGGCCTTTGATTTTGAAGTGAGGGGCGGGTGCTTTTATTACGATGCCTTCAAGGTGGACATTGCCGATGTGCGCCAGCTCGGATTGGAAGTCAAGGTGATGGTGGATGGCAGGGAGACCTTGCGCCCGGTGGTTTCGAAGATTCGCTACCTTGCGGGGGTGGTTTATATAGATGATCCGTCCAATAAAGGCGGCAGGCGGGATTTCCCGCAATATCCCGTTTTGGAGAGCACGCAGCCTTCCATAGTGTATTACGACGAACCCTATGTGCAGGGAGGCGTGTACACGGCGGATTCTTTCTATTTCCAAGTAGACCCTTTCCGGATGGAAAAGCTGAACACCATACAGACGGATAGCCTCCGGTTCAGGGGAACCTTGGTCTCTGCCGGGATTTTCCCTGATATCCGCGACGAATTGCGGGTCATGCCGGATTTGTCTTTGGGCTTTTCGAAAAGTTCTCCTCCCGAGGGATGGCCGACATACGGGGGCATGGCTCTTTTCCAAGGGGATATGTCGTTGGATAATTCCGGCTTGAGCGGGAACGGCGTGTTCTCGTACATGGATTCCCGTTCCCGTTCCGATCGCATGGTGCTTCGTCCTCGAGATATGGAAATGGATGCAGGGGATTTCAGGCTGGAACCCGGGGAAGGCCAGGGAGTGCAGTATCCGATGGTAGAGGGAATGCGTGTGCATTGCGCATTGCAGAAAGATGATGGCAAGTTCCGGGTATCATCGGTGCAGGAATCCCTGTTGCATGTCTTTGACCAGGAATGGACGCTGGATGGCACCTATGCTTTCGCGCCAAGGCTTTCTTCTGCCAGAGGTGTATTCCACAAGCAGGACGAGGCTCATGTCTCAGCGGAGTTTTTTTCTGTCCGGACACATGGTTTCGCATCGGATTCGGTCGGGTTCAAGCTGGGGCCCAGGTCGGGACCTGGTTTCATGGAAACCAGCGGCCATGTGGCCGAAGTGGATCTGGACAGGCGGGATGCTTTGTTCCATTCCTTGTCAGACCGTTCGCCGGTGGAGTTCGGTTTCAACCAGTACCGGGGGTATCTTTCTTCGATATACTGGGATATGGACCGGAAGACAGCGGAATTGAAGCATGACAGGCCTGCGGAGGCGGATGCGGAGGTTCTGGAGCTTCTTTCGGAACGGGACTTTTTCACTGTCGAGCTTCCGGGCGAATATTTTGAATCGACCCGGCGGGCGCAGGCGGGTCTGGGCTTCAATGCGCAGGCTTCGTCCTTGAACTGCGAGGATACATCGCTCCGTTTCACCGGGGTCAGGAGGCTGCTGGTGGCCGATGCCATGTTTGTTCCGGCCGGCCAGGCACTGGTGGTTGCCAAGTCCGGGATATTGCAGCCTTTGGTGCAGGCAAGGCTCTATTTCGGCGACAGGGAACGTTTGCATTCTTTCCATGATGTTTCTGCGATGGTGCAGTCTTCCCGGCAGTACCAGGCATCGGGCTTTTTCGATTACCGGGCTCCGGGCATGGCCACGCAGCCTGTCTATTTTGAAGGCATACGTCCTAAGGATGGCGGCCATTCTGTGGCGGAGGCCCGCATTGTGGCGGACTCGATGGTGCTGAGCTTGGACGAGGGGTTCCAGTTCATTGGCAAGATAGAGCTGGATGCCCGTCAGACGTACCCGTTTTTCGATGGAGTCGCCCGCATGGTTTACGCCTGCGTTTTCCCGGGCGCAGGGGAAATGCCGGAGGATGATTGGCATGACGGGGATGCAGGCTATGACGATTTCGAGTATGAAGACCCGGAAGGCGTGCCGCCGGCAGAGGAGGATGTGGAGGAAGGGGCCGGGAACGGTTCTGAGGACAGGACATCCCGGCGTGGCAGGGAAAAGGCTTCGGCAGAGGAAGGAAGCGAGGATACGGATTTGCATCCGGCTGCGGAAGCTGCAGCTTTGCAGCGCGGCAATCCGTTTCTGGCGGATGGCTTCCAGTTCGCCGCCTATGTCAATTCCGATTCGGTGCTGATTCCGGTCGACGGGCGGACACGTTCCACTCTTGGCCGCTTGCTGGGCTGCGGTTTCTATACCCAGGACAGGACCCGGCAGCCGATGTTCCTCTTCCTTCAGCGGCGGATAACCACCGATTTGCCGGATATAGCTCTTTCCGGCTGGCTGGGATTCTCCAAGAAGGAGCATTCCTACCAGTTGTTCGACAGTGCGGGGAACCAGGCATTGAGGGTGGATGTGGGCGATTGCCTGGCCAAGGCGTCAGGCGATATAGATTTGCAGCTGAATACTTATGCTTTGCAAGTGAAGCTGTTTGGCGATATGTCGCAGGATGCTTCTACCGGTCTGATTGCTACCCAGGCGCTGACACTGTTTGATTTTTATTTGCAAGCCGATGTGGTTCGGCTGCTGGCGGCCAGCCTCAATTCGGAAAGCCTGCTGGAAGGGGTGGAAATCAAACCTGGCGGCTACGTGGACAAATACCTTTCCAAAAAGATGGAAAGCCGGGATTACCGCGGCATTCAGGAAGATCTGGAATTGACAGGTGGCTTTTCCCGGGTTCCGGATGCTTTGTCCCAGTCGTTGGTTTTCCCGGACTTGGAGCTGGAATGGGATCCGGAGAGCCAGACATTCCATTCGGCGGGGAATTCCGCCTTGCTGTCCATAGGAGGCCATCAGGTCGGCAAGAAGATGAAAACGTATGTGAGCTTGAGGAAGAATCGTCGCGGGGATGTAGTGGACATTTACTTGGAGGCCTCCCGGAATTGCTGGGTATACTTCAGCTATTCTAACAACTATATGGAGGTCTTGTCTTCGGATGACGGCATCAATGACGTTGTTGTGGAGTTGAAAGGGTCGCAGCGCCGGAAGGAAAGGTATGAGTTTTTCTTGGCAAGCCTTTCGAAAAAAAATACATTTGTCCGGAAATTCGAGGAACGATACTTGGAAAGGGAACAATATTGATGGAACTGGTTTTGTTGATATCAGGAGTCTTGGCAGCCTATCTGATCGGGAGTTTTTCTTCGGCGGTCTGGATCGGCCGGATTTTTTACCATAAGGATGTCAGGGATTATGGCAGCCATAATGCCGGAACGACTAATACGATCCGTGTGCTGGGACTGAAGCCGGGCATTGCGGTACTGGCTTTGGATGCCTTCAAGGGTTGGCTGGCGGTGAGCCTGGACTTCTTGTTCCTGCGTCCGGCTACCGAAGCCTATGCGGTCTATTTCGATGTGGCTTTGGCCTTGGCAGTGGTCTTAGGGCATGTGTTCCCCTTGTACACGGGTTTCAAGGGCGGCAAAGGGGTCGCCACGCTGATGGGGGTGGTGCTGGCTGTCTATCCGGAAGCCTTGCTGTCGGCAGTAGCGGTGTTCTTGCTTGTGTTTCTGTCCACACGCTACGTTTCTTTGGCATCGATTGCAGCAGCGGTGTCTTTCCCGTTTTTAGATATCTTTGTGTTCGGGCAGGAAGACGTGATCCTGGAATGTTTCGCGGTTTTTATCGCGTTTTTCATCGTGGTCACGCACCGCAAGAACATAGGCCGGCTGCTGCATGGGCAGGAGTCGAAACTGAGCTTGGGCAGGAAGAAAGAGGGTTGACCCGGCTTGGATCGGCTTGCTTCCCGGTGTCGCGAGCATTGGGGATGCGGCCGGCGGCGGGCGGGGAGAATTTACCGGAGTGTTCCCCCGTGGCGTTCTTTCCGGATAGCTGTCCGTTGCCCGGAGCAGGTTTTCTGTGGAAAAGGAATGGGAAAAAAATAGCGGAATAATGAGTTTGGAAAATCTTTTGCCGAACCAGGATGCGGCCAGGTCGCCGGAGGAAGGCATCGCCCGCCTGTTGCGGATTCTTAAGCTGCTGCGCAAGCAGTGTCCGTGGGACAAGAAGCAGACTTTCGATACCTTGCGGACTTTGACGGTCGAAGAGACTTTCGAGTTGTCGGACGCGATTGTGGACAAGGATTACGAGGAAATCAAGAAGGAGGTGGGGGATGTCCTTCTCCATATCGCCTTTTATGCCGAGCTGGGCGAGGAGCAGGGGAAGTTTGATTTCAAGGATGTCTGCAATTCGTTGTGCGACAAGTTGATTCGTCGCCATCCCCATATCTTTGGGGAAGTGGAGGCCAAGACGGACGAAGAAGTGAAGAAAAACTGGGAGGAAATCAAGCTCAAGGAAGGGAAGAAGCATACGGTCTTGTCTGGCGTGCCATCGTCTTTGCCGGCGATGATCAAGGCATACCGTATCCAGGACAAAGCCCGGGGCGTGGGTTTCGATTGGGATGACCGTGCCCAGGTTTGGGACAAGGTGCAGGAAGAGATGGGGGAATTGCAGGCGGAAGTGCGGAAGATGGATGAATTGAAGGCGCACGCCCTGGCAGGGGATGGGGGCGAGGCCGCCGGTTCCGCCCTGCGGCCGGATGTGCTGGCCCGGCAGCAGGAAAGGGTGCTGTCGGAGCTTGGGGATGTGTTCTTCGCGCTGGTCAATTATGCACGCTTTGTCAAGGTGAATCCAGAAGATGCTTTGGAGCATACCAACCGGAAGTTCATCGAAAGGTTCACTTATATGGAAGAGCATACGATACAGAAGGGGAAGTCTTTGCATGATATGACGTTGGAGGAGATGGATGTGTATTGGAACGAGGCTAAGCGTGTCCTTGGCGGCGAGTGATAAGCGGTGCGTGATAACGGGCAAGCTGCTTCATTGCCTTCGGGCTGCGGAAGGTGCTTTATTGGTGGACATCAGGTCGGTTGATGCCAGGCTTTTCCCGTTCTGACGCGCCGACGGTGGTGTGTTACCGGGGGATTGGATGTTAGAGGGAGGCCGGCTGTTGGAGGAAGATGACGGGTTGGCGGGTTGGTGTCGAGGTTTGCGGGGCGAAAGGAGTGACGATTTGCGGCGACAGGTTCGTGAAAAATAAAAGAAACGATATGAAGAAGAACATTTTTGCTATGGCCGTTTTGGCGGCCTTGGGCGGAGGCGGGATGCTTCAGGCCCAGACTATCGGGACGGAGGAGCTGTCCCGTTTACAGGAAAGTTTCGTGCTGGATGCGCCGACGAAGGCGATCCAGAACGTGCTGACGGCCGACAAGAATATCAAGTCCTGCGCGCTCAACCGGGAATTGCAGGGAAAGATCGATCATTATTTCAAGTACCGGGTCAATGTGAAGGGCATTACCGACCAGAAGCAGTCGGGACGTTGCTGGATGTTCACTTCGATGAACGTGCTGCGGCCGGGCATCATGGAGAGGTACAATGTCGGGGAATTCGATTTTTCGCATAACTACCTCTATTTCTATGATATGCTGGAAAAGTCGAACCTTTTCCTGGAAAACGTGATCCGCACGGCCAAGACCGACCAAGGGGATAGGGAAGTGATGACGTTGTTCGCTTCGCCAGTCAATGATGGCGGGGTATGGAACCTGTATTACAACCTGGCTACCAAGTACGGAGTGGTTCCGGCCGAAGTGATGCCGGAAACCGAGCATTCCGACAACACCAGCCAGATGGTGTCGATTCTGAACGAGAGCTTGCGCCGCACGGGCATGGAAATCCGTCACATGGCGGCCGAGGGGGCCAAGACGGCGGCTTTGCGCGAGCGCAAGATGGAGGGCTTGGAGGATGCCTACCGGATTCTGGCTTTGTGCCTTGGCGAACCGCCGACCACATTCACTTGGCGTTACAAGGACTTGGACGGCAATATCAGGGAGCTGAAGGATTACACGCCGAAGCAGTTCTATGCGGAAATCACGCCCGAAGGCTATACGCCCGACAATTACATCATGATCATGAACGACCCGACCCGGCCTTATTACAAGTTATACGAGATCCAGAACTACCGGAACTCCTACGAGGGGCTGAACTGGGTTTACCTGAACCTGCCCAACGAGGATATCAAGAAGGCGGCTTTGGCTTCGATCAAGAACAACGAGGCCATGTACGCTTCTTGCGATGTGGGCAAGCAGTTCAATGTGGCCGAGGGGATTTCCGACCCGACCATGTACGATTACGAATCGCTTTTCGGCGTGGAACTCGAGATGGCCAAGGCCGACCGTATCCTCAGCCGCCAGAGCGGTTCTTCGCACGCGATGACTTTGGTGGGCTGCGATGTGGATTCCAACGAGACCCCGGTCAAATGGGAATTCGAGAACAGCTGGGGGCCTTCCGCCGGCCATGAGGGCTACATCACCTTTACCGACGACTGGTTCGATGAATACATGTTCCGGCTGGTAATCCGCAAGGCCTATCTGGACGAAAGAGCGGTGGAGGCGTTGGGGACGAAGCCTGTCCAGCTTCCTATGTGGGACTACATGTTCTAAAAAACGATTTCCGGAGGCATCTGCGGCGTTACGCGAGGGATTCGAAAATGCTCACGTACATAAGTACGCTCCGCTTTTCTCACCCTCGCGTGCCTTGCATCTGCTCACCGGAAATCGTTTTTCATTTTACAAGACCGTCTCGTATCCATTCACGCTGAATCCATTTTGAGAAGCTGTTTAAACCCAAATCGGTCATTAGACACGCCGGGGCTGTTTTCGGTTAGGAAAATGAGGCTTTCGGGCATCTTGCCCGCCTCTGTCCGCATCCTGTTTCTCGCTACGCCTCGACGTAGCCCGCTACGCCTTCGGCTAGGCGAGAAGCATGCTGCATGACACAAGCGGGCAATCTCCCCAAAGTCTAATGACCGATTTGGGTTAAATTTATTTGTTCAGGCCATCGGGAGGGGATTTGGCGGGATGGCGCGGCGTTTTTCAAAGGAGGATAGCCAAGCTATCTGACGTGAAAAAGGCAAGCCAGACCCGAAATAGCCCCCGATGGGCAAACAAAATCCTGAACTCGTTCCCTGAAAATTCAGCCTTTTCAGGATTGCAAGAAATTTTAAACAGCTTCTTGGGGCTTCTGGAAAACATCCTGCGGGTATGAAGAAATCAATAAGGAAATATGCGGCAACGATGCTGGCAACGGCTCTGTTTCTCTTCGCAGGCAGCTGTATCAAGGACGACCTGCAAGACATGCCGTACCTTTATGCGGGCAAGATAGCAGTGACAGCCGACTGGACGCGGCGCGGCGAAGGAGTGGATATCCCTGCCTTATGGCGTATGTCCATCGGTGACTATGCGGGAGAGGAAACTGGCACGACCCATGTACCCGGCCGGCTTTTCGAGCCTGGTAGCTATACGCTGGTATCGTATAGTCCCGCTCGCGGCATTACGGTGGACGGCACGATGGCCACGGCAGACACGGCAGGCGGCAGCAAGGATGATGCTGGCATTTTCGTCACAGGTGTTCCCGGATGGTTTTTCACGAACGTGCAGGATGTGGATATCGAAGCCGGACGGAACAATGAGTTTACGGCGGTCATGCGGCAGCAGGTGCGTGAGCTGACCCTCATGATAGAGCCTGTGGGAGGGGCGGCCGACCGCATCAAGGCTATCGAAGGCTTCCTGGGTGGCGTGGCAGGGTCGCTGGATTTCGCCACGGATACCCACGGCACGCCTTCGGATGTGGAACTGCATTTCACAAAGAGAACCGAAGGCGATGAAGCAGGCAAGTGGACAGTCACGGTGCGACTGCTCGGCACCGCTGGAGACGTGCAGACACTGACAGCCATGCTGGCCTATACGGATACCAGCCTGCAGCCCACGATTCTTGAGAGCGACCTTACGGCCGCCATGGACGGCTTCAACGAAGACAAGACCATCCCGCTTGTGCTGGGCGGTACATTGGTGGAGACCCCGGAAGATGCCGGCATGACCGCCACCATCGAAGATTGGAATACCGTAACGGGCGGCCCGGTGGAAGCTATGTAGGCAGTCAGGAGGATAATGGTAGGTATATTTATGAAAGCAAATGGATTGCAATTGGTTCCATTCCTCTTCGCGGTTTTGGCTACGGCATGGTTCCTGGCGGCTTGTAGCAACGAAGAATCGGTGAATGACCCGCTTGCCGACGGACCGGTGGCGGCACAGGTGACGGCAGGCATCGGCCAAAGCATGACCCGTGCCAGCATCGATGCCGGTGGTTCGGCAGCGTTTACCGCAGGCGATGTCATCCATGTGGTGGCAGAGGGAACATCCGCCTATGACTATACGTTGCAGGACGGTGGTTCCTGGTCTGCGGGCAGTAACCCGTATTATTTCCAAGGCCGTGACAGTGTGGATTTTCAGGCATGGTATGCCGACCCGGCATTAACCCCTGCGGGCAACGAAATCGACATCGATACCAAGACACAGACTAACAGTAGCAACGGTTGGAACCATTGGGACATCCTCCTCACGCCTGCGGTAACCACCACCGTAGAAAACCCGGTAATCAACTTTACGGGGGGCAACGCTTTCAGCCATATCATGTCGCAGGTTTCATTCGTATTCCAGACAGGCAACGGCATCAGCGACCTCTCCGCATTGACTGGCTACACCGTAAAGGATGTTACCACGGATGCCACATTCAACACGCAGTCTTGCAATCTGACGACGGGCAGCACCACCGGCGATATCGCCATGACTGTAACCGGTGAAGCGGACAGTCAGGTGGATTGCACCCCGATAATCATGGTGCCGCAAACCGTCAGCGGCACATTGAACCTCGAAGTGACCTATGACGGACAGACCTACAAGGCGGCGCTCAATCCTCCGACAGGCGGCTTGCAAACCGGTTACAGCTATACCTACACCGTGACTATCAGCAATACAGGTCTGGAAGTGGGCAATGCGACAATTGGAAATTGGGGTCAACATGCTGATTTTGACGGCAGTGGAGAAGCAACGTTGCAATAGATTGAAGATTAAGGATATCGTACGGCAGTGATATACAACAAAATAGTAAATACAATGAAACCTTGCATTCTTCTCGCAGCTACGGCACTTATGCTCGCCGCCTGCACCAACGACGAAGTGACCACAACGCCCGACGGCAAGGTGGCCCTTGAAGTGAACGCCGCCATCAGCGGCACGAATACCCGCGCCAGCGGTTCGGACTGGGCGGATGGCGACCGGATAGGCATCACGGGCGGCAATTATACCAACAGTCCGTATGCCTACGGAAGCGGTAAATTCTCCGCGACCGGACAGAACATCTACTTCGAGGACACGAACCCTGTAACATTCTGCGCCTACTATCCATACGCCGAGGGTGGCGGAACCGTCACCGCCACTACCGGTGCCGACATGCAGACCGCTGACCAGCAGCCCAAGATAGACTTCCTCTATGCCAGCGGTGCCACGGCCAGCACGGACAACCCCGTGGTGAACTTCACGGGCGAGCACGCCTTCTGCCACCGCATGAGCCAGATTACCCTTGAGCTTACCGAGGGAACAGACATGGACTTCGACAACGGGATGCTGACCGGCTACACGCTCGGCGGCTTGAAGACGCAAGGCTCGTTCAATACGCAGGACGGAACAGCCGCTGCGGACGGTAACGCGCAGGCAGCCGATCTCAATCTCACACTCATCGGCGTAACCACTACGGGAGGAAAGTACACGGCCTCTCCCGTCATCGTCTTTCCGCAGTCGGCCACCGGCATTGACCTCGCCGTCACGGTGGGCGGGCAGAGTTACAGGGCCAGGCTCACCGTGCCCGACTACAACTCGGCCTCCGGTTTGCAGCCGGGCGTGAACTACCTGTTCCCCGTCACCGTCAGCCAGTCCGGACTGACAATCAGCACGGCTGAAATCAAGGATTGGGAGACCGTAACCGGTGACGGCAACACGGCCTTGATGTAAATAATATAAAGATGAAACATACCTTAATCCTCGCGGCCACGGCACTCCTGCTTGCCGCCTGCACGCAGGACGAACTGGCCGAGCAAGGCAATGCCTTGCCCGAAGGCGAATACCCCTTGGAACTGACAGCTACCGGTATGCAGGCTGTGGCGACACCCTCCACCCTCGGCACCGTGGATGGTGACTGGGAGGGTGCGCAGGGCAAGAAGGTAGCGGTGATGGTGAACGGCGATACGAAGGAGTACACCCTTGCTTCCTTCGGCGACTACAAGACCGCCACGCTGACCTCCGACGACCCCTTCTATTGGACAAGCACCGATGAGACAAAGACGGTGGAAGCCTGGTATCCCTGCCTTACCACGTTGCCTGAAACATGGGAGGTGCCTGCCGACCAGTCCGCGGGGATGCCCGTCGATAAAGACTTCCTTCATGCCTGCCGAACTATCTCATTCTCCAGCAGGGAGGATGCTGAACTGACATTCAATCATCTTCTTGCGAAAGTGGTGATAAACATACAGCAGTCCGACTATCTCGAAAGTTACGGCGGCGATTTATCCGTGCAGCTGACCGGCCTTCTAACCATCGGAAAGGTTACTCACAGTGAAGACTATTTCGTCATAACCATTCAAGGCGATTTTTCTACGGGGAAAACCTCCATCACGCCGCACCGGCTTGATACACCGGCTGACGGAGCTTTCGCCTCCTACGAAGCGCTTGTCATACCTCAACCTTGTGATATTGATCCTTCTAGCTTCCCCGCGATAGAAGTTCGTGTAGGAGACGCTACCTATAAAGTGGAAATATCTGAATTGACAAGCTTGGGTTTTAGTTATTCGTTTTTTGCGAACTGTGTACACACCTTCAACATCACCGTAAAGGCAGAGGGCTTGGAGGTATCGGTCGATACCGGTAGCATGACATGGGGCGACGGCGCAGATGGCGAAGGCTCGGTAGTGATATGACATTACAATAAGAAAGAAGATGATACGAAAAAGACTGACATATTGCCTCGGAGTATTCCTCCTGCTGTGGCTCTGTCAGGAATGCCAGAGCGGAACATCCGGGCACGGATGGAGGCTTATTGTGCAAATGAAGAATGATGGGTTGAGAATGAAGAATATATGAAGAAAGACAGATTATTTGCAACAATATGCCTCATGGCGGCAATCCTGTTCACCGCCTGCACGCAGGACGAACAGGCGGAACGAGGCAACACCCTGCCCGACGGCGAATACCCCTTGCAGATAGGCAGAGTCAGCATCACCGCGGAGGCGAGCGAGGAGCCGTGGACGCGCGTTGGCGAAAGCACAGACGGGCAAAGCAGCGTGTGGAATGCTGGAGACGAGTTCTACGTGAAGTTCGAGGGCAGCGACGAGGTGGGCATATACAAGATAACCGATACTGCGACGGACGCGGTGGAACCCGTAGAGCCCATCTACTGGAAAAACACCCAACCTGCCAATATCATTGCCTGGTACGCCAAGCCGAAGCCCGATGATGCCAATAACGGTAGAATATTCCTCACCTGGCAAGAAGACGACGGATTGGTGTATGTGCTGCGAGCCGAACAAACAGCCACATACGGTGAAACACCCGTTACCTTGAAGTTCAAGCACCAACTTGCCAAGGTACGAGTGATAATCAAGGGTACAGTCGATGTGATAAATGTTGAACTTGTGAATCTTAGTTATAATTTGCCCGAGTATTGTGATGTCAAGGAAGGCGAAATAGTAAATAATGGAATTGGATTAGGGCATGGATTTTTTATGCATAGAACTAATTACGAGGGTATAGGAACATGCTGGGAAGCCAACCTGCCGCCGAGTTCTGATTATAAGATAGAGGGCTTCAGGGTTACCACTTCGGACTATATGTATACTAAATTTTGTGAAATCAAGCCTTACGTAACCTTAGAGGCCGGCAAAGTCCACACTGTTACGATTACGGTAAACTTCGAGGGAACGCAAATTATCAATCTCTCCACGCTGACGGCGCCATACGAGATAGACGAAAGCGGCACCTACTACGCCACCGGTACAGGTCAATATGGCATACGGGTGACGAACGGCAATCCCAACATCTACCTGGAAGATGCTCAGATAAGCGTGTCGAGCGGCAATGCCATCGACATCACGGGCGGTAACACGACCATTCATGTAAAAGGAAATGATAACGAAGTGTCTTCCAGCAATGGCGCGGGTATTTACGTGGCAGAGAACTCTACCGTGACCATGCAAGGTAACAGCACGGAAGATGCCTTGACCTGCGGAGGTAATAATCTCAGTGCTGGTATAGGAGGTTACATGATTGACGACAACACGGCTTGTAATTGTGGAAACATTGTGATAGACAATGTGACTCTGACAGCACGTAGTGGCCAGACTTCAAATGTCGGCAACTATGCAGCAGGAATAGGAGCTGCCGCCAATGCAAGAGTGGGTAGTATTTCTATCACCAACGCCATTGTTTACGCTGATGGCGGCGGCGATGGCATCGCTATGGGAGCAGCTGCTATCGGAGGAGGCATAGGTGCAACCAGCTTGAGCGGGCAAACAGAATTCGATATCACCATTTCCAACTCCGCGATTCGCGTTACGAGAGGTTGCCCTTATGCCTCCTACATTGGTGCAGGTGGACATGCGCAGGGAGCAGCGGACTATGATATCATCCCGGCAGCTCGGATAATCAATAGCGTCGTCTATGGCGAAAACGGAGCCGAGCTGGCGCAGTAAGCCTTTTTCCACGGCATTCCGGCTTCGGCGGTCTATGGCCATTCCGGCCGAAGCCGGATGCCAGGGAAGCAACGTGTTTGCAAGAAGGGATGGAACAGGGACTCCTTACATTTCTTTGATGAGTAGCATGAAGACAGGGTAATGATCGCTATACCCGTTCAAGTAGACCCCGCCGGCATGAGTGCGGAGCGGATACCCGATGTAGCGGCCGCTCTTCTGGTTCAGGGATTCGTCGTTGTAGATGCGGTAACCGTAAAATTTGAGCGAGGAACGGTCTTTGCCTGTCAAGCCTTGGGTGACGAGGATTTGGTCGAAGAGGTTCCATTGTCCACGGTAGCAGAGTGTCCCGACCCCGCGGCGGTAAAGGCCATAGGAAGTATTGAACATTTGGCCGGGTTGCAACTTGGTGTAATCATCGGTCATCGGAGCGTTCATCACTTCCACCACGCTCTTGTTCTTGGGGTCGTCGTTCAAGTCCCCCATCACGATGACCTTGGCCTCCGGGTTGATGGCCAGCAGGCTGTCCACCATCGAACGGGTCAGGCGAGCCGCCATCTCCCGCTTCGGTGAACTCCTTTTTTCCCCGCCCAGGCGGGAAGGCCAGTGGTTGACAATGATATGGATCGTGTCGCCCATATAGAGCCCCGATACCAAGAGCTGGTCGCGGGTCTTGAAGCCGGGATCCGAAAGGTCGTGCAGGCGGGCCGAACGGCTGCCTAAGACAGTGAATTTCCCTTTCTTGTAAATAAGCCCCACATCCACCCCGCGGGCATCCGGGCCGTCATAGTGGACGATACCGAAATCGTAGGGGGCTAATTCCGGTTGGGAAACCAAGTCCTCCAGCACCGAGCGGTTTTCGATTTCGCTTACCCCGAGGATGTCCGGGCAATGGAAATAATGCCCGGATATTTCTGTTCCCATCGTGGAAATCACATGCGCCAAGTTGTGCAGCTTGCTGTGGTATTTGGCCCCGTTCCAGCCATAGCTTCCTTTAGGGAGGAATTCGGCATCGTCGGTGGCGGGATCGTCGATGGTGTCGAAAAGGTTTTCCAGGTTGTAGAATCCGATCATGCCCATCTGGTACTTTTTCTTTTCTTGCCCCGAAAGGCACAGTGGGAGGAAAAGCAGGATGGCAAAGGCGGCACGAATGTGCTTTTTCATTGGTTTTGTTGTTGGTTGACAATAAGGGCGTGGTTTGCGGAACCCTCTGCACGCGTCAAAAGTACAGACTTTGCCTCATATACGGAAATATGCCGTCATGAATATTTTGTTGCGGTTTCAGGCTTCTCGATTTTTTGTAATTTCGCGCCGTTTCCCGCAAAGGGGAAAATCTTCGCAAAGGAAAAAAACACCGAGATATGAAGGATTTGAAAATCGTGTCCGCCGAAGAGGCGGTCAAGGTCATCAAGACCGATGACCGGGTGCATATCCACGCCATCGGATGCGCTCCCCAGAAACTGATTCAGGCAATGTGCGAACGCGGGCGCCGCCACGAGTTCAAGAACGTGCGGATCCAGCACCTGCATACCGAAGGTCCTGCTCCCTATGCGGGACCCGAGTTCGAAGGCGTTTTCCTTTTGGAATCCTTTTTTGCCGGAGCCAATGTCCGCAAGGACACCCAGGCGGGTTATGCCGACTATATTCCTGTATTCTTGCAGGATACCCAGCGCCTGATCCGGGAAGGCTATTGCCGTCCCAACGTGGCGTTGATACAGGTGACCCCGCCCGACAAGCACGGTTATGTTTCATTGGGTTGCTCGGTGGATGCCACCTTGGCCGCGATAGAGACCGCCGACACGGTCATTGCCACCATCAATCCAAAGATGCCGAGGGTTTTCGGGGATGCCATGATTCCGATGGACATGATCGACATCTTCACCGAGGACGACACGCCTTTGATGACGGCCCATTTCGCCCAGCCTTCGCCGGTCGAGGAGACGATCGGCAAGAACGTGGCCGCTTTGATTGAAGACGGGGCTACGCTCCAGATGGGTATCGGCTCGATTCCCAATGCCGTGCTTTCCCAATTGGGCAACCACAAGAACCTGGGCGTCCATACCGAAATGTTCGCCGACGGCGTGCTTCAATTGGTTCGCAAAGGGGTCATCAACGGCAAGAACAAGGCGATAGACCGGGGCAAGATTGTTTCCACTTTCGTGATGGGGAGCCAGGAAGTGTACGATTTCCTGGATGATAACCCGGGCGTGCTGATGATGGATGTGGGCTATACCAACAACGAGTTCATCATTGCCAAGAATCCCAAGGTGACGGCTATCAATTCGGCTTTGCAGATCGACTTGACGGGGCAAGTCTGCGCCGATTCCTTGGGAACCAAGTTCTATTCCGGCGTGGGAGGCCAGGTGGATTTCATCCGTGGAGCTTCTTTGAGCGAGGGCGGCAAGCCTATCATCGCGATGCCGTCGGTGACCAACAAGGGCATCAGCAAGATTGCGCCGGTACTGGCTCCTGGTGCGGGCGTGGTGACTTCCCGTGCCCATGTGCAATGGGTCGTTACCGAATACGGGGCGGTGAACCTGTACGGGAAGACGATGCAGGAAAGGGCCAAGCTCTTGATTTCGATTGCCCATCCCGACCATCGGGAAGAATTGGACCGTGCGGCTTTTGAACGTTTCGGTCCCCATTTCCACTATGTGGGATAAGTCTGTGTTTGACCTGGATCGGTCATTAGGCTCGCCGGGTCTGTTCTCGAGTGCGTTCCGGGCTTTGTTCCAAAAGGGCAGTCCGGGACGCGCTTTTTTTTGCCTGCCGGGGAACTGTGTGCCTTTGCAGAAGCAGGGCCGATTGCCGGCAGTTGCGTCTTCCTTGCGTTTGCCGGGGAGCCGCACCCGGGAAGCGGAAGTGTCTGCGGCTCATGAAAGGAAGGGAAGGAATCTCAGAATCCGGGTTGCAGGTAGCAGGATGCCAGGCTCAATGCGATGATGCCGTAGAGAATCAGGTCTTTGCCTGTTTCGCTTTTCATGTTAATCAGGAATTTGGTGCAGAAAAAAGCCGTGGGAATGAAAAGGGGGAATACCGAGCCGGGATGAATCCGGGTTGCAGCTGTGAAGAGGCAGAAATAGATGAACAGTGCTGTCAGCGCGGAAGCTCTATGCCTTTCCGCCATGTCGAGGTCCTGCAGGTTCCTCCGTTGGGAAAGTATGGCCAGGATGGAAATGGCCGTGCAGAGAAGGCACAGGATGGCGGGCAGGATGAACCGGGGTGAAAGCATGGGAACCCCGAAAATCAAGGCTTGCCGCCAGATTTCTCCTGCCAGGTCTTGCTTCCATAGGAAATCGTAGGCGGACACGGCTATGTACGGGCTTCCCATGCCGAGAACCGCGCTTGCCAGCTCTCTCCAGTTTGTGGCTGAATAAGAGAATAGTATGATGAAAAAGCAGGGAAGGCTGAACAGCAATTCGGGGAAACAGATCGTGGAAGCGCTCCAGAAAAAGGCTGAATTGAAGATAGCTGGGTAAGCTTTCTCTTTGCCATAGATGGCCAGGCCGTAGTAGTACGACAAGATGAAGAGTGGATAGGCCCATAGTGTGGCGGAATATTCCAAGCCTGCATGCGCCACATCCGCGCATAGGAAAATCAGTGCCATCAGCCCGGGGTTGCGGCTCAGCTTGTGCTTGGCCGAGACCCATCCTATGGACAAGGCCCATGACAAATGGAGGATCCATGCGAGCCAAGTGGATCCGTCGGCAAATCCGTGATTGACGAAAGCTTTGCCGAAAACCAGCAAAGAAACGGCAATTGCCAGCAGGTATTGGAAAAGCAGGTTCTTTTTGGCGATGCGGATCAGCATGGTGTTCTGTCGGTTGGAATGCGTATCGGCCGCGAAGGAGGCAAGTCGGCCCGGGTCCGGGCGATCCGTCCTTTTGCTTTCTTGGCGGCCTTTGTTTCCGGGCAAAGATAGTGCAAACCAAGAGTTGAACCAAGCTCGCTCGGTCCGGGCAAGTTTGCCCTGTCCGGGCTTAACGGAATTTAAACATTTTTTCCCTACTTTTGCGCCTGAATCGTTCGGGATGCCCTGCCGGGCCGGAAGGCCGTCCGCAAGGACAGGAGAGGGCATCAAGAGAAACACACAGCAATAATGAAACATCTTCTTTTCGCATTGATGTTCTTTTGTCCGTTGTCTTTTGCTTTTGCCCAGCGGCAGCTGAGCGGGACGGTGCTCGACAAGCGCGACAGCAAGCCCGTGGCCGGGGCATCGGTCTCGATAGGGCTTGAGACCTTGAAGACTGCGCAAGACGGGACATTCACGATTGGCAATGCTCCGGAAAGGGGGCGGGTCACCCTTTCGGTCTCTGCGCCGGGATACCAAAGCCTGGTTGTGATGGTCAAGGATTTCGAGAACGGCCTGTATTTCCTGGACGCGAGCGCGGCTGAGGACGATTTTCCCGTGTTCGAATTGGACGGGGACGAGGAAATGGGCTACGGCGGGCAGACGGTTTCTGGTTTGGCGACCTCGTCCGAAGACGTGTTCGACCGCAATGCCGGCTACAACCTGAGTTTTTCTTATTTCCGGCCTCGCGGTTACGACAACCAGAACAGCAGCGTCTATATAAACGGAGCCTTGATGAACGACCCGGAGAACGGCCGGGCTTCCTGGTCGGAATGGGGCGGATTGAACGATGCCACACGGAACAACGAGACGGTCAGCGGCTTGAAGCCGAACAATTTCAGTTTCGGCAATGTGGGCGGTGCCGAGAACATCGACATGCGGGCTTCATCCATGCCCAAGCAGCACAAGTTCACTTATTCGCTCAGTAACCGGACTTATACCCACCGTCTGATGTACACCTACGGGTCGGGACTGACGGCCAAAGGTTGGGCCTTTTCCCTGAGCTTGTCCCGCCGCTGGGGCAACGGCTTGGTCTATAATGAAAATACCAATGTCCGTGTACCGCGTTTTTCGGAAAACTACGATTCCAAAGGCGTGCCGGATGGTTTGATGTACGACAGCTGGGGCTATTACGCGTCGGTCTCGAAGAAGTTCAGGTCCACCGGCCATTCGCTGAGCTTCGTGGCTTTCGGTTCGCCCACCAAACGGGCCATGCAAGGAGGATCCTACCAGGAAGTCTACGATTTGGTAGGGAGCAACTACTACAATGGCAACTGGGGATACCAGAACGGGGAAATCCGCAGCGCCCGCATTCGGGAAATGTTCCTGCCGACCTTCCAGCTGGTCTGGGATTACGAGAAGGAAGATACCAAGGTCAGCACCACGGCCAGCTACCAGTTCGGCCGTTACGGGACCACCGCCCTCAATTGGTACGATGCGCCCGACCCGCGTCCGGATTACTACCGTTATCTTCCATCTTATTACGAAGATCCTGCCACAGCGGCTTTGGTGGCGGCGCTTTGGGCCAGCGATCCCGGCACCAGCCAGATAAACTGGGACGAGCTTTACCAGGTGAATTACACCCAGAACGCTTTGGGACGCCAGGCCAAATACATGATTGAAGACCGGCGCAACGATGTGAGCGACTTCGATTTGAGTTCGGTCTTGAACCAGAAGCTCAGCGACAACATCCGCTTGAATGCCGGGGCGAGGGTACGCAACAGTGTCACCTATAACTTCAAGACCGTTTCCGACCTGCTCGGCGGCGAATACTGGCGAGACATAGACCAGTTCGCCGAACGCGATTTTTCCTCCAACGCGATCGAGATACAGAACGACTTGGACAATCCCGACCGCATAGTGCACGAGGGGGACAAGTTCGGCTACGACTACGATATGCACAAGGTCTACGGCGAGTTGTTCGCGATGGGATTGTTCGAATACTCCCATTGGGACTTCTATGCAGGGGCTGAATTGTCCACCACGCATTTCTGGCGCTACGGCCACATGCGCAACGGCCGCGCCCCCGACAACTCCAAGGGCAAAGGAGACGTGCACAGTTTCTACAATTACGGTCTGAAAGCCGGGGCCACATGGAAGATTAACGGCAGGAACTACATCTATGCCAATGTCTTGTGGAAGACCCGCGCTCCTTTCATCCGCAACGCCTACATCTCGCCGCGTATCAAGGACGTGGTGGCCGACCTCAAGAACGAGAAGATTTTCTCGGCCGACCTCAACTATGTGCTCAAGACTCCGGTGGTCCAAGGGCGCATCACTCTCTTCCACACGATGTTCTTCGACGGGATGGAATCGTTCAGCTTCTACCATGACGATTACCGTACCTTTGTCAATTACACTCTTAACAATGTGGACCAAGTGCACCAGGGGGTAGAGCTGGGCTTGGATGTGAAGATAATCCCGCAGCTGAGCGCTTCTTTGATCGGGACTGTGGGCAATTACCGTTACACGAGCCGTCCCCAGGCCACGATTTCGGCTGAGAACGGGGCGTTCGAAGACCGGACCAACACGATTTATTACGAGAATTACTATGTGACCGGTACGCCGCAGCTGGCCGGTTCGTTAGGCCTCAACTACCAGGCTCCGTTCAATATTTATTTGAATGCCAATCTGAATTATGTGAATTGGAATTACTTGAGCATGAATCCTGAACGCCGCAGCACGGCGGCCATCGAAGGCGTGCCGGCCGAGGACGAGGCTCTCCTGAATGCCATTCTGGACGAGGAGAAACTCAACGGCGGCTTCACCTTGGATGTGTCGGTGGGCAAGGTGTTCCGGTTCAAGGGCTGGCAGCTGAACCTGAACGCTTCGGTGCAGAACGTGACAAACAACCGCGATATCCAGACGGGCGGTTACGAGCAACGTCGTTTCGACTATGCCGAACACGATGTGGACAAGTATCCTCCGCGTTATTTCTACGCTTACGGCACTACATTCTTTATCAACGTCAGTGTCCGTTTCTGATCGGACCGTTTTGCTGAATCAAAAGAGAAAGGAAAGACGATGAAAAAAATAGGGAATTTTTTCTGGACGGCGGGTATCCTGGCTGCTTTGGCCTTGGCTTCGGCATCTTGCACGGGCGAACGCGATACCCCGCTTCCGCCGGAAACCAGCCTGAGGGCCAATATCACCATCGAGGAGCTGATAGACCGGCACCGGGGACAGTCGTTCGCAGCGATAGACACGGCCTTGTACATCGAAGGCGTCGTGACCGCCAACGACATATCCGGCAATATCTACAAGAAGATTTTCGTGCAGGATTCGACAGCGGGCATCGACATAGAGATAGAGATGACCAACAACCATCAGAAATACCCGATCGGGCAGCGTCTGGTCATCGACTTGAAAGGACTGGCTTACGGAGAGTACAACGGGCAGCCCCAGATTGGCGCGCAAGGCGAGAACGTGACCGAACGCCTTTACGAACCCGAATGCGACGATCATTTCCACCGCCAAGGCTATGCCTCGGTCTGCAATGTCCCGGAACCTGTCAACCTGACGGTCAATATGGTCAACTTCATTGGAGAGCGGGATTACCTGGGCATGTTTATCAGGATTGATTCGGTCCGGTTCGATTCGGCGGGGTGCGTGTTTGTGGACCAGGAGGCGGCTGCTTTGACAGGGAATGCAGTCAATTTGCTTGTCCGGGATGTGAGGAACCCGGCAAACACATTGGATGTCAGGATCAGTTCTTACGCCTTGTTTGCGACAGAGCTGATACCTTACGGAGTTGGAAGCATTCAGGGTGTCTTGGGAGTCTATCGAGGCGAGCTGCAGTTTTTCCCCCGGATGCAGGATGACCTGATCGGATTCTGGAGGCCGCCTTTGGAAGAGGCTGACGAAAACGTTTGCGAGGGGCGGCAATAAAAAAGGACATGTAAATAGGGTGCATTATGAAAAGCGCAAAGAATATTTTGCTGTTCGGTCTGGCAGGGCTTTTGACCGTTTCCTGCGTCAAGTACAAGCACGACCCGGTTCCCGACAATTCCGGAGCGGAATGGATTCCCGTGAATGCCCGGATCATGACGGTGGAGGAACTGAAAGGCAGGTTCCCCGGCAATTTCGATTCGGTGGGACAGTTCATGGAGGTGGTTCCCGTGGTGGATTCGCTTACCGGGATTACCCGGATGGATACCACTTATAAGGATATCTACTTGCATGTGGTGGTAATCGGGAACGATATTTCCGGCAATCTGTACAAGAGCATGTACGTGCGCGACGCGAGCCGGCCCGGCATGGAGGATGCGGCAAGTTCCGGCGTGGGCCAGGCGCTGAACATCGCGGTGGACAAGACCGGCTTGTACAACTTCTACTCGGTAGGGCAGGAACTCTACATCAAATGTTCCGGCCTGTATTTCGGTCGTTACGAAAACCTGCCCCAGCTGGGCTACCGCTATGCCGATGACAACGGCGTCGTGGATCTGGGCCGCATCCCCGATGTGGTCTTCACCCAGCATGTGTTCAAATCGGGTTTGCCGCCGGTAGATAACGCGGATATGCCTCAGCCGATAGAAATCACGGATGTGGCTGATTTGGACGATCCTTCCCTGTACAACCAGCTGGTGGTTCTGCGCGGGGTGCAGTTCGCCGGCGACGAGGTAGGGCAGGAGTTCGCTCCCGCTCCGCCAGTGGGTACCAATCCGACTTCCACCAACCGTTATTTCACGCTTGGCGGCGAGAATGCCGAATTAGTCTTGCGCACCAGCAGCGCCTGCCGTTTCTTCCGCGAGCCGGTGCCGGCGGGGACAGGGGACATGACCTGCATATATGCCATTTATGGCGATACCAAGCAGTTCTACCTGCGTTCCTACAGCGATCTGGACACAGCCAAGTTCAATGCCACCAGCGAGGAGAATTACCCTATTTTCTACGCATCCTTTGCCAACGGCATCTCCAAGTTCCGCATCGTGAACGTTCTGGGCGATGCCACTTGGACTCACGGCACCTATGGAGGCGGCTGCGCGATGATCCAGGGTTCGCAGAACTACCGGCCTAACGAAGACTGGCTGATTTCCGATACCATAGAAGTTCCGGCCGACCGTTTCGATATTGTGACCTTGGCTTTCGACCAGGCTTTGAGCTACAAGTTCGATTCCCCGGATTCCTATTATACTGTCCGGGTGTCGGAGAATTACGACCCGGAAATGCATTCCAATCCCAATGATGCCGAGTGGAGGACTTTGATGATCCCGAACCCGCATCCGGGAGATAATTTCACTTTCGAATCCAGCGGCAATATCGACATGCGGGCTTACAAAGGCAAGACGATACGTATCGCCTTTGTCTACAAGAGCGATGATTCGGCCATGGCTACATGGGAAATAAACAGGATTCGTCTGCTTGGAAACAATTAGCGACAGGATACATGGGATTCTGAAGGAATATTGGGGCTACAGGCAGTTCCGGCCTTTGCAGCAGGAAATCATAGAGCATGTGCTGCAGGGGAGGGATGCCTTGGCTCTTCTTCCTACAGGAGGAGGCAAGTCGGTTTGCTTCCAAGTGCCGGCAATGGCGATGAGGGGCGTATGCTTGGTCGTATCGCCCCTTATCGCGTTGATGAAGGATCAAGTGGAGAACCTCGTCAGGCGGGGCATTCCGGCAGCGGCTATCTATGGCGGATTGTCCCGCCAAGAGATGGAATGGATCCTGAACGGTGCTGTCCATGGGCGTTACAAGTTCCTGTATGTCTCGCCAGAACGTTGCCAGAACGAGATGTTCCTGGCTCATCTGCGCCAGATGCAGGTTTGCCTTCTTGCCGTGGACGAAGCCCATTGCATCTCTCAGTGGGGGTATGATTTCCGGCCTCCATACCTGCAGATAGCCGGTCTGAGGCCGATCTTGCCGGGTGTGCCTTTGCTGGCGTTGACAGCTACCGCTACGCCCGATGTCGTGGAAGATATTCAGGAAAAATTGCAGGTGCATCCTCGCAAGGTCTTCCGGAAAAGCTTTGGAAGAGAAAATCTTGTCTATTATGTCATCTATGACGAGGACAAGATGGGAAGATTGGAGCGCATTGTCCGGAAGCTGAAGGGGAGCGGTATCGTGTATACGCGGAGCCGCCGGAGGACGGTGGATGTGTCCATGCAGTTGCAGCAGCGTGGCATACCGGCTGCCTGCTATCATGCAGGCCTTCCTCCTGCGGAAAGAAGCTTGCGCCAGGATGCCTGGATGGCAGGGAAAGTACAGGTCATGGTGGCCACCAATGCTTTCGGGATGGGCATCGACAAGCCGGATGTGCGTTTTGTAGTCCATCTGGATCTGCCCGATACCTTGGAAGCCTATTTTCAGGAAGCAGGGAGAGCCGGGAGGGATGGACGGCGTTCTTTTGCATTGTTGGTGTACCATGATTCCGACCGTTTGGCCGCCCGGGAGAATTTCGGCAAGTCCTACCCTTCCATGGATTTCATCCGGCGAGTGTACGATGCCCTGGGAAACTATTGCCAGGTGCCTGCCGGTTGCGGGGAAGGGGCGGTCTTCCCTTTCGATTTGAGGCACTTCTGCCATGAATACGTCTTGCCGGTTCCCGAAACGGCTTCTGCTGTGTCTTTTCTGGAAAGAGCCGGGTATTTCCGGCTATCGGATTCGGTGAAGGAGAGTTCCCGGCTCAGGATCATTGCGGATTACGAGGTACTGTACAGGTACCAGGTGGAGCATCCCGGGCAGGAGGCCTTGCTGCAAGCTTTGCTGAGAGTGCATGGAGGCCGTTTGTTCTCGGATTATGCAGGCATATCCGAAAAGGAAATGGCCCGCCGTTGCGGGCAGACGGAAGATCAGGTCAGGAAGCAGCTGGCTTTGTTGCATTCGCATTCCATTGTGGATTACAGGCCGTTGCCAGCAGGTGTCTTGTTGTGGTGGGGACAAGACCGGCTCAAGCATTTCCCTTCCTTGCCAGGGGAGGTCTATGCGGCACGCAAGGCCGCGGCCCGTCGCAAATTGGATGCGGTCATCGGTTACGCCACGGAAAAGTCCTTGTGCCGGAGCCGTTACCTGTTGCAATATTTCGGGGAGGAAGGAAGCCCGGATTGCGGCTCTTGCGATGTTTGCATAGAGCGGAAGCATCCTGTCCTGAGCATGGAGGATCGCGGACGTCTCTTGGCGAAAGCCGAGCCATTGTTGCAGGCGCCCCGTGACATGAAGGCTTTCATGGAGGCTTTGCCGGACGAGCCGGAGCTGTTGCTGCGTCAGTTCTGGAACGAGCTGCTGGCGGAGGAACGGATTGTTTCCTCTGACGGGTGCAGCTTCAGCTGGAATCAGCAGGCAGGGAAAACGGAAACGACGCCAGAAGACCGGACTGGCTCTGGCATGTTCCCTGGATCGGAACGCTTTCCGGCCGGATTGGCGGACTCTGCTACCTGCAATTGAGAGGCAGTTTGATGTCTCTGTCCAAAGCAGTGTCGCTCAAGCGTACGATAGGCGGTGTCTGGCGGCGTTTGAATGCGTTCCTGTAGAACAAGTCTATGATCCGTTTCACGGTTTTGATATCCACGCCTTCTTTGGCGATGTCTTTTTCACCCCATTTCTTTTCCAGATGCAGGCGGAGGACTTTCTCTATCGTGCCGTATTCCGGCAGGCTGTCGCTGTCCTTTTGCCCGGGATGCAGTTCGGCAGAGGGGGCTTTGGTGATGCAGTCGGCAGGAATTATTTCTTTCTTCCTGTTTATATGCCGGGCAAGGTCGTAGACTTGGCTTTTGTACAGGTCCCCCAAGACGGATAAGCCGCCGCACAGGTCCCCGTACAGAGTGCCATACCCGCAGGCGGCTTCGCTTTTATTGGAGGTGTTGAGGAGTATGGCTCCTTGCTTGTTGGCGGCCGCCATCAGCAAGGTCCCTCTGATGCGTGCCTGAAGATTCTCTTCGGGCAGTCCGAAAGCTGTATCCCGGAAGATGGGGTCGAGCTGGGTCATGAATGTCTTGTAGATGGGTTCTATGGGTATGATTTCGTAATGGATCTGCAGGTTTTCAGCAAGTTTCACGGCATCGGACACGGAATGGCCGGAAGAGAACTGGGAGGGCATCATCAGTCCGGATACGTTCTGGCGGCCCAAGGCTTCCACCGCGATCGGCAGGACCACGGAAGAGTCTATGCCTCCGGAAAGCCCGATAACCGCTTTGCGGGCACCGCATTGGGAAAAGAAATCCTTGATGCTTTGCACTAAGGCATTGTAGATGCATTCCGTCTTTTTTTCCGGGGTGTCGGGATAGACGGGCGTTTGTTTTTTCAGCCTTTTGGCGGCTGTGTCGAAGATGGCGGCACCTTTTTCGAAGTAGGGCAGCTGCAGGCAGAGCGCGCCCCGGTGGAAGCAACTGGATGCGCCCGTGAGGATATTTCCGTTCTGGAACCCGCTTTGCGCCACGTAAATGGTGTTTTCCATTCCGGAAGCGATGCCGGTCAAGAGGCTGTGCCGCTTTTCCTCGCTGTCGGCGGAGTAGGGACGAGCGTCCAGCAGGATGCAGGTATCCACCATTTCCATCAAGTCCATGGCATCGGATATGTGTATGGATGTCATGGAGGAGAAGAAGGAGATGAGCACGTTTTCCTCGTGGAACTCGATGATTTGCTCTTCGATGCTTTCGGTCATGTTGAACTGGGGCAAGGCGTGCTGTATGCACCCGTCGTAGGCTACGATGACCGAAGGGGAAAAGGAACCGTCCAAGGCAAAAGGAGTATCGAAAACCAAGGCGGTTTCCGGGTTCGTCCCCCGGATGAGTTCTTTCTGCGTTTTGGTAAGCAAGTCTGAAAAATCAGCGAAATCCAGCAAGTCTTCCGGTTCGAACCCGCATACGGCTTCTGAAGGCACCACGACCATGTCGGCATCTTCATCGCTGGCTTTCTTGTAAAAGGCTGCGATCCTTTTCTTGTTCTCTTCCAGGTGGCTGGGTCTGAAAGTGTCTTGCAAAATGGCGATTTTCATTTTTATTCGGGTTTATTGGGTATGGAATCAGAACATGAAACCGAGCACTAATCCTATTTGCTGGTTGTTGAAATCCGGTCCTGCAGCGTGTTCTTTCAAAGGCCGGACGAACCCGTAATGGTATTCGATGCCGATCAGGAAGTTCATCCTCCGGCCAATCTGGTAGTTGACTCCGATCTGCCCTGCCACGGAGAAGTTGGCCAGCTTGCTGTCTTCCTTGAGCGGGTATTTCTGGGTCACGAAATCGCCGGTGGCGGAAACGGGGGAAGTGATGCCGAGGTCTTTGTATTTGTCCCTGTAGAAGTAATCCACGCCGAAACCCAGGTTCGCCCCGACTGAGAAGAACATGGAGGCCCGGCTGTCGGCGAAGTTCCTTGTCTGGAGCTTGACTCTGACAGGGACTTCCACGTAGGAGAATGAAAACGAGCGTTTGAAGTCATGCTCCCCGTTGATGAGGGATATCTTCCCGCCCCATGTGTTGTAAGCGACTCCGACTCCTACATAGAACCGTCTGAAAAGACGCATGTCCAGCATTACGGTAGGCGTGGCCGCGAAATTGGAACCGGTGCGTTCGTAAAGCTTTGTCCCGTTGTCCCCTTTGTCGACGGAACTCAGCCAATTGAGAGTCGGTGTCACGTATATGCCTATATGGAGGAATCCTTCGTCGGACGGGCTGGATGGGTTCCGGGAGCCGCGCGCCGATGATGCTTGCATGGCATTTCCCCTGCCTGCGCCCGCTTTGCTCCCGGACGATTTTTCCCCAGGCATGGCCGGTACGGGGGATGGCATGCCGTCCAGGCTGCCTTCTCCAGCAAGGATCCATGACGGGCTGTCTATGAATTTGGAGTTGCTGCTTTGCGCCAGAAGGCAAGTTCCGAGCAATAAAACCAGGATGAGAGTGAGAGCGCGGTTCATAGGGATGTGTTTTAATTTTTTTTTCTTTTGGAGGACGGAAGATGGAATCTGTCCGGAATCTGCTGTCCAGGCCGTCGGACGGGGTGTCGAGGGAAGCCCCCCGCACGGCTGCCTGCGCGAGGCTTGCACGCCCTTTGTGCGCGTCTCTCGAGGAGGACGGCCGGGAATCTTCCAGAGTCCGGCCAAGTCCGGAAAAGGCCCGCCCGGGGCAAGCAATCTCCTATGGCCAGGTATCCCGGATATTTTTCCGGGAGCGCGAAAATTCAGACAGGCCCTTACCGTCCCGTGTTTTTTTCCTACTTTTGGATGCCGGCAGGAGCAGTTCCGATGTCTGGATTATACGGGAAAGGACATGTTCCTGTATATGGCGCGCACATGGCTATGCGCAAAGGTAGTAAATAGTTGAAGAAGGAAGTTTTTTCTGCCAGCGAGTAATCCACAATGAAAAGTGCAGAAGTAGGAAAGACCATGAATCTTGTTTTTGGGCGGGGCGGGCTTTTTGCCGCGGGCGGCATGGTTTTGCTGTTTGCGGGAATGGTTTTCTGTGTTTCCTGCCGGGAAACTGGCGCGGGCCGGGAAAATGCCCCGGTGCATGTCCGCAGGTACGAGCAGGCGTTGATGCAGGCAGATACGGCGCATCTGCAGCAGGCATTGGCTCGGATGGCAGCGGATTTCCCTCTCTTTTTCGAGGGGGCTGATTTGTCGGACACTCTGGGGATACGGCAGATTCGTTTTTTCATTCAGGATCCGGTTGTGAAGCTGCTGTACCAGCGGGTAGAGGCGGAGTATGGAGCGGATTCGCTCCGTCTGGGCCGGGATTTGTCCGCTCTTTTTTCCCGTGTCCGGGAGCTGGAACCCGGTTTCAGCGCACCTGAAGTGTATACTTACATATCCTGTCTGGATTACAGGCATCGCGTGCTGTATCAGGACTCGGTGCTGGTCATCAGCATAGATTTGTACGTGGAAGGGAATCAGGACTTGCTGGACGAGGCAGGTATACCCCGCTATCTGAGCCGTCGTCTGAACGCGGGCTACTTGCGTCCCGATGTGGCCAGGGCCCTGGGTTCGGCTCTGCTGGGCAAGAAGGAGCCGTCCAGCTTGCTTGACAATATTGTCGAGCAAGGCAAGGTGATGTGGTTCATGCGGCAGGTTCTTCCGGATGTGCCTGCGTTTGCCTTGATAGGATATACGGAGGAGCAGTATGAATGGTGCCGGGCTAATGAAGCGCGGATTTGGCATTATTTGGTTCAGCAAGATTTGATATTCGAGACTAATCCGTTTGAATACAGGTATTTCGTCAATGACGGCCCGTTCAATCCCATGATGCCTGGCGCGCCTGCCCGTCTGGCTCGGTTCGTCGGGTGGCAGATGGTGGATGCCTATGTCCGGCAAAGCGGGGCGGATTGGAGAGTTTTGCGGCAGGCAGATGCGAGAACAGTGCTGGAAGTGTCTCGGTACAAGCCTTGATGCAGCTGTGGGGCTGTTTTCTGGCTTTGCCGGGTCTTGAAGCGAAAGGAGGATATTCATGGACGGGATTCATGGAATGCGGCCCAGGGAGGGCGGTCTGTGGACTTTGGGGAGATGGAAAGAGGCTTTCCGCCAGGTTCTGTCGGGCCGGTACGGAATCCTTGAAGCCGGCGCCCTGTTTTATTGGGCGGCTGAGGAAATAACCGGGAAATCCAAGGCGAGGCTGCTGGCGGACATGAGGTGCGAAGTCCGCGGGCGTGAACAGGAACGCTTTGGCTCGGTGCTGGAAAGATTGGGGAAAGGAGAACCTGTGCAGTATGTGTTCGGCAAGGCCTTTTTTGCCGGGATGGCATTGGAGGTGGGGCCGGGCGTATTGATTCCTCGGCCAGAGACGGAGGAGCTTCTCCAATGGGCCTGCGCGAGCCTGCAAGGGACAGGCGGTCTCGCGGGAGCCCGGATTCTGGATTTGTGCACGGGAAGCGGGGCTTTGGCCTTGGCTTTGGCTTCCGCGTTCCCTGAAGCCAGAGTCCATGCTTGCGACCTTTCTCTCGAAGCCTTGTCGTTTGCTGCGAGGAATGCCCGGAATCTGGGGCTTCCTGTCCATCTGTTCCGGCATGACGTGCTGAGCGGGGATTTGCCGGTGTCAGTAACGGGGGAAGGCCTTTTCGGGCTGATGGTGTCCAATCCGCCCTATGTGTTGCCATCCGAAAAGCCTTTGATGCGATCCAATGTCCTTGACTACGAGCCTGGCTCGGCTCTGTTTGTGGATGAAGAGGCACCTTTGGCCTTTTACAAGGCATTGGCTCGGATCGCGCGGGCGTACTTGGCTCCGGGCGGTTTTTACCTGGCCGAAATCAACGAGGCGTTCCCTCGGGAAAACAGGGAATTGCTGGTCGATGCCGGTTTCGAGGACGTGGAGGTCCGTCGGGATTTCCAGGGGAAGTCCAGGATGCTGCGGGCCAGGCAGCCGTTCAGTGAAGCCGCTTCGTGCACCGGATTGATTCCCGTTGCTTCCGTTTGATCTGCTTGCCTGGATTCCGGAATGGCTCGATATGGGCAGGGCGGTCTCATTGCGCTCGGTTCTCCGCCTCGGCAAAAACGGTGCAAGCTGGGAGCCAAGGCCGGACATGTTCGGAAATGGCCGGAACGCAGCCCGTTTCCGATGCAATCGAAACTCAAGCAGGCTTCCCGCCTCCGGAGGCGTAGCGGGTTGCCTCGATGCATCGCGAGGTGCGGGATGCAGGCAGAAGCAGGCAGATGCCCGAAGTCCTCGTCTTCGAAATCGGGAACAGACCCGGCGAGCCTGATGCCCGGTCCGGGTTTTTAACAAAAACGAAACAAAAACGTAATACTCACGAAAGAAATGCTAAATACTTTTGCGGCAGTCGATAAGACGGAATTATCATCGAAATGCAATAAACAGATACGATCATGAAAAGAATCTTCAAAATCGCCGCTTGCCTCTTGGCGGCTGCGGCCATGCTTCCTTTGGCATCCTGCGGGTCCAGGAAATCTTCCGGGCTGGTCGGGGCCGGTGCCACGTTCCCTCTCCCTTATTACAACATGGCTTTCGATGCCTACAAGACCGCGACCGGAGTGGCTGTCAATTACGGGGCGCAAGGCAGCGGGACCGGCATACGGAGCTTGGCTGACCGTTTGGTGGATTTCGCCGGCAGCGATGCATTCTTGAATGATGAAGAGATGAAGTCCATGCCGGCGGTCATCCATGTGCCGACATGCCTGGGGGCTGCGGTGCTGGCTTATAACCTGCCGGGCGTGAAGGAATTGCGTCTTACCCCCCAGTTGCTGAGCGATATCTACATGGGCAAGCTTGACATGTGGTCGGATCCTGCGATTGCTGCGGTCAACCCGGGCGTGGCTTTGCCTGATATCAAGATTTTCCCGGTATACCGTTCGGATGGAAGCGGCACGACCTATGTTTTCAGTCATTACCTTTCGCAGGTGAGCGAGGAATGGGCGCAGGAAGTCGGGGCTGGCAAGGCTTTGAAATGGCCGGCCGGCATGGCTGCCAAAGGTAATCCTGGCGTGGCTGGCAATATCAAGCAGACAGAAGGGGCTATCGGTTATATCGGGTCGGAGTATGCTTTCTCTGCCAAGATTCCTATGGCTTTGATGCAAAATGCGGCGGGTAACTTTGTCCTGCCCAGTACGGAAAGTATCTCGGCTGCGGCTACCGGCGATATTCCGGAAGACACCCGTGTGATGATTACCAATTCTGCTTCGGAGCAGGCTTACCCGATCAGCTGCCTGACATGGCTCCTGGCTTACCAGGAACAGTCCTATGACGGACGGACGCTCGAACAGGCCAAGGCTTTGCAGGATTTCCTTTATTGGATGATCGGCCCGGATGCGCAGGCGATGACAGTGAAAGTCCATTATGCGCCGCTTTCGCCCGACATGGCTGCCATGGCCAAGGCTCGGATCGCTTCGATGACGTTCAATGGCCAGCCTGTCCGATAGTGCGTGCCGGCCTGGACGGAAGGCTGCGCGTATGGCAACGAGGTGTGCCGCGGCACACCTCCCTGGCTTTATTTTCCTAACATCCATTGCACGATGAAAGACAAGATGTTCAGAGGGCTTTTGTACGGGGCTTGCGTCCTGGTGCTCCTGCTTTGCGCTGCTATGGTCTACTCCTTGGTCTCTGGTTCGTGGCAGGCATTCGGCCAGTTCGGATTCTTCCGCTTTTTGTTTTCTGCCGAATGGGACCCTACCGTAGGAAAGGAGGAATATGGGGCCTGGGCCTTTGTCACCGGGACTCTTTACACTTCGTTCCTGGCTTTGGTCCTTTGTATCCCGTTCTCTTTGCCTGTGGCGCTGTTCACAGGAGAGTATTTCAAGAAAACCAGGATCGCGGCTGTCATCGGGAGCATTGTCGACCTGCTGGCCGGGATTCCATCGATTGTGTATGGCCTGTGGGGGTTTTATACTTTGTGCCCCTTGATGAAGTCGTGGGGGCTTTCCGATCAAGGGTTCGGAGTATTGACTTCGTCGATTGTCTTGGCCATCATGATCATCCCTTATGCTTCTTCCTTGAGCGCCGAGTTCATCAGCATGGTGCCGAACGAGTTGAAAGAGGGAGCCTATAGCTTGGGGGCCACCCGCCTCGAAGTGGTCAGGACGGTGGTCTTCCCTGTGGCGGGATCCGGTATTTTTGCAGGATACGTGCTGGCGTTGGGTCGCGCCTTGGGCGAGACGATGGCTGTCACGATGCTGATCGGGAACACGATCCAGATACCGCGTTCCTTGGGGGACACGGGTAATACGATGGCCAGCGTGATAGCGAACCAGTTCGGGGAAGCTTCAGGATTGAAACTGAGTTCGTTGATAGCCATTGGCTTGCTGCTGTTCATTATCACGGCTGTGATAAATTTCTTGGGCAAACTGATCATGAAGCGTCAAAGGGGAAGATAAGATGGAAACGAATACGAGCGTGAAGAAATCGAGATGGATCAAAGACAGGGTCTTTTTTGCGGGGGTCTGCGTTTTCTCCGGTCTTACGGCAATACCTTTGGTCTTGATTATCTGGGAAGTATTAAAGAAAGGGTACAGGCAGTTGAACTGGAGCTTCTTCACGGAGGAGGCACCGAACAGCCTGGAGGCCATGCTGGCGGTCAATGCCGGGGATCTGATTCCCGGCGGGGTGGCCAATGGTTTGGTCGGATCCTTGCTGATGGTGCTGATGGCAGTAGTCATAGCCGTGCCTGTAGGGATACTGGCGGGAATCCGGCTTTCGGAACATCCGGAATCCCGGTTCTCGGGCGTGGTCCGTTCCGTGGCGGAGCTGTTGCAAGGAACGCCGTCGATCGTGATCGGCCTTATCATTTACGGCTGGGTGGTGAAACCCTTGGGGTCTTATTCCGGCTTTGCCGGGGGAATCGCGTTGGCGATGCTGATGCTGCCATTGATTATCCGTTCCACGGAAGAGACATTGAAGATGCTGCCGGCTTCGCTGAAAGAAGCCGGCCTGGCTTTGGGCGCATCCTATTCGACAGTGATTCTCCGGGTCTTGCTGCCATCGGCTTTCGGCGGCCTGTTTACCGGTATCCTTCTGGCGGTGTCCCGTGTGCTCGGGGAGACGGCGCCTTTGATGCTGACCGCGCTTGGAGCATCGGCCATCGAATGGAACATTTTCGAGCCGATGTCGGCTTTGCCGTTGCAGATTTGGGAATTTTACAACGACCCGAATCTGGCCGGGCTGATTTGGAGCACCTCTTTGTTCCTCTTGCTGCTCATACTGGCATTGAATCTTCTGGCAAAGAGGATCGCCCGCAAATGGAAGGTCTGAGCGGAATCCTTTTTGCGGGAAAGAGGAAACCTCCTGCACCGGCAGTATTGTAACCCAAATCGGTCATTAGACACGCCGTGTCCGTTTCTGATTGGGAAAACGAGGCTTTCGGGCAATCTCCCCGAAGTCTAATGACCGATTTGGGTTTAATGCAGGTCGCGCGAATCAGGTCTGGCGCTTTCCTTGTCTGCTCCTGGCTTGCATGACATGCTTGCAGATAGAATTTTGCGATTATGGAAAACATACACGACACAAAGCAGGACAGCCATAAGCATTGCGTCCTGGAATTCAAGGATGTGTGCATCTCGTACACGGAAGGGAAATGGGCTGTCAAGAATGTGAACGCCTCCATCAAGGAAAAGAGCATAACGGCCATCATGGGGCCTTCCGGCTGCGGGAAAAGCACTTTGCTGCGTTCGGTGAACCGTATGCACGAGCTTTATCCTGAAATCAGGACCACGGGTCGTATTTTGCTGGATGGCAAGGATGTCTTGCAGATGAATGCCATGGAAGTGAGGCGGAAGGCGGGAATGGTATTCCAACGTCCGAATCCTTTCCCGACCATGAGCATATACGAGAACGTGCTGGCCGGGTACAAGCTGAACGGCATCAGGGTTTCCCGTGCGGAACGGGACGAGATAGTCCAGAAGTCTTTGCAGGATGTGGGACTTTGGGACGAAGTGAAAGACAGTCTGATGAAACGAGGCAGCTTCTTGTCCGGAGGACAGCAGCAGCGTTTGTGCATAGCCAGGGCGGTGGCTTTGCGTCCCCGGATTCTTCTGATGGACGAGCCCACATCGGCTCTCGACCCGATCGCCACCCGCAAGATCGAAGACATGCTTCTGGAGCTCAAGAAAGATTTCACGATCCTGATTGTGACGCACAACATGTCCCAGGCTGCCCGCATTTCCGATGACTCGATGTTCATGTACTTGGGAGAATTGGTGGAATTTTCCGACACGCAGACTATTTTTACCAATCCGCGGGACAAGAGGACGGAGGAATACCTTTCCGGCCAGTTCGGTTGATCCGGGTTTCTGGAACATGGCCTGGCCCATGGCTTGAGGCTCGGACTCCTTCCGGCGGCCAGGCTGTGTTGCGGGACCGGGAAAACCAGAGGGGATGGGAGGCTTTTGTTGAATAGAGGCTTTGGATCAAATGTTCCAAAGGGAAAAATAAAGGAAAGAGAGATGGAATTGATGAAATCGAAGATAGAACAAGCTGTCGAGTTGATGAATGAGGATTTCCGGGTCTTTTCGACTTTGGTGCTCAAGCAGTTCGATCTTCTGGAAAAAATCTGCCAGGCCAAGGATGGTCTCAGGGATGAGAAGATGCATGAGCTGGACATGAACGAAAAGGTTCTGGACGGGCTGGAAGTCAAAATGCGGGAAGAAATTGTCCGCAGCATTGTGTTGTACGGCCCCAGAGCCAGTGATTTGCGGAAGATAATGGCATACCATGACATGTCTTCTTATTTGGAAAGGATGGGGGACCTGGCTAAGAACATAGCCGAGTATGCCGTCCAGCTGAAGTCCGAAGCTCCGGAGCTTGTGACTATCAGGACTCGCTTGTTCGATTTGCTGTCTGTGTCGGAAAAGATGGCGCAGAATGCCATTTTCGCCTTTACCTGCGAGGACAACTTGCTAGCGAGGGACACTATAGCCAAGGACAACGTGGCTGACGATATGCAGGCGGAGATTACCCGCCGCTTGATCGAGATTCCGATTTCGGACCTCGGCCAGTCGGACTTGCGAGATATCGTGTGCATGAGCGGTATGGCTTACAATATGGAACGTATTGCCGATCACGCTACCAATATAGCGGAATCCGCGCTTTTCCTGATGGAAGGCCGGGATTGGAAACATTTGGAATCGCAAGTGGATTGAGGAATCTGTCCGGGAATTCTTTCTTTCCTTGATGAGGATGGATTCCCGGATGCTGGTTTCAGGCAAGCGGCCGGGCATCGGGGCGGATCCGGGGCTTCCCGGTTCCCTCTCGGGGCCTGGACGGACAGGGCAGTATCGGCTTGTGGAAAGCCGATTGTGGTACCGATTGCGAAAAATATCAGAGATTTTGAACATGGAAAAGGCGAAAGTACTGATTGTCGATGACGAGGAAGACCTTTGCCGCATATTGCAGTTCAACTTGGAAAATGAGGGGTACTGCGTGCAAGCGGCGTATTCAGGCGAAGAGGCTTTGGAAAAGATAGATGGCAGCTTCGACCTGGTCTTGCTGGATGTGATGATGGGCGGGATCAATGGCTTCGAGACGGCCAATGCGATCCGGAAGGAAAAGAAGCTGGATGTCCCCATTGTTTTCCTGACGGCCAAGGATACTGAAAACGACTTGCTGACAGGATTCAGCCTGGGAGCGGATGATTACATAGCCAAGCCTTTTTCCATCAAGGAAGTGAATGCGAGGGTGAAGGCACTGCTGAACCGCACCCGCAATCCCAGGAAAGGGCAGGTCCGGCCTTGTCCGTTGCCGAACCATTGGGAGGATGGCAACTTGATGGTGGACTACTCCAGGAAGGATGTCCTGGTGAACGGATTGCCGGTGCAGCTGACCCGGAGAGAGTTTGAATTGTTCCGCTTGCTGTTTGAAAGCCCTGACCGGGTATTTTCGAGGGAAGAAATACTGAAGACGGTCTGGCCGGAGGATGGTTGCGTACTGGATAGGACTGTGGATGTGCATATTACCCGTTTGAGGAAGAAGCTGCAGTCTTACGGGAGCCGTATCATGAACCGGTCCGGGTATGGTTATTATTTCTCGACCTTGTGACAGTGGCGGGGATGCGGTCCGGCCGGGTGTGTCCTGTTTGAGGAACGTGCCTGGAAAGCCGTCTCCTCGGAGCAAGTGAAAAAACAAAGTCTGTCCGGATGCTCGAAGCGTGTGCGGGATTCCGGCGGCAATGAAATCATATAGGAACTATGCGTGTCAAAGTGAGTTACCGGGGCAAATTGATAATAGCCTGCGTTGTTTTGTTCTTGGTGTTCGCCTTCCTTCTGTCATGGGTGCAGTTGCAGCGCGAGAAGGATCATGCCAAGGAATTGTACCGTTTCCAATTCGCCATCATTTCGGATCTGACAGCCGGGTACATGCAGCATTACCCGGTGGACAGCGTGGAAAAGTTTGTCGCGCAAGCGGAGAATCTGGCATTGCTGGTGCCGGAAGTGAAGATACGTATCTTGAATCCGACCGGGGAATACCGCATAGGGGATTCTTCCCATGGCGTGATGTCGGATTATTTTGAAGAGCCTGAAGTCCAGAATGCCTTGATCAGCGGGGTCGGATCCGGGATCCGGGTCCCGTTCGGCGCCAAGGATCCTCATTTTTACTATGCCCGCCAGTATGAGGATTTCATGCTGTGGATGGATATGCCTTTTGAATATTCCAAGACATTGTTTTCTTCCAGCAACTTGTTCCCGTTGTTCTTGTTGCTGCTGTTCTTTGTTTCCATATGCATGGTTCTCCTGCATTCGGACATGCTTCGCAGGAATCTGTCCAGGATTTGCGATTTCCTGGATTCGGCGGATACGGCCAATCTCGACTTTGAGCATTTCAGGCTGCCGGAGAATGAGACGGGGCTGTTGTTGAGGAAGATTATCCGGAATTACCAGCAGCTGCAGCAAAGCCGGGATGAAATCAATGTCTTGCAGGAAAAACTGATACGGCATTTCCATTATGTCCAGGAAGGAATCTGCATCTTTTCACCTCAAAGGGAAAAGATTTATGCGAATGCTCTTTTTGTTCAGTATATCAGTAATATATTGGCGGAGCCGACTTTTGACATGCGGCGTCTGTTCGCTGCGCCGGAATTCCAGGACATGGTAGCTTTCCTGGACAGTCATTTGCCTGTCCAGCCCAATGATGCCAAGCTTCCTTCCTATTCGGCTCGCATAGAGAAGAACGGGAGGACATACAAAGTCCGCCTGCTGGTGTTCAGCGACAGCGGTTTCGAGGTAAGCCTGGACGATGTGACGCAATTGGAGCAGAATAAGACTTTGAAGCAGGAAATGACCAATAACATCGCTCACGAGCTCAAGACTCCGGTCAGCAGCATCCGAGGCTATTTGGAAACCGTGCTGGAGAATGGCATGGACGATGCTCAGAAGAAGTTCTTTCTGGAAAGAGCTTACAACCAGACTCTGCGTTTGACCGATTTGATTCAGGATGTGTCGTTTTTGAACAAGATAGAAGAGGCGTCGGATTTGTTTAAGAAAGAGCCTGTGGTGGTCAGGGACATTGTGGCCGAAGTGGCCAGCGACCTGCATATCGACATGGAAAACCAGAATGTGGCCTTCGAGAATGCTTTGGCACCGGAAGTCGTCGTGAACGGGAATCGAACCTTGCTTTACGCGCTTTTCCGGAACTTGGTGGAAAATTCCTTGCATTATGCCGGCAAGGGGGTGGTGATCCATGTGGAGATGTACGATCAGGATTCCACGCTGTATCATTTCGACTATTATGATACTGGGTGCGGGGTGGACGATGTGCATCTGGCTCGCCTCTTCGATCGTTTCTATCGTGTGGGCGAGGGCCGTACCCGCAAGGACGGAGGCTCTGGCTTGGGACTGGCCATCGTCAAGAACGCCGTCCAGTTCCATGGAGGGATGATCACGGCGCGGCGATACAAGGATCACGGGTTGGAATTCGTTTTTTCCTTGTCCAAATAGGTCTCTTGCCGATGCCGGCCTTTTGCCGCCGGGGGGGAACGCGCGGGGCGAGCCCGGGTTTTCCCCCCCCGGCGGCAGGCTTGTTCGGGTGCGTGGAACCGGCGGGTTCTTGGCCGGATTCCTATTTCGGGTTGATTTCGATCAGCTGGACTTGGAATACCAGAGTCGAACCTCCGGGGATAGGGCCGTTGTCCTGGTCTCCGTAAGCGAGTTCGGAAGGGATATAAAGGATGTATTCCGAACCTTCCTTCATCAGTTGCAACCCTTCGGTCCAGCCGGCGATCACTCCGTTGAGAGGGAAGGAAATCGGTTCGCCCCGCTGGATGGAGGAGTCGAAGACAGTCCCGTCTGTCAGTTTCCCTGTATAGTGGACCAGTACCACGTCGGTGGCCTTTGGCGATTTGCCTTTGCCTTCTTTGACCACTTTGTATTGCAGGCCGCTGGGGGTCTGCCTGACATCCGGGTCTTTCTCCAGGTTGTCGGCCAGGAATTGTTTCCCTTTGATTTTGTTTTCCAATGATTTTTCCTGCTCTTTTTTCTTGAGGTCTTGCTGCCATCTGGACAGGATTTCCTGTGTCTCCTGGCTGGAGTATCCGCTGGGTCGGCCTTCCAAGGCTGCTTTCACTCCATCGAGGAAGCTTTCCACGTTGAACCGGTAGGGGATGCCGTGCAGGTTGCTTCCCATGGAGAATCCCACTAAATAGCTGACTGTGTCTTTGTTTTCCATGATAATCGCTGTTGTTTGTCTTTCTTGTCCGATGCTGTCCGCGGATACGGTTCCGCTGCGGGCGGGCTGGAACGCCAGCAAGGAGGCGAAAGCCGCCAAGCAGCAGATTCCGGGTCTGAGTCTGAGTCTTCTTTGCATTCGTGTCTGTATTTGGCAGTACGGCGTGTTATGGTTTCAGTCTTCGTCACTTTCGAATCCGGTTTTCCGCAAGAGCTTGTCCACTTGGGGTTTGAAGTGGGCTGCCAGGCCGTCCATCGGGCTTTTGATGAGCTTCCGTATTTCAATCCCGTGCTGCTTGGCGGCTTCTTTCAGCGGTTCTTGCCCGTAGAAGGCCGTCGAACCCAGTACATGCAAGCCTCCGCGCAAGGCTTCTTTCCCGTAGGGAAGCACTTGCTTTTGGAAAAAGTTCCCGAATTCATCAAGCAGGACTTCGTGCACGTAGCTGTTCCGGTAGCGGCCTGACGCAAAGGTGGCCAACTCGCCGAGAAAGCGCCCGGCATTCGGCTCGTGGTAGACCCGGTCGATGATATCGTGCAGGGGCAGGGGGCAGAGCGGCTTGAAGCCGGTTCGCAGCTCAGCGGGCATCCCGCCTCGCAGGTAGTCGGACAGAAAACGGATCCCGATCCGGGCGCCGCTGCCTTCGTCTCCTAAGACGTAACCCAAGGATGGTACTTTCTGTTCTATTTTTTCTCCATCGAACCAGCAGGTGGCCGCGCCAGTCCCTAAGATGGCTACCAGCCCGGGGCGGTTGCCGCAGAGGGCGATGGCCGCGCCGAGCAGGTCGCTTTCCACGCTGATGTCGGCATGCCGGAAGAAATCGTCCAGCTCCAGGGACAATCCTAGCTTCTTTTCCGGGTTCGCGCAACCGGATCCGTAAAAGTACAGGTATCTGACCTTTTCCGTGTTGACGAAAGGGTAGAGGTCTTTTTCCAGACAGTCGCGGATTTGCTGGCGGCTTGCCTGGAAGGGGTTGAGGCCGCCTGTCACTACTCTTTTTTCTTCTCCGGCTTCGTTCAGGAAGCACCATTCGGTCTTGGTAGATCCGCTGTCTGCGATTCCGATCATTGTCTGTTTCCTTTTCTTGCGGCTGCCCTGTATGACCGCTTCGGCTTGTCTTTCCCCCGACCCAAGGAAGGCATCGTCCTTGGCCGGGCTGTGTCGCTGGCGTTCCGTTCCGCTTTGCGCCTGCGCAGGATTGCCCTTCTGCCTGCAAGGGGGGCGGGCAGGCAAAGATAAGGCATGTTCGGCAAATCAGGCTTGGAATTTTCGCTCTTTTGGCTCCGGATATGCGTCGATTCGCCATATTGCGCGCGTTTTCAAATCAAAATGCTATGACAAGGATAAAAATCAGATTCCGCCCCTCGACAGTTGCTGGCAAGGAGGGGACGTTGTACTGCCAAGTGGTGCATGGACGGCAGGTCCGCCAGTTGCGTCGGGAATACCGGATTTTCCAGGATGAATGGGACGAACGGCTCTTGTGTGTCCGGACGGAGGCCGGCCGGCCAGGCCGGGGGGCTTACCTTGCGTGGATGCAGGCACGTTTGTCGGCGGAAAAGGAGTTCATTGCCGGGGTCGTCCGGCGGTTGGAAGAATCCGGGCGGACGTTTACCGCCGGGGATGTAGTGGAGGCTTTCCGGGCGGCCTGTCCGGCCGGCCAAGGTTATTTTTCTTTTGCCCGGCAGGTCATGGCCCGTTTGCGCGAGACGGGGAGAGTGCGCGTGGCTGAAGCTTATGCATCGTCCTTGAACCCAAATCGGTCATTAGACATTGGGGAGATTGCCCGCTTGTGTCATGCAGCATGCTTCTCGCCTAGCCGAAGGCGTAGCGGGCTACGTCGAGGCGTAGCGAGAATCAGGATGCGGACAGAGGCGGGCAAGATGCCCGAAAGCCTCACTTTCCCAATCAAAAACGGACTCGGCGTGTCTAATGACCGATTTGGGTTGAACCGTTTTGCTCGTTTTGCCGGCAAAGAAGACCTCTGCTTCGGGGATGTGAGTGCGGAGCTGATGGCGGGTTTCGAAGCCCATCTGGCAGATGCCGGATTGAAACCCAATACGGTGTCGTTTTACATGCGCAACTTGAGGGCCATCTATAACCGGGCGGTGGAGAAGGGACTGGCGGAGCAGAATCATCCGTTCAGGCATGTCTACACGGGAGTGGAGCAGACGGCCAAAAGGGCGGTTCCGGTGCGTGTCATGAACCGGATCAGGCAGTTGGATCTTTCGGCCTGGCCCTCGCGGGAGCTGGCTCGCGATTTGTTCCTGTTCAGTTTCTATACTCGTGGGATGTCGTTCGTGGACATGGCGTTCCTCAAGAAAAAGGATTTGCGGGACGGGATCCTGGTCTATCGCCGGCAAAAGACGAAGAAGCAACTTAGCATCCGTTGGGAAAAGCCGATGCAGGGCATCGTGGCCAGGCATGGCTTGCCGGATTCTCCGTTCCTGCTGCCGATTATCCGGCACGCAGGGAAGGAAGAGAGGAGGCAGTATCTGAATGCCATCCATTGGATGAACAAGGCGTTGAACCCAAATCGGTCATTAGACTCGCCGAGTGTGTTTCCTGTTTTCGAAGAGGGATGCTTTTGTGCATCTTGTTCGCTTCTGTCCGCATCTTGCTCCTCGCTACGCCTCGACGTAGCCCGCTACGCCTTCGGCTAGGCGAGAAGCATGCTGCATGACATAAGCGGACAATCTACCCAAAGTCTAATGACCGATTTGGGTTGAAGAATGTGGGGAAGATGGCAGGCTGCCCGTTGCCGCTCACTTTCCATTGCGCCCGGCACGGCTGGGCCAGCATTGCCATGAGCCAGAAGATCCCGCTTCCGGTCATCAGCGAGGCGATGGGGCATGATTCGGAATCCACGACAAGGATTTACTTGGCTCTGCTCGATACGTCGGTGATAGACAAGGCGAACGCGCAAGTAATCCGTTCGGTGTCGCAGGATGGGTAGCCGGTCAAGGAATTCTGGTTCGGCGCGGGATCCGGCAAGGCCGAGGGTGGCCTGGAAGATGGTCTTTCGGCAAAGAATCCTCGATGGGACACATTTCAGGCTCGGATGCTCTTTTGGAAAGCTGGCTTTCGGGTCGCCTTCTTTGACGCTTTTTCGCAAACGGCAGGTATCCAATGCTGGAACGAAGCCTGGAACAGCGGATGTTTGCACTGCACGGGCGGGCATCCGGAGCGGCAGGGTCGGGCGAATCCGCCCTTGCCCCCGGGCTTTTCTATTTTCAAGGATTGCGTATTTTTGCACGGCTTTTCCTGAAGGGACGGAGGAGCGGGAAGCCGTTGCCGATGCCGTATGGAAGCAGGCATGAAGCCGGCCGGACCGGATTTGCCGCGCGGAGCTTCCCGGATGGCAGGCGGCAGCCTGACGGCCGCACTGGTCGGTCAGGCCGTGTAACCGTGGAGGAATCGAGTCCCTGGATTTCCAAGGACTTTGTGGATGGACCCCGGAGGCGCGGGAGGGCTGCGATTCTCCGGAAACCTGCCAACGAAGAAAGCTGGCACGGAAGATTAAACTATTATTGCGATATGAGAAAGACATTGCTTACCCTTGTGTTCGCCGGTTCGGCCTGCCTCGCTCTGGCCCATGCCGGCTTCGCTTATGCCGGCGTGTCCCAAGGCATGGGAACGCAGGATACCGTGGCTGCGCCTCCGGCTCCCGACCCGATGGCCCAGGTGCTGCCTTTGGATCCTCATGTCCGTTACGGGAAACTGGAAAACGGGCTTACTTACTACATCCGCCAGAATGCCAAGCCCGAGAATCGGGTCATGCTCCAGCTGGCCGTCAACGCAGGTTCCATCTGCGAGACCGAAGAACAGCGCGGCCTTGCCCATTTCACCGAGCACATGCTTTTCAACGGCACCAAGAATTTCCCCAAGAACGAGCTGGTGGACTTCCTGCAGAAGACAGGAGTCCGTTTCGGCGGCGACATCAATGCCTACACCTCTTTCGACGAGACCGTGTACATGCTGGAAATCCCTACCGACAAGGAAGGCATGCTGGAGAGCGGTTTCCAGGTCTTGGAAGACTGGGCGCATCAGGCCAGCATGGAAACCCAGGCCATTGAAGATGAACGAGGCGTGATCATCGAGGAATGGCGCATGGGGCTAGGCGCGCAGGATCGCATGCGCAAGAAGATCTTCCCGGTCATCTTCGGCAACTCTCTCTATGCCGAACGCTTGCCGATCGGCACCATCGAGAACCTGAAAGCTTTCAAGCCGGAATACATCCGCCAGTTCTACAAGGATTTTTACCGTCCAGACCTCCAGTCGGTCATCGTCGTGGGCAATATCGACCCCGATTATGCCGAGCAGATGGTGGAAAAGCATTTCGGCAAGCTGCGCAATCCGGCCAATGAAAAGGCTCGCCGGTACGTGCAGATCCCGGACAATGCCGAACCTATCTTCACCGTGGCCACCGATAAGGAAGCCACGTCTTCCTTGATTGAAATCTATATCAAGCATCCGAGCAAGGCGATGAAGACCTTGGGCGATTACCGCGAGCATCTGCTGAGCATCCTGGGGTCGTACATGTTCAACAGCCGCCTGGGCGAACTGACCCAGAACCCGGCTTGCCCTGCGGTGGTGATCAACATGGGGGAAGGCAATCTGGTCCGCAAGACCGATATCCTGGCTGTCAGCGCGATGGCGAAGCCCGGCCAGATAGACGAGTCTTTCATGTTGATGTTGCAGGAAATCGCCCGCGTGGACCAGCACGGTTTTGTGCCTACGGAATTGGAACGAGCCAAGCAGGCTGTGTTGTCCTTGGTGCAGAACCAATTGAATGAAGCCGAGAACCAGCTATCCACCGATCTGGCCAAGTCCTATGTGAACCATTTCCTCCTGGGCGATGCCGAACCGGGCATAGAGATTGAAAGCAGCCTTGTCCAGGCCTTGATTCCCGGCATCACGGCGGAGGAAGTCAGCCGTTATATTCAAGAACGTATCACCGACAGCAACATGATCGTGATAGTCAATGCTCCTGAAAAAGAGGGCTTGCCTGTCCCGTCCGAAGCCGAGCTGGCATCCATCTACGCTTCTTCCCGCGGCATGGAAGCGGAGCCTTACGTGGATCGCGTCAGCATGGAGCCATTGCTGGAAATAGCCGCCAAGCCGGCTTCAGGTGCAAAGGTCGTCTCCGAGGACACGGCCATGGGAGTGACCGAAGTGCGGCTATCCAACGGCATTTCCGTCACATTGATGCCGACTGCCTTGCAGAACGATGAAATCCTGATGCTGGCTTACGCTCCGGGCGGCATGTCCACCGTGGAAGATGGCGATTACCTGAGCGCGATGTTTGCCGGCATGATCCAGGGAGAGTCCGGCCTGGGGCAATTCGACAAGACGGAACTGGACAAGCAGCTGACCGGAAAGAACGTGAACTATTCGTTGAACATGGGGGATTTGACGGTACAAGCCAATGGTACCAGCAGCGTGAAGGATTTTGAAACCATGTTGCAATTGAATTATCTGTCTATGACCCAGCCCCGCAAGGACGGCCGTGCCACGGAATCATTTGTCTCAAGGATGAAAGCCCAGATGCGTTTCCTGGTCAACAATCCCATGGTCTTCTTCATGGATACTTTGGCCAAAGTATCTTCCAACCATGATCCTCGCGTGATTGTGATTCCTACCGAAGAGCAGCTCAATTCTGTGGATAGCAACAAAGTGTACGAATTCTACTGCTCGCAGGTGGCCGATCCGGGAGCTTTCCGGTATTACTTGGTCGGCAACTTCGAGATCGATGACGACTTCCTTTCCTTGCTCGAAACCTACATCGGATCCCTTCCTTCCAAGGGCAGCGAACCTGCATGGGTGGATCGTTCCGTCCCTATGAGCAAGAAGACGGTGGACATCAAAGTGGAAAAGGGGTCGGACGAGCAGGGCATGGCCGGCATCGTGTTCCGCGCCCCTGTCAAGTGGAATCTCCAGGAACGCGAAGCCTTGTCGTACTTCAAAGATATCATGGAGATAAAGATGCTAGAGACCATCCGTGAGAAGATGGGGGGCGTCTACTCTCCGATGATCGACCTGTCGGTATCCCATTATCCCGACGCAGAGGTTGAGTTCACGGTCATGTTCGGTTGCGACCCGGACCGGGCGGATTCCTTGTCGATGGCTGTGTTCGCAGAGATGGAGCGCATCATGAAGGAAGGCCCTCTGCCCGGTGATGTGGCCAAGGTGCAGGAACTCCACAAGCGGAATTTCGAGAATTCCGTGCAGAAGAACAGCTTCTGGCTGAGCGTGTTGCAAAATGCGGACTGGGATGGCACGCCTTTGAGCCTGTATACGGGCGAGGCTCAGTCTGGTCTGGCTGAAAGCATGACACCCGATTTGATCCGCAAGGTTGTCAAGAAGTACTTCGGCAAGATGGTATACACCCGGGTAGTCTTAGGGCCGGATCCGGCTGAAATGGAGTAAGCTTTGGGCTGCCGCGGCTCCGGCGCCATTGTTTCGATGGCGGCGGGCCTGTGCGAGGCGGGAGCCGGGCCGATGTTTCCCGGCGGTGCGCCGGAAGGGGAGAGATGCAAGGTTGCAGATTTCCCTTTCCGGCGCACCGCCGTTTTCGGGAGGGATACGGCTTTTGCAGGGTCGGCCGGGCTGCCGGTGGCCGCCGCTGCGGATGTCCATCCCTGGGCGCTGCTGCCCGGAGACCGGCGGCAAGGCTTTCCGGATACCGGCAGGAGTGCGTCTGTTCCGGCACATTGTTCCGGGCGGAGTGATTCCGTGTTATGAACATGTTCCGGTCCGTTATAGAATCTTTTGCCAAAGCTTTTTCCTTGTCGGGCAGGCAGCCTTGTTGTGGACAAGAAACAAGGCCCCGGTATGTTTTTCTTTTGGATTTCTGCCTGTAATCCGATATATTTGCCCGCTTGTTTCATGGAAGCGGGAAAGCTTCGTAACATAATGGCATGTATTCATACTTAGAGGGGCGGCTTACCGAACAGAATCCGGCTTGCGTGACGGTGGATTGCGGAGGGGTCGGGTACGAGGTGAATATCTCGCTCCACACATACGAGCAGGTCAAAGGCAAGGAGAAGGTACGCCTCTGGATATACCAGGCTGTCCGGGAAGATGCTTTCACCTTGTTCGGCTTTGCCGATAAGAATGAAAAGGAATTGTTCCTGCAGTTGATATCGGTTTCCGGCGTGGGGGCCAATACGGCCCGGGTCATATTGTCCACTTTGAGTCCGGAAGCCACTGTCAAGGCGATAGTGGACGGGGATGCAAAGAAGATACAGTCGGTCAAGGGGATAGGGCTGAAAACAGCGCAACGTCTGATAGTGGATTTGCGGGACAAGGTCGGGAAACTGGAAGCATCCTTGTCTCCGGTATCGTTTTTGCCGGAACTGTCGGCAGAACGCCAGGAAGCCGTGGCGGCTTTGATAACCTTGGGCTTTGCCAAGTCTGCCGTTGAAAAGGCTGTGGATTCCCTTGTGGCGAAGATGCCCGGATTGAAAACGGAGGATATAATCAAACAAGCGTTGCGGATGCTGTAGACAGGGAACTGCTCTGCAGGGGGCGGGTCCCGGACCAAATTGAAATTGGAAGTATGTTGAAATATTGGTTTTATGGCATTCTGCTGACGGTGGGAATCACTTTCCTGTCCTCCGGGGTGACGAAATCCTATGCCCGTGCGTTGGCTTGCCGGCCGGCTTCGCCTTGTTTGCCAGCGTGGAGCGACATGCCCGGTGTGGCGCAGCTGATGCACGATGCCTATTACGGGGAGGCTTCTCCGGCTGCTCCCTCATTCGGGGCCATGGCGGTTTCTTCTGCGGCTTCCGAGGGTGACTCTCTGCATTACGATATTCCCCAAGCAGGGCCGGGAGAGGATTTGCCGGAAGACAAGAGCTTGTATCTCAAGGATCGGGTGGAGGAGAACGTGGTCTTTGATCCGGCTACCGGCGAATATGTCCTGACTCGCAGGATCGGGGATTTGGAGCTTTCCCGCCGGAGCATGACTTTGCAGGAATACATGGAGTACGACAAGGAGAAATCCTTGCAGGACTATTGGAAGTCGAAGGCGGCATATACGCCTACCACATCCTCGGGACTGGAGGGCTTGATTCCTGGCCTGGACATCAATACCAATTTCCTGAACCGTCTGAGCGAGCTGATAGACATCGACTTGAACGGGACTCTGGGACTGGAGTTCGCCTTGGTCGGGACTCGCCGGGATGATCCGTCCTTGGATATCCGCCACCGCAAGACTTTCTCTTTCGATTTCGCCCCCGACATCAACTTGAACCTGAACGCTTCCATTGCGGAGAAAGTGAAGTTCAACGTCAGCTACAACACTGAAGCCATGTTCCAGTTCGACAACAAGTTCAAGCTGGAATACGAAGGGGAGGAGGACGAGATTATCAAGAGCATCAGTGCCGGCAACGTGGACTTCCCTTTGAACACCACCTTGATCAACGGGGTGCAGGAATTGTTCGGTATCAAGGCCAAGCTCCAGTTCGGCAAGACCTTCATCACGGGAGTATTCTCGGAGCAACGGTCTGAAAGCACCAGCATCCAGGTGCAGGGGGGGGCCCAGAGTACGGAGTTCGACCTCAAGGCCGACGATTACGAGGAAAACCGGCACTTCTTCCTGGCCCAGTATTTCCGCGACCACTACCACGAAGCCTTGGCCCAGCTGCCTTTGGTCAACAGCCGGATCACGATTACCAAGATCGAAGTCTGGGTCACCAATGTGGGTTCGCCCGTGGAGAACAACCGCAATATCGTGGCTATGACCGATTTGGGTGAAAGCGAACCCTTGGCTCTCAATATCACTGGGTATCCTTTCCCGTATCCTGACGAATCCCGCTCGAACAATCTGCTGAACGTTCTCAGCAAGAGCGCTATGCGGAACCTCAATACCGTCAGCCAGTACCTGTCTGGGAGGGGGTATACCAACGGCAGGGAGTTCGAGAAGGTGGAGAGTGCCCGCCGCCTGGATCCCAGCGAGTACACTTTGAACCCGCAATTGGGTTTTATTTCATTGAACCAGAGCCTGAACAATGACCAGGTCCTGGCTGTCGCCTATCAGTACCAGATTGTCGGGGACAATACCGTCTACCAAGTGGGGGAAATGTCCGACCAAGGAATCAATGATCCGGACGTCTTGGTGGTCAAGTTGTTGAAATCATCAGTCCTGAATACCAATTCCCCGCTTTGGGACTTGATGATGAAGAACGTCTATTCGCTCAACACCTACCAGCTCAGTTCGGAGGATTTCCGCTTCAATATCATGTATTCTGGCAACGACCGGGGTGTGCCGGCCGGGTATTTCCCTGCCTCTGAGCTCAGCGGGATGCCTTTGATCCAGTTGTTCGGTCTTGACCGTCTGGACCAGCGGCAGAACGAGAACCCGGATGGTTTGTTCGACTATATCGACGGGGCGGCCACCGGGGCTGGTTACGTGCAAGGGAACCAAGGCTTGGTGTTTCTTCCCTGGCCTGAACCTTTCGGCAGCGACTTGCCCAAGATGTTCGCCTCGGCCGGTCTGGACAGCACGCTGGCTCAGGAGTACCGCTTTGACGAACTTTACCGCTTGACCAAGACCGAAGCGCAGCAGTACACCGAAAAGAACAAGTATTCATTTGTGGGCAGTTACAAGTCGTCCGGAGGGAGCGAGATCAACTTGGGTGTCTACAATTTGCCTGAAGGTTCGGTCAAAGTCATGGCCGGGAACACGCCTTTGGTGGAGAACGAGGACTATACTGTCAACTATTCGGCTGGTATCGTGCAGATTATCAATCAGGGGGTCTTGAATTCAGGCGTGCCTATCAACATCCAGACCGAGAACATGTCCAACAGTTTGCTGACCAAGCGGATGATGGGCTTGCGCGTGGAGCATTTCTTCGATCAGGACTTTTACGTGGGGGCTACCTTGATGAACCTGCACCAGAGCGCGCTGACCCAGAAGGTGAACTACGGGGAAGAACCCATTTCCAATACCATCTACGGTTTCGATGTCTCCTACGACAGGGAAAGCCGGTGGCTGACCAAGGCGGTGGATTTCATCCTTCCGTTCGAGGATAGCAAGGCGCCGTCCCGGATCTCGCTGTACGGGGAGTTCGCGCATTTCCTGCCGGGGCATTCGCGGGCCATCGGGAGGGAAGGGATTACTTATATCGATGATTTCGAGGGTAGCAAGAGTACCATCAACTTGAAGGAGCCTTATTCCTGGTATCTGGCCAGCACTCCGCAGAAACAGGACGACCTTTTCCCGGAATCGGCCGACCAGTATGCCAGCGGCTTGGAGACGGGCATGAACAGGGCCAAATTAGCTTGGTATTCGGTGGATCCTCTTTTTTACAGCAGCGGGCGGCCTTCCAATATCAATGCGGAGGATTTGTCTTACCATTACACGCGCCGGGTCATGGTCAACGAGGTCTTCCCCAACCGCCAGCTTTCATCCACCGAGGCCCAGGCTCTGACCGTCCTCAACCTGGCTTTCTATCCTTCCGAGCGCGGCCCTTACAATTTCGATGCCGCTGGCACGGCGGTTTCCGCGGGGGTCAAGCGCGATGGCAGCTTGAAGAATCCGGAAGAACGATGGGGCGGTATCATGCGCAAGATGAACAATACGGATTTCGAAGCCGCCAATGTGGAATACATCGAGTTCTGGATCATGGACCCTTTCATCGGGATGGACGGGCAGAACGGCAATCCCCGGCATTCGGGCGGTACCCTGTATTTCAACCTCGGGGATATTTCCGAGGACGTGTTGCGCGACGGGCGCAAGTCTTACGAGCACGGGATGCCGACCACGGCGGCCGCCACGGCGGCAGGGGAAGGAGTGGAAGAGACCCAGTGGGGGCGCGTCCCTACCATCCAGGCTGTTGTGAACAGTTTCGACAACGACCCGGCAGCCCGGCGTTACCAGGATATCGGCTTGGACGGGCTTTCTTCCGAGTACGAGCGGGAGTTCTTTGCCGACTTCCTGCGTGAGATTTCCGGTCTGGGCATGGACGCGGAAGCCTACCAGCGGCTTTACAATGACCCCTCTTCTGACGATTACATGTATTTCCGCCGGGGCGTGTGGGACACGGTGGAGCATTCCGCTACCAAGATTGCCGACCGCTACAAGTTCTACAACAACACGGAAGGGAACTCGCCTTCTACCCAGGACAATCCGGAAAGCTACCCGACCCAGCAGTCCAATTACCCCAATACCGAGGACATAGGGGAAGACAATACCTTGAGCGAGGCGGAGAACTACTACCAGTACGAGATCCATCTCGAACCGGGGCAGATGGAAATAGGGGAGAACTATATCACGGACATACAAGTGTCCAATGTGCGTCTGTCCAACGGGAACACCGAGCAGGTCCGCTGGTACCAGTTCAAGGTGCCGGTCAAGGAACCGGACAGGGTAGTGGGGCAGATGCAGAACCTCCAGTCCGTGCGCTATGTCCGGACTTTCCTGAAAGGGTTCCGGGATCCTGTGATCCTGCGTTTCGCTTCCTTGGACTTGGTCCGTTCCGACTGGCGCAAGTACGAGAACACTTTGCAGGAAGATGGGTCTACTGTGCCGGGAAGCGGGAATACCTCCTTCGAGGTTTCCACGGTCAGCCTGGAAGAGAACGGGCAGCGCCAGCCTGTCAACTATGTGCTGCCTCCGGGCATCGAACGGGTCATCGACCCGGCCCAGCAAGGCAATGTGGCCTTGAACGAGCAGTCGTTGAGCCTGAAGGTGGAACATCTGAAAGACGGTGATGCCAGGGGAATTTACAAGAACACCCTGTACGACATGCGGCAGTTCAAGAAAGTGGAGATGTTCGTCCACATGGAGAAGGTGGACGAGATGGATGTGGTCGAGGACGGGGACGTGCACCTGATCATCCGCCTGGGTTCCGACTACAACGACAATTACTACGAGTACGAGATACCTCTGAGCTATACAGAATGGGGACAGAACACGCGCGATGCGGTCTGGCCGGATGCCAACAAGGTGGAGATAGACTTGGCTGAACTGGTGGCGGTCAAGGAAGAGAGGAACGCGGCGGTGAGCGCAGGGTCTATGTCGTACACGGATGTTTATACCAAGGTGGTCGGCAAGGCTCGTTATTCAGTGCGGGGGACTCCTTCCATCAGCAATGTGGAAGCCTTGCTGATCGGGCTGCGGAACCCGGAGGACAAGGGGCAGGACAAATCCGTGGAAGTCTGGGTCAATGAATTCAGTCTGAACGAATTCAAGAAAGAAGGCGGGGTGGCGGCCACAGGACGCGTACAGGCTACCTTGGGCGATCTGGGAAGCATCTCGGTGGCTGGTTCGTACACCCAGGCCAATTTCGGGCAGATAGAGCAGAAACTGACAGAGCTTTCGCAGGACAACGTGGGGTCGTTCGATGTGGCGGTGGATCTGGAGCTGGGGCGTTTCGCGCCGGAGAAGGCAGGCTTGAAGGTTCCGGTGCATTACGATATTTCCGCGACTATCAGCAACCCGAAATACAATCCTTTGGAAGAGGATGTCCTGACCAAGGACGCTTTGGAGACTTACCAGACCAAAGCCGAAAAGAAGGAGTTCAAGAAATCGGTGCAGGATTACACGATACGGCAGAATGTGAATTTCATGAATGTCCGCAAGGAAAGGACCAATTCCGAGAAGACGCCCCAGTTCTGGGATATAGAGAACTTCAATGTCTCTTATGCCTACTCCACGATGGAACACCGGGATGCGGACATGGAGTATGACAATCAGGTCATCCACCGGGGCGGATTCGGCTACGATTATTCCACATCGGCCAAGTATTTCGAACCCTTGGCGCAGACCAAGATGGCCGAAAGCCCTTGGGCGGCTATCCTGACCGATTTCAATGTCAACTATATTCCCAACATGTTCTCGTTCAACATGGAGCTGGAGCGGGAATACGCCGAAAGCAAGATGCGCAACAAGAATCCGGAATGGGATATCATCATGCCTGAAACTGTGTACAAGCGGTTCGACTGGAGCCGGAACTATGCTTTCCGCTACGATATAACCAAGTCTTTGAGCCTGGATTACACGGCCAATGCCAACAGCTACCTGAACGAGCCGTATGGACGCATCAATACCAGGAACAAGCGGGATTCGGTGTGGCGCAGCTTCTGGGGCGGGGGCGAAATGAACAATTACGACCAGAATCTGAGAGTTACCTATACATTGCCGCTCAACAAGATCCCGGCATTGGACTGGATCGAGGGAAGTGCGGCCTATGAGGCTTTGTACCGCTGGGAAGGCGGGGCGGTGGCGACCCGGGACCGCTTGGGGAATACGATCAGCAACTCGATGAACCTTTCAGCCAACGGTTCGGCCAATCTGGTGAACCTGTATAACAAGATACCGTTCTTGAAGAAGATCAATGATGGCAACCAGCGCAGGAGGAATACCCGGAGCAATTCGGTGATGGTGCGTTCTGCCCAGCAGCGTCAGGAGGAAGAAGAGAAGAAGGACAATACGGCGTTCGAGACTGTTTACAAGGGCTTTATCCGTTTCCTGATGATGGTCCGCGATGCCAATATCAGCTGGAACCGCAATGCGGGGACTACTTTGCCTGGGTTCATGCCGCAGCCGGACCTGTTCGGCGTCAATTTCAGCCATAATGCGCCAGGGGCAGGCTTCGCTTTGTTCGGGTCGCAGGCCGACATCCGTGAGAAAGCGGCCCTGAACGGCTGGCTTTCGAGGGACAGCTTGCTGACACAGCCTTATTACAACCAGTTTACGGAAAGCGTGGAAGCCCAGATTTCCTTGGAACCTTTCCGGGATTTCCGGGTCACGGTCAACTTCGGTTACAGCACGACCGAGAACAAGTCTTCGTATTACACGTACAACAGTGCGATGGACGGTTTTACCGAGACTAATCCCAGCCTGATGGGGAGCTACAATGTGACCAATGTCATGATCGGGACGGCTTTCCGCAAGATGGACGATGATTATTGGGATGAAACCTTCCAGGAGTTCCTCGACAACCGCCTTGTCATTGCCGAACGCTTGGCCGAGCAGTACCAGCAGGACAATCCTGGCTTGGGCTACGATGCGAGCGTCCGTGTATGGGACACCGCGGCCAACGCCATGTATCCCCAAGGTTTCAAGTCGAACAACCAGGATGTGATGATTCCCGCCTTGATTGCCGCCTATACCGGGCGGGATCCCTCCAAGGTTTCCCTTTCGGCTTTGGACAAGTTCCCGATGCCCAACTGGTCGGTGACCTATTCGGGCTTGACCCGGATCAAGGGGATGCGCAAGGTGTTCAAGAATTTTTCGATTTCCCATGCCTACAGTTCATCCTACACGGTGGGTTCGTATACCAACAACCTGCTGTATGCTGACAACGCTTTGGATTTCATGGAGAATCTGGACGAGAGCGAAAACTTCCGTTCCAGGTACATCATGGAAGGCATCGTGCTCAGCGAGCAGTTCTCGCCTTTGATCAAGGTCAGCATGACTTTTGTCAACGACTTGTCGTTCAACTTCGAGTACCGGCAGAGCCGTCAGATAGGTTTGAGCTTTGTCAACAACCAGCTCACCGAGATGCGTACCAAGGAATGGGTGGTGGGGGCCGGTTACCGTATCAAGAATGTCGGTTTCCGGGTAAATTCAGGCGGGGCCAGCAAGCGCAGGGTCAGCAGCGATATCGTGCTGAGGGCGGATTTGAGCATCCGCGACAACCTCCGTCTGATCCGGCGTATAGACCAAGGGGTCAACACGCCATCGGAAGGGGCTGTCGTTACTTCTATCAATGTGTATGCGGAGTATGAGATTACCCGTCAGCTGACGGCAAGAGTATTCTATGATATGACGTTGAACAGTCCGTACATTGCCAATCAGTTCTACAATACAAACGGACGGGGAGGGATAAGCCTCACCTACAAGTTCACCGACTAAGCGTGGGGTATGCGGCGTGGCAATGAGGGGACGAAAGTCAGCTTTCCGGAAGAGAATCCACACCGGCGTGTGTCCTATCTAGGATTCTTTGTCGGAAAATCCTCTTTTGAGCCACCCTCTTTCCCCGGCTGTGGCCGATTCCGGCCAGCGCTTTTCCCCGCCGGGCGGACGAGGCGGTCGGTTCGGCATCCCGGGAGTGGGGCCGCCGGCCGGCTTTGCGGGACCCGGCAGCGTCTTTACCCCAAATCGGTCATTAGACACGCCGAGTCCGTTTCTGATTGGGAAAATGAGGCTTTCGGGCATCTTGCCCGCTTCTGTCCGCATCCTGTTTCCCGCTACGCCTCGACGTAGCCCGCTACGCCTCCGGCCAGGCCAGAAGCATGCTGCATGACGCAAGCGGGCAATCTCCCCGAAGTCTGATGACCGATTTGGGTTTAAGCAAGCAAAATGTGTGTTCGTATCGTTAAGTCTTTGCATTGTTTCTTGTTTTTGCTTGCCATGGAAGCATTCTCGAATCCGCTTTATGCTCAAGGCCCCATGGACAGCGTGCAGCACCTGCATGTGGTGGAGGTGCGGGCGAGGCGGCAGCCGGGCCGGATGGAGAGTCTTCTGACTTCGGTCCAGACTATGCGGGAATCGGACTTGCAGCGGTTCCATCCTCAGCAGGCGGCTGAAGCCTTGAAGCAGTTTGCCGGAGTCAATGTCAAGGACTATGGCGGTGTCGGCGGGATGAAGACCGTTTCCGTCCGTTCCTTGGGAGCGGCGCATACGGCGGTCGCCTATGACGGGATTCTGCTTTCCGATGCCCAGAACGGGCAGATAGACTTGAGCAAGGTTTATTTGGACCAAGTGAAACGGATGAGCCTGTACAATGGCCAGAACCCATCCATTTTCCAGCCGGCGAGGAATTTCGCTTCAGCGGCGCTTTTGGAGCTGGAAACGTATTCCTTGCCTGATTTCGACAGCCTCAGCCCGTTCTGCGCGGCTTTTTCTTTTGGTTCGTTCGGCTTGGTTTCGCCTTCATTCTCTTTCCGGAAGAAGCTGAACCCGCGTCTGGGCATCAGCGCGGCCTTGCGTTATGATTATGTTTATGGCGATTATCCTTTTGAAATCGATTTGGGAGGCCGTATGGAGCGGCTCAAGCGGGACAATTCGGATGTGCGGTCGGGCAATGCGGAGTTCAATTTGAATTTCCTGCCTTCAGGAAACCATCGTCTTGATTTCAAGATAGTCTACTACGGCAGCGAGCGGGGATTGCCGGGGGCGGTCATTTATTATTACAAGCCTTCGGCGCAGCGGTTGGAAGACCAGGTATTCTTCGGGGTTTTGAAGCATACTTGGCAGATTTCCCCTTCGGTAATCCAGCGCAATGCGGTCAAATACAATTTTTCCTACAACCGGTTCCAGGATCCGGAAAGTCTGGCATCCTTGCCTGTGGACGACCGTTACTGGCAGCAGGAAGCCTATTTGAGTTCCGTGACCCAGTATCTGACACCCGTCAAGGGTTTGAGTCTGAGCGGCGCTTTGGATGCTGCTTTCGGTTTCCTGCGTTCCAACGAGGGTGGTTTTGCTACCCCTTGGCGCACTTCGCTCTGGTTCAATGTGGCGGCAAAGTACACCCATAAGTACGTGGAAGCGATGGCCAACGGCTTGGCATCGGCCTTTTTCGACAGGGTCCGGACAGGGCCGCAGCCCGGGGACAAGTTCCGGATAAGCCCGTTCGTTTCGATAGCCGTCTTCCCGCTGGGGAACCGTTCGCTCTCGCTCCGGGTTTACTACAAGGACATTTTTCGCATGCCCACGTTCAACGATTTGTACTATAGCCGGGTGGGGAACACCGGGCTGCGGCCCGAGCAGGCTTCCCAGATTGATGCCGGCATTACTTACGTGCTGCTCGGACAAGACCGGATTTGGCATTTGGAAATTTCGGGCGACTTCTACCGGAACTGGGTCAGGGACAAGATTGTGGCATATCCGACTACCAATCTTTTCATCTGGAGCATGATGAATGTGGACAAGGTGGAAATCACGGGCGTGGATGCGGTGTTGCGCACGGGGAGCCGTTTCGGCAAGGCAGGCTTGGCTTCGCGTTTTGGTTGGGACATGCAGGTTTCCTATGCTTTCCAGCATGCTTTGGACAAGACCGACCCGGATGGCCCTACTTACAATCATCAGATTGCCTATACTCCGGTGCATTCCGGTTCGGCCCAGCTCAGCTTTGCGATGCCTTATGTCACGCTTTCCTATCGGTTGGTTTTCAGCGGGGAACGCTATGCTTTGAACCAGAACATCCCGGAAAACCTGCTGGGGCCTTACCTGGAACACAGTTTGGGGCTGGATGTGCGGTTCATGGCATGGAAAACCGAATGGGAAATCGGCTTGGACTGGCTTAATTTCACCAACGAACGCTACGATATCGTGAAGAATTACCCGATGCCGGGAGCGAATTACCGCGTGCATCTGAAATGCCGGTTCTAAGTTTGCCGCAGCGCAAGACCATGCGTGGGGTTTCTGTCTATGATTGCACCGGTCTGTCCGTCTGTCATGGCCCTATCAAGGCGATTTGAATTCAGCAACCTGTCCATGATATGGTTGTACATCGCCAAGAGCAGGAACCTTTTTCCTTCGTTTGCATTCCTTCGTTTGCATTCAGCCCAAATCGGCCATTAGACTTTGGGAAGATCGCCCGAAAGCCTCATTTTCCCAATCAGAAACGGACACGGCGTGTCTGATGACCGATTTTGCTTCAAGCAAGTTGTTGCCTGTGCGCTTTACTTTCGTTACATTTGCCAGTTTTACCGCAGTCCAACCATTCTTCAGGATGGTTGCTTTTAAAGAGTTTACAATGCGAACCCGTCTTGTCGCCCTCTTGGGCGTTTTGCTATCCTTGTTTTGCAGCTGCAAACCACCAGAACCGGCCAATGGCGATGACCCGGAGGGAGATGCCCGTTCCACCACAAGCCGTCTGTATGTGCTTTGTGAAGGCTTGTACGGCATGAACAATTCCACGCTCTACAGCCGGGAAATGCAGACCGGCGAAAGCAAGCGGGATGTCTTCCGGGAGAAGAATGCCCGGGGCTTGGGCGATACCGGCAATGATATGGGAATCTACGGCTGCAAGCTTTATATCGTCATGAACGGTTCCAACCTGATAGAAGTGGTGGATGCCAGAACATCCCTTTCCCTCAAGCAGATTCCGTTGGTGGATGCGCAGGGGATAGGCCGCCAGCCTCGTTACATCGCGTTTTCGGCCGGCAAAGCCTATGTCTGCAATTTCGACAACACGGTTTGCCGGATCGATACCGCCACTTTGGAAGTGGAAGCGGTGACGGAAGTGGGACGGGATCCGGATGGAATCTGTGTCAGTGGCGATTACTTGTTTGTCAGCAATTCGGGCGGCTTGGATTTCCCGGATTGCGACAACACGGTTTCGGTGGTGGACTTGGCTTCGTTCACGGAAATCAAGAAGATAGAAGTGGGGAGGAACCCCTATACCATAGAAGCCGATGCGCAAGGTTTTGTCTATGTCTGCACGAGAGGGGATTATGAAGGCTTCAATCAGAAATCGGTGCAAGGCGGCTTTTCAGCGCGAGGCGATTTTAGGGAAAAAGGTTTGGCCGGAGGTGCCGGGTCTGGTTCGGAAAAAGCCGAAAGAACCGCGAAGGATAGCAAGAGCGAAGGCTACAATTTTTACCGCATCGACCCCGAAAGCTTCAGCGTGGATCGTGTCTTCGATATTCCGGTGTTAAGTTTCTGCATAGCTGGGGACACGGCTTATCTGTATCATTACGACTATAATACTTCGCAATCCTGGATTCGAGTGATGGATTTGCGGACGCAGACTCTGCTGCCGGGGGAATTCATTACGGACGGGACTGACATCCAGACTCCGTATGCTATCGGGTATGATCCGAACATGGACAGGGTCTATATCGGCGATGCCTATAATTACATGATTTCCGGCAGCGTGTATTGCTTTTCCCGCGATGGCCGCCAGCAGTTCGTCCTGAGGAATGTCGGCTTGAATCCTTCTTCGTTTGCCTTTCTGCCTGGGTTGGATACAGTGCCTTTGCAGGAAGAGCCTTTTTGAGAAGACCTTGGAAAACTGGGTACGGAAAGCATTGTCTGTTCGTGTGCTAAAGAAAGCGGAACTGTTTCTGCCAGGTTCCCAGGATGGAACGGGACAGTGATTTGCTTGCCGGTTTGCCAGCCCCTGCTGCGGAAGAGGCAGAGGCGATGCCTGGCCGAGGGCTGGAGCTGAGGCATTCCGGACCTTCTTCCTTTGACCGCTTTTTGCCTCTGCGGGATTGGAGGCGGTGTCCCAGAATGGGCGGACTGGTTCCGTCCGAGACTGGATGTGGTTCGGCAAAAACGCTGCCAGTCGGGAGAGGGTGGCTCAAAAAAAAGGATTTTTCGACAAAGAATCCTCGATAGGACACATTCTAACGCGAATTCTCTTTTGGGAGGCTGGCTTTTGGGTCACTTTCCGGAATACAGCCCGTTTCCGTTGCCATCAAAGTTCGACCCGAATCGGCCGTCAGACCCGCCGGGCCGGGGGTTGTTCCCGATAGGGAAAGCAAGGCTTGCGGGCATCTCGCAACGCCTCGCCGTAGCCCGCTACGCTTTCGGCCAGGCGGGAGCATGCTGCATGACACAAGCGGGCAATTTCCCCGGAGTCTGATGGCCGATCCGGGTTCGACCCGAATCGGCTGTCAGACCCGCCGGGCTTCGGTGAAGCCTGCGCTCGCTGCGGAGCACTAGCTCGGTACGCTCTTTCGTTTTCGTCCTCAATGTCTTGCATTTCACACATCCTGACCGCCAACCGTCGGAATGATGCAGGTGGATGTTTGAGGATGCATGGTATCCGTCAGGGAACGATCAGTTTCTCATAGTCAGTGCCGTTTTCTGTCCGTACTTCCACGATATGGAGCCCAGGCTTGCAAGAGGCTATGTCCAGGAATACGCTTTGCTGTTTTCCTGTCCATTGGCTGATTCTCTTTCCTTGAGCATCGAAGAGAACGATGCGGGTGATTTTCCCGTTTTCGGAACGGATGCAGACTTGTTCTGTTGCTGGATTAGGGTAAAGGACGATTCCAGTTTTGCGTGGAAGAGGGGCATTGTTTGCGCCAGGGGTTCGGGCCGGAGTTCCGAAAATGGCTCGGAAAGCCGGGAATCCCAGGTCGTTCTGGATCGAGACAGGGGTGTTGCTCGTGACATAGAAGTACCCGTCTTCCGAAAAATCGGAGACCATCGCGAAATTGATACGGGTCAGTTGCCTGGCTTCGAACATGTACGTTCCGGGGGACAATGCCAAGGCCGGTACAGGGTATTCCTGTTGCCCTGCCTCGCTTCCGCGATCCACGGAATCGAGAAAGAGCAGCTCTCCTAAACGGTTCGCTCCGGCATCCCATCGATAGAGGGCGATGCCTACTTTCTGGTCTTCTCCTTCCGCCCAGCCGATGGAGAAAGCGGTGAGGGTGTCCTGGGTGTTGATCCTGTATGCCAACCCGAGATTCAAAGGCGTTTTGGCTCCGATGCCGAAACCGGAAAAATACGCATCGGGTGTTGCTTGGTCGTGCGCCATGATGCTGTCTGTTATCAAGGCGGAGAAATCCATTGCATTGTCGTTTGTGAAATCCTGGCCTTCATGGCCTGAGATGCTGGCTCGGGCTGTCAGCACCAGACTGTCTCCTGGCTGGAGATTGTCCAGGATGACGGGCAGGCTCACTCGTGCGCAAGAGTCTGGCTCGCCTAATGCAGCACGGCCTTCAATGAGCATCTTGTCTTTGTTGTATATGCGCAGCAGTATGCTGTCTACTGGATACAGGCCTTGGTTCCGGATCTGTGCGGATGTCATGAATTTGGTATTGGCTTGCTTGGCCGGGACCAGCCTTGGAAGCCCGGCATCGAAGTATTCAAGGCGGATATCGTAGTCTTGGACACGGCTGATATGTATTTCTTTGATTCTTATTGTGTAGTTGGTGGTAATGGGCCGGATCGCGAAGGCGTGTTCCCCGCTGCCTTGCGCGATGAATTCCTTGCTGTATTCGGCAAATTCCTCTCCTGTATAGATTTCCTTGAAGAGGAAAATGGAATCCCATTCCGAAAGTTCCGACCCGGAAGGACCGTAGTCTATGCTGAAATCCTCGGTGGCTTGGAATACGTCCCACATGAGGGTTCCGGCCTTGAAGAGGACAGAGATGCGATATTTTGCTCCTTCTTCCAGCCGGACGCATTGGGAAACCAGCGGCTTGGCGGATTGGTTGGCCAGGGCCTCCGTGCTTGGATCGTACACCCAGGCGTTTTCTTCACAGGCCCAGGCTTCCCGCTGGCTTGCTTCGGAGAATTGGGTCTGGAATGGGAGTCCTTTAGGTGAAAAGTGCCGGATAGTGCCTTCCGCTTGGTTGTTGTTTCTGTTCTCTTCCGGTTTCTGCCCGGTGTCAGGAAGGACTTCGGCGCGGATAGTGACCGTATAGAGGCTGTCCGCGGTCGAGAAGTCTCCTTTTTGATTAAAATAGACATCCAGGCTGCCGCCTGTTTTGATCGAGTCCTGGAAGATTTGCTCTGCAGCCAGGCTGTCGCCTATCCGGCAGCTTAGCTTGAAGCGGGATATGTCGGCAGTGCCTTGGTTGGAAAGCCGGGCACCGATGCTTTCCTGCGCGAGGCTGCAAGAGGAGAGAGGAAGAAGCACTTGGTCTGCCCGGATGTCGGGCTGGCCGGTGTATGAACCGGTGTCGATGCTGATTTCATCGAGCAGGACGGCCCATTGCTCGGGTTTTGAGAAACAGTGGAATGCAAAGTGGTACTCTCCGTCTTGTTCTGTTTCGAATTCGACAGCTTGGAATCTCCAATGGTCCTGGTCGGTATTGAACGAGCTGTCGGCCCATAGCATTTCCATTTCGCCAGGTTTGTCGCTTTCGCCCCAGTACACGGCGATGGATTCGTTGTAGGAGGGGGAGTAGGCGGTATACCAGAAGGCGATGTGGTTTTTCCCCGCCGGGAGCATGACGGGGTCTTTGCTTACGATGTAATCGTCCGATGAAATGCCGCGCGGGGAGAAATTGGCAAGGACGTACCCTCCGTCCGGATTGCCGGTGGCATCCCGGCCTTGCATCCATTGCCAGGTGGTACCGTCCGAATTGGAATCCAGTATGTTCCAGCGGTCGAAATCTTCAATGTGGTTGAAATCGCATTCATACGGGCATGGCTGGGCGGCGATGTGGTAGACCGTCTTCTCAAGGTAATCGTTCCTTTGGTCGGCATCTTGTTCGGCTGAAATCTTGACGCTCAATGTATGGCGTCCGGGTTCGGAAAAGTCGGCCTGGTTTTGCAAGGTGTGTTCAATGGTGTCTCCGGCAGGGATGAGAAGTTCTGCCGATTCTTCTCTATTGATGTTCCCGTCTATGCCGAGTTGGATTTTGAACGAGGATACAGGTTCGGTGCCTCGGTTCACGAGTTCGATTCTGATGGGTTCCTGACCCAGGTTCCAGCCGCTTTCGGGCAGGATGATGCCGGAAAGGGCTAATTCAACGGGCGCGACAGCTTCCCGGGTGCAGAGGTCGTAGTTTCCGTTCTGCCTCAGTTGGAAGATGTATTCCACGCCGGCTTCAAAGCTGATGTCGTCGCCTACGGCATCTTCTCCGGATGCAATATACACGTATTGGCCAGGGGAAGGATTGGTGACGCAATAATCGTAGGTTCCGGGGGGTATCTCGATGGAACGGCGTTCATGAGGGGATACCCAGTTTCCGTTTTCCAGGCTGCCATCGGCATTTTCCGGAAGAGTATATTCGAAAATCTCGTAAAAGGAAGCAGGAAGGCTCCCGTCAGCATTTACAGGGAGGACTCTGTCTTCCGGTATGGCATTGCCGTAAGTGTTGTGGTTGGAATCGAGCAGGATCTGATAGCCTGATCCGTCCCCCCAGTCGATTTGGACATCCAAGGTTATTTTTGCTTTTCGAGGATCTTGGAAGTCTGCTTTTGAAGGCGGCTGGGTGTTATCGGGGATGTGTCCTTGATGCGGGAAAATACCGGTTTTGGCCAAGGTTTTGCCGAGTCCGTTCCGGTCTTTGCCTCGGGCTTCTTGGGCTTGGATGCCTGCGAGTGCTGCTGCGAGCATGAGTGCTGCAAGGGTGAATTTGTTTCTCATTCTGCTTGGTTTTAAAAGTGGAAGGATTTCGGGAAATTGCCGGTGATGCTTCCCGGAAGTTTTGCCGGATCCGGGGAGAGAAGGCAATCGTGTCGGATTCAAGGATTTTTGTATGTTGTTTATTTGATTTTAAATTGATTATATGGCAGCTTGCCTTGCGTTGCCGGACGCTGGTCTTGTTTGCTCGATTGCCGCGTTTTGATAATGTGACCCTGCGAGGATTTCACGCAGGTCCCGGCTATCAGGCCTTGGCATTCGTCTGTCCGGACGATTGGAATCTGGCTGATTCGGGAAATGCGTGGCATCCTGCGGGCTGTCTTCAACCCGGACCGGTCGTTTGAGACCAAATGTTTCCGTCCTATGTGCGCTCATGGTGTCGGCAGCCTTTGCTGGAACGTCGCGGGCTGCGTCGAGATGAAGCGGACAGGCAGGATGCCGGAGAAGTCGCAAGCTTTTGGAAAGCCGGACAAGCGGCAGATAGCGATATCCGGAGGTCTGATGACCGGTTCGGGTTCATGGCAACCTATAAAGCGAAGGTCCTGAATACCACTTGTCCGTTTCGGGTGTGGATGCAGGTTACCAGGATTTGCTTTCGAGGCACGGAGATTTCTATGTCTCCTGTCTGGTTCAGGTCTTGTGCCAGCAGGCATTGGCCTTTGCTATTGAAAACTTGGATTTCTTCTATATGAATTCCGGCTGGATTCAGGATTAGCATCTTCCCATCTCTGGCGATGCATCGCAATCCTTGGAGTCCATGGGATTGATTCGACACAGTCCTTGTTTCAAATTCGGCCGTTTCTGCAAAAAGGCTCGTGTCGGACTGGCATAGACCTCTTACTGTCCAAAGATATGTCGAGTTCGGGGACAAATCATGAAGGATGGCAAGAGGTTCCAGTGTCGACAATGTGTCGTAGCGGGATTGTCTTTCTTCTTTGCAGATTAGCTGGAATCCGGTATTGTTTTCTCCTGGAATCCATGTCAGTCTGGCCATGAGGGAATCGCATCGGGATTCGAGCTGTGTCGGGATGCCGCAGGGAATCGGTTGCGTGGCGGTGGTGAAGGTGGTGGAAGCTCCCCAGCCGCTGGAATCGCCGGGGGCGCAGACGGCGCGGATTTCGGCCGTGTACTCGGTTTCCGGCGTCAGGCCGGCCACGGCGAAGGAGGTGCTTGTCCCCCAGTCGTAGAGGGAGGTGTCGCTGCCGGCGACGAGGCGCAGTATCTTGTGTTCGGTGGCCCAGGCGACGAATCCGGCCGAGTCGTGGGTTATGTCTCGCACGCCGAGCCAGGAGGGCGTTGGGCAAGGTTCATCGAGGGTGGTGAAGGTGGTGGAAGCTCCCCAGCCGCTGGAATCGCCGGGGGCGCAGACGGCGCGGATTTCGGCCGTGTACT
>CALUGT010000010.1 GCA_944320265.1 uncultured Bacteroidales bacterium | reverse complement strand
AAAGAAAACTTGGATGTGCTGAGCGAAGAATACATGGAACGCCTTGGCAAACTAAAACTGCCCAATACGAAAGTAAAGCTTATGGAACGTCTGCTGAAAACTGTCATCACAGAATTCAAGAAAGTGAACAAGGCGAAAGGAGTAGATTTTTCCAAACGCTTGAACGCTTTGGTTGACAAATACAACGAACGCAGAGATAGTGCTATCTTTGCGGATGAGGTCTTGACGGAAGTGGCTAATCAGATGGCTAATTTGTTGAAAGAGCTAAACAAGGAGAAGAAATCTTTCCTTGATTTAGGCATTAGCTACGAAGAAAAAGCCTTTTACGATATTCTGAAATCCATAGCCAAACAGTTTGGTTTTGAATATCCCGAAGATAAGTTACTTAAACTCGCGGCTGAAATCAAGAAGATTGTGGCAGATAAGTCCAAGTACACAGATTGGTCCACCCGTGATGACATAAAGGCAGAACTGAAAATGGATTTGATTTTGGTTTTGGCCGAATATGGCTATCCACCGGTAACGAATGACGAGGTATTTAAGGAGATTTTGGAACAAGCGGAGAATTTCAAGAAATACAATGGATGACAATATGATGAAAGCCGAATCTTAAAACATAGAAGTCAAAGAATCTTGGCACGACGAATACCAGAAATGGATTTGTGGTTTTGCCAATGCACAGGGCGGTGTCCTTTATGTAGGCGTAAAGGACAATGGCGAAGTGTGCGGTGTACAGGATGCCAAGAAGCTGATGGAGGACATTCCGAACAAGGTGCGTGACATGATGGGTATTTTGGTGGATGTCAATCTGAGAGAAAAGAACGAAAAGCAATATCTGGAAATTGTGACGGGGTATATGGACAACCTTTAAGTTTGAGTACCCGGAAAGGGCTACGACCCAAAGCGACCATAAGACTACCCATAAGACTACCCAAAAGACTACCCAAAAGGCCATACAGAATCTGACGGAACAACAGCAAGCTATACTGTCATTCTTAAAAGGACATCCGGAAGCGACCCGAAAAGAGATAAGCGAAAGCCTTTCTAACATTACAGAAGATGGTGTAAAGTACAATCTTTCCCGCCTTCAAGAGCTTGGCTTGCTGAAACGTATAGGAGGCAGGAAACAAGGATATTGGCAAATTATAGAATAAAAAAGGATTATGGACGATTTGGAAGAATTTGAAAGTTGGCACGAGGATTTGATGGCATGGGAACGCTTTCAAGACAAACTTGAAAGAATCAAGGGAGAAAATACCTATGATGACTTGCACGACTTTGAGGGTAAAAGTTTATCTCTGCAGCAGGAAACCTCCACGCAACCTGGCGCAGAACGCTGCAACAATCCGGTGGAGCAATAGCGGGAGATTATGCTACTTGTAGAAAGATAAATCAAAGATATTCAGTCACTTGAATCAATAGTTCGATTCCTGGTGGAACTCGGTACCGGGTTCGCCTACATAGGCAAAGAGTATAGACTTCAGATTGGACAAAAGGAGAAATTCATCGATCTGCTTTTCTACAACTTGAATCTATCATGCTATGTAGTGATTGAAGTGAAAATCGGCGAATTTGATTTTCAAGACCTCGGACAGTTAAGTGGCTACGTGGCCGCATGTAATCATATTCTTAGAAAAGAGGGAAGAGATAATCCTGCAATCAGTTTGCTTATTTGCCGCCAAAAGGATTCAATGCTTGCCCAATACGCATTGGAGGGCAGCAATCTCCCATTGGGAATATCTGAATATGAACTGTCAAAACTATACTCTGAAAAGGTGGAAGGTACTATGCCTACTATCGAAGAGATTGAGGCAAGATTAGGCGAAGACTTAAGAGATAAAAAAATGAAAATAAAAGATATTGTTGCATTTGTTCCGAAATCTATTACACCAAAAGCGGGAAAGATTTATCGGTTTGTATTAACTTAATCATTAGGAAAACCACAAGAATTTGCAGCTATCCTAATGATTTATTTTGAAGTTGCCTGCGCATGGTTTTTTGATGAAAATCCGCAATGCGGGTTTCAGAAATTGAACCCGATGCCGAGCTGGATTCGGAAAACATGCGGGCTGTGGCCGGAACGTCGGGCGTATTCGGCCCAAGGCATCATGTTCCGCCAGCTTTCGGACAGGAAATAGCCGTAACGGGCCGAGAGGTCTATGTGGAAAGAAGCTTTTCCGATGCCGATGGCCCAGCGGGCATCGAGACCGAGGTTCGCAGCCGGGTCAAGGACACCCGAACCTTGGCAGTAGGAGAGTTCACCGCCCAATGAAAAGACGTTCTCCCTTTGGCTTCTTCGGGGAGGTCTGTCCATGTTTTCCCCTGCTATTGGCGCGTTTTGGATTTGTTCTGGCCTTTCATTGAACTTCCTGCCTCGGTTCTCTTTGGCATGCGGTGTCCCGCTTCCTTTTCGCGGCCGGGCGGCTTGCCTTTGCCTTGCATTCCCGCTCAGGGCCCAAGCTTTCCGAAGCCTGCCCCCAAGGCTGAAGCTCATTCCCTCGAAGCTTTCATCCGGGGACTGGTGCCGGTAGGAGAGGTATTCATAGGCGGCAAAAGGCTGCAAGAACAGCTCTCCTTTCGTTTGTTCCCATAGCAAATCCGCTTGCAGGCGGGCTTCTCCGTGGTGGATATCCATGTTTTGGACCCGCATCAGTTCCGGATAGATGTCGCTTTGGCTCGGGCCGTAGATGATATCTTTTCCGTAGCGATGTTCGTAGTCCAAATGGAGCGAGATGCCCCACGGGAGCCGATGATGTTCCGGATTCCAATAGGCCGTTTTCCAACTGAAAATATCGTAGTCCAAAGTGTTTAGATCCAATTCGATATTAGCCGAGCCCCCGTTGCTGATCCGGGTCAGGAGCTGATGCCGGTAGGAAAACGTGCTGTGCCATCCGTTCCGTTTTTCGGGGCTTAGCGAGAGGCTGAAATCGTAATGCCCTCCGGCGTAGTCGATGGAGGTGTTGTCTAAGCTGAAGCGGGTCAGGCAAGACTCCAAGCCGGTCATGTTGTAGGTGGGCGGACCGCCTAAAGGATTGTAGAAGGCCACTTGGTTGCTCTGGTTGTACAAGCCGCCTTCGATGCCGAAGCCCAAGAAATAGCGTCCCGGCAGGCGGAAGGCCATCGAGGCTTCGATATTCAAGTCCGAAGTGATGTTGCGAGGCCGGGGATCCACCTTGCGGTATTCCTGTTTGGCAACATAATCGAGCGATGCGCCCCAGCGTATCTTGTCGTTCCCACGGGCGTACCCCCCGCCGAAACTGTATTTTTCATAAGTCAGGTCCCCTCCAGCCGTGTCGCTCATGATGTAGGGGAAGAGCGTCAGGTAATCGGAAGTCTCGTTGCCGATCACGGCTTGTTTCCGGCCGTAGGTGTAGTGGGCGTTGCCCCAGAAGGCATCGCTGTATTCCTTGTCTTTCTTCCGGGCTTTCCTTTTGGCATTCTCGGCAAGCCGGATATAGGAGTCGGCGCCGACGGAGAACTCGGCGAAGCCGTTGCCCAGGGAAGTGGGTTGATGCCGGTCTTGTTTGCATGTGCCGGTAATGTGGACGGTGGTCAGCGAGGAGGAATGCAGTTGCATGCGGCTGTCCGGCAGCATCTGCTGCACCTGCGTGTATCCGTAAGGCGTATGGTAAGAAATGACCGATGCCAGTCTGTCCTTTTTGCGCGAGGCGAGGCTGTCGCTGCCTTGCGCTTGTAGGGCTGCAGCTTGCCAAGAGGAAACAATCAGGCTTGCGAAAAGGAAGAAGGCCGATTTGGGATGATGTGGCTTAAGCATGTTTGTAAGCTGGCAATTGACAGGAAAGAACGAGATGGCGACCCTCAATCCGTTTTTGTTGAAAGATTCCTTGCCAGCGCAGGCACGGGCGGGAGGAAATCCTTTCAGGGGACCGGATCGAGGGGGCCTTTCGAGGCCTGTCCTGAAGACAGCTTAAGGCGATTTTCAGAACAGGCCTTTGATAGAGAGGATTATCGCAGGAAGAACGGAACGGCATCCGCTTCGAAGTCCTCGGTGGAATTGTTGGTGTCTGTCAGTATGAACTTGTTCTGCGAATCGGATTTACGCATCACGGATTTGTTGTACCGGTTTTCGTCATGGTCTTGTTCGCCGCAATGCGTCCAGCCGCGGTCCAAGGACGGGTCGGTGCAAATCTGCTGGAACATGCTGCTGATGCTCAGGTTCACGGCATCGATAATCCATTCGTTGGGTACTTTGTAGGCTTCCCCGTCCATCGGGAAGGGATCGTAGCCGGGAACGACCAATTCATAGTTGTAAGTATAGAGGTTGTTGGCCAAGAACTCTTCCTTGCTGGTTTCCATACGGGCAATGGCGTAGGAACGGAAGCCTCGGTTATGCAGGCTCCATACAGTGGCTGTATAACTGTACCATTTGTCCAAGTTAGGCACATCGGGATTATCTGTGTCCAGGAAATTAGGGTTAGGGGAATCGTCGTACCATTCAAAGTCAGCCCCGCTCAGGTCAAAGGAGTTGGGGTTGGCTTCGCGATGATCCAAGGCTTGGTCGCAGATGATGATGCTGGTGCGCGGAGCCACCGGATGGTCGTCCCCGTCGCCAGGAATCACATAGACGGCATCGGCCGAGAAATATTCGGACATGATGTCGGGGGTATAGGTGTAGTCGTCCACGGTCATGAAGGCCGATTCGAGAATCGCCACGCCATCGGCATAGACGGTATCGTCCGAGTTGTTGTACAGGCGGATGTACTGGTCGCCGCTGTACTGCTCGTTTTCGGGCGTGGTAGTGCCAGTGAAGAAGATTTCGGCAATCACCAAGTCGCCGCTGATTTTCCCGAGGCTCATCTGGATTCCGACCGTTTGGTTATCTTCCATGATCGAGATGTTCTCGGATAAGCCCACGTAGGTGTATCCGTCCAATTTCCCGGATACTTCCACGCTGTAGGCACCTTTGTCCAAGGTCACGATGGCCGAGTTGGCCACGAATTCGGTTACGGAGGTCTTGGCGGTAGTGTTGAGGTTGGTGAAGTTGCAGCTGGCTTCGCTCAGTTCGCCGGTCGTGCCTTCGGGCAGAACCAGGTTGACGGTCACTTGGCTTTGCGGATTGTCGCTTTGGGGATCCTTGCAGCCAGTAGCCACGATGCCGATTCCCGTAAGCAGGAACAGGCTTAATTTGGTTAAGACTTTCATTTTTGTTAAGTGTTTAGTTATAAATGATTTGTTGTTTTTGTATGTCCGCAATCGAGAGTTCGGTTGGCTCCAGTTTTGCTTCTTTTGGCATCCAGCTCCTTCAGGAGTCGAATCCTATCCCGGTGTCTTTCCGGCGCAATTGTCCGATGATGTTTCCCCGGGTTCTTCGCACATCGGAAATAGGCGGGCTGAAACCGTGGTTCCTTTGCCAAGATGGCCTGTCGGAATGGGGGGATGCGAGGTTTCGAGCCTTTGCCTGTTCTGGCACGCCGTCTTGAAAGAGGATGGCAGGTGCAGATACGAGGCATGCGATGGCGCAAGCACCGGCGCGTACTCAGGTTGCCGCTTCGCAGCGAGAGCAGGCTGCGCCTCGGCATGATTCAAACTTCGTTTGTTTCTGCGTCCGGCTTGCGCATCTGTTCGTGAGGATGTTCAAGCCAGCGTATAACGAAGCAGGTACCCTCCATGATCCTCTTTTCAAATGCGGAAGTTCAGCTCCATTCCAAAATACGGACTGTTCCTTCTCTTTATCTTCACCCCGTACACATAATACGGCGGCGCGCAGTACGCGATGCCGTTCACGAACAAGGCCAGCCGCAGTTTCTCTTGCAAGAAGCTCTTGGTCACTTTCAGGTTCGCCGACATCGAGAACCTCTCTTTTTGTGGCACGAACACGCCTGAAGCGAAGTCCTGGTGCAGGTGCTGGAGGTAGAGGTCGTCCATGCAAGCTTCCGTCCACGGATGCATCTGCCCTTGCAGGTCCATGTAGGCTATCGGATCCTCGCTGGCTCGGACGGTCTGGTGCATCTGCAGCCATTGGCATTGCAGGCTTATCGAAAAGCCCAGGCCCAAGCGCGGGATATCGGTATCGATCATCAAGTTGGTATAGAACTGCTCGTAGCGCATGTCCCGGTCGTATTCGTAAAGCCCGATGTAGGGCAAGGCTTCGTTGTCCACAATCTCGTTCGAGGCGGTATATACCGGGTCGTTGTTGCCGTAAGTGTTCCAGAACCATGCCCCGGTGAAGGTGAAGCGGGTGCGGATGGCTTCGATGCGCTGCGAGCTGAACTGGAACTCCACGCCCTGTTTGTAGACGCTGCTGTTGTTGGCATAGGTGCCATAAGTGCTTATGACGGTATCGGGATAGTGCGTGAACTGCTCCGTGGTGGGTTTCCCTTCAAAGCCCGGCTCGATGGAGGTGAGGTCGTAATGCGTGTAATGCAGGATTTTCGGCAGGACATCCGCCCGGAACGCATTGTGCATGGATTCCCGGTAGTAAGTCACCGAGAAGCGGTTGCCGGCATACGACCCGTCGAAACGGAACTCCCATTTGAGGTTGCGGGCCGGTACCAGGTTGTAATTGGTAGGGTCGGTGATGAAGGTGGTGAGCAGGATGTACCTCCATTCCGGATTGGTATGGAAATAGTTGAGCTGCACCAAGTCGTTATAAATCGGATCAGGGTAGAGATGGGCCAATGTGGGCATCTTGGTTTGCATCCCGATACCGCCTCCTATGCTGAACTGCATCGGGCGGCCTTTCACTTGCAAGCTTGGGAAAACCCAGTCCGCATTGATGCGGGGATCCCAATAGACCTTGCCGTGCATGGCGTAGTCCCGGCTCAATCCCGACAGGCTGTTGCCTCGGATTCCGGCCATGATTTCCAAGCGGTTCGCCCCGATTGAAACCGTGCTTCGGTCTTCGGCATAGAAAGCCAAGGGGTGCATTCCGGGAATGTCCTTGTAGGCACGCGGCCGCAAGGAGGAGGTTGGGTTGAGCGGATGTTCAAGGTCGTAAACGGGGCCTGCCCCGAAATTCTTGCTGTATTTGTATTCGATGCCGGCTTTGACATGGTTGCTCCAAGAGGGCAGGTCGAACTCGAAATGGGAGGCGAGCCGCCAGAAAATATCGAAAGGCTTGCCGTAATCGGTATAATAAGCGGTGTATTTGCTGGCCAAGTAGGAGGCCTCGTGTTCCCCCTCTTCCATGCTGTTGGGAATCGGCAGGGGGCGGTTGGGCTGGACAAGGCGTTTGATTTCGGTCCTGGAGTCTTCGTAGTTCAAGCCGAAGATCATGGCAAGGCTTTTCCAGAAGCCCGTTTTTCCGGAAGGCAGGAACGACAGGCTTTGGTTGAGGCCGAGGCTCTGGCTGCTGCGGTGGTAGCGGTCGTCGGTGAAGTCCAGGTCGGGGTCGTTCTCTTCCATGTCGAAGTTGCCGCCATAGTCTATGCTGCTGTTCCAAAGCAAGTCTCCGGCATTCCATTCCCAGCGTTTCTGGGTACGGATGGAAGCCGTGGCCCGTTTGTAGTTCTCCAGACGGTTGCGCGGGTCGATTTTGGCATCCAGATAATCCACGCCGATATTCATCTTGAAGTTCTGCGGTTCGAATTCCAGGCCTTTGCCGAGGAAGAAAAGCTTGCTGCGGGTGTCGGCCTTGAAACGGGCGGTCCAGTCCTTTCCGCCTGATTTCCGTTTGATTTTGACTAAGCCCGAAGTCAGGTCGCCGTATTCCACCGAGGGGATGCCCCGGATGATTTCCACTTGCTCTATCTGGTCTGTGGAGATGCTGCGCATGTCCACGCCCCGGTTCTGCCGGGTCTGCTCCCAAGTCGTGCCATGTTCGAGGGTCGAAGAGGTGGGTATCGGCACATCGTCCATCACGAACAATGTTCCCAATGAAGTGATACTGAAATCCTCGTTGCTTTCCGGAGCATTGGCCGGCTCGCGGAGGTGGATCAGATTGGCCGAACCATAGACCGGGCCTTGGGCCACGTTGCCGGGCACTAGTTCCAATAAGTCGGTAAACGAAGAGGGTTGCAGATGCTCCATGGCTTTCTGGTCGATGACCGAAGCCGACCCCTCGCGCCGGGATTCGGTAGCGGTGACGACCACATCGTTCAGGATGTAGACTTCCGGAGGGAGGGGCAGGAGGATGGCGGTGTCGCGGCGCAGGGTGATGCGTGCATCGAGGTTTTTATATCCGATGAGCGAGGTCTGCAGTTGGTAATTGCCGGAAGGAATGCCTTCAATGGCGCATAGGCCGTCTTCGATGGAACTGCTGCCGTAGCGGCGGCCGTCGGCATGGGTCAGGACGATATAGGCAAAATCGAGGGGTTCGGCGGTGAGGCTGTCCTGAAACCGTATTTGCAGGCGGACGGTTTTCCGGGGAGAATCCGGGCTGTGTCCTGTCTTCGGCAGGATGTTTCCTTCAGTCCGGGGGCCAGGAACGTTCTCCCCGCCGGCCGCGCCCCTCTTGCGAGGGGCTGCGCCGTGGAGAACTGAACACAAACCTGTAAAAAAGCAAAAAAACAAAACGAAATATGGCACTTCCTTGAATCGCACTTCCTTATGGTTGCATTGCGAAGCTGTTCCGGACGACCCGGTCCGGGCCGCTCTCTCGAAACCGGTCCTCATGGAGAAAGGTACGCGGTTCCAGAACCTCTTCTGTTAACGGACTGTAGCCACCAAAGGTCAGGGCAAGACGGGAAATCTTGTGCTGTCGCCCTGGTTGTCCTGGGTACCTGGCAGGAATCGGTTTCTGCTGCCTTTGCGCCGGAGTTCCGGTTGGCCCGGCGGGCGGGAAGTTCCCTAGGCTTCCTGCTCGCATGGGTCGGGCCAACCTTGATCTTCCGTCGGAATCCCGCCTTCTTGCCTTTCCTGGCTTTTCCGGGCGGATTTCCTAGAAGCTTTCCCAAGCTTCTTGATACCCTTAAAAACTACGATGCAAAAGTAGAACCGCTGAACAAGCTGTGAAATCCCTATTTCTTGGTATTTTTTGCCATCCGGTATCCCTATATTTGGGTATGTTGATTCTTAATTCTTTGATGGATAGTTTGTTGTTTGGTTTTGGGAGTTGACCCCTTTTGGTGTGGCTTTCTTTTGGAAGGAAAGCCGTGCTTTGCTGTCCTGCCTGGTTTGCCGGTGCTTTGGGGCAGTAGTGAGATTCGATTTCCCCATGTATCGACAAAGCCGTTTCAGCAAAGATGCTTTTCGGATGCCTTCGTGAGGCGTTCTTCTTCTTCTTCTTCTTCTTCTCTTCGAGGATCTTAGTCTTCGATTTTCCACTCCTTGATCCGCCTTGTCCGGCTGGAGAAGCCGACCCCGATTTTGAAGAGTTTCCGCGGGTCGGCGGCAAAGGGCTTGGCATAGCCTTTGTCCTCGATTTGCCGCAAGGCCTCGTCCGCGCTGGCATCCATCTTCAGTTCCAAGACATAGACGTACTTGTCTGTCTGCACCACGATGTCTATCCTTCCGTTGCTGGTGTGGCGTTCCACTTGGGTGTATTGTCCCATCAGCTTGCACATCACGTACATCGTGTTTTGGAAATAGAGTTCGGCATCGCCCACTATCTTGTAATCGGCATCGGCAAAGAAGGCCTCGAAACGTTTCATCAGGCTCTCGGCATCACCCTTTTCAAAGTCTTCCACGAACTTGTATACGGCAAACGGGCTGGTGTAGTTGAGCGTAGGCATATAGACTTTCGACAGGCAGTCCATGAAGCCGCGTTCTACCTCCTGGTTGGGGTATTTGAGGACGTACATCCGGATGCGATCCTCGTAAGACTGGATGGTCAGATAACCGCTTTGGTAAAGCAGCGTGACAGGGTCGATGTCCTCGATGTTGATGCCGCTCAATACCGTGGAAGGCACTTTGTCGAGGGTCAGGTTTTCCAAGTTGTATTTCCCTTTGGCCAAAGCCTTTGCCACGAAGGTGGGCGTGCCGGTCTCGTACCAGTAGTCGTTGAAGCGGTGGCTGTCGAGCGTGCTGAGCAGGCTGAACGGGTTGTAGATGTCTTCGGATCCCTCGCAAAAATGATATCCATCGTAGTAGTCTTTCAGCTTGGCATAGCAGGCATCCTCGCTAAGACGGGTGGCGTCAGCCAATTCGCGCACGCTTTCTGTGAAATAGGCATGGAGATCTGCTTCCGAGATGCCGCAGATATCTGCATATCGGTAATCCATCGAGATGTCCTTGAGGTTGTTGAGACCACTGAAGATGCTGAGTTTTCCAAGTTTGGTGACCCCGGTCAGGAATCCGAAGCGGAGTTTGCCGTCACGGCTCTTCATGACGCTGTAGAAACCGGACAAGCGGCTGCGGAAAGCATCGCGGAGGCTTCGGTTTTCCAAGGAGTCCATGATGGGCTTGTCGTACTCGTCTATCAGGATGACTACCTGCCGGCCTGTCTTTTTGCAAGCGGTATCGATGATGTCTTTGAAGCGGGCATCGGGTTCCGTATACAGGGCTTTGCTATCGAAGTCTTGTTCCCATTGGAGCAAATGCTGGTTCAGCGTGATTTCCAGGTCTTCTTCATTCCGGTAGGTTTTGCCCCCCAAATCCAGATGCAGCACCGGGTATTCCGTCCAGTCCTTTTCCAATTTCTCGATGGCCAATCCATGGAAAAGTTCCTTTTTCCCTCGGAAGTAGGCCTCCATCGTCGAGACCAGGAGGCTCTTGCCGAAGCGTCGCGGGCGGCTCAGGAAATAATACTTTCCGGTGGTGGCGAGCTGGTAAATCAGTTCGGTTTTGTCCACATAGACATAACCGCCTTGGCGGATGCTTTCAAAGTTTTGGATTCCAATCGGGTACAGCATGGCGTGGTATTTTTGCGTGATAGCGGCTTGCCGGAAGCTTCTCTACCCATGAGCCGGAGGAGGGCAGGCACTGGCAGACAAAGTTAGCATTTTTCCGGAATGCCGCCCTTCGCTTCCGGCTTTGTTGTCCGTTATGGCGCCTTGAAAGGCAAGCTTTTTTGAAAAACAGTTGGCTTGCACTTTGCACTGTTTGTTGTACGTCCCGGAAGAAAGAGAAGGAAATGTAAAATGCAACCCGTTGGCGGAATTAAATTTTGCTGTTTCAACAACCAGTTGACCAGCCTCGACTTGTCTATGAACGATAGTTTGGGCTATTTGAATGCAGACAACAACTTCCGCCGCATTACGCTAAACAATAGCAACAGCTTCGATTTGTCGACTTTACCGGGTTTCGACCTTGCCAAAGCCTCGGACTGGGAGGGCTGCACCCGCACCGGCAGCGTCTTGACTTTCAGTCATCGGAGAGCCACCTATCAGTACGCCACCGGCTATGCCGGGGAAAGCGAGGATGAAAGCTTGCAATCGGTTCGGTTTGCTTTGGTAGCCGACCGCGACCCCTCGGTGGGCAACGAAGCCATCGGCAATGGGCCGCAGGGTCGGGTTTATGCCAAAGACAGGGCTATCTTCACGGAAGGCATAGGCGGGGAGGTGTCCGTTTTCACGACCGTAGGTAGGTTGGTCTACCAAGGGCAGGACAAACGGATACCTGTTCGTCAGGCCGGGACGTACATTGTCCGCAGCAACGGTCAGATTTGGAAAATCTCGGTGATGTAAGGCACAGCGGGGGCGAGTAAAAGGAAATACCGTGCAGGATGAGGACGCATCCTCCCCCTGCACGGCCTTCTTGTCATTCCGGGATTGCTGCAAAGTGCCAAGCAAAATGCCATTTGCGTAGCGCGGGTGGAAGCATGCTTTGGCACATCGGCACTGGTTGCATGCCCGCTCTTATTCCTTGTGAATCCAGCCCTGCGAATCCCGTTTGGTTTGCTTGGCGAAGGAAATAGATTCGGCCAGATTCGGCCGTATGTGCATCAAGCTATCTTCCACTCCTTGATCCGCCTTGTCCGGCGGGAGAAGCCGATCCCGATTTTGAAGAGTTTCCGCCTTTTCTCTGCAAGAATCAACTGTTGGATTCAGAGGGGGGGGGGCTTTCTTTGGTCGGCTCTGGGACGACAAATGATTCTGTTTATTAGATGGTTGTGTTTCGGTGCGATTGCCGGTTTTGGGCTGCGGGTTATGGGCTTTTCTCATTTGCGCCAAAAATCGTAATTTTGCCTGTTTTCACGGAAGCGGATGCGAGTCGTCTTGCCGTTATCAAGGCTTCCTTCTTGCCTGCCGATTGTGTCAAGGCGGAGGTTGCGTATGGCCTTGTTGGCATCGCAGGCGTGGCATTCTGTCCGCAGGAGCCGCTTTCCTATTTTGCAAAAACCAGCATCATGGAAAAGAACCAAGAAAGACTTTTTCCCGAATTTCCGCCCGTTTCTACCCAGGAATGGATGGATGTGATTGTCAAGGACCTCAAAGGAGCCGATTTCAACAAGAAACTCGTATGGAAAACCCCTGAAGGCTTTGACGTGAACCCCTTCTACCGCAAGGAAGATCTGGAACATATAGAATACCTCGATGCCCGGCCAGGCGATTTCCCCTACGTGCGCGGTCGTGACGGCCAAGCCAACAACTGGGAAATCCGCCAGGACTTCCATCTTGAGGATGCCGCTGCTTGCAACGCTTTGGCCGCCCAGGCTGCCGCCAAAGGGGCCGACTCGGTAGGGGTCAACGTCCGCAAGGTATCCACGTTGGAAGAAATGGAACAGCTCTTGCAAGGCATCGACCCGGCCAGGACCGGCATCCATTTCATCGGTTCGACCGATTACGCCAAGACCCTTGGCCTCTTTGTGGAATACTTGGACAAGAAGAAGATTCCGGCTGACAAGGTGTACGGCTCGATTGATTTCGATCCTTTCCATTATGCCTTGCTGCACGGTCGTTTTTATGGTTCGCTCGATGCCAATATCGAGGAAACGGTGCGGCTTTTCAAACAGTATGCCGGCAAACTGCCTCATTTCCGTCTGCTGGCGGTCAATGCCGCTTCCTTGCACGATGCCGGAGCGTACAACGTGGAAGAAACGGGCTTCGCGCTTGCCTGGGCTTGCGACTATTTTTCCAAATTGACCGACAAGGAATTGGATATCGACACCTTGGCATCGCGCACCACCTTGGTTCTGGCGATAGGCTCGGATTATTTCATGGAAATTTCCAAGCTCCGCGCCATGCGTCTGCTGTGGGGGTACATGATGGGCGGTTTCAAGCCCAAGGACGAGAAGAGCAAAGTGCCTTTCATCCATGCGCGCACTTCTTTTTGGAATAAATCAATCTACGACCCTTACGTGAACATGCTGCGTTCCACTACCGAGACCATGAGCGCGGCTATCGGCGGTGCCGACTCCATCTGCGTTGCCGACTTTTCGGAAGCCTTCCGTCCTGCCGACGAGTTCTCGGCCCGGATTGCCCGCAACCAGCAGGTGATCCTGAAGGAAGAATCTTTCTTCAACCGTATCGTCGATCCGGCGGCCGGTTCGTACTATGTGGAAAACCTGACGTCGGACTTGGCGCAGCAGGCATGGAAGCACTTCCTCGAAACCGAGGAGAAAGGCGGCTTTGCGGCTTGCATCCAGTCAGGAGCCGTGGCCGATACCGTGGAGGCTTGCGCGGCCAAGCGCGATGCCGACATTGCCAAGCGTAAGACTGTGCTGACCGGGGTCAACCAGTATCCGAATCTGAACGAGACCGAAATGGATCATATTTCCGTGCCGGCTTTTTCGGGCGATGCCAAGAGGGATGCCGGAGCGGAGGGCAAGAACGAAGGCGGCTTCAAGGCGATTCGTCCTTACCGGGGCGCGGAAGCTTTTGAAAAACTGCGACTGGAAACCGAAGCCTATCAGAAGAAGACCGGAAAACGCCCTAAAGTGTTCTTGTTGACATGCGGGAATCTGGCCATGCGCAAGGCAAGAGCCGGGTTCGCGACCAATTTCTTCGGTTGCTTGGGCTATGAAATCATCGACAATCCCGGTTTCGAGAACGGGAAGCAGGGGGCTGAAGCGGCTTTGGCATCGGGTGCCGAAGTCACGGTGCTTTGCAGCAGCGATGAGGAATACGCGGCTTTGGCGGCCGAGGCTTGCCCGATTTTGAAAGGCAAGACGCATATTGTTTATGCCGGGATGGCGGCCGACGAGGCGCCTTTCCGCGAATTGGGCGTTTCGGATTTCATCCATGTCCGCAGCAACGTGCTGGAAACTCTGGCCAAGTTCCAGAAGGAATTGCTGTAAACCCTTGTCTGGCCGGGGGATTTCCGGCTGGTTTTGTTCGGCTTGCTCTTTGAGAGCGGTGTATCATGATGGGAATCCTGATACGCCTGCTTCAAACCCAATCGGTCATCAGGCTTTGGGTTCGGCTCGAATCGGCCATTAGACTTCGGACAGAAGCGGGCAAGATGCCCGAAGGCACCGCCCTCGGAATCGGAACGGAGTCGGCGGGTCTGATGACGATCCGGGTTCAAGGGGCAAGCCGGTTTGTTGTAATCACACGCTGAAATTTTATGAGTTTTTTTTCGTTGGTATTGCTGGCTTTGGCCTTGTCGATAGACTGTTTCACGGTCTGTCTGGTGTTCGGGATGCAGCGTTCCGCATACCGGCGGGCATTGAAGCCGGGCGAGAAAGACCCTTTTCCTTCTTTGGGTGGAACAGCGGCTAAGGCCGGTTTGGTTTTTGCCGTCTATCATATCATCATGATTGTCCTGGGCTGGCTGTTGGGCTGGGGGGTGAACGCGATTGTGGCCCGTTACGACCATTGGTTCGCCTTCGCCTTGCTTCTCGGTATCGGTGTCAAGACCATTATCGACGGCTTCAATGCCCGCGATGCCCAGCTCAAGGTGCATTCGATGTTCGATTGGAAGTCTCTTCTTTTGATGGGGTTGGCGGTCAGCATCGATGCTTTTGCCGTGGGAATCAGCTTGAAGATGATCGATGTCTCCTTGCTGGAGATCTGCACGGTGGTGCCGGTGGTGGTTTTCCTTGCCAGCCTTTCCGGGGTATTCCTCGGATTCCATACGCACAAGCAGATGAAGCGGATTTCGCTTCCGGCAGTGAACCTTATCGGAGGATTGGTGTTGATTGGGATTGGGGTGAGGATACTGATTGAGCATTTGAGCGGCCTGTGAGCGGCGTGTGATAATGGGTGGCCTGCATCGTTGCGCGAGGGATGCGGACTCAGTCACGTACATGGGTACGCTCCTTCGTTCTTACCCTCGCGACGCCTCGCATGCCACCCATTCTGACACGCCGCCCCGGCGCGGATATGATGGCGGGTGGCCTGCATCGTTGCAAATCTTGCCCGGGTCGGTCACGGACAGCCAGCTCTCGCTGCGAGGCAGCAATTAGTGCGCTCCCTGCCGGCAGCTTTGCGTGTCGATGGCGATTCGCTGCTTTTTTGAGTTTTTTACTATGCCAACACTCAGTATTACAAAGATTTTTACATTCGAAGCGGCCCACGCCCTATTGGGATACGACGGGCTGTGCGCCAATATCCACGGGCATTCCTACCGATTGGAAGTGACCGTGTGCAGCCCGGCTTTGGATTCGGTAGAGCCGGGCCGTTATATAGAATCGGACAAAGCCGACCCCAAGAACGGGATGCTGTTCGACTTTTCGGAATTGAAGAAGTGCGTGAACCAGTCGATTGTGGATGTTTTCGACCATGCCTTGATTCTGAATCAAGATGGGAATGCCGAGATAGGGGAGATGCTTAAGACCCGTTACCAGAAAGTGTTCTGCGTTCCTTTCCAGCCTACCAGCGAGAATCTTCTGCTGGACTTTGCCCGACGCTTGCAGGCGGTGCTTCCCGAAAAGATCCGTTTGAAGCGGATGCGGCTGTACGAGACGGCTACCTCCTATACCGACCTCGATTTTTGAGGGAAGAGGCAGAAGGTGGCCGTCTTTTGCTTGTTCCGATTCCGTTCTATCTCTTACATGTTTTTTTGGATAAGTAATTTGTATTCAATGGAATAACCTGCAAATTTTCCGGTTTTCGTAAGAAAGTCTCCGCTTTCCGCCGCGAGCGTTCCATAGCTATGTTTTCCGGCTTCCGTTTGACCCTGGAAGACACCGTCTTGTTTTCTATTCCGTTTTCCGCAACCGCATTTTCGATTTCGGATCGGGGTTCCTTGCCTGTGTCGACTATGGAGGATCTGTGTTGCCCGGATACTTTGCTGTGCTCGGTTCGCTATTCGTTTTGGCGGACGGACGGCAGGTTGTAAAATAAGAAGCTGTTTAAAATTTCTTACAATCCTGAAAAGGCTGAAATTTCAAAGACCGGTTTCAGGATTTTGTTTGCCCATCGGGGGCTATTTCGGGTCTGGGTTGAGCGATGCTCGATGATAGCTTGGTCTCGGAGAAATCAAAGCAAGCTTTGCTTCCCCGCTCGACTTTCGCTATCGTTTGCGTTTTTCACGTCAGATAGCATGGCTATCCTCCTTTGAAAAACGCCGCGCCATCCCTCCAAATCCCCTCCCGATGGCCTAAACAAATAAATTTAAACAGCTTCTAAACTGCAAGCCGAGCGCAGAGCCGAACGAAGTTCGAGCTTTGATGTTCCATCGAAAGCAGGGCGCACCTCAGCATAGCCAAGGCAAGCTTTGCTCTGCATTCGGTTTGCACTGCTTTTGCCGAGGCGCAGCGTTTATTCCAAGGAAACTTAAAATAAAGTGTATCTTTGGCATTCCTAAGACGCTGGAAACCTCGGCGTCATGCTCCGGAAACCTGCTTTTTGTTGAAAATGAATATGTTATTCAGTAAGAAATCAGCTTTGGCTTTGTCCTCGGTTTTGGCGGCGGTTCTGCTGGCCGTTCCGCTCCTGTTTTTGCAGATGTCCTGCACCTCCAAGCCCCGGCCTCAATTCCAAAAAATGATGGGCTTTGCCCAAGGCTCGTATTACGCTATCAGCTATTATGCCGATGCCCGGCAAGAGAGTCTGGATGCCAATGCTTTGCAACCCGAGATTGATTCCCTTTTGGCGGCCTTCGACCTTTGCGCTTCCTTGTGGAACGACAGCTCCGAGATATGCCGGGTGAACCGCAACGAGGACATAGGACTGAGCGAGGCTTTCTGCGATATGCTGGCCAAGTCCCAGCAGATTTCCGAGCTTACCGGCGGCGTGTTCGATGTCACGGTAGGGCCTTTGGTGCAGGCTTACGGCTTTACACCGGGCGGCGGACCGAGCCGTCTGCCGGGAGACGAGGAACTGATAGAGATTCTGCAATATGTGGGCTGGCAGAAAGTCCGTGTCGAGAATTCCCGCCTGATTAAAGACCATCCGTTGCTTCGCTTGGATTTCAATGCGATTGCCCAAGGCTATTGCAGCGACATGGTTTCGGAATATCTTGAAAGCAAGGGTATTGCCACCTATTTGGTGGATATAGGCGGCGAGATTCGCGCCCGTGGTGTCAAGCCGGACGGTTCGCCTTGGGTCGTGGGCATCGAAAGGCCGGCTCCGGACTCCTTGGCGCAGCAGCGCATCCTGCAAAAGCTTGCCTTGACCGACAACTCCCTTGTCACATCGGGCAATTACCGCAAGTATTTCGAGGCCGGCGGCCAGCGCTATTCGCATACGATTAATCCGCAGACTGGACGGCCTGTACGGCATAACCTTCTCAGTGCCACCATCCTTTGCAAGGATTGCTGGGAGGCCGATGCCTTGGCGACCGCCTGCATGGTCTGGGGCACTGCCCCAAGCCGGGATTTCTTGCAAAAGCATCCTGAATACGAGGCTTATCTGATTTATACCGAATCTGTCCCGGGCACGGATTCCCTCGCGCTCCGCACGTGGTGCACTTCTGGTTTTTCAGCTCTGATCCTGGACTGATTTTCTGGTTTGCAGGGCTTGCCTTATGCAATGGCGGGCATCTTTAGGCCGGGAGCCGCGGTCCGGAACGGCCGTTCTGTATAATAATCACTAAAATCTGTAATCCGTGTTAGATATGGAATCGCGGAGAGCCTTATATTTGCGCCTTGGAATGAACATGCCTAAAACAAACCTGTATGCTAAGGAAGATTAGAATCGCGCTCGCCCTTGTATTCTTCAGCCTGCTGACGCTGCTGTTCCTCGATATTTCCGGCGTGCTGCACCTGTATTTCGGATGGATGGCCAGAATCCAGTTTCTGCCCGCCGTGCTGGCCCTGAACCTCGGGGTCATCCTCTTCTTGCTTTTGCTCACCTTGCTTTTCGGCCGGGTCTATTGCTCGGTCATTTGCCCCTTGGGCGTGTTCCAGGACATTGCCGCCTGGTTCGGCAAGAAGCAGAAAAAGAACCGTTACACCTATTCCAAAGCCGTTTCTTGGCTGAGATACACGGTTTTAGTCCTGTTCATAGCAGCTCTGGTCGGCGGCATCGCCTCCTTTGCAGCCTTGCTCGACCCCTATTCCGCCTACGGCCGCATCGCCTCCAACCTCTTTGCCCCCGTTTACCGCTGGGGCAACAACCTGCTGGCCTTCTTTTCCGAACGAGCCGGGGGCTACACCTTCTATCCGGTCGAAGTTTATGTCAAAAGCCTGCCTACCTTTCTGATTGCGTTGGCTACTTTTGTGATTCTCATTGTCTTGGCATGGCGCAACGGCCGCACCTATTGCAACACGGTATGCCCGGTCGGGACCCTGCTCGGCTTCCTTTCCCGCTTCTCTTGGTTCAAGCCCGTCATCGATGCCTCCCAATGCGTCAGCTGCAAACGCTGCGAACGCAACTGCAAGGCTTCCTGCATCGACATCGCCCATCATCAGATTGATTACAGCCGCTGCGTGGCCTGCATGGATTGCATCGGCAAATGCCCCAAGGACGCGATTCACTATCGCCATCCTTCCAAGGCGGAGCTTGCCACAAGCCCGCAGAACGTTTCGGCTAAGCCGTTTTCCGATAAGGTGAAGGGGATGAGAACCCAAAATGGGGAAGTCGTCCAGTCGGCCGATCCGGATTCCCGCAATGTTATGCAAACGGCACGGCCCCAGCCAGCCATGGATACGGCTGTCCCGGTGGATGCCTCCCGCCGCAAATTCCTGGCCGCCTCGGCTCTGTTGGCCGCTTCGGCCGCCCTGAAAGCCCAGGAAAAGAAAGTGGACGGCGGTCTGGCCGTGATTGAAGACAAGAAAGTGCCCAACCGCGCCACCCGGATACTGCCGCCCGGTTCGGTCAACGCCCGGCATTTCGCCCAGCACTGCACCGGCTGCCAGCTCTGCGTGGCCAACTGTCCCAATGGCGTCTTGCGGCCCGCTACAGACCTGCTTCATCTGATGCAACCCGAGATGTCGTATGAAAGAGGCTATTGCCGGCCCGAATGCGTGCATTGCTCCGAAGTCTGCCCGGCAGGGGCTATCGAGCCGATCACGGTGGCCGACAAATCCGCGACCCAGATAGGCCATGCGGTCTGGATCATGGACAACTGCGTGCCGGTTACTGACGGCCAGGAATGCGGCAATTGCGCCCGGCATTGCCCTTCGGGAGCGATACAGATGGTGCCTTCCGAACCCTCCGATCCGGCTTCGCTCAAGATTCCGGTAATAAATACAGAACGCTGCATCGGCTGCGGGGCTTGCGAATACCTTTGCCCGGCCCGGCCTTTCAGTGCGATTTATGTGGAAGGCCACAGCGCGCACAGGCTGCTGTAGCACTTTGCGCAATTTGGTCGAACATTTAATCTTTTTGGGAAATGGAAACATCGAAACAAGATAAGATAATGGATTCTGATGCTGGAACATGCCTGGGTTCGGAAGTGAGGCGGGAGAATCAGGCGGGGCGAGGCGAGCCGAGCCTCCGGCAAGACGAAGTGAAACCTCGGCAAGAATCGGTGCCGAATGGTCGGGGATGCCAAGGCATGAGCCGGCGTGATTTCCTGAAAACGGCCGGCGTGGCCGGGGCGGTCACTTTGGGTGCCGGATTGGCCTCCTGCGGCAAGCGGGGCGGGCAGGGCAATGCTTCCGTCTCTGCGGGACCGGAAGGGGAGATGACCTATCGGACCAATCCCAAGACCGGCGAGAAGGTTTCGTTGCTGGGCTATGGTTGCATGCGTTGGCCTTCGATCGGGGGCAAGAGCGCCCGCGAAGGCAATGCGGCGATAGACCAGGGAATGGTCAACGAATTGGTGGATTATGCCATCGCGCACGGGGTCAATTATTTCGATACGTCCCCGGCCTATTGCCGTGGCACTTCCGAACGAGCCACCGGCATCGCCCTCAGCCGGCATCCCCGCAGCAAATACTACATAGCCACCAAGCTTTCCAACTTCGCCCCTTCCACCTGGAGCCGGGAAGCTTCTTTGGCCATGTATCATAACTCGCTCAAGGAATTGCAGGTGGACTATCTTGATTACATGCTGTTGCATGGCATCGGCATGGGCACGGACGCGATGGCCGAGTTCAACGCCCGCTATATCGACAATGGCATCTTGGATTTCCTGTTGCAGGAGCGCGAGGCGGGTCGGATCCGGAACTTGGGTTTCTCCTACCACGGGGACATCCGGGTGTTCGACTACCTGCTGGCCAACCATGACAAGTACAAATGGGATTTCGTGCAGATACAGCTCAACTATTTGGACTGGAAGTATGCCAAGCAGATCAATCCGCGCAATACCGATGCCGAGTACCTGTACAACGAGTTGGCCAAGCGGAACATCCCGGCGGTTATCATGGAGCCTCTGCTGGGCGGCAGGCTGTCGAACGTGCCGGACAATATCGTGGCCCAGCTCAAGGAACGCGAGCCGAATCAGAGCGTGGCTTCCTGGGCTTTCCGTTTTGCCGGGAGCTTCCCCGGGGTGTTGACAGTGCTTAGCGGCATGACCCGGATGGAGCATTTGCAGGATAATCTTAAAACCTATTCGCCCTTGAAGCCCCTTGCCGAAGAGGAATTCGACTTCCTGCAACGGACGGCTACGCGGATGATGGAGTTCGATACCATTCCCTGCAACGATTGCAAGTATTGCATGCCTTGCCCTTACGGCATCGATATTCCAACCATCCTGTTGCATTACAACAAATGCTTGAACGAAGGCAATATAGCGGCAAGTTACAAGGACGAAAACTATCGAGAGGCCAGACGGGTCTATTTGGTGGGCTACGACCGCAGCGTGCCCAAACTACGGCAGGCGGATCACTGCATCGGCTGCAATCAGTGCAGTCCGCATTGCCCGCAAGGCATCGACATTCCGCACGAGTTGCACCGGATTGCCAATTATGTGGAAACGCTCAAGCAGAATAAGCCTTGATGATAGAGAAAGCCGGGAGCAGGGATGATTCAGCGGTTTCAGTTCCGGCAGCCTTCCCGATGTTTGAGGATATACGGACTTAGGGTAGGGAAGGACAGTTGGCTTGATGCTCGGATCCTATCGTATCAGGCCGGCTGCCCGTTTCAAGCCTTTTTAGGAAAAAGTCCCTGTGGTTAGCCTTGGCTGGCCGCAGTCTTGTTGGCCTTGTCGATGAAGTCCAGGATTTCCTCCCGGCCTAAGCCGGTTTCAGCCGATGAGAGGATGAACGGAGGAAGCGGTTCCCACATCTCGCCAAGAGCAGTTTTGATGGCTTCGGCGGAATTTTCCAAAGCCATCTTCCCGAGCTTGTCTGCCTTGGTCCCGATTATGCAGACCGGCACTTCGTTTTCTCCCATCAATTGCAAGAAATCCAAATCCGACTTTTGGGGAGGAATCCGCAGGTCGACCAGGACGAACACGCAGAAAAGGTTGGGGCGGCGCAAGAGGTAGTCTCTTGTCATCTTTTGCCATTGTTCCCGTTGTTTCTTTCCGACGCTGGCGTAACCGTAGCCTGGCAGATCGGCCAGGAACCATTGGTTGTCCACCTTGAAATGCACGATTGCCTGGGTCTTTCCCGGGGAAGAAGATGTCTTGGCCAAGCCTTTCCGCTGGCAGAGGCAGTTGATCAAAGAGGACTTGCCCACGTTGGAACGCCCGATGAAAGCATATTCGGGAATGTTTTCCGGCGGGCATTTCCGGTAGTCGGAACAGCAGGATACGAATTCGGCATTCTTGATGTTCATGGCTTTTGCGTTTTGATGCGGGGCGGCAGTCTCCGCGAGGAGAAACCCCGGAGATAGCACACAGCTGCCGGGTGTTTCCGGCAATCCTCGTTTTCCCCTTCCCCGGCCTGCGGGTACTGAATCCTCTTTCCGGGTTTCCCTCTTTTTCCCTGGCAGGGAATGGGGGACCTGGAATTCTCAAAGGGTTCCTTGATTCTCCGTTTTCGGCGGGACTTGCACGGATTCAATTTCTTCCGGGATATGGCGTTCTTTTTTTGTCGGGTAGATTTCATCGATTTTGATCAGGATCCCGGTCTCTTCCACGCCGCCGAAATGCGTGTTGATGCAAGTGCCGAACGAACGCATCTCGGGAGAAAGCTTGATGTAGGAATTGAACAAGGGCGGGATATTCTCCCCGAGTTCCCGGATGCATTTGTTGGCCACTTTGTAGGCTTCTTCCAGATCCAGTCCGTCAAAAAGCCTGTTCAGTTTCTCTTTGGGCGTGACGGGCAGGATGGGGTCGATCGGAATTACTAGATTGTCAGGGTCGTGGTGATAGTGGTTCACATAATAGAGCAGCGTGTCGCGGGCCTCCTTGTTGTACGAGGTGTACATTGTGACTTTCCCGAAAAAATACTGCATCCACGGCTTGTTGATGGTGACCAGGCCTCCGAGACCGTCCCAGAGATTGTCCAGGGAGAATACGCCCCTGCGTGCGGATTGGTATTTCGGCTGCACGAAAGAGCGTCCTAGTTCTATGGTCTTGGGAAGGTATTCTTTGATGAAGCGGTCTGAGAAGCGGAATATCTCGGTAGTGGAGAGCAAAGGCTTTCCATCGGCAGAGAACTTGACCCGGTTCCCTTCGATAAAGCGGTAGCCTCCAATGATTTCCTCATCGGCCGGATCCCAGACGACCAATTGCTTGTAGGGGTCAGGCATGGTGTCGAATTCATCGATGTCGGCGCTTTTGCCTGTACCTCCTCCTCCGCTGCGGAACGCTTCTTCCCGCAACCGTCCAAGTTCTTGCATGACGTTGGGCGCATCGTGCGCAGTGACCACGTATACGGAGCGGTTGCCGAAATTAGTGTAGCGCAGGAACTTGTCTTGTGTCAGTTCCTGTTTGAGAAGCTCTCTGCTGATGGGAGGTATGATGTCTTGCATGTGCAAAAGGTTTCTGCTCAACGGTTGAATTCAGCTGCCGGGTCTTTCTCCAAGCGGTAGACATGTTCGCGGATCAACGCGGCCCACTCTTTGTCTGTGTGGCTTTTATCCAAGGATAGAGGACTGATTGGCTTCCCCAAAGTTAAACAAATCTTTTGATCTCGGAGTTTGAACATCTCATTGACCAGGAGAGCTTGTTCTATGTTGACCTTCAAACCGATTCTGGTTCTGAACCTTGCCACGTTGTAGAAGGTGCCGGAATTTTTCCCCGAAATGAAGACCGGGATGATGTCCCTGCCCGAATTGCGGGCTTGGGTCACGAAGGTCTTTTTCCATTCCGGGTCGGCGATGATTCCCCTTTTCTGCTTGCGCGAACACAATCCCGCCGGGAAGTAAAGCAGGGTGGACGTTCCCAGGAAAGCCTCCTCCAGCCCTCGCCGGTTGGACGTGTTCTTGGAAAGTTTGCTTACCGGGAGGAATACCGGCCGGAGCGGCGGCAGTGCCAAAAGCATGTCGTTGACCGGGAATACGATGTCTTTGCGGAGCTTGCCTATCTGGCTGATGAGGGCCATGCCGTCCAGACCGCCTAAAGGGTGGTTCGCGCAGAAAATCAGTTTCCCGTTTGCCGGCACGTTCTCTTCCCCTTTCATGCTTACATGGCAGCCGAAGTCTTCCAGGATGGCGGTGGCGAAGTCGATGCCGGTCTTGTCCCTTTCCTTGTACAGGAAGCTGTTCACCTCTTTTTCGTGTAGCAGCTTGCGCATCAATGGGAACACAAATCCGGGTAGTTTCCGGTATAGCTCCGGCGCCTTCTCTTTGATGACTTCCTCGATGTCGATAGTCCGTTCGGAAATAGTGAAAGACAGCATGTTTCAAGGGTTGGAGGCATGTTCGGCGAACCGGGCCGGCCCGATGCACGGAACTGCCTGGAGTTAAGTGTCCGGGACAGGAACCGCACTCCCGCCCTTCGGTCTGTAAAAGTAGCAAAAAAGTGCGGCACCCAGGCTCTTCCCGTTTGGAGTTGTCCACAAACTAACAATTTTTTGTTGAAAAATCGCCTTTCAGAGGGCGCATCGCTCCGTTTCCTGCCTGCTTCGGGCCTGCCTAAATCCTTGTGGATTTTTGCGAAATGGGATTTTATGGGAGAAATTGGAAAAAATATTAACAAAATGGAAATTTTCAGATTTTTCTCCGTAATTTTGGAGCGTCCAATCAAGGCATGAGTCCGGTAAGGCAAGGGCCTTGTGGTTGACAAACAGGTTTTTAATGGTTTATGGCATGGCCATTTTAGTAGGTAAGGAATATTGCAAAGTGGATCCGGCGGGTCGGTTCAAGTTCCCGGCAGTGCTCAAGAAGGCGTTGTCGGGCGTGATCGATGCCGGCTTTGTGATCAAGGAGAGCATCTTCGACCCTTGCCTTGAATTGTATCCTCGTGCCGAGTTCGAGAAAGAAATCGAGACCAAGGTCGCCAAGCTGAACCATTACAATCCTCAGGATCGCCTTCTGATTCGCAAATTGTCCGAGGGGAATCCTGTGGAACTGGATGCTAACGACCGTTTGCTTATTCCGGGGGATTTGAAAAAGGCCAAAGGCATAGCTAAAGAAATTGTGCTGATTTCAAAAATCAACATTATCGAGATATGGGATGTGGCAACCTACGACAAGATGAACGGCATGGCCGTTGATTTCGCCGCTCTGGCTGCCGAACGTCTGGGGCAAGTGAATACGGGCGAAGCCCTATAATAGAGGAGGCTGTCATGGACGCGGAATATCATACTCCCGTCTTGTTGCAGGAGGCAATGGACGGTCTGGACATACGGGAAGGCGGCATTTACGTGGATGCCACTTTCGGCGGGGGCGGGCATTCCCGGGAAATCCTGCGCCGTCTTGGGGATGCCGGGCGGTTGCTGGCTTTCGACCGCGACCCCGATGCGGCGGAGCGGGCGGGCCAGGATCCGGATTTCGTCAAGGCCGGTCAGCGTTTCATTCTTGTCAGAGAAAATTTCCGGTACCTCAAGAACTACTTGCGTTTTTACAAGGCGGTTCCAGTGGATGGCATACTGGCCGACCTGGGCGTTTCGTCGCATCAGTTCGATGTGGCCGAGCGGGGGTTTTCCATACGGTCTCGCGGGCCGCTGGACATGCGGATGGACCGGTCGGGGACTCTGACGGCAGCAGATGTGCTGAATACCTACGCCGAGGAGGATCTGGCGCGGGTTTTTACTCAGTACGGAGAGATTCCTTCCGGCCGGCGGCTGGCTTCGGCCGTGGTGAAGGCGCGGGAGGGGAATCCTTTCGCATACACGGACCAGGCGGTGGATTTCTTTGCGCCTTTTGCCGGGAAAGGGAGGGAGAACAAGTTCCTTGCAACGGTTTTCCAGTCTTTGCGGATCGAGGTGAACAGGGAGTTGGAGAATCTGAAGTCCTTGCTGGAGCAGAGTCTGGAGGTGCTCAGGCCGGGAGGCCGGATAGCGGTGATATCCTATCATTCGCTTGAGGATCGCATGGTCAAGAATTTCATGCGTTCAGGCAACGTGGAGGGCAGGGTGGAAAAGGATTTTTACGGGAACGACCTTTCGGGAATGGAACCGGTCGTGCGTAAGGCGATAGTCCCTTCGCAAGAGGAGATATGCAGGAATCCTCGCGCCAGGAGCGCGCGGCTTCGGGTTGGACGTAAAAGAATGGAGGAATAGCAGGCCTATGGGAAAGAACAAGATGAAGCCTGGGCCGGTTGCCAAGGATCCGGTGCCGGAGCCGGAATTGGTATCGGAATTTTCCGGACAGCCGCAAGAAGGGAAGGCCCGGGAAGGCGGAGAGGCGGATCCCGGTCGTGCGGTCCGGCATCGGGCCCGGCAGGCGAAAGTCCGTTCCGTGCTGGACGGGACATTTGTCCTGGACAAGGGAATCCGGAAATACTGGTCTTTGATTTTGTATGTTTTCCTGTTGGGGTTCTTGTTGATAACCAACAATTATTTATCCGAGCGGGTCCTGCGCGAGAGTTCGGAAATAAAGAAGGAACTGAAAGAATTGCGTTACAGGCAGATATCGGCCAAGGCCGAGTGGATGCGTCTGAGCCGCCAGTCATCGGTGGCCCGGATGCTGGACAGCACGGGAGTCAAGGAATCGGTGGTGCCGCCGTTCAAGGTGGCATCTCCCGAACCGGAAGGCCGCAAATGGTGGCAGAAAAAATGAGCGGGGACGGGTGCGGGCGGAATTAGCGGAAAGGAGGCGAGAATGGGCAGACAGATAGAGAAAGAAAGCGGAAAGACGGGTTTCTGGTGGAAGGTGTACTTGGTGTATGCCTTCATGCTGCTTTTTGCTGCCGCCATCGTGTTCCGTATGAGCAGGGTCGTTTTTTCGGAAGGAGAGGAACTTCTGGCTCTTTCCCGCCAGCAAAGCCTGAGGTACGAGGAAACGGATGCAGTCAGAGGGGATATTTATTCGGCGGACAGCTCCTTGCTGGCCGTGTCGGTGCCGTTGTTCAACATCCGGATGGACTTGCATCCCAGCGTGGTCGTCAATGATACGTTCTTCAAATATCTGCGGCCTTTGTGCGACAGCCTCCATCGTTTGTATCCGCAGAGGAGCAGCGCGCAATACCGGCAGATGCTGATACAGGCTCGCAGGGCAAAGAAGCGGAGCCTGTTGATCAAGCGGCATGTGACGTATGCCGAGCTGAGCCGGATGAGGCGCTTCCCTATTTTCGAGAAAGGGCAGTTCCGGGGAGGCTTCATTGTGGAGGAATATGAAGATAGGCGGCTGCCCAACGGGTACTTGGCGGAACGGACTATCGGGTATTGCAACGAGAATGGCGGAGGCGTCGGGCTGGAGAGGACTTACAACAAGGAGCTGGCGGGAGTGAACGGGCTTCGGCTGACGCAGAAAGTGAGCGGGGATGTCTGGAGGCCGGTCCGCAGCGAAGACGAGGTGGACCCCGAGAACGGGCATGACCTGATCACGACTATCGATATCCGGATCCAGGATGTGGCTGAGGCTGCCTTGAAGGATTGCATGGAGGAAAACGAGGCTCAGCATGGATGCGTGGTGTTGATGGAGGTGCGTACGGGCAAGGTGGTGGCTATAGCCAACTTGCTGAAAAAGGCGGACGGGAGTTACCAGGAACATATGAATTATGCTGTAGGCGAAGCCGTGGAACCGGGCTCGACATTCAAGCTGGCTTCTGTCATTGCTATTCTGGAAGAAAGCCGGATGGATACTTCGGTGAAGGTTCCTACGGGGCGCCGTAAGTATTACAACCGCTGGATGAACGACTCTCATCGGGAAGGCTGGGGAGAGCTGAGTTTCCTGCAGGCTTTCGAGAAATCGTCCAATGTGGGGATTTCCTATCTGGCCAACAGCGTATTCGGCAACAAGCAGCAACGTTTTGTGGATTATTTGTGCAAAATGCATCTGGATCGTCCGCTGGGGCTGGAAATAGCAGGAGAAGGAATCCCTTATGTGAAAGACACTTCCGATAAGACGTGGTCGGGCATTTCCCTGCCTTGGATGTCGATAGGCTATGAAGTGAAAGTGACTCCTTTGCAGATATTGAGCCTTTACAATGCAGTGGCTAACAATGGGAAGATGGTCAAGCCCATGTTCGTGCAGGAAATCCGCAATGGCAGCGAACCAGTCCGCCGCTTCAAGCCGACGGTGCTGGTCGACAAGATTTGCAGCGATGCCACGCTAGCCAAGGTGCAAGGAATGCTGGAAGGCGTGGTCGAGCATGGGACGGCGCGGAATCTGGATAACCCCTTGTACCGGGTGGCTGCCAAGACGGGCACAGCGCAGATCAATTACGGCAAAAGGGGCAGCGAAAGGATGACTTACCGGGCATCCGTAGTAGGGTATTTCCCCGCCGACAATCCGCGGTATTCGTGCATTGTGATGATTACCAATCCGCAGAAGAACCGGTTCTACGGCGGTTCTGTGGCGGGGCCGGTATTCAGGGAGATAGCGGACAAGGTGTTTGCCACTTTGATGAAGGGAGGGCAGGAAGTGCAGCCGATGGATCCCGGGTCGGTGGACACGCACAAGGCAGGAGGGTACGCTCGGGATATAGAAGAGGTGTATGAAGCCTTGGGCATAGAGTCGCCCCAATTGGAGCCGACTACTTTCGTGCGCCTTAGGGAAGAGGCTCAGAGTGCGCAGAGTTTCAACGAAGTGCCGGTCATGAAGGATGTCATGCCGGATTTGCGGGGCATGGGCTTGCGGGATGCCTCTTACTTGATAGAGAAGTACGGCATGTCGATGCGCGTGCAAGGCAAAGGTTGCGTGCGGCGGCAAGAGCCTCGTGCCGGCAGTCCGTGCCGGAAAGGCCAGACTGTCTGGCTGTACCTCGGTTAGCAACCGGGAATGAGCGTGCGGCTGCCGGACAGATCATGGCCCGCTTGGGAAAAACGGCTTGCCTGGGAATCCGGGCGCGCGATTGCAGACGGTATCCCGAAGCCTGACGGCTGGTTGGGGTCAAGAAGCTGTTTGAAATTTCTTGAAATCCTGAAAAGGCTGGATTTTCAGGGAGCGGGTCCAGGATCTTGTTTGCCCGTCGGGGGCTATTCCGGGTCTTGGTTGAGCGAAGCTCGAAGATAGCTTGGCTATCCTCCTTTGGAAAACGCGGCGCCATCCCTCCAAATCCCCTCCCGATGGCCTGGACAAATAAATTTAAACAGCTTCTAAAAACACGATTGTAAATGAAATTGAACGAACTCTTGACGGGCGGATGCGGCATTCTGGAAAGACGGGGGGCGGAAGATGTGGAAATCACGTCTTTGCAGCAGGATTCCCGGAAGGTGGATGCCGGGTCGGTATTCTTTGCCGTGAGAGGCACGGTTTCGGACGGCCATGCATTCATCGGGGCGGCGTTGGAAAAGGGCGCTGTCGCCGTGGTCTGCGAGGAACTTCCCGGGAACCTGCTTCCGGGAATCGCTTATCTGAAGGTCAGGGACAGCAGCGTGGCGATGGGGTGCATGGCTTCGGCTTTTTACGGGAATCCTTCGCGGGAACTGAAGCTGGTCGGCATTACCGGGACTAACGGCAAGACCACGACGGTGACTCTGCTTTACCGTCTGTTCAAGAGCCTCGGATATGAAGCCGGGCTGCTGTCGACCATAGAGAACCGGGTCGGCGACAGGGTGGTCCCTAGTACGCATACTACAGGGGATTCATTGGAAATCAATGCTTTGCTTAGGGATATGGTGGATGCTGGCTGCGATTATGCTTTCATGGAGGTCAGTTCGCATGCGATAGTCCAGAACCGGATTGCCGGCTTGCGGTTCGCCGGGGCGATTTTCAGCAATATCACCCGTGACCATTTGGATTACCACAAGACTTTCGATGCTTATATAAAGGCGAAGAAGCAGTTCTTCGACAACCTTCCGGCTCCGGCTTTCGCCTTGGTGAACGCCGATGACAAGAACGGTTTGGTGATGTTGCAGAATACCAATGCCTCAAAGTACACGTATGCCTTGCGGGTGCCGGCCGATTTCAAATGCCGCTTGATAGAGGATTCCTTCTCTGGACTGCATCTGGAGATGGACGGGATCGAGGTGTACATGCGTCTGGTTGGCCGGTTCAATGCCTATAACCTGACGGCTGTTTACGCGACAGCGGTACTGCTGGGCATGGACAAGATGGAAGTATTGCAGGCGATGAGCAACTTAGGGGAAGCGCCGGGACGGTTCGAGGTGTTCAAGCCGCAGCGGGACGGCAAGACTGGCATCGTGGATTACGCCCATACGCCTGATGCACTTGAAAATGTGCTGGAAACAATCAACGAACTGCGGCAGGATGGCCAGAATGTCATCTGTGTGATAGGCTGCGGCGGAAACCGGGATGCTGGCAAACGGCCTGAGATGGCGAGGATTGCCGCCCGTCTTTCCGACAGGCTGATCATCACCACCGACAATCCCCGCTTCGAGGATCCTCAGGCCATTGCCGATCAGATGAGGGCCGGCTTGGATGTGCTGGATTCGGCTAAGAGCCTCTGCATCTTGGACAGGGAGGAAGCCATCAAGACGGCTTGCGCTTTGGCAGGGCCTGAAGATGTGGTTCTGGTGGCGGGCAAGGGGCATGAACCCTATCAGGAAGTGAAGGGAGTCAGGCATCATTTTGATGACAGGGAGGTACTGGCCAGGTATCTGGCATGACGACAGCAGGTTTGCGGGCTTTTCCCAGGGGAGGCGACTGTTTCAGGAACCCTTTCCGCCCGTTCCGCTTCCTTGCAGGGGCTGTATGGGGCCGGCTGGGGAACGGCCGAAAGGGAAATTGCCGGCAGGCAAAAGAAATATGAAGGGCAATGTTATACTATCTGTTTGATTATTTGCATGAATGCGGAATGCCGGGAGCAGGGGTGTTCAGGTACATCTCCTTCCGGGCGGCAGCGGCTATTGTGGTATCCCTTTTCATCTCGATGGTTGTGGGCAAGCGGATTATCCGTGCTTTGGCTCGCAAGCAGATAGGTGAGACTGTCCGCGATCTGGGATTGGCCGGGCAGAAAGAGAAGGAAGGCACTCCGACCATGGGCGGACTGATCATCATTGCAGCGATCCTGGTTCCTGTGCTGCTGCTGTGCCGTCTGGATAACATTTACGTGCTGTTGATGATCCTGACTACAGTCTGGTTAGGGACGATGGGTTTCCTGGATGACTATATCAAGGTGTTCAAGCATGACAAGCATGGACTGCAAGGCAAGTTCAAGGTTTTCGGCCAAGTAGGCTTGGGCTTGATCGTGGGCTTGGTCATGTGCTTCCATCCAGACATAGTGGTCTCGCAGAAGAACAACGATGCGATTGTGGAAGAACACAATCTCTTGCAGAAGACCGAATACCAGAAGGCGCAGGCTTCCTTCGAGAACAATACGGAGAAGTCTCTGGTGACCACCATCCCCTTTGTCAAGAACAACGAACTGAATTACGAAGCCATCATGGAGGCTCTTCATGGCGGATGGGGCAAGTACGCCTGGATATTGTTCGTGCTGGTAGTCATCCTGGTGATTACGGCTGTGTCGAACGGGTGCAACCTGACCGACGGGATGGACGGCTTGGCCACGGGTACTTCGGCGATCATCGGGGCTACTCTGGCTGTGCTGGCATGGGTGTCGGGCAATATCATTTTTGCGGATTACCTCAATATCATGTATATACCCCATACGGGGGAACTTGTGATATTTATTTCGGCTTTTGTGGGAGCTGCCATAGGCTTCCTTTGGTACAATGCCTATCCGGCGCAGGTGTTCATGGGGGATACCGGCAGCCTTACCATAGGTGGCATCATCGCGGTTTTCGCTTTGTTGATCCGCAAGGAGCTGCTCTTGCCGATCCTGTGCGGGATTTTCCTGGTGGAAAGCCTTTCGGTGATAATGCAAGTGTCGTATTTCCGTTACACCAAGAAACGTTACGGGGAAGGGCGGCGGATTTTCCTGATGTCGCCTTTGCACCATCATTACCAGAAGAAAGGGTACAAGGAACCGAAGATAGTGCTGCGGTTTTTCATTGTGGGCATCATGCTGGCAGTGATGACCTTGGCTACTTTGAAGTTGCGTTGAGAAGCTGATTCGGACTCGTTTGTCCGGAGCATCGTGAGCGGGTCCGGCGGAGTTCCGCGTTTTTTTCAAAGTCTCCCGATCCGGGCCGGAAGAGGAAATGCAAGAAAACAGAAAAAAAGATATGAGAATGAGTTTGGAGATTTTAGCTCGGCAAGGCGTGGTGTCTCGCTCTATGGCGGAAGCGGTGTCCATGCGGATCAAGGATTTGCGCAAGAAAGCTATCCAAGAGAGCTTCCGGGATTTCAGCCACGCCGGACATCGCTTGGAATACGTGGCCACGGTGCGAGGCGTGGATTACATTGACGATGCCAAAGCCTGCAACCTGAATTCCACCTGGTATGCTTTGGAGAGCATGAAAAGGCCGGTAATCTGGATTGCAGGAGGCCAAGGGAAGGATGTGGACTGGGCTTCCATGAGGGAATTGGTTTCGAGCAAGGTGAAGCACATAGTCTGCCTGGGAACGGATAACAAGGCCATGATCGCTGCTTTCGGCAGCGCGGTAGGAGATATCGTGGAGACGGATTCCATGATGGCGGCTGTGCAGTCTGCCTATCTGATGGCTTCGGAAGGTGATGTGGTATTGCTTTCTCCTGCCTGTCCCAGTTTTGACTTGTTTGAAAGCTATCAAGACAAAGGCACGCAGTTCAAGAAGGCGGTCTGCGAATTGTAGACGCGTGGCGAGGATGGCTTTCGGGGTGTCTTGCTTGCAGGAATGACGACAATTTATCATACGGATGCAGAACCAAGGTACGGGCATATTCAAGTATTTGCGGGGAGATAGGGGGATTTGGTATATCATGATGATACTTTCCCTGCTTTCCGTCCTGGCTGTCTATAGCGCGACGGGACGCATGGCTCATCGTTACCAGGACGGCCATACGGCCTATTACATGCTCAAGCATGTGGCAATCCTGGCGGCAGCCTGGGTTACCATGTTTGCCGTGCATAGGGTCAAGTATACCCGGTTCGCCCGATTGTCGAAATTGATGATCGGGCCGGTGATACTCCTTCTGGCGTATACATTGACGGTAGCCGCCGTCAATGATGCCAGCCGCTGGATTTCGATTTTCGGATTCACTTTCCAGACCTCGGAACTGGCTAAGGTAGTCCTGGTGGTTTACCTTGCGCGGGTATTGACCAAGTACCAGCCGGTAATCAAGGAACCGCGTTCTTTCTGGAAGATCGCATGGGCTCCGTTGTTGGTCTGCGGTCTGATTTTCTCGGAGAATTTTTCCACTTCGGCCTTGTTGATGCTGACTTGTTTCGTGCTCATGGTCGTGGGAGGCTTGCCTGGGAAATATTTGTGGGGCATGGTCGGCTGCGGGGTCTTGGCCGGCGGGGTGATGCTGGCGGTGTTCGCCTTGGTGCCGGACGAGGCTTTGGCCGACAAGGCGCGCCTGGGAACATGGAAAAACCGCATAGAAGGTTTTGTCGAACCGGGAGAGGAGGCTTACCAGGTCACTCAGGCCAAGATTGCTGTTGCCGGAGGCGGGCTGTTCGGCAAAGGGCCGGGGAACAGCACGCAGAGGAATTTCCTTCCTCATCCCTATTCCGATTACATATACGCTCTGATCATAGAGGAATACGGTATGGTCATGGGGATTGGAGTCTTGCTGCTCTATCTATGGTTCTTGCGGAGGGGCATCAGCATAGCCAGGGCCTGCAAGGGGTCTTTCGGAAGCTACATGGTGCTGGGGCTGACATTCATGCTGACCTTGCAGGCCTTGGTCAACATGGGGGTCGCTGTGGATTTGCTGCCCGTGACCGGGCAGCCGTTGCCTTTCCTGAGCATGGGGGGGACTTCATTGTTGTTCACGGCTTTGGCAGTGGGCATTATTTTGAGTGTCAGCGCTTCGGTACAGGAACAGAAACTTGGGCAGGAGGCTGGTGCCGTGACCGGTCGCAAGGCAGTCCCGGCTTCCATGAAGCTTCCATCTTGATATATGACAGGGGCCGAATAGCGGTATCCGACGAATGTAAAAAAAGAAAAGTGTTATGGAAACGACAGGCAATGATATGAATGTTTTTTCGGGCGAGGCCGCCTCTGCTGCGGTCCCGTTCAGAATCATCATAAGCGGCGGCGGGACCGGGGGGCATATATTCCCGGCCATTGCCATAGCCAATGAGGTCAAAAGAAGGAAACCGGACGCGGAAATCCTGTTTGTCGGAGCTGAGAACCGGATGGAGATGGAAAAAGTGCCGGCGGCCGGGTTCCGGATCGTGGGCTTGAATGTAGTGGGCTTGAACCGGAAACAATGGTGGAAGAACGCAGGCCTGCCTTTCAAGCTGATGTCGAGCTTGCGGCTCACACGGAAGATAGTCCGGGACTTTGACCCGGATGTTGCCGTGGGGGTAGGAGGGTACGCCAGCGCGCCGACCTTGCATGTGGCGCAGAAGATGGGCATCCCTACTTTGCTGCAGGAGCAGAATTCGTTGCCGGGTGTCACAAACAAGATTCTGGCAAAGAAAGCGGGGAAAATCTGTGTCGGCTATGACGAGATGGACCGTTTTTTCCCGAAGGAGAAGATTATCTGGACGGGGAATCCCATCCGTCAGGATATTTCGGACATAAATAGCAAAAAGGCCGAAGCCATGTCGTTCTACAAGCTCAGCCCGGATATGCCGGTGGCGTTGGTGATGGGAGGCAGCTTGGGGGCGCTGAGCATCAACGTGGGAATGCAGAACAGTCTGGATTACTTGCTCGGGAACGGTTTCCAAGTGATTTGGCAGACGGGTAAGTATTATTACCAGCGTATGCTGCCTTCGGCAAACGGCAAGGAACATTTGGTGATGCTGGATTTCGTGCGCCGGGTCGATCTGGCCTATGCGGCTGCTGACATCATAGTTTCCAGGGCGGGGGCTATCACGATTTCCGAACTCTGCGTGGTAGGCAAGCCGGTCATCCTGGTCCCCTCTCCCAATGTGGCTGAGGATCACCAGACAAAGAACGCCCAGGCATTGAGTTCAAGGAATGCGGCGGTGCTTCTGCCCGACGAGAAGGTCTCGCAGGATCTCGGCAAGACAATCGTGGAATTGTGGAACGACTCGCGTCGCCGGGAATTGCTTTCGCAGAATATCTCCCGCCTCGGCACGACGACGGCGGCGCGCGACATAGTGGACGAAGTGTTGAAGCTGGCGCAGCTTGGCCGGCGGCGGAAAGAAAACTGTAAACAGAAGTAGGCAGATGGAAGCAGGCGTTTTCAAGCATCCGTATTTTCTTGGGATAGGCGGCATAGGAATGAGCGCCTTGGCTTGGCATTACCTGCAGAGAGGCTGCGTGGTGAGCGGATATGACAGGAGCCGTTCCCCTTTGACCGCGCGTTTGGAACAGGCGGGAGCCTCGATTCATTACGAAGAGGATCCGGGACGGGTTCCTGCGGGTACGGATGTGGTGATTTACACGCCGGCTGTTCCTGAAAGCCATGCAGAGTGGGGCGTGATCCGGAAACTGGGCGTGCCGGTTTTCAAACGGGCGGAGATTCTGGGGGCGATATGCCAAGGATACAAGACCTTGGCAGTGGCAGGGACGCACGGGAAGACTACCGTTTCTTCCATGTTGGCTTATCTGTTGCAGCAGAGCATAGGCTGCAATGCCATCCTGGGCGGGATTTCCCTCAATCTCGGAGGCAATTACCATTACGACGCTTCCAGCCCGTTCATGGTTACGGAGGCGGACGAATACGACCGTTCCTTCTGGCAGCTGCATCCATGGTTCGCGGCGGTGACGGCTTGGGATCCGGATCATCTGGATGTGTACGGGACAGTGGGCAATATGCGCGATGCCTACCGGCGTTTCATGCGGCAGTGCAGGCATTTCATAGCGCACGGCTCCTTGCTGGAAGATCTTCGGGTCTCAGGGCGGCTGGAAGGTGCGGGACCTTTGCCTGAGGCGGACTATTTCTACGGTTTGGAAACGGCCGGGTTCGGCGGAGAATTGCCGCCCGGGGAATTCCGGCCTTTGGCCGAGGCTGCGGCTGTCCGGGTGGTGGACGGTGCTTACCGTTTCCATTACCAAGGACCGCGTGGGAAGATAGAAGACCTGGAATTGCGTTGCCCGGGGCGGCATAATGTGGAGAATGCCGTGGCGGCTGTCAGCCTGGCATTGGAGGCCGGAATGGATTGCAGTCAGGTAAAAGCCTTGCTGCCAGGTTTCAAAGGCGTGGCCCGCCGTTTGGAGAAAAGGGCGGAGAACGGGAAGTGTTCCTATTACGATGATTACGCGCATCATCCGGCAGAAATAGAAGCTTCGTTGAAGGCCTTGAGGGAGTTTTACCCCGATGCTTGCCTGCGGGTGGCGTTCCAGCCGCATCTGTACACGCGCACGCGGGATCTGGCCGGAGGATTCGCTCGGGCGTTGTCCTGCGCGGACGAGGTTTTCCTGGTGGATATCTACCCTGCCAGGGAACTCCCGATCCCGGGCGTGGACACCCGCATGATAGGCGATAAGATAGGGGCCGTGCCGGTTTCCTATGGAAGCCGCGACCAGGTTCTGGATTGGATCGGGCGTTGCCTTGCGGGAAACAGGGGGGAACCTTGGGTCTTAGTGACGATGGGGGCCGGGGATATAGACCGGATTGTGCCGGCCGCTGCCGGGATGATAGGGAAAGGAGGAATGCCATGAGCCGCAAGACTTTGATCTGGACGATCCTGATTGCCTTGTTCATGCTTTGCCTGTCATGCATGCTGGCCTACGCATCCGTGCAACGCAGGAGCCAGGTAGTGTCTCATGTGGATATCCGCATAGAACGGGAGGACATACTGTATTTGCAGGAGAAGGATGTGTGGGCCTGGCTGGAAGATCATGGAATCCGTGTCCTTGGGAAATCCTTTGCAGGCATCGATGTGGCCGAAGTGGAGAGAGTCTTGCGGCAGAACCCTTTTGTGGCCGATGTCCAGGTGTATCCGGCAGGGGATAGCTCCTTGAGTGTGTCCATGCGGCAGCGCAATCCGGTGTTGAAGGTGCTGAATACGGCCCAGACTTTGTTCCAGGTGGATGAGGACGGAGTGGAAATGCCCGTCAGCCCGGATTACGCGGCCCGTGTGAGAGTGGCGAGCGGCCATGTCCCGGGCAAGCCTGTGTACGGGACGAATGTGCGGCATCTTGCCGACAGCATGTCCCGTCTGGTCTTGGGCACGATTTATGAAATCAATCGTTTTCTGCGCGCGGATCCTTTGTGGGATGCCATGTTCGAGCAGATTTATGTGACGGAAGGATTGGAATACGAATTGCTGCCCAAGGTGGGAGGCCAGGTGGTGAGGCTGGGGAAGGTGAGCGGGAGGGCTGATTTGGAGGACAAGATGAAAAGGCTTAGGCTCTTTTACTTGTACGGCATGGGCGACCACGGCTGGGAAAAATACTCGATCCTGGACTTGCGTTACGAAGGACAGCTGGTGGCGACCAGGAAACCCGGGTACCAGAGATGAATGTCGAAGTTCCGGCAGTGGAACGGCTTGGACCCTTGGGATGCTGCCAGGCTTCAGGGAAGGTTCGGATAGAAAGGAAAAACAGATAAAACCGATAGAAAGATGGAAGCAAATTATCAGACAGTGGAAGACAATCCTGACGTGGTTGTCGGTTTGGATATTGGTACTACCAAGGTTGTGGCCGTGGTAGGTTGCCGGGATAAAGAGAGCGGGAAGATCCGGATCCTAGGTTATGGACGCACGGAATCGGTAGGCGTGGTCCGCGGGGCCGTCATCAATCTGGATAAGACAGCCGAGGCGGTGCGGCGTGCGGTGGCGGAGGCTTCGGCTCGCTCCAATGTGGAGATCGGCGAGGTCTATGTGGGCATCGCCGGCCAGCATATCAAGAGTTTCCGTACAGAGATCAATTATGTGCGGGAAAACAGGGAAGAGGTCTTCACCCGGCATGAAATCGAGGAACTGAAAAGGAAGATGAGCCGTTCCAAAGTGAAGGCGGGAGAGAAAATCATCCATGTCATACCCCAGACCTTCGAGGTGGATGGCGTGGCGGATATTCTGGAAGACGATGTGGTGGGCATGGTGGGGTCGGATGTGAAAGTGTCCTTCAATATCATCACAGCCGATGCCGGCGCTTTGCGGAATATCCAGCGCAGCGTGCAGATGGCGGGTCTGGATTTGTGTGGTTTTATCTTGGAACCCTTGGTGTCGGCAGAGGCTGTCCTGGACGATAACGACAAGGCGGCTGGCGTGGTGCTGGTGGATATAGGGGGCGGGACGACGGATGTGGCCATTTTCAAGAATAGCATTCTTTGCCATACGGCGGTTATTCCATTGGCAGGCAATGCAATAACCTCTGATATCCTGGTCGGTTGCAATATCTTGCCCAAACAAGCTGAATCGTTGAAAGTGAAGTTCGGTTCGGCTTTGCCCAGCGAGAACAGCGATGAGCAGATTGTGTCGATCCCGGGTCTGACGGGCCGTCCGGCCAAGGAAATCTCGCTCAGGCAGCTGGCTGGCATCATCGGGGCCCGTGTGGAAGAGATTTTCAGCAGCGTGGCGTATGAAATCAATGACTGCGAATGCGATTTGAACCGTTTCATCGGAGGCATTGTCCTCACTGGCGGCGGCTCCAAATTGCGGCATATCGACAAGGTATGCGAGTATCTGACCCAGCTTGACACCCGCCGTGGCGTGCCTAAGGAACACATCACTTCGGATTCGCCTAAGGAATTGGGCGACCCTATTTTCGCCACGGCGATAGGCCTGGTGATCTACGGGGTCCGTTGCGAGGAAGAGAACCGGGTCTTCCATGTGGAAATAGAGCATGACGAGGATGCGGAACGTCCTGTCCCGGAGGAAGAGCCTGTTGTGGAAGCCGCGCCCGGCGAAGAAGAACCGGAACCTGGCGCCAAGGACTCCAAGGAGACGAAGCGGTCCAAGCGGAGCGGCTTTACCCGGATAGGCAGGCTGGGCGACTATATCGTGCGCTGGTTCGGGGACGATGACGATGTGTGAGGCCGTGCGGTGTGTTCTTAACACAGCACGGTTTATAAAACCTCGGCGAGGCTTTCGGAAAAGCCGTGCGGAGGTGTTAATTTTGTTTAATTATAATTATGCTGCGTCCCGGATTGCTTGCCGGCTTCCTGCGGGATGCTTCAGAATCCGTCGGACAGATTTTAATATCAACAATTATGGATGAGGTGATGAATCAAAAGGGGGATATTCTCAATTTTGTGCTGCCTAAGAATCAGTCGTCCTATATCAAGGTCATAGGTGTAGGCGGCGGTGGGAGCAACGCGGTGAACCATATGTTCAGGGCTGGGATCCAAGGGGTGGATTTCGTGGTCTGCAATACGGATGCCCAGGCTTTGGAAAGCAGTCCTGTCCCGGTCAAGATACAATTGGGGAAAGGCTTGGGCGCGGGGAATGTGCCCCAGGTGGCCCGGGATGCAGCAATAGAGAAGCATGATGCCATCAAGGATGCCATCAAGGATGCCAAGATGCTGTTCGTGACAGCCGGGATGGGAGGCGGGACCGGTACGGGCGCAGCGCCCGTAGTGGCTTCGATAGCCAAGGAGATAGACCTGGCCGGAGACGAGGTGACCAAGATCCTGACGGTGGCTATCGTGACCACGCCTTTTTCGTTCGAGGGCAGGACCCGGATCGAGCAGGCCAAGGCTGGCATCGCCGAATTGCGCAAGTACGTGGATGCCATCCTGGTCATTAACAATGACAAGCTGAAAGCTTTCGGCAAGATGACATTGATAGAGGCTTTCGCGATGGCCGACGATGTGCTGACAACGGCTGCCAAGGGTATTTCCGAGATTATCACGGTCAAATCCTATGTCCAGATAGACTTCAAGGATGTGAACACGGTGATGCATGACAGCGGCGTGGCTTTGATGGGGTTCGGTTCTGCCGAAGGGGAGAACAGGGCGGAAACGGCAGCCATGATGGCCATGGAATCGCCTTTGCTGAACGACAATAGCATTGAAGGTGCCAAGAACATGCTGCTGTATTTCGGTTACGGGCCGGAAGCGCCTTTGATCATGGATGAGATAGATGTGATAACATCTTCGATTCTGCGCCGGGCTGGCGACGGGGTGGATTTGATCTGGGGGGCAGGCGAAGATGACACGTTGGGCAAGAGCCTGAGCATAACCTTGGTGGCGACAGGATTCAATGAGAGCAAGGCTCTGGGGGGCGGACGATCGGTAACGAAAATCAGTTTGGACGAGGCGGGCAAGGATGCCCAGGAACAGCAGGCCGTCCAGAAAGTTTCGCCTCAGCCTGCATCGCAGCCGGCTGCTTCCGCTCCGGCGGCACGGAGGTTCGTTACGGTTCTGGATGAAAATTCCGACGAGGAGCCCGTGTTCCATGCAGAAGACGAGCATGTGTCTCGTGAAGACTCGGAACCGGCGGTACCGCCATCGGTGGCGCCGGCCGTGGAGGTCGAGCCCAAGGCTGCTGCCAGTGATCTGGGGTCGCAAGTGGATGACTGGTTTTCTGCCATGAGTTCGGTTTTCCATGCTCCGGAGGCCGCAAAGGCGGAAGAGGAGACACCTGGCAACTTCGGCGAACCTGTGGCTGTGCAGGGGCGGTTGAAGAAGCGCGAGGATGAGAAAGCCTGGAACAATGTATACGGGGATATCGAGTTGGTAGCGACCGGCAAGTCCTCGCATGCGGATTCCCGCCCGGCAAGGCTCGATATGCCTGCTTCTGCCGGGGCGGTGGCTGAAAACCCGGTCGCGGATGTCGCGGTGGCTGAACCGGAGAAGAGCGAGAAGGCTTCGACCTCGTTCAGCCAGATGCTGAAGAAGCGTTTCGAGCTCAATCATGAACGGCTGGAGCGTATGCGCAAGATTTCTGCCCAGATCAAGACTCCCGAGGAACTGAACCAGATAGAGCGGGAGCCTGCATTCAAGCGTCAAGGCATCCATCTGGAATTCACCAATACGGCTTCGGTCTCCGAGGCGGCCCGTCATGTGATTGGCAAGGATGGGAATGTGGTAGTGAATGATCCTCCGTTCTTGGCAGACAAGGCGGATTGACAGGTCTCGTTTTGAAAAAGGAAGCCCCCGGCAGCTTGCTGCCGGGGGCTTCCTTTTTGCCGGTCAGGATGCGGACAGAAGCGGGCAACAAGATGCCCGGCCTCATGCCCCCGATCGGGAACAGACCCGGCGGGTCTGATGAGGGTGGCTCAGACGATGATTTTTCGACAAAGAATCCTCGATAGAACACATTCTAACGCGGATTCTCTTTTGAGCAACCGACTTTTGGGTCACCACCATCACCAGATTGGTTTTACCTTTTTACGACACGGAGCGTGCCGGCCATTCCGTTTTCTGACATGCGCAGGATGTAGGCTCCGGGAGCGAGGAAATCGATCCGGATGGTCGTGGTCCGGCCTTCAGCGTGCGTATCCAGCATCAAGCGGCCTTGGAGGTCGAACAGTCGGAGTTCGGCCTCGCTGCCTAAGCCGGTGACATGGATTTCGTCTCCGGCAGGGTTGGGATAGCAGCGGATGCCGGCCATCCAGTCGGATTCATTCGCGCTTGCGGTCTTGACGCGGATGGTCTTCGCGATGGTTTCCGCCGGCAGGTAGTTGCTGTTGCCTCCCTGCGAAGCTGTGACGGTGGCTTCGCCTTCGGCAAGGCAGACGATTCTGAACGAGGATTCTTCCTGGAGGATGGAAATCACGTTGCCGTTGCTCGAACTGTAGCTGACGGCCAGGCCGGAAGAGGCAGTGGCCGAGAGCGTTATTTCGGTGCCGACAGGCAGCTCTCCGGGGAACTCCTGTTCCCAGGATATGTTTTGCCCTGCTTTCTCGACAACTAAGCTGCCATCTGTGTAGGAAAATTCGTAATTCCTGGCTTCGCCGCCAGCCACCGTGATGGGGTATGTGCCGGCAGCGGGGGTGTCGCCGGCCTCGCAGGATGCCTCAGGCAGGATATCGATGTCGGCTTCGCTGTCATTGTTCACAAAACCTTCGTATGTTATTTCGAAGTCAGGGAGGTTCTCCCCGTACTGGATCACGTAAGACCGGGCAGTGGCTGCCAGTTCCGCCTTTGACACGGTCAGCACGCCTTTCCCATAGCTTATCTCGTAATTGCCGGCTTCTGCTCCGGAGGCATCGATGGCATACTGTCCGGCTTCGGGGCGTTCTCCGGCCTGGCAGGCGAGCAAAGGAAGCCGGCTCAAGGCTGATGCGTCTTCTCCCAGCACGAAACCTTCATAGATGCATTCGAGTTCCGGACAAGTTTCGCCGTACACGATGGAATCCGAGCAGGGAATGATGTGCAACGGGGCTTTCTTTACGGTCAGCAGTCCGTCCTGGCATCGGAGCGTGTAGTTGCTTGCTTTCCCGCCGGTCACGGAAACGGGGTACGAACCGACCCCGGGTTTGTCGCCGGCTTGGCATGAGATGCCCGGCATTTCGCTCAGGACGGATTCATCTTCGTTGTTGACAAAGCCTGAAAACCGCAGCTGGAATGCGGGAAGCTCTTCCCCGTAGGTTACAGTGTCGGATACCGCGAGGACAGACAACGGGGCAGGGGTGACTTGCAGATTCCCGGCAAGGAAGCTTACTTCGTAGTTGGCCGCTTCGTTGTCATCGGAAAGGCCGATGCTGTATCTGCCTACGGGGCTTCCTGCATCCGCGTCGGTCAGGACGTTTGGTTTGACAAGGAATCCGGGGTCGCTGTCAGGTTCTACAAGCCCGTTGTAAGACACGGTTTCGAGAACGGAATCCACATCGGGTTCCTCTGCGCCGTACAAGCGGCTCAAATCGCCTATCTGCCCTGTGACATGTTTCTTGAGGATGGTCAATGTGGCATTCTCGTAAGTGAAATCATAGTTGGCCGCTCTTCCGCCGGATACGGTGACGGGATATGTGCCGGCATCGGTGCCGGGGGCCGCGCTGATGCCGGGCATCCTTTGGATGGCGCTGGTGTCCTGGCCGAGCACGAAACCTTGGATGTCGTATGCAAGGGCAGGCCGGTCTTGGCCGTAGACAATCGTGTCCGGCCGGGCTGTAACGGTCAGGAGAGCCTTTTCCACATGGAGGATCCCGTCTACGTGGGTTATTTCGTAATTGTCGGCTTCGGCTCCCGATACCTTGATGGGATGTCTCCCGGCATCGGGATGATTCCCTGCTGTATATGTGATATGGGGTTTCTTGGTCAGCACGGATTCGTCTTCATCGTAGGCGAATCCTTTGCAGCTGTACTCCATGGCGGGCAGCGTGTCCCCGTAAACGATAGTGTAAGAGTTCGCGGTAATGGTCAGCGGAGCTTTGTTGACGGTCAGCTTCCCGTCGGCATAGCTGATTTCGTAGTTGCGTGCATCGGCGCCTTCCGGGGTCAGCGTGTATGTGCCGACCACGGGTCTGTCTCCGCCTTCGTACTTGACGCTGGGCCTCGGATCGAGGACAGCATAGGTCTCGTTGTTCTTGAACCCTGTGTAGCTGCAGGAGAAATTGGGCAGCTTTTCTCCGTATTTGATCGTGTACGAATTGGCAGAGATAGTCAGTGGGGCTTTCTTGATGGTCAGGGTCCCTGGAATGTACGAGAGTTTGTAGTTCTGTGTTTCTCCATCTTGCGAAAGATAGAGGCTGTACGATCCCACATTGCTTGTCAAGGTGGCATCAGTCATGAGGGACGATGGGTATTTGGTGAAACCGGGGTCGCTCTCGTTGTTGACCAGGCCGTCGTAAGTGACTTTGGCAAGGACGTCTTCCACGCTGGGATTGGGATCGCCGTAAAGGCGTTCGAAGTTGTCGACGGAAAGAGTCAGCAGCTTCTGCTGGATTGTATAGGTGTTCTTGCCTTCAGGCAGGATGCATGTCACGTGTTTGGTGTAGGAATCCTTGCCTGCGATGTCGATTCCAAGGGCTGCGATGGTGTGGCTTCCAGCGTTGGGATTCCAGTCTTTCGTGTCCGGGGTCAAGGAATAGTTGGCGGACGTATTGCCGGTGATTTCAGCTTGCGGCGCTTTGCCTGTATAAGTGTTTTCTGTGAGGCTGATTGTCAGTGTGGCGTGGTTCCGGGCATTCCATCCGGAAAGCTGCGATTCGGGGATGAAGCTGTACAAGGTAGCTCCGTTGCTGGAAAAAGAGGACGGTTGCACTTGCGGGGGAACTGCTGTCCAGAGGAAAATTTCCGTCAGGCCGGTGCAATTGGTGAAAGCGTTTTCGGAAATGCTCCGGAGTGTGCATGGAAGGGAAATCATGCTCAAGCTGCGGCAGTTTACAAAGGCCATGGCACCGATGCTGGAAAGGCTGTCCGGCAAATCGATGCGGTTCAGGGACGAGCAATTGTAAAAAGCGGATCCGGGAATCTCTTTCAGGCTGTTGGGCAAGTCAATGGAAGTCAGTTTCGAGCAGGCTTGGAAGGCATACAGCCCCATGGAGGCCAGAGGGGTGTTTTCGGCAAAAACGACCGATGCCAGGTTGGTGCAGCCTGAGAAGGCTTCCTGGCCGATCGAGGCGAGGGTGCCCGGCAATTCCACGGACGTGATGCCGGTGTTGTTGTAGAATGCCCGTTCTGCTATGCCGGTCACGGTGTACTGCTTTGCATCGTGCTCGATGGTGGGTTCGATGACGATGGCTCCGGTGGCGCTGCTTCCGGTTACGATTGCCTGCAAGGCGCCTTGGGGCGTCTGGACGATTTCGTAAGTGAATGGCGCCTTGGTGAAGGTCTGGGCGATGCCTGCCTGTAGCAAAGACAGGAGGGCGATTCCGATGGACAGAATATTTTTTCTCATGGCATGTTGTTTTTCGTGTAAACAGCGTATGTACCCGCAGACGGGAACTGCCCTGGCATCTTGTGGATGCTCGGGGCATGCGCCCGCAAGCAGTGCTGAGTCTGCGTATGGTGTTACGGATGAGGGATAGGGGGTGGTTCCTCGATTGTTCCGGAAGGGCGATTTGATTGCCTCGATTTCCGGGATGGAGCGGCAAAAGTAAGCAAAAAAACGGACTTGGGGCTATTGTATGCCGTTTTTGTCTGTTTTTTGCTAATTTTGCCAATCATGGGCAAGTTGTTTTTGCAGTCCGGGACTCGGATGATTCGAGTCTTGGCGGGAACTTTCTTTCTTTTGGCTCTCTTCTTTCCGTCATGCTTGCAGGCGGGATGCTCTCGTGATTCGGTCCGCTTGGTGACAGGAGGAGTCAAGGCGGAGGTGAATGCTTCCGGCTATTTCCTGCCGGGCGTTTCCCGTGAAGTGGTCGACATACATCCGGGTTCGGGCGCGTCTGCAGGCGGTTTTATCTTTTTCGATTTCCATAGGCATTTCGGATTGCAGATGGAATGGCTTTTTCATTTGCGCACTTCGGAGATGAATCGGGATATCCATTCCGGAGATGTCAGCCATGGGCATTTTTTGTACGCGGGAATGGAAGTCCCTTTTTATTTCGTCGTGCATTGGGACATGCCTGATTGCAGCCGCCTGTATCTGTGTGCAGGGCCTACGGTGGATTTCGGCTATTTTGCCAAAGTGAGGGAAAACGGGCAATGGATCGATTTGTATGAGAAGAATGATGAAACCGAGCTTTCGGCCATGCAGGATGTGAGCATGGGGCTGGGAATCGTTTTTGGATATGAATTCGATTTCGGCCTGCAGATCAATATCTCGGCAAAGACTACCGGGTACAATGTCTTGGATGAGCATCGGACGGAGGTGGGAGCGTACCCTTATTCTGTCAGTGCCGGATTGGCTTATCGTTTCGGAGTGGTGAAAGGCGGGAGGGGACGGCATGGGCGGTAGGAAATGTGTTTGTGCCGTGGTCTTGTGCTTCCTGTCGGCCAGCTTGCCGTTCCGGGCTGCCGCTGGTGTGGCGGCCGATTCTGCCGGGCAGGCTCCTCATGCCATCAGGAAGCCGTGGTCGGACGTTCTGTTCAATGTCAAGGTAAAACCGTATGTTCCCAAGAAGAAAAAAAACGGCAAGGAAGGGGGCGGATTCCTGAGCCATACGTTCGGGGGGCATGTGGATAGGACTTTCGAGAAAGCGTTCGATTACAGCATTGTCTTGGTGCCTTCCTATTCCCGGGAGGGAAGCGTGGGCATCGGCGGCATGGGGGCGGCTTTGTTCCGGCTGGACCGCAAGGATTCCCTGATGCCGCCTTCGGACGTGAGCCTGTCGGGCAATGCTTCGCTGAGAGGTTTCTTCTACGCAGGTATTCTGGGCAACATGTATTTCCCGGGCCGGAAATCGAGGCTGAACTACGAGATTTCTTTCTCGCAAAGGGTCTTGAACTTCTGGGGAATCAATTACGATTCCTGTTTTGCACGGCCGGCTATCTTTTACACCCGCTGGAACGTGAGAGCGGCGGCTTACTATGATTACCAGGTCTTGAAGGGTTTCTATCTGGGAGCGGCAGTCGATTTCTCTTATAATTCGGCGGTCAAGATAGACGATGTTTCCTATCTGGACGGGCAGAAACGAGCCTATACATTGACAGGGCTGGGTTTGTCGCTTCAGTATGATACCCGGGATTTCATCAAGACTCCGACGAGGGGGATGAATTTCCTGCTCCGGCAGATGATTTACCCGTCTTTCCTGGGAAATGCGGGCCGGACTTTGTGGCGGACCACTTTCACGGCCAATTATTACCAGAGGCTTTGGGCTGGCGCGGTCCTGGCGTTCGATCTTTATGCGGAAATCAACTCCGAAAACGCGCCTTGGGCTTTGCGGGAGGAAGCCGGCGGGCAGTATCGGCTGCGGGGGTATTACCGGGGACGTTACATGGATAACAATCTGGCTTCTTTTCAGGTAGAGCTTCGGCAAAAGTTGTTCTGGCGTGTCGGTGTCGCCGTTTTCGGAGGCTTGGGATCCGTGTTCCCCTCGTTCAAGGAATGGCGGGCCGATCAGCTTCTGTTTACCGCCGGGCTTGGTTTGCGGTTCGAATTCAAGCATAATGTGAACCTACGGGTGGATTATGGGTTTGGGAGGGGGACGAGCGGGTTTGTTCTTTCTTTGGGCGAATCCTTTTAAAAAGCGTTTAGAACGGTGTCTTCTGCGTTACGCGAGGGATTCGAAAATGCTCACGTACAAAAGTACGCTCCGCTTTTCTCGCCCTCGCGGTGCCTTGAATCCATCCGTTCTAAACGCTTTTTAACCCAAATCGGTCATTAGACTATGGGGAGATTGCCCGCTTGTGTCAGGCAGCATGCTTCTCGCCTAGCCGAAGGCGTAGCGGGCTACGTCGAGGCGTAGCGGGAAACAGGATGCGGACAAAAGCGGGCAAGATGCCCGAAAGCCTCATTTTCCCAATCAGAAACGGACACGGCGTGTCTAATGACCGATTTGGGTTTAAGATAGGGGAGTCTCTCTCCGTCTTGGGTTCGGCGCCTCGCATCTGCCTGACAGAAACGCTTTTTTAAGTAAGATAGGGGGCTTTTTTTCTCTCGGTTCGACGCTTCGTGTTCTATTAATTATTTGATTTTGATGTGTTCGATGGGTTCGGTTTCCTCCTTGTCGAGAGGATAGGCGGCGAACTTGGTTTTGGAGAAGTCTATCTGGCGGAGGTCGATGCAGCGTACCGTGCTGTTGTACATGGTCCGGAAGTAGAGCTTGCCGTTTGTCATGTCGGCGGCGGCTGTCCATTGGGTCGCGCTGGGAATGTCCGGAGCTTCCCCGGCTTTGTGTTCCATCCCGACCGGGATGTCGAAATTATTCAGGATATGGAATGCTTGGACAACAGCGGCTTCCCCGTCAGGCTGCTGCGGCGCGGTGGCCTGATAGAAGAATGCCCTTACGAAACGGGAGGGTGGTGTCACGTCACCGGGCAGTCCTAAGAACCCGGCTCCCGCCCCGAATTGCCGTAGGCTGGTATTGTTCCAAGTCTGTCCGGCCACCGCGCCGGGATAGAGGTTCACGTAGTTGTTCAGGTTGGTCAACTGCCAAGGAAAGCCCGGCGAATTGGTCAATACGCCCGCCGGATTGTCGTAGACTTGGGCTTGGCCATCGATGAATTCGATCACGATTTGCTTGCCGCTGCTGTCGGCCACTCTCCAATGCACGGTGGAAGCTCCTTGCAAGACGGTCACTTGCAGGTTTTTGACCGACTCCTTCACTTCGTCCACTGTGGCGTGCTGGGAAAGGATCCAGCAGACTACTTGCAAGTCGGCTATGGTCTTGCTTGGGTTCGTGCTGTCGAAATCCGGATACTGGCCGTAGCCGGGGAAGTAGAACAGTCCCGCCGAAAGCCCGGCTTCGTTCATGCCTTCGGTGATGAATTCCTTTTGGACTACCGAAAGGCCTGCCAGACCGTATTTTGCTTTGAATGTGAGTCCATTGATTCCTGTGGGCGTGTAGGATGTGAATTCTGTCCCTCTCGGCACGATCACGTACATGCTCGGCAGCTTGCTGCCGCCCCATTCGATGGTGCGGGCTACGATTCGGCTGCCGTCTTTGGCTGTGAGCGAGATTCCGGTGCAGGCCGAAATATTGTGGTTGAAAATGCAGCTTAATAGGAGAATGAAGCTTGCGGTGATACGGGTTTTCATGGATTATTGTTTTAGGCCATTATGTGTTCGGGTTAAAGCGATACCCAAATACCGAAATTACAAAGATAGCGAAAGGTGAGAGCAATGGCAACAAACTTGTTTGATTGGCATTGCCGAACCGCATCCTATCTTCGGCGACAGCCAACGATAACCGATTTGCTATTAGCTTGGATCTGCTTCCCCTTTCGTTGGGTTTTGATTGATGTGGTGCATGGGGCGTGGGAAGCATGTGTCGCAGATATGGAAAATGCTGTTTTTTAACTCTTTTTAAGGTGATGAAACCTTCCGGCATACCTGTGGGGGAGATTGCAAGATATACGCAGCTTTCTCCTGATGAGACAGCAAGCTTCAGATGGCGGGCAGTTTTTTTTGAAAAAAAAGAAAGAGGTTACAGCGGACTCTGCAACCTCTTGATTTTCTGAGTGCTCTCGCAGGGACTCGAACCCTGGGCCCAATGATTAAGAGTCATTTGCTCTACCAACTGAGCTACGAGAGCCTCTCCCGAAAGGGAGTGCAAAGGTATATGTTTTTTTTAGAAAAACCAAGAAGCTGTTTTAAATTTATTTGTTCAGGCATCGGGAGGGGATTTGGAGGGATGGCGCGGCGTTTTTCAAAGGAGGATAGCCCAGCTATCGGACGGGAAAAAGGCAAACGATAGCGAAAGTCGAGCATCGCTCAGCCAAGACCCGGAATAGCCCTCGACGGGCAAACAAAATCCTGACCCCGGTCCCTGAAAATCCAGCCTTTTCAGGATTGTAAGAAATTTTAAACAGTTTCCAAATACCGATGTTTTTGTTTTTCCGAATCAAGGTCGTTTTACCCGATTGCCGAGGCCCGGTGATTGTGATGACCGGAAAATAGCTTGCCGCTTCTTCGATGACCTTGGACAATTCCCGGTGGATATATAGGGCCTCTATCATGGTTTGTGCAAATTTGAAGTACGACTGCAAAATCACACAAGCGGTTTTGTTGTGCCATATTTTGGCATAACATACGCCTAATTTTGCAGCCAGATTCAAAAGAATGGAAAAAGATGGGAAAGACAACAATCCAATTGCTCAAATCGGCTGCGTCCAAATTAAAGGAAAAGAAACTACAACGTCTTGGTGGAAAAGAGATTACGGAAGTATTGAACGCACTTGTGCTTTCCTTGGGCTTGGAAAGCAAAGGGGAGGCCATCCTGTTCACCGCCCTGTTTGAAAAAAGCTGCGCCGGGAGGTCCTGTGATTTGGACGATCTGGCACGTTATTTCTCTTGCACGTATTTGGACATCATGGAATATGTTCCAGCATTGAAATCCTTGGTAAGCAAGGGCTTGGTGGTGCAGACGGATATGAGCGAATGCCAGTTGGTCTGCCAGGATTTCATTGTGACGAATCATGTCATCGACTGTGTCTTGGAAAACAGGAAGATAGAAGCTTGGAAAAAACATTCCGAGGAGTCGGGCTTCAACCGCTACGATTTCTGCAAATTGGTCGATGCCCATGTCCAAGATGACAAGGTGAAGGCGGAGGAACTCTTCCAGTTTTTGGAAACGGCCGAAAAGGAGAATGCCGGGATGCCCTTGGTGAAAGAGGCCAAGGCGGCGATAGCTTCTCTTCCGGCAAGGGCTTTGTTCTATGAAATCTGCTACGACTTCATGGATGACGATGGGGAGGGCCATTCGGATATCATGCGGACATTGAAGGACATGTATGAGTCCTGCGGGGCAAGGTTCCGTGAAAGGGGGGCTTTGCTGGACGGTTCCCATTGCTTGGTCAAAGCGGGTTTGGTGGAGATTTCGGGCAACAAGGAGGATATGTTTTTGTCGCTGAAAGGCCAGAAGCTTTTCCTGGGCGAGGATTTCGGCTCGTTCGGCAAGCAGTATGCCGGTCTGGATTGCTACGATTTCGTCCGGGAAGTGGCCGCTTTGGTGCATTCAAGGGAACGTAAGCGTAACCGTCTTGGTTCGAGGCAGCAGTTGTTCGAAAAGATCATTTTGATGGAAGACTCCAATCCCCAGGTGACAAGTCTTCCCTTGATTAAGGGAATGATTCCGGAAGCGGACTGCCGGGCTTTGTTCTATAGCGTCTGCGATGCCTGCATCAGAGGCTCGGGCGTGGCTCTGCTCGAAGAACTCGATGCCTTGTATGCAAGGAAGGAGTGCCTTGTGCATTTGCAGGAATTCAAAGAGGAGAAACACAAATTGCAAGTTCTGGACTTGGTGGAAGTGCGGACGGAAAGCGGTCTTTTCGGGGAATACACGATGCTGGGGCTTACCGACAAGGGCAAGGAGTGCTATTTCGGGGAGGATGCCCGGTACTTCATGGAAAAAAGCAAGGCAAAAAACTGCATACAGGCTTTGGATATCAAGGAGAAACACCTTTTCTTTTCGGAACAGGAGGAACGCCAGCTCCTGCTGGTGGAAAATTCGCTCAAGGAGGAGAATTACCAGGCCTTGGTTTCCCGGCTCGATGCCAAAGGGCTTTCCAAAGGGATTGCGGTCTTGCTTTACGGGGCACCCGGCACGGGGAAGACCGAGTCGGTGATGCAGTGGGCGCGGAAGACGGGGCGGGATGTGTTCCATGTGGATATCAGCCAGTCCAAGAGCATGTGGTATGGCGAGAGCGAGAAGATTGTAAAGGAAATATTCACGAGCTACAAGCGGCAGTGCAAGCGTGCGTCCGTCAAGCCGATTTTGCTGTTCAACGAGGCGGATGCCATTTTTTCGAAACGTCGCGGAATCGGTTCGGGAAGCGTGGACCAGACCGAGAACGCCATACAAAACATTATCCTGGAAGAAATGGAAAAGCTGGAGGGGATCCTGATTGCCACTACCAATCTGGCCGACAACCTTGACAGGGCTTTTGAACGCCGTTTCCTGTTCAAAATCCGTTTCGAAAGACCCTCGGCGGATATCAAACGCCGTATCTGGCTCGACAAGCTGCCTATGCTTGCCGAGGCGGATGCCGGGTTCCTGGCCGCGAATTTCGATTTCAGCGGCGGGGAAATCGACAATATCGCCCGCAAGGCCCTGATGATGGAGGTGCTGGATGGCGAGGTTCCTTCGATGGATGCCATTGTCAAGCTTTGCGGCGAGGAGAAAATCGGGGGAACGCGTTCCAGAATCGGTTTCGGGTACTGATTCTTTGGGGAATCGAACGGCGCTATGTCCGCTTTCCCAAGATTCGGGCTGATGCCCGATCCTATGTTGTGCCGTGGTTTGGCATTTTTAATCCCTACTTTTGCGGCATCCGAAGCGGTTTGCTCGTGTACGGTGCCGTGATTAGTCTGAATTTATCGGTTTTTTCATGTTTCCGGAGGAGTGAGGGACTTTGTGGCAAATGGAACCTGCATTCGGGCAAAGGGGAGGAAAAGCGGTCTGTGGATATGTCTTTTCGACGCGGAGGTATGTATGGTTTTGGGAAAAAAAATCGTACTTTTGCAACGGATTCGTTCCGTGTCCTGTTTGTTGGCTGCGAGGCTGTGAAACGGTTTTGCGCGACACGACCGGCAAAGGGAACGGTATCCGCGAAAGACATACTGCAAGCAACTTGTAGACGTGTTATTGGGCTTTAGTGAATCTGGTAAATTTGTTTTGGCCCCGGATAACAAGTCGAGAGGTGGTTTGTACCCTGAAAAGGGCACAGGCTGCTTTTCCTTGTTCGGGCCAAGGGTTTTACCAGAACCTACTAAAGCGGACAAGCGGGAAGTATCGGCTGTGTCCTTTTTTGTTTATAGGGGTTCTGGTTCCGGCGGCCCGTCGAGGTCGAGGCCTCCGGTTCGTGCTGGATTGGGAATTCAAGAAGAAACAAAAGGACAAGCGTATGAGGAAAGAATGAATTTTGAAATGTAAAGATATGAAAAAGGCACAATATATCATCTCGGTGGCTTCTACCGAAACATTGGTGGAAAAGAACAAATTAAAACAAATAATATTATGAAAAGGCTATTTTTTTGTTTCACTATTGGTTTGGTAACAATCTTGTTCTCTTCTTGTGGAGGCGGAGGTCCGGAATATGCCAACGACCGGGATCTGAAGTCTTGGATTTATCGTAACGTTGTCGGTATCGGGAAGACAAAGGATAATTTCCTTTCCCTTGTGGCCGATGGCGCAATCGATGTGCCTGGTTTCGAGACCTATGGAGGTCTGTCAGGAGAAAGCCCGCGCTCACTGTCGGAGGCCTGTCTTATTTTTTTTAAAGACAATTTGCACTTCTTTAGTTTGAGTAAGGAGGTATCCCCCGATTGTCAGGAAGTTTTCAATCCTGTAATAACGTACATCGGTTTGATGGGGTCTGTGGTGGAGATCAGGAAGGTGCATCATCCTTCGGGTTCCCAGTATTGGGAGTACCTGAATGATTGGGATGAACTACAGAACTCTGATTTTGATTTTATACGCTGTGATGGAGCGAATCCATGGGATGAAGATGCCGGCATGCGGCAGGCGAAATTTCTACGTTCCAATCCGCAGAAAGCCAAAGAGATTATCATGAATCTTTGCAAAGCCTATTATGCTTATGTGGAAGATTATGCCGATGAAACGGTTCGTGTTCTCAATTGGGACTACAACTTGGATGGTGTGGCCGACAGCTATACAAGTTACCTGGTGGAGTACGAGGTGGGAGAAGGCAATTATGCCCTTTTGGACTTGACAGAATTTGATAAAGACGAGAGATTCGAATGGGAATTATTGTACGATGGGAATTCCTTGACCGAAATGCACGATTACTACGAATAAGCTTACTTTGGAATGGGCATCCGATACGGGGAAACTACCTTGTGTATAGTTACTCGGATTGGACGGATGTTACTCGGTGATGAAGAAAACATTGTTGACGAATAAAGGTCGTTTTTTGCCAATTCAACAACTAAATTTTAGAATGAAAGAACGGAGTGCCGAAGCCGCAGAGTAGGTAATTTTAATACATTTTACTATGGGACAAATGATTAGTTACGGGAACGAATTGATTCGGATTTCCCCGAAAGATGCAAGTATTGTCGAATATTCGACGAATGAAGGCCGCACATGGAATCGTCGTGGTAGAAGTACCTCAAACATGGGAGACTTCCAAGATTTAATTGACAACGGGGATGAACTTTTGGCTAAGACAGCTAAAGGTTTGTTCTACTCAAAGAACAACGGGCGGTCGTGGAACAAAAGAAGCTGAAGAGGCTTGTAAACAGAGGAATGGTATGATTTCTCGTACCATTCCCTTTTTTCATTAAACAATCAAAATCATGAATTTCACACAGAAGAAAATTGTAATCATTACCACAATCCTGATAGTGATAGCTTGCTTTTTTGCTGTGTATTTGCGGCTGTTCACGGGCAAGGAACTATGGTACGAAATGTTTGCAGCCATCTTGGGTGTCATCATCTCGGCTGTCATTACCATGGTTTTATTAAAAGGCCAGACGGAAACCGATGTGGAAAGGGAAAAAACGGCCAAAGTCTTTGAAGAGAAATTGAAAATCTACCAGGAATACCTCCATGCACTATGTGATGTCATCAAGGACCATAGCCTTTCAGACGAAGAAAAAAACCTTCTTAAATTTCAAACTTCTTACGTGGCCATGCATTGCAATGTGAAATACATGCCCGCAATAAGCAATGCTGTCAAAGAGCTCATCGACCACTGCTGTCCTGATGATGTTGAAACATTGGAACGGAGGAGCAAGAGTGATTCTCCGGACCCGGTATTGGATAATCTTTTCTGTATAGTGGAAGCATTTCGAAAGGACTTGTATGGAGATGGTTTCGAATTCGACAGCAATCACAAACTGGATACGCTCAACAACTTCTCTAAGGCCTATCTCAACGCAAAGAGCAAAGATTGCAAGGAAGAACAACCACAACAACGCATAACCGTTGACTTGAACGTGCTTTCCAACTCGCTGGTTCATTCAGGAAGCGAAGGCTGTTCAGGAAAAAATGATGGAGAGACTCAGGCTGCTAAACCGCAGAAAGATATGACTTCTTTGAAAGACATGGGGCTATGGGATGAAGCGGTGGCAAAATGGAAAAAAGAGGGATGGTATGTCGAAGATGGTGGTCTGACAGACTCCTGTGACGGTTTTTATATAAAGAACGAAAAAGGGAATCCCGGAATCATCAATGCCGGATTTTATCAGGGGCATTATTACATCCAGGCTCAATATGAAAATGATTCAGATTTCTCAAAGCCATTGAAATGGGAAAAAGGGGGGAGGCGGAGCCATGGTCAATGGTGGCAATACCTGCCAGGATCCTATTACAATATTGCACAAGGAAAATTTGCAGAGACATTCGGATCCGACAAGGGGTTGCAGCAATATGTCATAGATACCGTGGAGGAATTAAAAGGCATCGTGGACCGCTATCATCGTACTGCGACCTGGAAAAAGGCAGTGGGTGATTATGAACATTGGGATATATTTATCTGGTATTGGGATATGTTAGCATGCCAATTGTTGTCTTTCGAGGGAGAAAGGACACTTTATATGGATATCAATGAAGATGGTGGCAGCGGAAATGTTTTGATACAATTTGATGACCGGAGAAACGACAAGGAATTGTTAAGAAATGTTTTGGCTCGGATGGGATGTCAGGACAGACAAACGGAGGCGAATGGCTATGTGCTATTGGAAGTGGTGAAAAGTGTAGAAGCAAAGACTGTTTCGGAAAGGGTGAAATATTGGATTGAGGCTATCAACCGTGCGCTTTCTTCGATGAATGTTAACAAAAAGTAAAACTCCTGCAATATGTTAGAACATGCTTGTTCTTTAGAGGCCATATCCCGATGGGCTTCCATCGATTCGAAGGTGAGGATTCCAGCTTTCCAACGCGGTTTGGTCTGGAAGCCCCGGCAAGTGGAGCTGTTATGGGATTCCATCCTCCGTGGATTCCCTATCGGTTCGTTCGTCTTGTCGGAAGAAGCGGATGGCTACTATTTGATGGACGGCCAGCAACGGTTCAATGCCATAGCTCTCGGCTATGATACGCTTTGTGGCGCAAAAGAAGGCCCGGATGCGGTTTTATGGATGGACATTGCCCCTGAGGCTGCCGACCGGAACACGAGGAAATTCTGGATCAAGGCTACGACCTTGGCACATCCGTGGGGCTACGGGAATGATGACGAGTGTTCCACGCTTAGCGCCTCCCAAAGGCGGGAAGCTTTGGAAAAATACGGTATCAGCGAAGACGAATTGTATGCGAAGGGCGTGGATTTACGGAAAACGTATCCTTATTGCGCGAAACGGCCTTTCCCTTTGCACTACCTGCTCCATGCCCCGGTGGACACGGAAGAAGGTTTTGTGGAAAGTATCGGGAATAGTCTCAGGGAAAACAAAGAAAGCTATGCTTGCCTGAGAGGTTTTGACAGGCTGTCTCCTGAGGATTGCAGCCGGCTGCGTGCCTTGTATCCGGCCTTCCGCCAGTTGAAGGATTACAGGGTCACTTTCAGCTCCTTGAGCAAGAATGTCGTGGATGGGGAGCTGAAGGACGCAGGTGTCCTCGAAGCATCGTCCATGACAGCTTTGGAAGTGCTTTTCACCCGATTGAACACCCAGGGAACTCAGATTTCCCAGGACGATTTGCGGTATTCGGCCATCAAGGCGTACTGGCCGGAAATCAAAGAGGAGAACGACCGGGTTGCGGCTTGTTACATGTCGCCTTCCAAGCTGGCGATGCTGGTCTTCAGGTTGGCCAAGTCGGTTGAAGACAAAAACGACAAGCTTGGCTTCCAAGCTGAAATGGATATCTGGCACATCCGCAGGCTGGCGCAGGACCCGGAACTGAAAGCCAGGGTGCTGCGGATGTATGAAACCAGGAACGGAGATGAATCTCTTCTGGCTTCCATGCTGAGGCAGATAGACGCTTGGTTCGGGATACCTGCTCCGGACGGGATGCCGCGCGTGCTGAGAACCGGCATGGCGACCCATTCTCCGGATTTGTATCTGCTATTGATGTGGATGGCGTACAGCAAGGTGGATTTGAAACCGGGCTTCATCTCCGGTCTGGCGCTGTACCTGCATTGGTTCGCAAAGGATATGCGGAAAATCGTCAACCTGGTTTACGGAAGGTGCCTGCAACAGGGATTTACGGAAGGGGTAATCCGGGGGGCAGTAGCGGATGCGGTTTCGCTGGATTATTTGATTGGTTTGTATTCCGCAGCGGAGATGAAATGCTTTTTTGAAATAAAAGTCTCACGGGATTGGCGTGTCCAGAATGCGGAAGAACATTCAAGATGGTCTGCTTTCTATGAGAGGGTGGCATGGCAGAACCGTGCTACAAGGGAGATGCTGATTTACGCACAGCGGAAGTATATCAACAAGCATTTCATGGCGTACGATCCGGCTCGTCAGGATTTATGGGCAGAGCAGAACCGCCCTTGGGATTTCGACCACATCGTGCCGCAGAACTGGGTGTCCGGCCAACGAGGGGAGTACCGGGAATATTGCAAGGTCTGGCTGAACAATATCGGGAACATCGCGGCCATTCCCTTTTCCGTCAACCGCGAAAAATCGGATAAAGGAGATTGGGAATTCTATCGACAGAACGCAGAGGATTTGTTTTTTGAAGAAGTTCCAGTAAGGCCGGACCTCACGTTTTCCCAAGCAGAGGCGGGGATTTTTGCCGAGAAAACGCATGAACGTTGCTGCCGTATCTATGGAGAATGCTACGATGCGATGCTTGGCTTTTTGAACGCGGTGCCGGATAGTGGCAAGGTTGTCTCCCGGAAAGGGATTTGCCAAGATGTACAGAAGGCCTTGAAGGAAAAAGGGCGCGATTTCAGGTTCTATTTTGTGGGAAGCGATGGCCGTGAGGAGCGGGATTACGCGTTGATCCAGGAAGAGGATTGGAGCCGGACGTGGATATCGGTCGCTATGCCTGTCGAGGGTAAATACGACGGGAAATACATGGTGTCGTTCACAACCTCCTTGCGTGAGGAAGACGATGGCTTGGCTTACTACGAGCTGGGCTTGCGGCGTTTCCCGGGAGCCGGGGCATGGAAAAGCAAGGACGCTGTCAGGACGAAGTTGGAAGAGGTCAAGGACAAGTTTCCGGGTTATGAGATGGACGAGGGCAGTTGGTGGCTCATGTGCCGCATAAGGACGGAGAAGTTGCAGTCGGCCGATATCGTTTGCGAGCTGGAGAAGCTGGCGGAAGTCTTCGGGTAAGGCTTTGCTTCACAGCAGCCCGGTCATATAGAACGGCAGGTACAGCAATTCATTTTCACCTGTTTGCAAATCTTTTGCGTAAAGCAGGTAGCTCTGGCGGATTCTTGCCGAGAACTTCTTCCTGAAAGCGTCAAGGGAGGCGTGGGTCTTGTATCCTGAGGACTTCACTTCCAGGGGCATATCTTGTCGCCTCTCGAAAGCAGGAAGTCAATCTCGTAGGAATGCTTTTCATCCTTTTCAAAGGTGTAGTAGAACAGGCTGTTGCCGGATGCGGCCAGCATCTGTGCGACAAGGTTTTCATACACATAACCTAGATTGGCTTCCAGTTTGTCCGACAACAGTTTCCGGTAGATGATATTTTCGGCGAAATCCCTGTCCCAGAATACCATCGTGACAAACAAGCCTGTATCGGCGGCATACAACTTGTATTTCGAGGGATCTTTCGTCAAAGACATGCCCACATTCGGGTCATCGGCATGGTAGGACACAAGGACTGTCCTGCTATCTTCCAGGTTGACAAGCATCTCTTCTTTCTTCTTCTCTTCAAGGCCTCCGATGACGGCATGGGGATAATACCGGGTTGCATGTTTACTCAATTGAGCTGGGATGGCCATGAACAACCGGCTCAATTTGCCCGTCGGGTCGAGTTTCAGGAAATCATCGGAATACAGCTGGATGATGTTCCGTTTCACGGTATCGACTTTCGAGAGGTCATTGGTGTCGAGATATGTGTTCACGGCCTGTGGCATTCCTCCAACGAGCATATAGAGACGCAAATCCCTCATTTTGGCCCTGTGGGCTGCGCCTAACGGTATCTTCCGTTCATAAAAAGTCTTGATGAGAGGGACACTGACCGTGTCGCTCAAGGCCCAGCGGAATTCCTCGAAGTCCATAGGATACATGTCGATACGTTCTTCTTCGCTTGGTATGGTGATACCCTTGGTATTTTGCCGGATACTGATGAGCGAACCCGTCTCGATGTAATCGTAACGTCCATCTTGCACAAGGTATTTGATAGCTTGGCGGGCAAGAGGACACTTCTGCACTTCATCGAAAATGATAAGTGATTTGCGGTCTTCCAGTGAGACATTGTAAAGAGTCTGCAGTTGAAGGAACAGGAAGTCAAGGTCCATGAGGTCGTTGAACAAGGATTTCACTGTGTCCGAAGCCTTGTTGAAGTCGATAAGCAGATATGATGAATACTCGTTTTTGGCAAATTCTTCAACGATGGTTGATTTTCCCATACGTCTCGCGCCTTGTAGCAGCAGCGCACTTGTGCCTGCGGACGTCTTTTTTCCATTCCAGCAGCTTGTCGTATACTTTCCTTTTGAAAATCCTTTTTGCCATGACCGGAGATATTATGGTTTTTCGTTGTAAAGTGCTGAGGAATAAACTCCCCTGAAATTCTAAATGGCAAATTCAGTGATTTCCCCGAAATTTTTTTAGTGGATTTCCCCGGTTTCCCCGAAATTCAGGCGTTCTTCTGCCACTTCTTCTGCCACTTTCATGGCTTGGACTGCTTGAGGCGTATCTTGATGCTGTCTCCAGTTGGCAAGCACCGATTCCTTGCCCGTATTGGCATAACAATATGCACACAAATGGGGGCAGGTGTCGTATTCCCCGATATCCTTGCTTTTCATGCATCCGCAAGCCGCGCGTTGCCCCTTGTCCTTGTTGTTTTTGCGAATGACGGCATACAGGTTCCCTTCCAAAGGGATCGCATTCTCGTCAAGGAAGAGGTCGGAAGGATGCCTGCGGTCCATGATTTCCGCACCCAGAAAATCCATTAATTCTTTGGATTTATATCCCAGGCGAACCATGAGACGGTCGTCCACGCAACGGTTGTGCTCGATGCCGTCCAAGTCGGCCGCTTCCCCGCAAGTGGCAAGGACGTAGTTCCAGGCCTTGGCATTGTTCATGGAAACAAGCTGTTGCGCGAAGTCTTCCATTTGTTCCTTTGTCCAATCCCTGTAACGGATATGGCTGCGTTCAAGCTTTGCCTTGACTTTACGATAGGACAAGATATCCGCGAAACTGAAAACCAGTTTTTCCGTGTAGCCCCGAAATTGGTCACCGATGTGTCCGATTTTTTCCAAAAGCTGGTCCGCATTTATCTTGTCGGTCAAGACCAACGGGTCGAACCTCCAAACCACCGCCCCTTTGCCAAGCTTGTCGACCAGCATCTTGAAGGTCTCTATGCGTTCTTTTAGCGGGGGAACCCCAGGTTCCAAGCCCTCGTTTTCATAATCGTTGAGCGTGTATTGTACATAACAGTCTATGCCTCGCGCATTTAATTCATCAAGATGGCTGAGAAGCGGGCGGGGGTTCTTCGACCAGAAAACAATGAAGCGCGTATCCCCATAGGCCACGTAGGTTTTCTTCCCATTGAAGGGATTGGTCCAAACGGAATAGCCTCTTTTGAGGCGTTCGAAGAACCAGTCGGCGTAAAAGGCGGGAATATCGGTACGCCGGCTTGCGGAAACGACCACCGGGAAAACCGCTTGGGCAAAATCGCCATTATCCAACCGGATGGTTCTGTCTTCTTGTTTTGTCGACATGATTCAGTTGATTCGGGCATGTTGCGATGCCTGGTTTTGCAAGTCCCGGCGACCGATTTTCCGGTTTCGGCATTTTCGATGCGTCCTTATCCTTGGAACGAAGCCAATCGTATGATATGATGTTGTGTATGCTTGGTTGGCCGGGGCCTGCGAAGATATGGAATTTCCTCGATAGCCTGTTTCTTCAACCTGCTTTTTGATTGAACCCGAATCGGTCATCAGACACGCCGTGTCTGTTCCCGATTGAGGAAATGAGGCTTTTGGGGAGATTGCCCGCTTCTGCCCGCATCCTGCTCCTTGCTATGCCTCGACGTAGCCCGCTGGCCTTTGGCCAGGCGAGAAGCATGCTGCATGGCACAAGCGGACAATCATTCCAAAGTCTGATGGCCAAATTACAACCAAATTATAACCATGGAGTATTCTGTGTGAATTTTAAATGTAAATACGACTTGAAAACTGTTTTATTTTTTATTGAAAAAATTTGTTGCATAATATTTTGCGTGCGTGTGATGTTTTTTTACTTAGCTTTGCCTTATCGGTGTTTTTGAGGAAAAGTGTGTTGCAGGTAAAGAGAGAATATGTTAAGGTGAATAATCATTTATTTAAAGCTTAGAATTATGAAAGCAAAATCATTGTTCGTGACAGTATTGTCTCTTGTGTTGGGGACGAGTCTTAGTGCTCAGATTACGGTGAATCAAGACGGTGGAGGACGTATAGGCACACCAACGTACTTGATAGAGGCGGATCAATGGCAAGCTAAAACGGATTTTACAACGGGAGTCAGTCGGGAACAAGCGGATTCCCTGTGTCTGGCCTATGCAGACTCCGCTTTCGGGAACAAGTATTTTGCATACGTTTGCTTGGATACGAGTTCTGCTGCATTGACGATAGAGGATTGGATTGGCCGCATGGTGGCACAACGAAGCAATGTTTATGCTTATTTTCTGGATTGGATGATTACGGCGAATTGGGAGCATGCTTGCCAATACATTTTCATAGATAGGGAATCCGGGCAAATGGATGTGGTGGAACATATGGCTCCCCCCATGGATTTTGATGCATGGGGCTTGATTCATGGCCTTGATGTCGGTATAGAGGATGCTTGCGGGTATAGAAGCGTCACGGTGAATCAGAATGTGCCCAATCCATTCAATGGCACAACAAAAATACAGTGCTATTTGCCAGAAAAGGCGGGGCCGGCATGGCTCGTTGTTTATGATGTGCAAGGGAGAGAAGTTCTTCGAGAGTGCGTGGCGGCAGGCTCGTCAGAAATGGAGATAGATGGCAAGCTGCTTCCTGCCGCAGGAACCTATGTGTATACGGTTATCTATGGCAATGAAAGATTGCAGGCAAAAAAAATGTATTTTTTGAAACAATGAAAGAAAAAAAGCATGAAAACATATCTTGTGATATCCGTTGGTGGGGAAGACTGCATGGCTATTAAAGAATAGCTGGGGGACGGGTTTTGGGAATCGAGGTTATGCATATGTAATTACAAATTGGGAAGAATTGTATTGCATGTCATCTGTATATGGGCCTATTCAAAGTGAAAAATATGGTGCTGATGACATAATCGCCACAGATAGCGATGGGGGCGGCTTTTATTGTTGGGGCATTGGTCCACGCCCTGATAATTTGGCTGCATATGTTCCATTGCAGCAAGACGGGGATGATTCTGATGCGGATTTAGGCCCGATTGATAAGTATGGATATTGTATGGATCTGAATCCAGAGACCAATGCTCCCATGACCATCGATGATGTTGAAGAATGGGATAATCATATGCATATCAATAGGATGATTTATGTTGGGGCAGGTGGAGTGTTGATTGTTTCTGGTGATGTTGTTATGCATGAGAAAGCAAAAATTTTTGTGAGTAATGGGGGCAAATTGCTAATTAGCAGCGGGATTATTGAAAATGCCGATATTGATGTCTCCTCTGGTGGATGTGTGGAATTAGAGAAAGGAGGAGCGATAAAGTTAGGAAGTCGAGATACCTTTGCAAGCGAGACAGGGCGGTTGTATTGTTAGAAGAGGGGAGCATAGAATGAAGCTTTAGGTGGGAATTGGTGTTTTTATATTGGTTATTTGATTGTTGACAAAATTATTAGTGATGAAAACGCGGAGTGTTGCCGGATTAGGCTGTTTGCTGGCATTCTTGTCGGCAACGGCTTGCGAGCCGGATGATCCGGCAAGGGATACCGGGAAGGCTGGAGAATTGCTGGCGGAAAACCGGACTTGGTCTCGTTGCGATTTTGTGGAAGGAGCGGATTGCTATTATGCGAATCCTTGCACGGAATGGGTCGATGGGGATACCATGGTAGACGGCCATACATGGCAGAGAGTGTATTATGCGGCTGATGAGTCATGTTCTGATGTTCGATTCAGAGGGCTGTATCGTCAGGACGGGCCAAGATTGTATCGATTGGAGTCCGGCAAAGAGCGGCTGCTTTTTGATTTTGGAAAGGAGGAGGGCGAGCAAGTCCGGTTGTATGCAAGTGCGGAACACTATGAAACATTGACGGTGGGTCGCATTTTCGATACGGTTTTGCCGGGCGGAGGTGGAGTTCCCTTGAAGGCCATGCAGATAGTTGACGAACGGGGTCGTGTGCGGGATGTCTGGGTGGAGAATATAGGGTCGTTGTCAGCCGGTATCAACGGCTCTGTATTCCTGCCCGGTGTTCAGATACGCAGCGTTTTGTGCGTTGAGGAGAATGCGGAGTGGGTTTACCGGGATCCAAGATTCCGGACGTGTTTCTTGCAAGGCGAGATAGACAAAGATGTCTTGATCAATCCCTGACGTTCCGGTGGCATCGGCCTTCGGGCACTTTGGCGGCTTAGTTCCGCTTTGCGCTTGCAGAAACGTTCGCACTGGGCGCAGAGGCCGTAGCCTGACATTGTGTCTGGGATTCATCGGGTAGGCTGGGTAAAGTCTGCGGCAATGCGTACCTTTGCCATCGGTTGTCCGGCGATCTGGCAGCTTGACGGCTTTCGCTCCTTTCTTGGACGGCGGTTCCGGTGACGTTCGGCCGGCTTTGTGCCGGCCCCGGCCGAGGTCGCTTGAACCCGCTACGGCGGCAAAGAAAATCCGTCGCCGGCTTCGTGCCAGCCCCGGTTGAGGTGGCCCGGGCCAATGGAACGCGGCTGCATCCCTCGGCATCTTCCTTGGCGGGCTGCACGGGCGAACCAGAAACGGCTTCTAAATTCTTTCGATAATATGGAAACTGCAGGAAACAAAAGGCCGCGTCGTTGGTGGCGCAAGTTCAAGATTGTCTTTTTGTCGGTATTGGTTGCGGCATTGGTTGTGTTTGTGTGGATAAGGTTCTATTTCCCTTACGGGGAGGGCGTGAAGACCGGGCAATTGAATTTTGTTGTCCGCAAGGGGATTGTGTTCAAGACTTATGAAGGCAAGCTGATCCAGACCGGATTCTGGTCGGCCAAGGCCGGTGCGGTGCAGTCCAACGAATTCAATTTCTCGATAGCCGACAAGGAGATTGCCGAGCAACTGATGAACGCGGGCGGCCAGGTTGTCGAACTCCATTATACCGAATATTTCGGAGCCTTGCCGTGGCGGGGGTACTCCAGGTATGTGGTTGACAAGATTGTCAATATGAAACCCGCTGATATGGGTTCGGGAATCCCGCCTGTATTGCCGGAGGTGCCGGCAGAGTAATCTCTGCATCTTGCGACAATGGGGATGCAATGGGGATGATTCATGATTCCTTTCAGGCTCCCTGACGGAGCTGCGGTGGCCTGAATGTGCGTGTTTATGCTTCGGTCATGTCGGGAATCGGCTCGGGTTGAGGGAATGGAAGGAGTCAGAGGCTTTCTATGAAAGTCATCAGGTTCGTGTCCGTCCCGTGCAATCCCATTTTCTTGCGCAGCCGGAAGCGAGCCTGTTCCACGTTGCCCACGGTGGTATGGGTCAAGGCTGCGATTTCTTTGGAATTCATGTTCAGTTTCAAGTAGGCGCAAAGCCTTTTTTCGGTAGGCGATAGGTTGGGGAAGCGTTCGTTCAGCTTCTTGAAGAAATCCGTATGGACTTGCTCGAAGCGGAGTTCGAATTCCTCCCAGGAGTTGTCCTTGGTGGATTGCGTCAGCTCGCGGATGATTTGGTCGATGATAGGCTGGTTGGAGACCTTGAACAGATGCTTGGCCTTTTCCAGCCGGTCCACGATGTCGGCCAACAATTTGTTTTTTTGTTGCAGGTAGAGTGTTTTCGTGGTGATTTCCTTGTTCTTCTGTTCCAGCTCCAGATAGGTCTGGTCTTGCTTGAGCTGGATGTTCTTGAGCTTGATTTTCTGCCGCGACTGCCATGTCCATAAGAGCAGGAGCGTCAAACCGGAAAAAGATGTTATGAGAATCCACCGCGTGGTCTTCTTATGGGTTTCGGTCTCCATTTCGGCCAATTGCTGCTTGTACTGGTACTCGTGCCTCAAACGGTAGAGGTTCTCCCGGTTGGTCTTCTGGTTCAGCGCGTTGTTGTCCCGGTTCTGCCTGACAGCGTAGCGGTAGGCTTGTTCGTATTCTCCCATGCTTTCATAGAGAGCGGCGATATGCCCGGCTGTATAGGCCTGGATGTCCAGGAGTTCCAGCTGCCGTGCAATGCTGTCGGCCTGGAGGAGGCAGGCCAAGGCTTCAGGATCGTGCTGGGTGATGAAATGGATGTATCCTATGTAATATAGAGACTGGGCGGTGGAAAGAAGGTTGTTCTTTTCTTCGGCCGATGCCAGTGCCATTTTCCCGTATTCCAGAGCCTGGTCGTAATGGCCGCTTTCGATGTAGATGCGGCAGAGGCTCAGTTGCAGGAAGGTCAGATTGTAGGGAATGTCTTGGCTCAGGACACGCTGGATTTGTTCCTTGAGCAGTCTTTCCCCTCTTTCGATTTCCTTGTTGTAGATGCAGCATAAGGCCAGGTTGCTGTTCAACAAGATGATTTGCTGTTTGTCCCGGAGTGTGTCAATCAGCGAAAGACCTTTTTCTATATAGTTTTGCGCTTGTTCGTATTGGGATTGCTTGGCAGCTAAGACTCCCAGCGCATTATACCCGTTTCCTAACTTGTCGCTGTTGGTTTCCGGTTCCTGTAGGAGGATGGTGATGGCTTGGGTCAGGTGGGTGTAGGCCGCATCGAAGATTCCCATGTCCAAGTATACTGTCCCGGTCAGCATCAAGGCCTGCGCCAGGAGCGCGTCATCGTGGAGTTGCTGGGAAAGGTCGCGGAGGCTTTGGGCGTAAGACAATGCCTTCTCGTATTCCCCTTTGCCTTGATGTGCGTTGGCGATTTTGGCCACGGCGAGCGCCTGGGACATTTTGTCTTTCTGTATCACGCTCTCGGTGTAGGCTTGGCTGGCATAGTAAAGGCAGGAGTCTTCGTTCAAATATTCATAATAACCGGCTTTCCCTAATAAAAATGCAATATTTGCCGACGACTGCGCCTGGAGACAGGTGCAAATGCCGCTATGGAGACAAAGAAAAAGCAATATTATCCGGACAGGCATCAGTCAGCGTTTGGTTTAATGTATCCCGCTTTATGGACGGTGTTTCTTTTGTTTCAAACAGGTAAAGCTCGGAACAAAGATAATCCAATCGGGAGAATTGTGCCGGTTCGATGGGCAAGGAATATGGGGAAAGCTTGGAAAAACCTACGTTTTTTGTCTGTCCAGTCCTTGGGTTTGTAGTGTTTATTCATTGAAAACAAAATGATTGTTGATTTGACTAAGGAAAAGATAAGTACGTTTCCGGCAGAGATAAAATTTTTGTCGGGGGACAAAAGGAGTGTCGGGAAATGAAAAGCCCTACTTTTATATCGAACCCGGATGGCGGGTTCCTCTGTACCGATGCAAGGCAAAATATCATAAACCAAAAATATCACGATTATGAAACGATTGTTCATGTTTTTTGCAATGCTGGCAGGTTGCTTGGCAGCATCCAATGCCACGGTGGTGACCGGGGATGTCACGTTCGATTACTACGGGAATCCGCAACCGGTCAATTCGGGGACGGTTGTCCTGAACCAAGATGGTTCTGCGGTCCATTCGGTGTCGGTGGTTACCGGGTATGATCCCCAGACCTACCGCTCCTATGCCCGCTATGCCATCGAAGGCGTGGCCGAAGGGACGTATACGCTGGTCTTCAGGGGGCAGGGCTACGGGAGCGTGAAATCCTACACGGCGCAGGTGACCGTGGACCCCGGCGTGGATACCTTGACCTATGACATTGCGGCGGAAGACGACCCGACGCATGTGTTCATGACGGTTGTCACCTACCAAGGCCCGTATTCGTGGAATTCGCCGACGGTACCGGGCGTGGAAGTCACATGTACGTTGGCCGACGAGGTCCAGGAAGGGACAACCGACTCGTATGGTTCGATCCAGTTTTTCTGCGATACCTCCAGCCTGTACACCCTTTCTTTCCACAAGGAGGGCTATGAAGACACGAGTTTCGAGACCAAAGCCGTGGAGTCCTCTTATTACGGGGGCGTGTCGGCCAAGCGGGTGCAAGTCTATCTGACCGAAGACCTTGGCGTGCAGGTGGCCGTTTCCGGGAAAGTGACCTTGGATGGTGAAGAATGGGATGAGTTCCTGTCCATGAGCACCGAGCAGATTGCGCTTGTTTCGTCTTTGGACAAGACCTATGCGAGCCGGGTCGTGAACGGGGCTTATTCCTTTCCGGAGGTAACCGTGGGGGATGCCCGTTTTTTCGTCCAGAACACTTCCGGCTACACGGCAGCGGAGTCCAGGAATTTCCGTGTCAAGACCCCGGCGGACGGAGCCGTGACGATTGCCGGGGATGCCGGGGATACCTTTACCCAGGATATCGTCATTGAACGGATCGGGGCGACGGTGACAGGCCGGGTGACCGGTACGGACGGAGCGGCTTTGCGGAACCAGGCGTTTGTCCGTATGGAAAGCTCCGATACCGTGTACTCGGCTTATACGGATTATTCGGGTGCTTTCAGCATGGACGGGATTCCGGAAGGCACGTATGCCTTGCAACTGACTTCTGCAGGCATGGACACGGCCACCGGGCAGGTAGAGGTCGACTTTGCCGCTTTGGGTACCGGCTCGGTCAATGCCGGGACTTTTGAACTGAGTCCGGTCGCCACGGATATCAGGCTTTACGGCATAGCACGTTATTATAACAATTCGCTATATCGTTACGATACGGTGGCCGGGATGCTTTTCTCGGTTTACGATTCGGCCGGCGTGGTGCTGATTGATTCGGTACGAGCCGATGACAAGGGTTGGTTCGAGACTACGATACATGGGTATTTGAACGAATATTATACGATTAGCTGCACGCATCCCTCTATCAACGATTATACGACAAGCTTGTTCGTCACTGCCGATGCGATGGACTTGACCGGCCGCCTGAATCTGGAAGCCGGGACTCCGGACCTGTATTCGGTGCTCGATCCCAAAGCAGAGAAAATCAGGGACAGCCTGGCTGTAAGGCTCAGTTGGGAGTGGCCTCAGGAATTGCTGGACGATTACGGGACAACCTACCAGATCATGCGTATTACCATCAACAAGAAGGAGGACATGTCGGAACCCTACGGTTCTTATGTAGGGATGCTTATGCCTGTGGCCGGCGAGGAGCTGCCTACCTCTTACGTGGACACGGCGGTGGAAGCCGGCGCAACGTATTTCTACAATTTCGAGGTCCAGTATTCCGCACCTACCTATGGTTCGAGAAGCACGGAGTGGAACGATTCCATCATGGTGAAAGTAGTGGATACGTATGCTTTGACATTGGCGGCTGACCCGGCGGAAGGCGGTACGCTGAGCGGCGCGGGAGAATACGAGGCCGGTGCGGAAGTGAGCGTGGAAGCTACGGCCAACGAAGGCTGGCGGTTCGTGGCCTGGATGTCGGAGTCCGACACGCTGAGCAAGGAGGCCGGATACGTTTTCACGATAGTCAGCGACACGGCCTTGACGGCTTTGTTTACCGAAGCGGAAGAGCCTCAGCCGGAAATGTACACTTTGGCATTGGCGGCCGACCCGGCGGAAGGCGGCACGGTGAGCGGCGCGGGCGAGTATGAAGCCGGTACGGAGGTGAGCGTGGAAGCCACGGCCAACGAGGGCTGGAAGTTCGTGGCCTGGATGTCGGAGTCCGACACGCTGAGCAAGGAAACCGGATACGTTTTCACGATTGTCAGCGACACGGCTCTGACGGCTTTGTTTGCCGAAGCGGAAGAGCCTCAGCCGGAAATGTACACTTTGGCATTGACGGCAGATCCGGCGGAAGGCGGCACGGTGAGCGGCGCGGGCGAGTATGAAGCCGGTACGGAGGTGAGCGTGGAAGCCACGGCCAACGAGGGCTGGAAGTTCGTGGCCTGGATGTCGGAGTCCGACACGCTGAGCAAGGAAACCGGATACGTTTTCACGATTGTCAGCGACACGGCTCTGACGGCTTTGTTTGCCGAAGCGGAAGAGCCTCAGCCGGAAATGTACACTTTGGCATTGACGGCAGATCCGGCGGAAGGCGGCACGGTGAGCGGCGCGGGCGAGTATGAAGCCGGTACGGAGGTGAGCGTGGAAGCCACGGCCAGCGAGGGCTGGAAGTTCGTGGCCTGGATGTCGGAGTCCGATACGGTAAGCAAGGAAGCCGGATACGTTTTCACGATTGTCAGCGACACGGCTTTGACGGCCTTGTTCGCCGAAGAAACCGGCAACGAAGCTTTGGATGCCGACGCTTGGGCCTGCTATGGGCGCGATGGCCGTATCCTGATTGAGAACTCCGGTGTTCCGGCGGTTTACGAGGTGTTCAACTTGGAAGGCAAGCTGGTGTCCAAAGGCGAGGGCGCAGCCACGCTCTATGAAGTCCCGGTAGCTGTGGAGGGGGTTTATGTGGTACGTTTCCATAGTGCCGATGGCATAGGGGTAAGGAAAGTGTTCGTGCGTTAGGGGTAGCCAGTTCCGGGGCGGGCTGTTCGCGCGTGACGCGGAGGCCTGCTTCCGGAAAACGGTCTCTGGTAGTCCGATGTTCGGACTCCGGAGCCGGTTCGAATGGCAATCTTTGGCGATGGGTTCATTAAAATCAAGAATCAACAAAAAGAAATATGTATTTGAAAACTAAGAAATGGATTCTAGGGCTTCCCATGTTGCTTTCGGGAAGCCTGTGCGCGATGCCTTCCGGGGCAGGGACGCAAGACGAGGCCTTGCCGTTTTTCCGGATGAACGCGCCTTCGGTATCGGTTCCCAAGGCGGACAGCCTGGAAACGGAAGTGGTGGAATGGTGCCTGCCCGACACGGTGACCACCTGGAGGGAGACAGGTATCTACGAGCAGTACGTTTACACTTTGGACAATCGGGGCAATGCCTTGGTGACCGAGTATTTCAATGCCGGTGGCGAGGACTGGATGCCGGTACAGCGCATCGATGCCGTTTTCAACGTCTGGGACGAGATAGACACGACGGTGAATTATGTATGGCAGGGTACGGGCTACGTGCCTACGGCCCGCAAGATTTCCACCTACGACCAGAACGGGAACCGCACGACCCTCCTGAACGAGATTTACGATATGGCCAGCGGGGAGTTCTATGTGGACAACCGTTACACCTACACCTATACGGAGGAAGGCCGCCTGCAGGAGTCCTTGAAGGAGGAACCTGCGAACACGATGCCGGTATCTTGGATGCCGCTTGAAAGACAGCTCTCCACCTACGATACCGAGGGCAACGAAACGGCCTTCGAGTATTTCCTGTGGGACGGGGCTTCCTGGCGGGAATACCGCTGCCTTTACCGTGAATACGGGAAAAACCTGTTGCTGCGCGAGCTTTGCATGGCAATCCGTGTCGATGGCTCTTACGACAGTGCTTATGAGCAGGTTTACCAATACGATGCCCAAGGGAACAACACGGACTATCTTTACCGGACTTACGACAGCCTGGGCTGGTCCGATGCCGTGCACCGCACGATGACCTATTCGACGACCGGCCAGCTGCTTGAATATGTGAGCGCGATCTGGGACAATGCCATGAACGGCTGGATGAACCAAAGCCGGGAAGTGTATGTCTACGACCAGGCCGGGAACAACGACTCCCTGTATATCTACGCTTGGGAATCTTACGCTTGGAACCAGACCGCCTGCTATGACTACGAGTACGATGCCAACGGGCGTCTGAGTTCGTATGTGCGCGAGGGACTGCGTTACGAGACTATGGAAAGGGACCGTTACGAGTTCGAGCGGGACGAGGACGGAAACGCGGTGTCGGGAACCTGCCTGCGGTATTCCGACACGGCTTGGGTCCCCGTGGGCTTGTATGACTTGCGCCTGACTTACGCGGACGGGTCATTGGCTTTCGGGGCAGGCAATGTGCCTTTGCACCATATCGAAATCAGCTATGCGAGAGGCGAGAAGGAACTCTACGACCCGACATCCGTCCGTCCTGCCTTGGCGGAATGCGAGTTCTCGGTATGGCCTAACCCGGTGCGGGATGTATTGCATGTGCAGCCGGCGGAGGACGGCCTGGCCGAAATCCGGTTGCTGGATGCATCCGGCCGTCTGCTGCAACGGGCGACATGCCGGGGCGGCAGTGTGGAATTCGATATGGAGGGATATTCCGGCTTGGTTTTCGTGCAGCTGAAGCAGGCCGGCGGGATGAGTGTGAAGAAAGTGGTCGTGTTATAGTTTTGATTATTCAGGAATTTGAAAGACTTTCCCGGAAGGTGCTTTGGATTTTTCTTCCGGGAAGGTTGCATAACGTGTAAAAAAAGACAAGAAATGAAGAAATTCACTATTCTTTTGGCAGGCTTGCTCCTTGGCGGGCTTGCCGGTCGGGGGCATTCCCAGGAGCCGAACACGGCGCCGGAGGCTCCGGTTTTGGTCAGCGTGACGGACAAGGTGGTGGTCCTGGACTGGGAAAGCCCGGAACCTGTGTACGGTCTCTTCGATGATTTCGAGAGCCATGAGGCGTTCGCCGTCAATTCGCCCGGGGAAGTGGGGTGGCAATATGTGGACATGGACAACGATGAAACCTACTGGATTGGAGATTACCAATGGAACGGGCGGGGGCACCCTTCGGCCTTCGTGGTATGGAATCCCGACCGGACGATGCCGGTCTATGACGGGCCGCGAGGCGTGGCGCATTCCGGCAAACAGATGCTGGTGTCCTTTGCCACCATCGGCGACCAGCGGAACGACTGGATCATCAGCCCGGATCTGACTTCCTACGGTTTTACCGATACGATTACCTTGGCTTTCTGGGCGGCCACGTTTGATCCCGGTTACGGTTTGGAGCAAATCAGGATAGGGCACTCCACCACCGACATGATGCCTGATTCGTTCATCTGGCAGAACAACGGGGATTCGATAGCCGTGCCGGGCCGTTCCCAGTCTCATCCGGATTTGTATTATTTTGAGTACAAGTTTCCGGCCGATGCCAAGTATGTGGCTATCAATTGCGTGACATATAGCGGGTTCGTGCTTTGCATCGACGATATCGCGATCGGGACCAACAAGCTGATGCCGACCAAGGCGGACCACAACTACCTGCTGGGGTACAATCTCTACCGGGACGATGTCAAGCTGAACAGTTCCTTGATTACGGAAAACGGCTATACCGACGCGGTATCCGATTACGGTTCTTACGAATACTCGTTGGAAGCGGTTTACGAAGACGGGGTTTCGGCGCGTTCCGCCGCGCTGGAAGTGGAAGTCCCCGATATACACCAGCTTCCTTTCGTGGAGAATTTCGACAGCTACGGTTTGGAGGAGAATTTCTGGATACTGGATCCGTCGGGTACGGATTGCTATTGGGATGTGGACTGGATGAACGGAGGCCTGGTGGATCCGGCGGCTACCTGCCGCCCCCGGGTAAGTTTGACCAATTATGATAATTTCTGTCTGATTTCCAAAGAACTGGATGCGACCGGCTTGGATTCGGTCATGTTCAGCTACGATGTGGCGGGGGATTTCTTTGTGCCTACGACCGAACCGATGACGATGGAGTGCCTGAGCGCGGAGGTCTACGATGGCACGCGCTGGCGGACCGTGGCCCAGCATAATTCGTTGGAGGGCAATTTCGGTTACGAGCGTGTCTATTGCGATATTTCCCGGTATGTGGCGGGCAAGAAATTCCAGGTCCGTTTCCGTTGCTGGGGCGAGGATGCCATGCACGTGATAGGCTGGTTCGTCAGCTATGTGAAAGTCTATGAAAAGGCCAAGGCCACGATTGACGGGACGGTGACCACCAACGGAACCGCTGCCCAGGGTGCCACGCTGACTTTCACCAGCCAGGATAACGATGTCTATACGGCGGTTTCGGAAGCAGGCGGGGCATACCACCTGTCGGACGTGGATGCCGGTACGTATGCTTTGCGGGTGGATCTGCCGGGTTCCAACATCTACCGGGACACGATGGAGATAGTCAAGGGAAGCAATACGGTGGATGTGCCTATGGTGAACCCGGAAATCAGCCTGGCGGAGGCTTCCGGTTCGGTCAGCCTTCCGGTCGAGTCCGCTTCGGAGGGCAGCATCGTGTTCAACAACACGGGCGACGGCCCTGCCTTGGCGGGTTTCCGTTTCGAGTATGCCGAGGGCGTTTCCGGTTTGGAACCGGCGATGGAAAACCTCCTTACCTTCCGGCCTTCGGATCTGGCGCAAGCTTCCATCTGCTTCGACGGGGAATATTTCTATATGGGAAACCAAGGCAATGCCAACATCTGGAAATACGACCGGGAAGGGAACTTCATCGAGTCGTTCATGCCTTACCTTCATATCCGGCAGTATTACGCCATGGCGTTCGACGGCTTGTATTTCTATGTGGCCGCCGGGGACAACAATATTTACATCCTGGATTTCTCCCGTCCGGCCGGGGATTGCCTGATCGGGCAGATTGCCACGCCGATCACGGAACTGAAGCATATCTCCTACGATTCCCGGCAGGATGCCTTCTGGTGCGGGACTATGTACAGCCTGGCCTTGATTGGCCGGGACGGTTCGGTCATGAAGCCTGAGACCCAGATCAACGCTACCGTTTCCGGTTCGGCCTACGACCCTTATTTCGCGGACGGGCCTACCTTGTGGGTCATCGACCAGTCGCAAAGGGAGGATATTGCCAATCCTTACGATCAGGCTGTCATCCGCCGCGTGGACTTGGAGACCCTTCAGGTGGCAGAAGACCACGCTTATGGATGCGAACAGCTGCCGGGCTATGTGCATGGGACTCCCTGGGTTTCTACCTGGGGTACGGGTTTGTTCGGCAGCACCGATTACGTGGACGGGCATTTCGTGCTGATGGGCGCGATTGTTTCCGATCCGGGCCTGGCCTTTGTCCTGGACATGTACGAGCTGCCGGGCTGGTTCTCGCTGGACACGATGCGGGTCGAGATTCCGGCCAACGGGAATTATACTTTGGATTACCATGTCAATACAGCGGATTTGCTGGACGGCGACCAGCGTCATGTCAAGGTGACGGCCCGCATGGATCCGGGCCTGGATGTCCTGGAATACGATTTTACTTTGACGGTGGATGGCCATGCGGAGTATGCCAAGCCTTTGGACTTGACGGTGGATGTGGTGGATGATTCGGCGGCCCGTCTGGCTTGGAAAGCCCCGCAAGCGGACAATGCTCCCTTGCGTTACCGGGTGTACCGCAACGGCTTGGTGGTGGATTCCGTGGAAGGCTTGGCCTACGAGGATCCGTATCTGAAGGCGGGCGTTTACGAGTATGCGGTTTCGGCGGTGTACGCGGGAGGCCATGAATCGGCTTTGTCCCGTTCCGTGGAAATAGAGATTTACGTAGGTGTGGCCTGTTACGCGCCCAAGAATCTGACGGCTGTCAATGTCATGAACCGTGCGGTGGCCCTTTCCTGGCTGGATCCTTCGGCCACGGGGACGGAGCCGGCGGTCCTGCGCTGGGGCAACGGATTCCATGACGATGGCATTTCCTTGTCATCGGGCGGATCCTTTATCGGGGCTGCCCGCTGGGAACCTGCCGATCTGGCCGATTACCGGGAGATGCCCTTGGAATCGGTGAGCTTCTTTGCCGTTTCGGAAGGAACGTATGTGCTGAAGATTTACGAGGACGGGACGTTGGTGCATGAACAACCCATCGAGGATTATGCCATAGGGAATTTCACGGAAGTAGTGCTGGATGAAGAATACATCATCAACGACCGTGTGGAACTGACCGTCGGCATCGAAGCGACGCCTTCGGCTGCCGGTGGCTTGCTCCTTGGAATCGATGCCGGCCCTGCCGTGGACGGCAAAGGCAACGTGGTGTACGTGGAAGGCCTTGGATGGTCCACCTTGCTTGCCTTGGGCGGTTCGGATGCCAATTTCAACATTGAAATGAATCTGGGAGCCAAGGAAAACCCGGGGACGGGCGAGCTGACGGCCGACGGCTTCAATGTGTACCGCGACGGTGTCAAGGTCAATACAGAGCTTGTCACGGGATTTTCCTATACGGACTCCGTCTCGGTGGCTGGCTTGTATTCCTACAATGTGACGGCGGTCTACGACATTTGCGAGTCGGATTACTCCAACACCGCTATGGCCCGTATCGTGGACATATCCGGGCATTCCGCTCCGGAAGACCTGGATGCCGTGATTGCCATGAACCGTTACGTGAATCTGTTCTGGAACCAGCCGAACACGAATCTGGAAGGGGCCAAGGCCGGGTACGAGCCTTTCGATTACATCCGGGACTTTGACCTGCATTCGACCGGGGAACAGGCCATAGCTACGGACGGGGTCAATATCTACACCTCTTACTGGAACCGGACGGGTGAATTCAACCGCTACGACATGGAAGGCAACTTCATCGAAAGCTTCGTCATCTCCGGTGTCGGTTCCATTTACGATCTGGCTTACGATGGCCGGTATTTCTATGGCGGCAGCAACGATGTGGTCCTGTACTGCCTTGATTTGCAGAACAAGACCTTGGTCAGCTCCATGGATGTGACCGCGCCGGTGCGCCACTGTGCCTATATACCCGAGCTGGACAATGGCAAGGGCGGCTTTGAAATCGGGGACTGGACCACGAGTTATTTCGTCAGCAAGACCGGGGCTTACCTGGACTTGGGTGTGCAAGGTTTGGACGGGGCTTACGGGTCTGCCTACCATGATGGCAAGCTGTTCTTCTTCCAGCAGGGTGAAGGCGGCTATTGCGAGTTGGTGGAATACGATTTCGAGACCTTGGAACCCACGGGCAACCGGACGGATTTGTTCGAGGCCGTGCCTTTGGATCTGGAAGACGATGCCCGTGCCGGCGGCTTGGAAGTTTATGCGATGCCGAACGGGACCGTGGCCTTGCTGGCCAATATCCAGCAGTCTGCGCCGCGAACCAACAAAGTGGTCTGGGTGGAAGCCGGGCCAAGCATCTACGTGCAGGGTTTCAATATCTTCCGTGACGGGGAAAAACTCAATGCGGAAATGTTGCCCAACCGTGCCTTTGCCGACACTTTGGCCGAGCCTGGCACTTATGAATATACCGTGACGGCAATCTACGTGGATGGCGAGGAAAGCGAGGCAAGCCAAGCCTTGGATGTCGTTATCGCGGAACCTGCCCATTGCGAAGCTCCCATCGGCTTGCAGGCCAAAGTGGACAAGCGGAACGTGACCTTGACTTGGACTGCGGTCTTGGATACGGCCAAGCGGGGCGATGATATGGAAGCTTACGCGCATCGTGGCTCGATGGGGGATTGGCGCTCGGTTTCCGTGGACAGTCTGAAAGCTGCCGTCCCTGCCGGTTTCGAATTCGCGGGCCAGAACGAGGTCATGAGTTTCTTTGTGATGGATCAGACGCAGGCTGACCCGGCCCAGACAGGTCTGGCGTATTCCGGCAACAAGGCCTTGCTGAGCTTGGCTCCTGCCGACACTTCCGCCGGCGCTTACCTGACCTATGCCGACGACTGGATTATCGGACCGGCGGCATTGGCGGCTTCGGCCGAGGGGCAGCCTCAGTGCTTCTCCTTCATGGCCAGAGGCTTGGATGTCGGCAAGGCTGAATCGTTCAAGGTGGCATACAGCTTGTCGGACAACAATCCGCAGAATTTCATCTTTGTGTCTTCCACGCCCGAGCAGGTGTACAACCTGTACACGCGCTTTACCTATGAAATCCCGGCAGATGCTAAATATGTGGCTGTCAACTATGTATCTGGTAATGGCTCGGGTTTGTTGCTGGACGATATCTATGTGGGAGCCGGAGGCAATGTGTTCGAGGTTCAGGAAGAGGTTCGAGCCGGAGAGACGTTGACCGAGGCCGTGGCCGGGTACTACGTGTACCGTGACGGCGAGCTCCTGACTTCGGAACCGATCCGGTCCAATGCGTATTTTGATGGCAATGTGTCCAATGGGGAACACGCCTATACCGTGAAGGCCTTGTACAACACTTCCTGCGAAAGCGAGCAGAGCGAGGCATGCGTGGTGAATGTGGAATACGAAGGCGTGCAGACGGCTCCGACCAATCTGCAGGCCGATGTGGACGGGAACAACGTGGTTCTTTCCTGGAGCGCTCCCGTTTCTGAAGAGCCTGTGATGCTGACCTATGCCGAGACCGATGTCGCCAGTGCCTTGATGATGCAGGATGCGGCAACCTATTACGTGGCCTGCCAATGGGAACCGATGGACTTGATGGCGGTTTACGGCAGCGAGCTGCGTTCGGTGGCCGCCATGTTCTACACCCAGCCGATGGGATTGCGTCTTTTGGTCTACCAAGGAGGCGAACTGGTTTACAGCCAGGATGTGCTTGAGGATTGCCAGGAAACCTTGACGGAGTTCTATCTGGACGAACCCTACCGGATCGATTTCAGCAAGGATCTGATGGTGGGCTTTGAAATAGAAGCCGATGCCGGTCAAGGCACGATGATCGTGGACAACGGCCCGGCGGTGGTAGGCAAGGGCGACCTTTATTCCGAGGACGGGCAGAACTGGCTTTCCAATTACCAGTACACGGGAGGCAACTGCAACTGGGCGATGATTGCCACTTTCTCCATGACGACTTCGGAAAGCGAAGGATTCCAAGGGTATTTAGTGTACCGGGATCAATCTCCTTTGTTCAAGGATATGATTGCGGAGACTACGTATGCCGACCAGGCTGTGCCTGACGGGACATACGTTTACTCGGTGTCGGCCGTGTACGAAGGCGGCGTGGAACGCGCTTCTTCACCGGTGACGGTGACGGTAGGGGTCGGCAATGAGTCCCGGGATGCTGCCGGTATCCGGTTGATGCCCAACCCGGCTTCGGATCATGTCCTGGTGTCGGGCCAGTATTCCCGTCTGGAACTCTGGAGCGTGCAGGGGAATCTTGTCATGTCCATGGAAAGTGCCGGAGACGAAGAACTCGATGTGTCGGCGCTGCCTTCGGGAATCTATTTCTTGAGGGTAAGCGGTTTGGATGGCCAATTATCTGTCCATAAGCTGGTTATCAAATAGTTGGTGTTGTAGCGGCTTTGAACCGCTTGCGGGTGCGGCGGGAGCTTTTCCCCCGCACCCTCAGGTTTTTTGGTTTTGGTTGGAACGGTCGGGCGTTTGCCCGGCCGTTTTTTTTGCAGGTTTGATAAGGGAGTGGCGACCTTGGGGCGAGGCTCTCTCTTCCGGAACACGGGATAGTCAAACTCGGAGTGGGGATGTGTACCAAAATGGCTTCCGTTTGTTGGGTTTTATTATCTTTATGGGGGCTTTGCGAAAGAGGTGAGCAGAAATCTTGCTCTGCGGGGAAAATGCGCTCCGTTTGTTTTTTTTAGCTGGCTTTTATTAAAAATCAAGAATTATCCAAGGAACTATGCTTGACCACAAATACAAGGTTTTTTACCAGTTGTGCCTGACACCTAGCACGACGGCAGCATCCGAGGTTCTGGGACTGACCCAGCCGGCGGTCTCGAAGAACATACGGGAACTGGAAAAGGAAGTGGGTTTGACCCTGTTCCGCCGGACCCGCAACGGGATGGTCCTGACCGGAGCAGGCGAGGAACTGAAACAGGCGTTGCAGCCTTTGATAGACCAGGAAAGAGTCTTGGAATACCGTTTGGGACAATTACGGGGGCAGGAACGGGGCGAGTTGAAGATAGGCGGCAGCACGACCCTGTCCCAGTACGTCTTGCCGGAGGTGGTGGCGGGTTTTGTCCGCGAATGGCCCGAGATTTCCTTGGGGCTTGCCAACGGGAACACCCGGCAGATTGAGGAGATGGTGCTGGACAAAAGCCTGCACCTTGCCTTCATCGAGGGGAACAAGGGGCGGAGCGAGTTGCATTACGAGGATTTCCTCCGGGACGAGCTGGTCTTGGTGGCTTCGGCTTCGGGGCCTTGGCCTTCAAAACTTTCCCTGTCCGGTTTGCCGCCCCGTAAATTCGTCTTCCGGGAAAGAGGTTCGGGAACCTACCATGTGATTCGGAAGAAGCTGGAAGAGGCCGGTTTGGATATCCATGCTTTGGAGTCGGGGGTCCGGATTGGTTCCACCGAAGCCATCAAGCGTTACCTTGCCTGTTCCGATGCTTTGGCTTTCCTGTCCGTGTACAGTATCCGGCAGGAGTTGGACAGGAACCGGCTCAAAGTAGTGGAAATCGAAGACTTCCGGATAGAAAGGATGTTCTATTCCATTCATCTTCAGGGCGAACTCGACCCCTATGCGGCCCGGTTCCTGGCATTCGCGTCCAAGAAATTACGTGAAATTTCTTAAGGCGGTGCCTGGGTGCTTTACGGTCGTCAGGCTTCCCTCGAAAACTGTCTGAAGCTCGGCCTTGCTTCGTCTGTGCTCCCTCGTGCCAACGGCTTTTGCGTGGAGAATAGGGATTTTGTACTTGTTTATGCCAGGGACTTCGCCAACAGGAATCCTCCGCCCGTCAACCAGATATAGAGCAGGAAAGCCAGGAGGAAGGGGCGGGGACCTGCTTTTTTGAATTTGTCGAAACTCGTTTCGGTTCCCAAGGCGGTCATGGCCATGGTCAGCAGGAAGGTGTCGAAGGAATTGATGAAGCCGACGCAGGCTTGAGGCAAGAGGTTCAGGGAGTTGAATCCTATGACCACCAAGAAGAGGAAGGCGAACCAAGGCACGGTTATCTTGCGTTTCCCGCTCTGTTTTCCTGTTGGGTCTTCCGTTCTGGTTGGCGATGCCGGTTCGGTCAAGGCTGCGCTTCCAGTCGGGGAAAATTTGGCTTCAGGCCTGATTCCGGCTGCCTTCCCGTCCGTGTTGTCGGATTTTCCGGTTTCGTGAATGTTGTCTTGGGAAGCTACGGCGGCTTTCTTTCTCCGTTCCCGGATGGAACCGGCGGCTTGGCGGGTCGCCCAGAAAGCCAAGACCAACAAGACCGGTACCAAGAGCATGACCCGTATCATCTTGACAATGATTGCCGTGTCTTCTACTTGGCCTCCCATTGCGTTCCCGACTCCCACCACATGCGCCACTTCGTGCAGGGTCGAACCTGTATAAACGCCCATGGCATGCGGGTCGAGGCCTAAGATGCCGCTGCGGTACAGGGCAGGGTAGAGGAACATGGAGAGGGTGCCGAAAATCACCACGGTAGAGACGGCCACGGCGGTTTTATAGGCTTTTGGTTTGAGGGTGGCATCCGCCCCTAGTACCGCAGCGGCTCCGCAAATCGCGCTGCCGACCGAGGTCAGCAAGGCGGTTTCCTTGTCCATTTTCAGAAGTTTGCCTAACAGACAGCCTAACAGGATGGTTACAGTTACAATGATGATGTCAATCAGGATGGCCGTTCCTCCTACTTCCACGATATTCTGGAGCGTGAGCCGGAAACCGTAAAGGATGATGCCGAGACGGAGTATTTGTTTGGAACAGAATTTGATGCCGGGGACCCAAGTTTCGGGCAGCCGGTTGCGCAAGCTGTTGGCGTAGAGCATTCCCAACAGGATCCCGATAATCAGGGGGCTGAACGAGATTTTCTGGAAGAACGGGAACTGGGCGATGTAGAACGCCGCACAGGAAAAGAGGGTGATAAGCAAGATACCGTGCAGGGTGTTCCCTTTTTGTTCGCTGATTCTGACCATTTTTGTTTCTTTTTTTTCGAAGAGGATTCTTTGTCCCCCGTGTGTCTTGGGGCGGCTTGCGCCGGGCTGGTTTCCATCGGGCAGCTTCCGGCAGGAATCCCTTCTTGTTTTCTGGGGCAAAGTACGGCATAATGTTCCAAGTAATAAAATTAAATGTTTTATGATGTATGATAAAATGTTATATATTGGGGCGGTGCTACGAAGAGCCGAAGCACATGCCTATCCCTGACCTAGTGCGCGAAGCTGGCTTGTTTCGGCCATGTCCGAATTTGTTCGCTCCGGTCTCTGTTTTTCCCGGCAAGACTCGGGATGATGGCATGGATCTTGCTATAAACGATGAGGATGAAGCAACTGTAAGACGGGATGCAAGGACTGCTCCTGTAGGAGGAGAAAAGCAAAAAGGAGATGTTGAACCTGTTTAAAGTGTTGGGTTATGGAATTGAATGACAAAATTTTGATTTATCGGACCGCGGATGGGCAGACCTCCGTGGATGTCAGAATGGAAGGAGATACGCTCTGGCTTTCGCAGGCGCAGATGGTGGAACTGTTTCAGACGGACAGGACTTCTATCCTAAGGCATATAAAGAACATTTATAGAACCGGAGAATTGAAGGAAGATTCAACTTGTGCATTTTTTGCACAAGTTCGTACGGAGGGCACAAGGACTGTTACTCGACAAATACCTTGTTATAATTTGGACATGATTATTTCTGTCGGCTATCGGGTAAATTCTTTGCGTGGCACACAATTTCGTATCTGGGCAAACAAGGTGCTGAAAGAGTATTTGGTAAAGGGTTATGCGGTCAACAAGACATTGAAAGAACAGCGTTACACGGAACTTAAGCAGCTGGTTTCTGTTTTGGGTCGGACGGTAAAAGCGCAGGAGGCTTTGAGGTCGGAGGATGCTTCCGGCCTTGTGGCGGTTGTTTCCGATTATGCTTATGCCCTTGATACTTTGGATAAGTACGATTACCGGAAATTGACTGTGGAACAAACTACCAACGAAGAGAAATTCCATGCGACCTACGAGGGAGCGATGCAGGCCATTGAAAACTTGAAGGCGAAGTTCGGTGGTAGCGAGTGGTTCGGGAACGAGAAGGACGACTCCTTCAAAAGTTCCATCGGGCAGATATACCAGACGTTCGGCGGACAAGACCTTTATCCGTCAGTAGAAGAAAAAGCCGCCATGTTGCTTTACCTCGTAACAAAGAATCATTCGTTCAGCGATGGCAACAAGCGCATTGCCGCCACTCTCTTCTTGTGGTTCATGGCAGGCAACGGCATCCTTTACAATACGGACGGAACGAAACGAATAGCCGACAACACCCTTGTCGCCCTCACGCTGATGATTGCCGAAAGCCGCACGGAAGAAAAGGATGTGATGGTGAAGGTAGTTGTGAACCTGATAAACAAGAATAACTATTCTTGATAATACGTTCGAACCCGTGAGTGTCGCTCATGAGCCCGGATCTGGAATTTTTTTCCATTCCGGGATTTGGCGGATTCAAAAATATTCGTACCTTTGCAGTCCCGTTTCGGGAATGGCGCCGTAGCTCAACTGAATAGAGCATCTGACTACGGATCAGAAGGTTGCGGGTTTGAATCCCTCCGGCGTCACATGTTTTCATAGTTTTAGTTTTTGTCCCCGTGCGATTCGTTCGCACGGGGCTTTTTTTTGTATCTTCGCATCCGTGAACACTGCGGGGATTCCTGCTCGCGTTTCGTCGAGGGAAGATCCGGCCTTTTGCACGAGGGCGGAAGGCAATGCAAACCTTGAATCATGAAAAATGTCAAAGCTGTCTATTTCAGTGGCACGGGAACTACACGGGAAACCGTCTGCCATATAGCCCGGAAGTTGGCCGGACAATTTTCGCTGCCTTGCACGGAAGTGGATTTCACTTTGCCTTCCGGCAGGATGTCTCCGTTGGTTTTCAGTCCGGATGATTTGGTGGTGCTGGGAACTCCCGTTTATGCCGGGCGGGTTCCCAATGTCCTGCTCAAGTTCCTGCAAACCATGCAGGGCGACGGAGCTATAGGCGTGCCTGTAGTGCTTTACGGGAACCGGAATTTCGACGATGCTTTGGTAGAGTTGCGGGATTTGATGGAAAAAGCCGGGATGCGGACAATCGCAGCGGCGGCGTTCATCGGGGAACATTCCTTTTCCAGGGTTCTGGCAGCCGGTCGGCCGGATCAGGCCGATAGAGTCAAGATGGATGAATTTTCCGCTTTGGTCGCCGGGAAACTTGCGGAGAGCCTTTTGCCTGATGGCGGGGTGGCGGATTTCCATCATCCGGTTTCTGTGGAAGGGACTCCTTTCCCCTACAGAGGGTACTATACGCCTCGCGACCGCCATGGCACTGGCATCGATATCCGCAAGGTGAAGTCTTTGGTCAATGCTAAATGCACCGACTGCAAGGTCTGTGCCGATGTCTGCCCGATGGGGTCGATCAGCAGGGATGATGTGCGGGAATATACCGGGATATGCATCAAATGCGGGGCGTGCATCAAGAAATGCCCGGAAGGCGCCCGTTACTATGTAGATGAGGGGTATCTCTATCATCAGCATGAACTGGAAGCGATGTACGGGGAACGCAGGGCCGAGCCGGTTTTCTTCCTGCAAGCCTGATCCGGGGAGCCTGCTTGGATGAAGGCTGTTTTCTTGTGTTGGCGAGGTGAGAGGCGTACCCGGGGAGATTGGCTTCGTCGAAGTTCCTGCGCCTCGGCCCAGCTCGAGCCGGGAGGCAAATTTCCGGGATCGCTCCTTGGAAATCCATCTTTTCTGGATGGCAAGGAATCTTGAACCCAAATCGGTCATGAGACACGCCGTGTCCGTTCCTGATTGGGGAAATGAGGCTTTCGGGCATCTTGCCCGCTTCTGTCCGCATCCTGTTTCTCGCTACGCCTTCGGCTAGGCGAGAAGCATGCTGCATGGCACAAGCGGGCAATCTTCCCGAAGTCTGATGACCGATTCGGGTTTAACAGCTTCTTGGGCTGCCCCTGTTTTGAGGAAAATCCTAAAGCAAAGAATCGAAATGGTACAGAAAGTCAAGAACACAATGAAATCCGTGCTGGTGCTGATGGCTGGTTCGCTGGTTTTTTCTGCCTGCCAGAGAGAAGTCACGGAGGTTTACATGTTTTCCTTCGATGAGAGGCTGTCTGTCTCCGGCGGTTTGTCTTCGGTGGGGATTACAGCTTCGTTTTTGAATTCGGCAGGCTGGAGCGATGTGAAGAAATACGGCAACGAGGCCTATTCCGATAAGAATGCCCGCAGGGCCAATGAGGAGGAGGCCTTGGTGGATTTCGACTATAAACTGGCCACTTTCGACAGTCGTCTCCCCTCCTTGTACGAAGAGTACAGGCTTGCAGGGGTGGATTCGGCTTCGGGCGAGGTGACATTGCGCCTTTCCTGCATGAGCGATGGAGTGCGTATCGTCAAGGAAGCGAGCCGGGAAATCTTTTATGCGGCTTCGGTGGATACGGTGTCCGGGTCTGCCCGTTAGCCAGGCGAGGCCTTGCTCAGGGCAACCGCATCGAAATGCAACAGCTTGGCAACCGGCATTGTCTTGCACCGGCCTGTAGGTGTTCTCTTGTGTGGGATCCGTTGCAAGTCAGGCAGTTGTTCCGGGGCCTTGCCGGGAGGATGACGTGGAAACCGAGGATATTTTGTACTTTTACATTTTCGCAGGCTGGCCGGATTCGGGCAAATCCGGCGCAATATCGCCGGGAAGCCGTTGAAAACGAAAACAGAACAGGTAGTATGCTGATAATCGGTATTGCCGGAGGGTCCGGTTCGGGTAAAACCACGGTGGTCAACAAGATTGCGGCCAATTGCGGCAGCAATTCAGTCACGATAATCCCGCAGGATGCCTATTACAAGGATAAAGGTTATCTGCCGGACGAGGAAAAACGGGCTATTAATTTCGATCATCCTTCTTCTATTGAGTTCTCTTTGTTGGTCAGGCATTTGGACCAACTCAAGAAAGGGAAGCCGATTGAAATGCCGATTTATTCCTATATCACTTGCGCCCGTTCTGAAGAAACGGTGACGGTTTATCCTACCGAAGTGGTCATTGTGGAAGGCATTTTGATCCTTTCCAATCCGCAGCTTCGCAAAAGATTGGATATTAAGGTTTTTGTGGATGCCGACAGTGACGACCGCCTGATGCGGATCATCCGTCGGGACATTCATGAACGGAACAGGACTTACGAACAGGCTTTGAGCCATTACGCGGATTGGGTCAAACCGATGCACGAGCAGTTCATCGAGCCCACCAAGCGGTATGCCGACATCATTGTTCCGCAGGGAGGGGCGAACGAGAAAGCGATAGGGATTATCAGCTCTCATTTGCATCGGTACATGCAGAAATCCAAGGAAGAAAAAGAGACGGATCGAGCAATTCAGAATAAACGCATAAAAGCAAATTCCAAATGACAACAGAAGCCAAACCTAAAAAAGGCTCCGCTTCCAAGGCATCGGCCGGCAAGAAAGAGGCGGAAAAGACCGCGTCCCGGCAGAGGGAAGCGGTCAAGGCACTGCGTGCCGCCAAGGCCAATGTGGAAAAAGCCGCCACGGAAGCCAAAGAGAAGGCCATGGCGGTGAAGGCGCAAATCGATACCGAGGAAAACCGTGCCAAGGTAAAAGCGGTGGCGCGTCTCTCGCGGATGAAAGCGGTCAAAGCCAAGGGCAAGGCGGAAACGCTTTTTCAGAAGGCAAGAACCAAAGCCGGAGAAGTGGCCGGTCAGATGGAAAAGGCTGCTATGGGGCATCCTGTGGCTGAGTCTGCCATGAAACAGGCAAAGAAAGCCAAGGCCAGAGTGGAAGCGGCTGGCGAGAAGTTGAAAGCTGTCAAGGACAGTGCGGCTGAGCAAGGGAAGAAAGCGCGGAACGCGGCAAAGGAAGTTGCTGGAAAGGCAAAGGTCTCAGTAGGCAAGGCGGTAAGGGCAGCCAGGAAATTCAAAGATACGGTGGATACACCAGTTAACCGGGCCAAGGTCAAGGACGCGGCATGTTCCGTAGGGAGCAGCTTGAAGGATGCGGTTGGCGATGTCATCAAGGAAGTGGCCAAGGCGAGAATGAAGCCGGCGGCGAAGAAAGCGACTGCGGCGGAATCGGCACCGGCCGGCGCGTCCAAGGCGAAGGCTGCGGCGGCGAAGAAAGCGACCGCGGCG
>CALUGT010000009.1 GCA_944320265.1 uncultured Bacteroidales bacterium | reverse complement strand
AACAAGATGCACAAAAGCATCCCTCTTCGAAAACAGGAAACACACTCGGCGAGTCTAATGACCGATTTGGGTTTATCGTTCTTTCTATAGAGAACGAGGTCTTCCTCAATGCTTCACCACTTTTTTGCGGAGCAAACCGTCCACGTCGAGGACATACATGCCCGAAGGCAGGTTTTCCATATCGATCCGGTGTTCCGGACTGCCCGCCTCGCTCTGGTAAACCAGCCGTCCGTTCATGTCGAACAAGCGAATCGTTTCCATGGTCCGGGAAGAGGTAACATGCAGCTCGTCCGCTACCGGATTCGGATAAACGGAAACTTTTATCTTATCATCTTCCGCATTGGACGAAGCTTCCACCACGTCCACATAATATTCCATTGTCAAGGCACAACGATATACATTGTCGCTCGTGATGAGGCAACGGTAACGGTTCCCTACGGCATCCTTGTCGAACACAAAGATTCCGGTTTCATCCAGCGTAATGACATCATCGGTTTCAAGCCATTCCGAACCCGAAAGAATCTGCCACTCATAGTACGAATGCGAACCATCGGTATCCAGCATGTATTCCGAGGAAATATCCAAGATCCCGTTTGCCGGAATCGACCCCAAATCCACCGTGTCTTGGGGAGCGAACACATAGGTCTTCCTCGTGAAATCGAATGGAATGGTCGAGAAAGTCAATTCGTTGTAGCTGACATCTATTTCTTCTATCGTCATGTCCGAAACGCTGAAACCCTCCACCTGGTTATGTTCGATATGTATATGCCACAAACCTCTATTATAGCGAGCAAAATCAAAATAGGTAGAGATTCTGTTATTGGCGGCATAGAAATACATCAAATCCGGATTCTTTGTAATATCTAAATCCGTCAACTGGTTGTAAGAGACAAACAAGTTTTCCAAATAGGGACTTCCCGTCACATCGACTTCCTTCAGCTTGTTATTCTGGCAATTCAACACCCTCAAAACCTCGCAACTGGAAACATCCAAGTGCTCCAGACCGCAACTTTGGCAATCCAAGACCATCAAATCCGGATGATTCTTGAATTCCAAAGTCTTGATAGGATTGTTATAGCACATCACATTCACCAGAGCCGTGTTGGCAGAGAAATCCAAGACCGGAATTTGGTTGTTCATACACCATATATTCCTTAATTTCAAACACTTGGTCACATCCAAGCCTGTAATTCCTATGCCCGTGCAATCCAATTCCTCCAATTCCGTGCAGGCAGACAAGTCCAAATTCCCTGTCATCTTCTGGATGACGATGAAAATTTTCACCAGACGCTTCTTTTCTTCCTGGGTTCCCTCGTTCTCGTACTTCCAAGTCAAATGGCCTTGCCGGGTCAAACGAGCCAGCCACTTTGCAGATTGATTCCATGTGGTCGTATCGCTTGGCAAAAGTCCCAAGGTCATGGCGTTGGTAAGTCCGGTCTCTTCATTCGAAAAACGCAAGAAAGTCCGCAAATCGACCAATTCCCCGGCATCGTAAGCCGAAACGGATTCTTCCAAGGAAATGGAGTAAACCAAAGTCAAACCGGGATAGGCCGCGTTCGTCATCTCGCAACGCAAATCCATACCGCTCAAGGATTTGTCGATTGAGAACCTTCCTGTACCATCGTTTTCCATCAAGGTATCCACCTGCAAGGCCGTCCCTGCCGTGACATCGAACCAAGCATACGAGGTCTGAACCGGCTCTTGCCCCGGAAATTCCACGCGGTCGAAAACACTCAAATCCACGCCTTCCTGATATGGGACAGGTTCGCCCTCTACTTCCGATTGCGGGCTGTAATTGAAAGAAGGAATGGAAATTCGCGGCAAGGAAGCCAAGGTCAGACGGTTCCGGCTGCAATCCAGGAAAGTCACGGAGGTGGAAGACACATCCAAAGCTTCCAGGCTATTGTTGGAAACATTCAGGCTTGCCAAAGAGCGGCAACCCGTCAAATCGATTTCTTCCAATTCGTTATCATGCAAGTACAAAGTCGTCAAAGCCGCTTTGCCCGAGGCATCGAAAGCCTTCAACTTGTTGTTGAACGCCTGCACGAACACCAACGCCTCGCAGGAGGCCACATCCAAGCTTTCCAAGGCGCAATTCTGCACGTACATCCGCTCCAAAGCCGTACAGCCCTGCAAATTCAAGGTGGCACAACGGACATTGTTGTTCATCCGCAATTCCGTCAAGGCTTCCGCACCAGAAAGGTTCAGCGAAACCAAATCATTGTCGTACACATGAACTATTTCCAAGGCATCGAAACCCGATAGATCCAGATTTCCCGCAAGCCCCTTGTCGGCCCAGCTGATTTCCACCACCTTGTATTCATTGCCGAACACGGCCCATTCCATACCCTCAACATCTGCGACCCAGGTACTGTTCTCCGTCCAGTCCGCCGTATCCGCCACAGCCAAACCCAACTCGGCAAAATTCCCTTCCTGCCGCAGGAAAGCCCGCAACTGCGCCAGCTCTTCTTCCGAATAGGTCGGTTCCACATAATGGTTCACGAATACATTCGCGCAAAGCCTAAGCTGGGAAGCCGGTGTCTCACCCCAATAGGCCTCGTTGGTCAGATAAACCCGCAGATTCTTGCCGCACAAGGACGTATCGGGAATGAAAAGCCCGTCCCTGTTCGTCAAAGCCGTGGTCCCAGTTTCCCCTTCGGATGTCACAACTACCCAACGGTATTCCGTGGTCGTGCTTGCCCCGTCCAGCACTACCTCGTTTTCGGAACGCAGGTCGATACCATCCGCGTAGTTGACACGCCCCAAGTCGATGTCCGCCTGGGACGCCATTTCAAATACGTCTACTTCCACCTTGGGCAAGGTGGAGAAACGCAAGGCATTATCCTGACAACGAACGCTCTGCAAAGCCGGGCAATCATCCAAAGCCAAGGCAGTCAGGGCATTGTCCGAAACATCGAGGCTGTCCAATTGCGCAAAGCCCGAAAGCTCGAGTTCCCCAGCCAAACCTTTCCCGCTCCAATCCATGGATTCGACACGCTTTTCCGCCCCCGAACTCAAACGCAAGCCCTCCACGCTCCACAGCCAAAGGTCGCCTTCCATCCATGCCGAAGTGTCCACGCTCAAGGCTTCCGCGTTGCTCCGCCCCTCTTCTGCCGACTCTTGACGCAGGAATGCTTTCAAAGCAGCCACTTCATCGGACGCATAAGTTTCTTCGCCTGCCACATACACTTCGTAAACAATCGGGAAAGCCGTGTCGCTGACCTGACCGTTGTTGGTGTTGAAAAAAGCGTTGGTCATCTTGCAGCGCAAGGTCTTGCCCGTCATCGAAGCGTCTACCGGAAAAATCCCGGTTTCGGTCGATGTCAATTCCACCGCTCGCTCTTCCATATCCGGTCCAAGTTCGAACCAAGCATAGGTGGTCGCATGGGTCGTTCCCCCAAAGGTCTTGGAGGCTTCCGCGCTCAAATCAATCACGTCCCCAGCTTCCACGGCGCCCCCGTTCCATACCTGCTGAGGCCAGAACCACCAAGCATAGATTGCCTCTCCGGCAGCGTTCAAAGGCACGGGCAAGGTCGAGATACGCAAACGGTTGTTCTCCGCCCGGAACGTCTGCAATCTTTCCGTAGGAAGCATGGAAAGATCCGAAATGTCATTGTCCTGGCACCTGAAGTCCTTCAGGAATGCCAAGTTTGCCAAGCCTTCCACAGCCTCCAAGGCGTTCCCGTTGCAGTACAAAATAACCAAACTATCGTTGTTGGAAACGTCTAAATAGTTCAAACGGTTGTCCTGCGCTTGCAAAGACTGAAGCCTCGGCAGGTTCTCCAAACCGTCCAGGGCTTCCAAGCCGTTCTCGTGGCAATCGATGGTCCGCAAAGCCGAATTGGACGGGAAAACCAAGGATGAAATCTGATTTTGTTGACATTGCAACTCCTCCAGATTGACATTGGCGCGCAAATTCAGGCTTGCCAAGTCACATCCCGAACAAAACAAACGGACCAAGCCCGTCAGACCTGACAAATCCAATTCAGTCAACTTGCCACAAGAGGTTGCATTCAAAACCCTCAAAGAAAGATTGTTGTAAAAATCAATGGATTCCAATTCCTGGCAATTGCTGCAATAAAGTTCTTCCAGCATGGGATTCCCGGAAAGGTCCAAGTTTGAAATTCCCGTACTCCCGGCTGCCAGCACGGTCAGAGCCGGATTCCCCGTCACATCCAATGCCGAAAGGGATGTACTCTCTACCGACAAACTCTTCAATACCGGGTTTCCTGTTACATCCAAGGCCGCAAGTGGGTTGTTCGTCAGCGTCAGACTTGTCAAAGCGGGATTCCCGGACACGTCCACCGCCTCGATTCCGTTATTGAAAACATTGATGGATGTCAGGTATTCGCAATGCGGCAGAGAAAATGTCCCTCCCAGTTTCTTCATGATCCACAAAACGCCGCCAAGTCTCTGTTCTCCGTCCACGGAGACCCAAGTCGCGGATAACTTCCAGACCCAATCCGTCGAGCTTGTCCAATCCGCCGTGTCCGAAACGGTCAAACCGAATTGCTCGAAATTGGCTTTCCCCTGTTCCGCGGATGGTTGTCTCAAAAAAGCCCGGATATCCGCCAAGTCCTCTTGATTGTACGTTCCGGTTTGGGCCTGTACGCCCGACATAATGAAAGATGTGGCAAAGGCCAACATCAAAATTTTGAAACTTTTTTTCATAAGATCTGGTTTTAATGGTTTTTCCAATGGTGCAAATCTATGGAGCATACTACGTCTTTTCAAATTTCCAGCGTATACAAAGCGTAACGCCAAAAATAATTAACAAACAGAATATCTTTCTATTAATATCTCAAAAGAGGTACCTGGCCGAAAAATACCGTTCAAGGTTGGCAGGACGGAGTACGTTTTTTCCAAAATCCGCAAGCGCAACTCCGTCTTAGCGCCGATTTTGAAATTCCTCCCGGATTCCATACTTTCGGGAGCGGTTCCACGCAAAACAGATACCATGAAACACTCCGTCAGCCTCATTTTCTTTTGCCTTTTCTTCTTTTTCGGCATATGTCCCCGTTCAAACGCACATCCGGAAACCTGGGCGGACTCCCTTCTCCAAAGAATCGAGGAAAACGCCCTTTCCCAAGCCGGAAAGAACCAGAGTCTGATACGCCGACTTGCGGATTCGGCCCGTATTTATCCTCAAAACACAAAACTCGGAACATACGTCCTTTATGCCCGGATTGCGACTTTGTACCCTCAAGGGAAATCCGACACGCTCCTGATCCAAGAAATCCGGCAAAGACAAGCCATGCTACCGGAAAAGGCCTGTTTTGAAAAAGCCCTCCTGAACCTGGCCCTTGCCATGGACCATGTATCCGGCAGTCTGTACACCAATGCCTTCCAGGAAGGACTGAAGGCTTTGGAACTTTTCCGGCAAAACGGGAACCCTCATTTTGAAGCCAAGACCCTGCTCCTGCTGGGCAACATCTGCATCAACATCAAGTCCTACTCCATGGCAAGCATCTACCTGGACCAATGCGTGGCCTTGACGGGATCCCGCAGTTTTGAACATTACCAAGCCCTGCTTGCCCTTTCCAAGAACCAATTCTATGTCAAAGGTGCCGATTCCGCCCTTCAATCCTTGCTCTCGTTGATTCCCAATCTCGAACAATACCAAAACACCGGCTTGCTCACCATCGGTTACATGAACCTGACCACTTTCTATTTTACGAAGATGAGCTTGGATTCGGCTCTCTTTTACGGAAAAAAGGCATTGGCCCTGTCCGCCAAACTCGACAACAATCGAATCAAGTCCATTTTGTACCAAAACATCGCGGGCTATTTTTTTGTCAAGGGGGACACCGACCAAGCTTTCCGATTCGTTTCCTTGGCCGAAGATATTGCCATCCAAGACCACAACATCGAACAACTCTCCTACGCTCTCTATAATCTCGGTCTCATTTACCAGCAAACCGGGCAGACCGACAGTGCCTTGTTTTATATGATGCGATATATCGACATCAGCAACGAGATAGCCCGGCATTCAGGGGCCATCGATGCCTATCAGGCTTACGTGTCCGTACTTTTGGAAAACTCGGAGAACAGACTCACCATCGCCCAGCAGGACATCCAGCTCAAAAACCGGAGGCTCGGCTTCCTGGCTCTCTTCACAACCTTGATTATCATTACCGCTGCCTTGGTATTCACGTTGTTCTGGCATAAAAAACGCCAGCAAAGCCTTCGCAATGACCTGGAAAAAAAGGAACTGGAGACCAAATTGGCAAACGAAAAACATCTCAAGCAACTCCAGGCCCGGCAACACCAGGAAATCCTCGAAGCCAAAGCCCGCGAAATCGCCTCCTATTCGCTTCTGGTTTCCAACAAGAACCAAATCCTGCAACAAATCGCGGATATCGCCAAACGGATTCCCGGTTCCCTGCCTGAAGCCTCGGAAATCCAAAACATCATCAGGAACAATATCAATACCGATAAGGATTGGGAAGATTTCATGCTCCATTTCCAAAAAATCCATCCCTGCTTCTTCCAACGCCTCAAAGAACTGCCTTGTACCAACGAACTCACCGAAAACGAATTGCGCCTCTGCGCCTATTTCCGTATCGGCATGTCGAACAAGCAGATCGCCCAAATCCTCAACGTTTCGCCCGAATCGGTACGGATGCACCGTTACCGGCTTAAAAAGAAGTTTGCGTTGAAAGAGGAAGAAAACCTGGACGATTTCATCCGCAACCTCTGAAATTTCCGAAAACCATTCAGGACCGCAACTTCAACACATGGATAGTAACCCCGATAGCGGCCACCGACAGTAAAAGTTGCAGGCAAAGCCGTCCGGACAGGAAATAGAAGATGCAGAGCAGCATCGAAGCCCACATCAGAATCAAGGTGTACACCTTGACCCGCAAGGGGATCTTGCGTTCCTGCATGTAATCGCGGATATATTTTCCCAGATACTTATGGCTGAGCAACCAATCGTAGAGCCTGCGGGAGGAACGCAACCAGAACCAAGCCGAAAGCAAAAGAAAAGGCGTAGTGGGCAAGACTGGAACGAAAATGCCCACCACGCCAAATGCCAGGAACAAGCTTCCTGCCACAATGAAAAGTTTCTGTTTCATAAAACCCTGAAACCCACCGAGGAACTAAGTGGACAACGCCTCGGTGTCCCGTCTTTTAGTGGCGGAAATGCCGGATTCCGGTGAAGACCATGGCCAAGCCATGGGCATCGCAGTACTCTATCGACAAATTGTCGCGGATCGAACCGCCCGGCTGGATGAAAGCCGTGATTCCCGCCTTGTGCGAGATTTCCACGCAATCGGCAAAGGGGAAATAGGCATCCGAAGCCACCACGGCCCCCTGCAAGTCGAAACCGAAATGCCGGGCTTTCCCGATGGCCTGCTGCAAGGCATCCACCCGCGAAGTCTGCCCTATGCCCGAAGCCAGCATCCGGTTGTCCTTGGCTATCACGATGGCATTGGACTTGCTGTGCTTTACGACACGGTTGGCAAACAGCATGTCGCGGATTTCGGTTCCGGTGGGTTGCTTTTTAGTCACGGTCTTGAGCATCTCTGCCGTTTCCACTACCGAATCACGGTCTTGGACCAAAACCCCGTTGAGGCAGGAACGCACCAGCGGGTCGCCCATCTTGAAATCGTGGTATTGCAAAAGGACACGGTTCTTCTTGCCCTTCAATATCCGCAGGGCCTCTTCCTCGTAAGCCGGAGCCAGCAGGACTTCCAAGAAAATCTTGTCGATTTCCGTAGCCGTGGCCGTGTCAATCTTTTGGTTCGAAACCAAAACCCCGCCGAAAGCCGAGACCGGGTCGGCTTCCAAGGCATCCTTGTATGCCTCCAGAAGCGTGGGACGCACGGCAAGACCGCAGGCGTTGTTGTGTTTCAGAATCGCGAAAGCCGGCCGGGAATCGAAATCTTTCATCAAGGCCATGGCAGAATCGATATCGAGCAAGTTATTGTAGGAAATTTCCTTGCCATGCAATTGGGTGAAACATTTGTCGAGCGCACCGTAGAAAGCGCCTTTCTGGTGCGGGTTTTCCCCGTAACGCAAAGGCTTCGCCTCCGCCGGTATCCCGCCGAATCCCGGATTCCCTTCTTTGGCGGAAGTTGCCGGAGCGGGTTCCGGTCTGCTTTCCCCGCCCTGCATTCCCGGAACGGTCATGCAGAAATAGTTCCCGATAGCAGTGTCGTATGCGGCGCTTTTGCGGAAAGCGTATGCGGCAAAACGACGGCGTTCTTCCAAAGTCGTGGAGCAAGATCCGGCAATGACGGATGCAGCCTCGGCATAATGTTCCTTGGAAGGCACAATCAGCACATCATTGAAATTCTTTGCCCCGGCCCTGATAAGCGAAATGCCGCCTATGTCTATCTTCTCGATGATTTCGGCATCCGAGGCTCCGGAAGCCAGAGTGTCTTCAAACGGATACAAATCCACTACCACCATGTCGATTTCGGGAATCTTGTATTTCTGCATCGTGGCCCGGTCTTCTTCCAGCCCGCGACGTCCCAGTATGCCTCCCATCACGCCTGGATGCAGTGTCTTGACCCGGCCTCCCAGGATGGACGGGTATCCCGTCACCGACTCCACGGTTTCCACTTCCAGTCCTTGCTGCCTCAAAAACTCGCAGGTGCCTCCTGTAGAGTAGATTCTAACATGATTAGCCTTCAGAACCTGAAGGATCTGATCCAGCCCGTCCTTGTGGAAGACTGAAATCAAAGCCGATTTGATGATTTTTTCCATAATGACTGTTTCTACGCACCCGATGCTTTTCTGCCCAGGGCTGGCAAAAGTACGCAAAAGCTTTTACTTTTGCACGCTGGCATTGCAGGACAGGGCCGCTGCCTGGCACAGGATGCGGCAGATCCGCGCGGCCCGGTACCGGATGGCCCCGTCCCGTTGAAAGGGAAGAGCGCAATCGAAGAAGCCGTCACATCCAGGCTTGCAGCATATGAAAACGTATGGAACACGAAGTTGAAACCGCCGTCGTAATCCTTAACTGGAACGGCAAGTCTTTTTTAGAGAGATTCCTGCCCCGCCTCATCGAATGCACCCCCGGCCCGGACACGGAAATCGTTGTGGCAGACAATCATTCAAGCGACGGGTCGGCGGAGTTCATGCGTCGCCGGTATCCGGGTATCCGGCTAATCGTCAATCCTGAAAACGGAGGTTTCGCCAAAGGCTACAACGATGCCCTCAAACAGATAAAGGCTCGTTTTTTCGTATTGCTCAATTCAGACATCGAAGTCACTCCCCGCTGGGTGGAACCGGTCATTGCCAAGATGAAAAAGGATCCCACGGTAGCCGCCGCCCAGCCCAAACTGAGATCCTACGGATGCCGTGGCCAATTCGAATACTCCGGAGCTGCCGGAGGCTACATAGACCGCTTAGGATACCCTTTCTGCCGGGGGCGCATCTTCGACAAGGTGGAGACGGACCGCGGCCAATACGATTCCGACACGGAAATATTCTGGGCAACCGGGGCCGCCTTATTCGTACGTGCGGACTTGTACTTGGAACACGGAGGCCTGGACGAGGACTTCTTCGCCCACATGGAAGAAATCGACTTCTGCTGGAGAATGAAGAACCTGGGATACAAAATCATGTACTACCCGGAATCCGTAGTCTACCACATAGGAGGGGGAACTCTGCCCAAAGGGTCGTCCCGGAAGACCTATCTGAACTTCCGCAATAATATGGCATTGCTATACAAGAACTTGCCTGACAAAGCATTGAAGCCGGTAATGCAGAAGCGGAAATGGATGGACCTGCTGGCAGCCCTGATGTTCCTTGCCAAAGGACATACAGGAGATTTCAAAGCCGTGATCAAAGCCCGGAAAGACTTCAAGGAATGGAAGAAGAGACTGCAGCCCGAAAGGGGAAAGGCCCCTCATCCGGAGAAGCTGTCCTGCATGTATGGAAAAAGCATTGTCTCGGCGCACTACTTGCATGGAATCTCCCGCTTCGACCAGCTGTCCCCCCATGACTTCACCCCGGATGCTGCAGCCATGCAGCAGGGACGCCCGCCTGTCATTCTTCCTGCCAGACCATCAGAGCCGGAGGCATAGACGTGTCGACCGACTTAGGAATCTTGCCTAACAGATAATAACGTTTCCCGCCGTATTCCACGTAATCCGCGCCCGAAAAAGGCGAACCTTGGGCAATCCCGCTTGGCGACAGGCTTACGGCCGGCATCGCGAAACCGGGATAAACCAGCATCACAGCAGGGATTCCCAGAATCCTGTTGGAAACCTGGCAGAACAGAACCGAACGGTCCCAGATGTCCCCAGAACCTTTTTTCCAGAACATCAAATCCGGATACAGGTACCTCCCGGCAAGCCGGGAGGACTTCTTTGCCTGCGTGCTCAGATTCCGGTCAATGAACGAAGACAACTGCAAGACCAGCATCTGCCGCCTTCCCTCGTCTGAAATCCGCTCCTGCAAGTTGGCATCCTGCCTCTTTTGGACGATGCTGTCGAAATTAGGCTTGAGCCTGTAGCGGAACGTCTTTTCCATCAATTCATTGAATGGCTCATTCCAATAAATGGACATAGGCCCGGCCGGCAATGACAGCTCCGCTTCCGCCAGACGTTCGTTATAGACATACCCATTGAACATCCCGTACAGAGGATCCAAGCCAAAAAACGAGGGATCCGATTGGATGGACAATGGACTCGTGGCAGCCGCAAACGCTTTGGAATACGTGGTTATGCCAGCTTTCCGCATATCCCTTGGCGAAAGCTCGTATCCAGCCAGATAATAAGGATTCCCGCCAATCACCACATAAGGCATGCCGTAAACCTCTTCCCATATAGGCAGCAGCAGAACCATTTCCGTTTTCTTTTCCAGAGACAAGCGGGCCAGACGGGCATCATAGCCTGTCTGGTTCAAAATGAACACAGTGAAGCCCAATGCCTCCCCGTTCCTGCCTTTGGCGAACATCTGGTCGGCAAAAGCTTTGACCAACTGGTAATACTGGTAATCGTTCAAATGGAGGTCTTCCTTGAATTGGTACAATTGGAGCACGACCGAGCCGTAATCCTCCCCTGCCAAATATTGCCAGAATCTGGCAATATGCTTTTCCTTCGCCTTCCCGAAGCCGATCGACTTCAAGGATGGCTCATACACCAAACGCAGGCTTTCCCCGTAAAATTTGACAACGGCATCCTGCTGCTTGGAAACCATCCTGGATACCGCATCCGTCCCGGCTCCTGCATAATAAGTCTCCGGCACCGGAGATTCCATCCTGCCATGCGGCTCCAGCACCGAGGCATAGCGGATATTCCTGCCTGAAGCCGTGTCCGAAGACGGCCTGGCACGCTCCGTGAAGAAGCGTCCGTCAACATATTCTTCCCGTTCCCGGCGCTGCATTGCATAGGACGACCAGGACGAGGGCTGGCGCAGCATATCCGCAAAAGCCTGGTTGTTCTGCCTTTGCACTTCGGCATACTCCCCCACCGCATTGGCTTTTATATTGTCATTGAACCAGCCTCTTATTTCTTCCTTTGCCTGGAGAAAATCTTCCCGGACGGATCCTGCCGCAGCACCGGCCCTGGGCGAAGACGGAACCCGCCCTGTATCCCGGACTTCCTCTCCCAAGCCACGGCCGGGCATCAATGAGTCCCGGACAGGAGAAATCGTGTCCACCACGGCAGCAGCCGACATCGAAAGCCCCGTCACCAAACAGCTTATCACGCAGAATATTCTTTTCATAAAGCAATTTTTTCAAGCATGTCCCGCTAACGGAAGGAGACATCCGGAATGCGCAAAAGTACGCAAAAGAATGCTGCCCGGAGAATATTCGAAAAAATTTTCGCCAATTTGGAATTATCATGTAATTTTGTCTGATTATGATTTGCAAAAAGAAGACATCCCGGATCTTGTCGCTCGCCATGGCAATCTGCCTGTCGAGCCTTTTGCTGTTGTCGTCTTGCGCCAGCTCCAGACGCCTGTGCCCTGCCTACAAGACCCCGTACAAAGTCGAACCTTTACCCTACTGAGCGTAGTGCCGGATGAAAACAGATCGCCTGCATAAAAAACTGGCCGGAATACTGACAATCATGACAGTCCTCATCGGGCTGGGAAGGAACACCTCGAGTGCGCAAGTCCTCGTATACGAAGACTTTGTCCCTCCTATGGAAAACCTTTACACGAAAGAGCGCTTTTTCTACGCGCAGCTCCATACAGCCGGTTTCACCATAGGCTACGAACAAGGCCGTCTCAACAGCCGTTTCAACTACCACGGATGGAATATCGAGTTCGCGACCCAGATCAGCCATCAAGCCAAAGGGGTCAATTGGTACGGCACCGGACGCCGTTACAAATACGGCATGCTGAACAGTTTCTGCATACTCAGAGCCGGATACGGCGGCTTATGGATATTGAACGACAAACCTTACTGGGGAGGTGTCCAGGTTTCTGTCAGTTACCGAGGAGGTTTTTCTCTCGGACTGGCATTTCCCCAATATGTCAACGTCCTGTACGATACAGCAGGACAGGACATCCGGTTGGAACGCCTGGACCCGGACAATCCCCGGCACAAAGACATTTCCTATATCCTTGAACGAGGCCCTGTGCTGAAAGGGCTCTCAGGAATGCGTCCCTATCCGGGCATCTATGCCAAGATAGGCATGAACTTTGAATTCGGCCGGTCTCAAGAAAGATCGCACACATTGGGAATCGGTGTCATCTACGATTGCTATTTCACACGGATCCCCATAATGATGGAAAAAAAGAATCCTTTCGGCTTCTTGAACTTTTACATCGAATACAAATTCGGCAAACGGTACGGATTGCGGTAGACACCGGCATCCCCTTGCCATAAAAACACAAAATGGAAATCACCCCGAAAATAGAAACCGGCTGGCTGCACGCTTTGCAGGAAGAGTTCCGCCAGCCCTACTTCGCCCGGCTCAAAGAGTTCCTGCTGGCTGAAAAACGGCAATATGTGGTATATCCTCCGGGAAACCTGATTTTCAATGCCTTCAATAGCACTCCGTTCGAGAAGGCAAAAGTAGTCATCATCGGGCAGGATCCCTACCACGAGCCAGGGCAAGCGGAAGGTCTATGCTTTTCCGTCCCTGACGGATGCCCGTTCCCGCCTTCCCTGATCAATATCCTGAAAGAATTGCAGACGGATCTAGGATGCCCGTTTCCACAAAGCGGGCATCTGGGCAAATGGACTGCACAAGGGGTCTTGCTGCTCAATGCCACGCTTACTGTGCGCGCCCATCAGGCAGGCTCGCATCAACGGCAGGGATGGGAAACTTTCACCGATGCGGCCATCCGGGCTTTGTCACTGCAAAAATCAGGTCTCGTATTCCTGCTATGGGGCAACTACGCGCAAGCCAAGAGTACTTTAATCGACACAAGCAAGCACCACATACTCAAGGCTGTCCACCCCTCGCCCCTGTCAGCCCACCGAGGCTTTTTCGGTTGCCGGCATTTTTCGCGAACCAACCAGATCCTTGTTTCAGAAGGACTGGCACCGATAGACTGGGATTTGTCCACACCCTTGAATGGATGAATCCATGTAAGCCATGCAACAGCCTCGAGCCATGCCCCATGGATCAAGGCAGGGCTTGGACAGGAGCCGAGGGATTGAGTCCCGCCCCGAAAGAACGGCTGCGCCGAAGCCAATATTCCATCCCGGCCATATCCAAGCGATAGAGTGGCGGAAAGAATCAAGGAACAACAGCAAGCATAGACACGAAAACAACACAAAAAATGAAAATAGCCATTATCAATGGACCGAATTTGAACCTGACCGGCCTCAGGGAACCAGATGTCTATGGCAAAGAGAGCTTCGATCAGTATATTCCCCGGCTTTTCGCGCAGTTCCCTGCGCATGACATCATTTATTTCCAATCGAACGTGGAAGGCGAACTAATCAACATGCTGCATTCGTGCGGCGGCGAACAGCGGGCCATCCTGCTCAACGCCGGAGGTTACGCCCACACTTCGATTGCCTTGCACGATGCCATCAAGGCCATAGGAATGCCGGTCATCGAAATCCATCTTTCCAATATCGCCGCCAGGGAAGAATTCCGGCACATTTCGCTAATCGGCAGGGCTTGCATCGGCACTATCGCAGGTTTCGGCTTGGATTCTTACCGCTTAGGAATCCTGGCTTTGGAAAATTTAGCATGAGATACTGCAGTGTCTGGCAAATGACCCTTGCGCAACGGAAATCGAAATCTCTGGAATTCCTCTAACAGAGATCCCGGTAAAAATGATTTCTTGGCGAGCAGATACGAGGCACCGCGAGGGCGAGAAAAACGGAGCGTACTAAAGTACGTGAGCATTTTCGAACCCTCGCGCAACGAAGCAGCTGCCGCCAAAAATCATTTTTATTTTACAATGTGCCGCCAATCAAAATAGTGACCAACAACGCGATAATCGCGTACAATTCCGGGAACACGGCCAGAATCATGGTGCTGCTGAAAAGGTTGTGGCCGTTGCCGATACCGTTGATACCGTCGGCGCAAATCTTGGCTTGGCGGAGGGCGGAAAGCCAGCCGACAAAACCTAAGGCAAGACCTGCACCGAAGACGGCAGCTGCTTGAAACCAAGTGATTTCGGGCGTAATCTTGGTATAGGTCAAGAAGAAGCCCACAAATCCGTACAGACCCTGGGTCGCAGGCAAGGCGCTCAAGGCGATGCAGGAGCCCAAAGCCTCCGGTTTTTTCTTCAAGGCGCCCAAGGTGGCGCTACCACTGATGGATACGCCAAAAGCACTCCCGATACCGGACAAGGCTACCATAAGGGCGATGCCGATGTAAGCTAAAACTACAGGTTCCATAATTTGTTGATTTTAATTTATTTTAACTCAATTAATTATTCTTTCAAAAGTTTGTTTCCACATAATCTCGATGCACCTATCAGCTTTCGGCATCGCCCTCCCGAAATCTCAATGCTGGATAGAGAACGGCCGGTAAGGTTTTCCTCCTCCTTCGAAGCCCGCGTTCTTGTAGAATTCCACAAAAGTCAGACGCAAAGGATGCACTACCGAACCCAAGGCGCAGAGCGCGATATTCAGGCTGTGCCCGAAGAGCAGGATGACCAGCATGATCAATTGGCTCACTACCGGTACGCCGATGCCTGTTCCCGCTGTGACTGCCAATTCGTTGAATACAGCCCCTAAGATACCGCCTGTCAATCCCAGCGCGAACAGACGGATGTAGGAAAGCAAGTCGCCCACAAGGCCGGTGGCTGTATTATAGGTATCCCACAGCCCCAAACCCAAGTTCAGAAAAGGATTCTTGCCCGGGCTGTTGTAGAAAAAGGCCAGCAAAGCCCCCATGCCTACCAGCACGTACAAGGGATAGCAAGCCGCCGCCGGAAGCATGATTCCCATCATCGGAGCCCCGACCAACAGGCCGCCGCAGACAATGATGGCCAGCCAGCCCACCTTCGACAAGGAGTATTTGAACCCTTGCTCCTTGGTAATCCTCAGCACGTTCATCACCATCCCGAACAGAATCTGCACCCCTCCGATGACCAAGGACAAAGTCATCATCTTGTTGCTGTCGAAGATATAATCGCGAACCTTTCCCAAAGCTTCGATTTCCACCAAGCTGATGCCGAAGAAAGTCCCTGACAATCCTCCGAAGATAACGGTAGAGACACCGAACCAGAAAGCCAGCCAGGCAAACCCCTTGTAAGACTCGGGCAGCTTCTTGGACAGCACCAGACCAATCGCAATCAGCAGCAAGCCGTATCCGGCATCCCCGAAACAGAAGCCGAAAAAGGCCATGAAGAACGGCGCCAGCATAGGCGTCAAGTCTATTTCCCGGTAGTTGGGCAACGAAAACAGCAGAGTAATCGGTTCGAAAAGCTTGGCGAAGCGGTTGTTCCTGAGCAGGACCGGAATCCTGGGCGTTTCCTCCTCGGGCAGCTTTTCGGCGGCTACGCTCTCGTACACCACCATTTCCCGGTTCAGGAATTCCTCGAAGGCTTCGCATTTTTCCGTAGGAAGGAATCCTTCAATGAAACGCAACGAGCCTTCGGCTTCTTCCGGAACGTTCAACGATACCGTCTTGTATTCCAAGCGGTTCATCAAATCGGTCTTATAGCTTTTCAAGATTTCCTGCCGTTCCAGTAAAAAACGGATGACGGCTCGGCTGGCAGCCAAATCCAATTCCTCCTGACGGATTTTTTCTTTCCATTGCGCTGCCGTCCGGGCCGGCAACTCGCAAAGGCTCACCGAAGCCCCCATGATGGCCGACAAGCTTTCGGCGGTCAATCCTCGGGCTTCTTCCAGCGGGCAGACATAGACAAAATAGACCGAGCCGCTTTCCCGACCGATTTCCTCCACCGGCAAAGCCGCCAAAGCATCCCCTTGCGGGAAATATTTCTCTGACATCGAAGACGGAACCAATCGGAGACCGCTTTCCTTTTGCAGTCGAGACAGTTTGTCCTTGTCGAATTCACCCCAGACTTCGGCTTTTTTCAGTGCCGCCTTGCTTTCAGCGATGCGGGCTGTCAGTTCTTTCTTATCCGCCAAAGCGGATTCAGCCTTCGCCAGATAGGATTCCCCATCGGTGACAGCCGCCATATCCACCGACACTTCTGTCAATTGTCCCTTGGATTCCTTCAGTTCCTTGGCTTCGAGCTTGAACGCCCGCTGCACCTTCTCGATGCGTTGCAGGATTGGATAGAACTCGGTATCGGCTTGAGGTGTATGTACTTCATTCTGGCGTATGTCCAACAGGCCTTCCTGCTGCAATTTTTCCATGAACGCGGCAAAATCGCGGTGGAACACCAGAACGGAATATCGGGTCATAGGTACAATCATAAGCCAGCCTCCTGTTCATGACGGCGTTTAACGATTTTCTGAGCCGATTTGGCCAGATTATCCTCATCCTCAAGAAAACGTTTGATCTTGCGGATGGCTTCGTTATAACCCGGGATTTGCACTTTCTCATACAGGTTCACCTTCTGGGTCGTCTTTTTACGGGCATCATCCAAAAGGTTCATCTTGCAAGTATATATTTCGCTTTCAATGCCGATACGGACCAGATCCTTCAGGACGCCTAATCCGTCCGCGTACCAGAGCGGCGCATTGAAAAGCGGGTACTCCTTTTCCTTGAAAAGGATTTCCTTCAAGCGGGGAATGCGGACTCCGGCTATCTTGTAGGTCTCCAGCTGCACATCTTCCACCCGGATCAGATCCGGCTTGAATTCGGTGAACAGCCGGGCGAAGCCGTCCATGGCCTGCATCTTGGCTTCCAGTTCCGCATCCATCCGTTCGGCATCGCCCTTGGCTTTCTTCACCTCCAAGCGCAACGCGGACTCCTTGCTCTTGATGGTCGGCAAAGCCCTCGTACGCGCCTTGAGTTTCTTATCCAGCTCGTTGAGCGCGGTCTTGTTATATTGAAACTTGATAGCCATATCCTGTCCTATTTGCTTTGAGGCCAGTATTTATCCATCAGCTCCTGCTTGATGGCCACTTCGGTGGGCGTGAAGTACTTGGCGAACATCCGCCAGATCCGGTCGAGCATCTCGGTGGTGTCGATATTGATGTCGATGGCCAGGATGTTGGCCGAATAGTCTTTGGCGAACGCCAAGGCTCGTTCATCGTAGTCGCTCAGTTCGAAGCCGTTTTCCAGCTTGGTCCGGGCATTGGCGGCATCCGCGTACAGACGCACTGCCGCGTTCATCACCTGCGGATGGTCTTCGCGGGTCTGCTTGCCGATAACCAGCTGTTTCAGACGGGACAAGGAACGGAACGGATCCACGATGACCTTGTTCACGTCGCTGTCGTTGCGCAGGAACAACTGCCCTTCTGTGATATAGCCGGTATTGTCAGGCACGGCATGGGTGATATCCCCGCCGCTCAAGGTGGTCACGGCCAGAATCGTGATGGAGCCGCCCGAAGGCAGCTCGGCGGCCTTCTCGTAAATCTTGGCCAAGTCCGAGTACAACGAACCGGGCATGCTGTCTTTCGACGGGATCTGGTCCATACGGTTGCTGACGATACTCAAGGCATCGGCATACAGGGTCATGTCGGTCAACAGCACCAATACCTTTTCGTTCTTGTCTACTGCGAAGTATTCGGCAGCGGTCAAGGCCATGTCCGGCACTAGCAGACGTTCCACAGCCGGGTCTTCGGTGGTATTGACAAAGCAGATGATCTTGTCCAAGGCCCCGGCGTTCTCGAACGATTTCTTGAAATAGAGGTAGTCGTCGTTGGTCAGCCCCATGCCGCCCAGGATAATCTTGTCCACCTTGGCCCGCAAGGCCACCATGCACATCACTTCATTGTAAGGCTGGTCGGGGTCGGCAAAGAAGGGAATCTTCTGCCCCGAAACCAAAGTGTTGTTCAAGTCGATGCCGGCGATGCCGGTAGGGATCAGCTGGGAGGGCTGCTTCCGTTTCAGCGGGTTGACCGAAGGGCCGCCGATTTCGCGCCATTCGCCTTCCGCTTCCGCTCCGCCGTCGATAGGCTGCCCGTAGGCATCGAAGAAACGCCCGGCCAGGTCCTCCCCCACCTTCAGACCGGGAACATGTCCGGTAAATGCCACTTCCACATTGGTAGCCAAGCCTTCGGTACCCGAAAACACCTGCAAGGTCACCTTGTCACCTTCTATCTTCACCACCTGGGCCAAGCGGTCGCCCACCATGGCCAGTTCATCGTTAGAAGCACCTTGCGCCCGAACCGTGACCGTGGCTTTGGTTACCGCATCCAAATGGGTGTAAACCCGCTGAAAAGCTTTGTTGTTCATAATTCCTTCTTGTTTATTGGTGTCGCCGTCCCGCAATTCCGCAAAAAGCCTGCGCATGGAATCCCGCACCGGCCGGGACGTTCGCGGAAACCGGGGTCAAAACGGCTAAGCTACTTCGGTTTTCCCTTGTTCCTCCTGCTTGGCCACCAAGGCATCCACTTGCTGTTCGTAGGACTTGAACTTTTCATCCTGGAACTGGCAGTAGTTCATCTGGCGGAAGAAGTTGATCAGCTGCTTGTAGAAACCGACGCATTCGGTAAAGGTGTCGAACTCCAATTCCTTGTGGCAAATCGACATCACTTTCTCGAACATGTACTTCTGACGGTTCATCGGGCAGAGGCTGTCGGTCTTGTCGAAGGCATCCTGCTGGAGAATCACGAAGTCGATCAGTTCCGACTTCCAATAGCGGTCGTGGTAGGATACCGGCACCCCGTCGTCCCCCAGGATATTGATCTGCTCGTAGGCTTCCTTGCCTCGCAGGACGTAATTCTTGCCTTCGTTTACCAAAGGCACCCACTCCTCGCCCAGCTGCTTGCCTAGGAACTCGATGATTTCAGGGTATTCCAGATATTTCGAATAGCTGTCGATCGGGTCGATGGCCGGGTAACGCTTGCTATCGGCGCGGGACTGGGACAAGGCGTAGAAGCAACGGGCCGCCTTCTTGGTGCCTTCGGTCACCGGCTCCTTCAAGTTGCCGCCAGCAGGGGAAACCGTGCCGATGAAGGTGATGGAACCGGTAGCTCCGTTGTTCAGGTAGACGAATCCGGCCCGGGCGTAGAACCCGGAAATGATGGAGGACAAGTCCATAGGGAAAGCGTCCGGCCCCGGCAACTCTTCCAGACGGTTGCTCATTTCGCGCAAGGCCTGCGCCCAGCGGGAAGTAGAGTCGGCCAGCAGGAGCACCCTCAGGCCCATCGCCCGGTAGTATTCCCCGATGGTCATGGCCGTATAGACGGAGGCTTCACGAGCCGCCACCGGCATGTTGGATGTATTGCAGATGATCGTGGTCCGTTCCATCAGGCTCCGGCCGGTACGCGGGTCTTCCAGCAAGGGGAATTCGGCAAAGATTTCCACTACCTCGTTGGCACGTTCCCCGCAGGCGGCCATCAGGATCACATCCACGTTGGCCTGCTTGGAGATAGCGTGCTGCAAGACGGTCTTGCCCGAACCGAAAGGACCGGGAATGAAGCCGGTACCGCCTTCGGCGATCGGGTTGAAGGTATCGATGACCCTCACTCCGGTTTCCAAGAGCTTGAAGGGTCTCGGTTTTTCCCTGTAATTGGTAATGGCCACTTTGACCGGCCATTTCTGCACCATCGTCACTTCGTGGTCCTTGCCTTTTCCATCGGTCAGGACGGCCATCGTCTCGTTGATGGCATAGCTGCCGGCTACCGTCACTTGCTTTACCACGTATTCGCCTTCGAACTTGAAAGGAACCATGATCTTGTGGGGCAGCCAGCCTTCCTTGACTTCGCCTAACCAATCCCCGGCCCTCACTTTGTCTCCCACTTTTGCCAAAGGCGTGAAATCCCATTTCTTGGTATCGTCCAAGGCCGCCGTGTAGCATCCTCTTTTCAGGAAAACGCCTTCCATTGTGGCCAGGTTGTTCTGCAAGCCGTCGTAATTGCTCGACAACAAGCCCGGTCCCAATGTGGCTTCCAGCATCTGGCCTTCAAATTCCACTTCGCAGCCCACTTTCAGGCCGCGGGTGCTCTCAAAGACCTGCACGTAAGCGGTGTCTCCGGTAATCTTGATTACTTCAGCCATCAGCTTCACGTTGTTCAGGCTGATGAAACAGATTTCGTTCTGGGCAACCGGTCCCTCGGTCTTGACCATGACCAAGTTGGATACGATACCGGTAACTTTGCCTTTCGTTTTTTCCATAATCGTTATTCTAAGGCGGCGCAGGGCCGTCCGTAAAGTCTTCTATAAGTGTCTGGCAGGCATTCCCATCCCTGCCTCCGGGAATCCTGTCTTCAGAATCCCCTCTTTTTCGTTGCCTCGTCCTCGCCTAATTTCACTTTTCTCAGACTGGCCACCGTTTCTTGCAGGTATTGCCGGCCCGCTGCAGCGTCCATGTCCTGCCAGCGTTTCAGTATCTGCATCTTGACCAAATATGCCAGCACCACATCCATCTGGAAATCTTTGCCAAGAATCATTTCATCCAGCATGTTCCAGCGGAACTGGTCCACTTTGCGTTCGCGCACATAGACATCTTCCGAGTCCAAGGCGGCGAAAAGTTCCTCTGCGTACGACAGCCTCAGCTTCAATCCGAAATCGCCCTGCCCCATGTTTTCCTTTATCCAGGCAATCAATTCCGGTTCGTCCTCTTCGGGTTCTTCTTCCGGTTTTGGAGCCAAGGCTCTGGGCAATACGAATTCTTTGTCGGCCGGACGCTGCTGCTTGCGGGCGGCAAAAGCCACCAAGGTGTTTTTCAGCGTCAAGTCGAAGTCGTACCAGAGCCGGACGAACTTGTTTCGGTAACGGCTCATGCAGTTGTAAAAAGCCTCGTCCAGTTTCCGTTTGAGAATCAGAATCGTCTCTTCTTCGGGACGCTTGCTCAGGCCGGCTTCCTCATCGCCTTCGAGCCAATAGGCCAGATTATGGCGGTAGAGTTCTTTCTGGTAAGCAGGCCAAGGGCAATCCGTCAGGAATTCTTCCCTCGCCTCTTCTTCGGCTTGCATGGGCAGGTATGCCTTGGCCACTTCCTCGTTGCGGGGGAAAGCCAGGAAAAGCTCCGCCAGCCTCTGGTCTGCAGGAGAAAGCAATTCAAAAATCTGGTTGTAGAGATCCTGGTAAGAAAAGCTGTCCGGATTCATGTTGAAATTCAGTTCCGGAAGCCCGCACAACAAGTATGGATAATAACCGCTCATGGACCGAAGGTTTTAGAAAAGCAGTTGCTTGATACGGGGACGGGCGTATTCTTCAAAAAGAGCCATGAAATCTTCTTCGGTAAAGCTGAGCTGGTAGCCTTCGGCCTTGTTGACGATTTTGAAGCCGCCTTTGAGGTCTCCGTCGAACTTTACTTCCAGTCCGGCTTCGAGGTCCGCGCCCAACTGGCCTTCCAGGAATTTGTCAAAGCGGTCGCGGTAGTCTTCCGGCAGCAGCAATTCAAGGCTCGACCCGTTGTATCCGGCAGGCTTGAAGCATTCCATAGCCTTGACTATCACCAATTGCACGAATTCGACCTGTTCCATGGCCGAGTGCAGGGCCGGAGCCAGACTGCGCCGCATCAGATGGTTTTCCACTTCTTCTTTCAAGGAGGAAATCATCTGTCGGGATGTGATTTTTATTTCGGTAAGCGTGTTGTTCTTGAGGTCTTCGGCTTCCTTCCGGGCTTTTTCAACGATTTCCTTGGCTTGTTCCTGGGCCGATTCCACAATCCGGGATGCCTGGGCCTTGGCTTCCTGCAACAGGCGTTCGCCTTCTTCTTTTCCTTTGCTCAAGCCGTCTTGGTACAGCTTGTCGGTCAGGGCTTGCAATTTGTTTTCCATAAACCAGATTTATTCAAGATTCTTTTCCGGGAAGGACGATGCCAAGGGAATGAAGCCACCGTCCCACAGCGAGCTTTGGAAGCTATCACCGAAAAACGGGGCTAAAGTTAAGAATTAATCTGGTACAGCACTCCTGATTTCACCAAAAGAAATCCACCGCTTATCCACAATCCGACCCGGATATCATTCTGGATAGCGGAACGGACTCTTTTACGTCAAACAATCGCGCTCTTGCGTGGGCTCGATGCCGCCCCTGATGTTACGCACCGGTAATGGCTCCTTTGATGCCCTCGATCACCATGTTCGTCCCCATGATCGACACAATCAAGCCCATCAGCTTGCCGAGCACCATGATGATGTTGTTGCCGAGGAAGCGGAAGATGCGGTCGCTGAAGATAAAAGCCAAATAAGTGATTGTCATAACGATAGCCAACACAACCACGATAATGATCATCCCGATGATGCTTTGCTCGGCGGTGTAGTTCATGGCGGCCACAATAGTGCCAGGCCCTGCCAGAATCGGGATGGCCAAAGGAGAGATGGCAACGCCTTCATCGAAAGTCTGCGGCTGGCCTGTACCCTGCACTGAAGACTTCTTGGATGTCAGCAATTCGAAGCCCACATAAAACAACAAGATACCCCCGGTGATGCGGAATGCCGGAATCGTGATGCCGAGGAAGTCGAAGATGGATTTCCCGACAAAAATGAATGTCAAGATGATGACAAAAGCCGATACCGTAGCGGTCTTGGCCACCCTCTTCTTAGTCGCCCTGTCGGCCGAGGATGTCAAATCCAGAAAGATAGGGATACTGGACACAGGATTGACAATGGCAAACAAAGAAGTGAATACTGAAATGGCCAGCACACCTAAATTTTCCATGATGCTATCATGATTTACACGTACATATTTGCAACTTGCCGCGTCTTCCGCGCTGTTCCGCGATGCCGCCTTCCAAGAACCGCCGCACCGCGGAACAAAGGAGCCGGCCAATGCAAGAAAGGCCCCCAAAAAAAGAGGGGAACAGTCCGATGAACCATTCCCCTTCTCCAGGCTTGAAAACGCCGCAGGCCCGCCGTCATTGCTTCCTGCATTTTCTCCCCGAAAGCCGGCCGATCCCTTCAGAAGAACAACCTATGCGGCTATGACAAACGTGCCGGGACAGGCATCCGGCTTCGCCGAATCCCCTCTCATGCCCGTCGTCACACGCCAATGATCATTTGCGGCAGGACAGAGCCGCCAATGCAATCGAATTCAGTTTTGTCTTGGTAGTGTCTCCACGCGAAGACAGAACGCAGGGAACCTTGGCTCCCACCACCATCGCGGCCACTTCGCCCTTGCAGAACTTGGTGTGCATCTTGTAGAAGATGTTGCCCGATTCGATATTGGGGAAGAGCAGGCAGTCGGCATCGCCCGCCACCGGGCCGCCAACACCCTTGATCTGGCAAGCCTCCGGATCGATGGCAACGTCCAAAGCCAAAGGACCGTCCACATAACCGCCCTTGATTTGGCCCCTATCTGCCATCTTGGCTATCAAAGCCGCATCCACGCAAGCCTGCATCCCGGCCGACATCTGTTCGGTCGCCGCCAGGACGGCCACTTTCGGTTTTTCGACCCCAATGCTGTGTGCAGTGGAAATCAAATAGTTGCAAATCGTCGTCTTTTGCTTCAGATCCGGAGCGGGAATGATAGCGATATCGCTGGCTACCAAAAGCTTGTGGTAGAAAGGATTCTGCAAGAGGGCGATATGGGTCAGCATGGCTTTAGGACCGGGCATCAGGCCGTTTTCTTTGTTGAGGATGGCACGCATGTACTTGTCGGTGCTTACCAAGCCTTTCATCAATACGTCGCCTTCGCCGGCATTGATCAACTTCACGGCCATCTGAGCCGCCTTGTTGTCGTCCTTCTCCTGTACGATCTTGAACTTGCCGATGTCGATCCGTTCGTTTTCGCAGACCTTCTTGATCATCTCGGTATCGCCGACCAAGGTTGCATCGACGATTCCCAAATCGACGGCTTTGCTGACAGCGGTCACTGTATGGTCGTCCACTGCGTAAGCAGCCACCAAGCGTTTTTTGCCGTTCGCCTTCACCAAGTCGAACAGCTGATCCAATTTACTGATAGCCATATTTTTGTATTTGTTAAGTTCTTGTCCGCGAGTTTTATGCGTGCCGGATTCCAGCTATAAAACGCTGCAAAAGTACTACAAAATCCCATAACAAGAAACAATTTTCCAAGCACAGGGATCCGGGGTTCCATGAACCGGAAACAATCCCTGAACCGAGTCCTTGCGCTTTACGGACATGATTCGCGTTCACGATTCGCAGACTCATGGAATCCGGTTCAGAAGCCGTTCACCACAAATCGGCCATCAGGCACGCCAGGTCTGTCCCCGATGGGAGAAAATTCGCCTCTGCTCTCACCTTTCGCTATCTTTGCAATCCAGATGCTGTCCAAAATCATTGCTGCCCTGGAAAGACGGATTTCCAGGACTGGGTTCCGGAGACTGGCTGCCACCGGGGTGCATCCGGGCTTTTTCCCGTCTTTCAAGACAGGCATCTCCGGCTGTCCTCCTTCGAGAACGCTGCAACAACGATAGTGCAAGCCGGAACTGCTGCCAAGCCGGCATCCAGGCTAGGACTGATCCGAGGCGGAAGCGTCCCGGAGAAACCAGTCCCAGAGAACGCCACGATGCCTCGGAATCCCGGCTGGAGAGCCGGGAATAAATTCGAACAGCTGACCGAGAAGAGTTCCGGCCTGTCCCGCGAACCAACACGATTCAACCCAAATCGGTCATTAGACTTTGGGTAGATTGTCCGCTTATGTCATGCAGCATGCTTCTCGCCTAGCCGAAGGCGTAGCGGGCTACGTCGAGGCGTAGCGAGGAGCAAGATGCGGACAGAAGCGAACAAGATGCACAAAAGCATCCCTCTTCGAAAACAGGAAACACACTCGGCGAGTCTAATGACCGATTTGGGTTCAAGGAAAATCCTTCAAGAATCATTGCTAAAACTGCTTTTGCCGCCATGAATCCACAAACAAGCAAACTCCCGCATTCCGCCCCGGACATCGGCTACAGACGAATTTTCGGCATCGCCTTCCCTATCATTCTCAGTTCCCTGGCACAGAACCTCATTTCTCTGGCCGATACCATCTTCTTGGGGAATCTGGGCGAAGTGCAGCTGGGGGCGGCGGCTCTGGCGGTGATTTTCTACCAAGTAGTCTACATGACTGTCTTCGGTTTCGGAGTCGGAACGCAAATCATGATAGCCCGGCGGCTGGGACAGGGACAGAAACACGCCATCGGGCGGATTTTCCAGCACGGGCTATGGTTCTGCCTGGCCGCCGCCCTGCTCTGCTGGATTCTCTACCGGTTTTTCGGAGAAAGCCTGATATTCTCGATAGTGCACACGGAAGAAACCGGACGGGCTGTCCTGGACTATCTGGACGTGCGGGTCTACGGGTTTCCGTTCGCGTTCGCCTGCGTGGCTTTCAATGCCTTCTATGTCGGCATCGCCCGTACCCGCAACATTTCCATTGCCACTTTGGCGATGGGCGCAATCAATGTGGTTCTCGATTACGCCCTGGTATTCGGCGCATGGGGGTTCCCTCGCATGGAGATGGCCGGGGCCGCTTTGGCATCGGTCATCGCTGAAATAGGCGGAGTGCTGACCTATTTCTTGCTGACCTGGTTTTCAAGCCACCGCAGGACATATTCCCCTTTCCGGCATTTCCCTTTGCAAGTCAAGGCCATCAGCGGCTTGCTGCGGCTTTCCTACCCTGTCATGATCCAGTATTTCCTGTCTTTTGCCAATTACTTCCTGTTCTTCCTGTTCATCGAATCGTTAGGGCAACATGCGCTGGCCATCGCCAATATCACACGGAGCATGTACGTGCTCTTCCTGATCCCGACCTGGGGTTTCGCCTCCACGACAGCCACGCTGTCATCCTACCTCTGCGGCCAAGGCAGACCTTCGGAAATCATTACTGTGGCAAAACGATGCCTGATGCTGGTAACAGTCTGCATATCTGTCATTGTGGCACTGTACCTGCCTTTCAACCGTCAAATACTGGGGATTTTCACCAAAGACGCCATGCTGGCGGCAGAAAGCTTCGCACCCTCACTGGTAACTATCCTGGCCACTTACCTGATGGGTGTGGCCCAAGTGGTGTTCAACACGATCCTGGGCCGAGGCCGGACCAGAGCGGGCTTCTTCATCGAGTTTGCCAACATGATCCTTTACTTCCTCTATGGATGGATTTTCATTTACATAGGCCATTGCTCGGTGGCCGTGGCTTTCGGAACGGAAGTATGCTACACGCTCGGCTTGCTTTTCATCTCTTTAGGGTATATCGCCATCGTGCGGAAGCGAGGCAGGCTGGATCCAGCTTTGGTGTGAGTGAACCGGCGGACTGCCGTGCAGGAGACAGCCGGCTCATGGCAGCGGCCTCTCGAAATCCTCCATTTTGCCCATGTCTTTCCACAGACCGCCTTGCTGTTCCTGAAGCCGGATGTCGGCAAAAGGAATGGCGTTCAGATAGGCATCGATGACCGAAAAAGGCGTATTGCTGCCATATTGGGCGGTCCATTGCCGTATCAAAGAGGTTTTCATGACATGGATGCCACTGAAAGCCAAAGCTTTGAATCTACATTGAATAGCCTCCCCTTTCGTTTCCCCGCTCTTGAGGTTCTTCCAAGCCCGAAGCCGGCCGTCGGCATCGGCATACAAAAAACGGGAAGTCTGCCGTTGACGAACCGAAAGCAAGGCATCGGCATTCAGCCTTTTCGCATCCCGGACAAAGGCGTTCAAATCCAAATCGCTGAAAATATCCACATTGTGAACCAAAATCCGTTCCTCTCCGTCAAAAAGCGGCAAGGCATGCGTCAATGCGCCGCCGGTATCGAGCAGCAAGGCGCGTTCGTCCGAAAAATCGATTTGCAGCCCATACTCCTTGGCGTAATCGGCGGCATAGGCTTGCAGCTGGTCGGCAAAATGATGCAGGTTCAACACGAAATGACGGATGCCGAAAGCCTGCATCCGATCCAACAGATACGCTAAGAGAGGTTTGCCTTGATAAGGGACCAAGGCTTTGGGACAGTGGTCGGTAAGCGGTTTCAGGCGTGTACCCAGACCGGCGGTGAGAATAAAGGCAATCATACAGTTCCATTCAAACAGTAACCTGATCGGTCGTCAGAGATGGGCAGAAGCACGATATCCAAGATTTTATCCCGAAATCCGAAACGGCTTCTGGCATCGGAGACCCGACCGGGATTCAATCATACAGCAGGTATTTCTGACGGATTTTCTCGAAGTCCTCCAGTTCTTTCTGCCAGGAAGCCCGGAGTTCGTCCTCCTCCATCCCCTCGCGGACCGCATCGGCCAAGCGGGTCGTCCCGGCTAATTTTTGGAAAAAAGCAGTAAAAAACTTCTCCTTTTCCGGATAAGCCGCATACATTTCTATCAGATAATCCCAGCAGATTTTTTCCGGGAGTTTTTCCACGATTGAATCCGGTATCAGGAAACCCCTGCACTCCTGCCCTTTGCAAGGCGGGTTCTCGCTCAGACCCTTGATGGGTTCGGGCGTAAATACATAATCCCCTACAGGCGAACCGGGGAAACCGAAGCACTCGAACGGATGCCAGGTACCACGTCCCAGACTGACAGGAGTGCCCTCGAAAAAGCAAAGCGAAGGATAGGCGTAAACGGCCTTCATGCTCCTCAGGTTGGGAGACGGCGCCACCGGGAAAACGTATTCGGACCGGCGATGGCAGCCCTCCATCGGAATCACGGTCAGCACGCACTCCACGCCGCCTTTAAGCCAATGTTCTCCCTGGATCATCCGGGCGTATTCTCCGATGGTCATGCCGTAGACCACCGGCACGGGATGCATCCCGACAAAACTGCGGCAACAAGCCGTGTCCAGAACCGGCCCGTCGGTATAAGCGGCATGGGGATTGGGCCGGTCCAGCACGATTACCGGAATCCCAGCTTCGGCACAGGCTTCCATCACATAATGCAGTGTCGAGATATAGGTGTAGAAACGAAGCCCCACATCCTGCAAGTCGAACAACAGGATGTCGAGGTCTTGCAAATCTTCCCGGGACGGTTTTTTATGATTACCGTAGAGAGAAACCAACGGAAGACCTGTCTTCCTGTCAATCTGGCTGCCGACCTTGGCTCCGGCTTCAGCCTGCCCTCGGAAACCATGTTCAGGAGAAAAGACTTTTTGCAAGCCGATTCCTGAATCGAGCAACATGTCGACCAAATGCACGTAGAGGTTGCTGTCGGCTGTGCCGGGAAGCGAATCGAGCAATGCTTCCGGCAGATCCCGCTGCGGCAAGCTCCCCCTGTCCGCTGCCAGGGACAGGGATTCCTGACGGCTTTGCCTCCCCGTCAGGCATTCCCGCCGAATCACCGAGGTATGGTTCGCCACCACTCCCACCCGTCTGCCCCGAAGCAAAGGCAGATAGCAAGATGTCCGTTCCGCCCCGACCAGGATTCCCGCCTTCGTCCCGTATCCGGGACCGTTGCCTTCTCCAGCCAAGCCGGCAGGCATGCATTCTTCCGGATGCAGCATTCCTTGCACTTTCCCCGATCCGCAGGCCGGAATCAAGAGCATCGCGGCCAGCAAGCCGATAAGGATTCTTGCCGTATGCAGATTCATGACTTTCCAGGATTTCCAGCCGCTAAGATAAAAAAGAGGAAGCACCGGAACAAGTTTTGCTCTTTCCGTATCCGGCAGACCGGCTATCCTTCTTTGGAAAACGAGGCAAAAGACAGCGTTCCTGAAAAACAGACCCAGAACAGCCGGCTTTCTGTGCGGAATCAGATGCAAAGGTTCCCACCCGCCTTCCCCAGCCAGGAATCACGGATACGAGCATACGAAGCACGGATCGCCGGGCAGAAAAAAAAGAGGCTGGATGCAAAGTCTCCCGACTTCCATCCAGCCTCCGCGAACGGCATGACAAGCATGCGAGACTGACAAAAAAGAACCCCACTCTGACGTGAGCATTCTCGAAACCCTCGCGCAGCGATGCCGTCCAGGAAGATTTCCGGCTTAGTACATGCCGTCCATCCCGTTAGGCATAGCCGGAGCAACCGGCTTGTCTTCCTTGATTTCCGCCAAGACGCACTCGGTCGTCAGCAACATGCCGGCAATCGAAGCCGCGTTTTCAAGAGCGATGCGCGTAACCTTGGCCGGGTCGATAACGCCGGTGCTCATCAGATTCTCATAGGTTTCGGTGCGGGCGTTGAAGCCGAAGTCGTCCTTGCCGGCCTTCACCTTGTCCACGATGACCGATCCATCCAGACCCGCGTTTTCCACAATCTGGCGCAACGGTTCTTCCAAGGCGCGGCGGATGATTTCCACACCGACCTTTTCGTCCTCGTTGTCAACCTTCATGCTTTCCAAAGCCGGCAAGCAACGCAGGTAAGCCACGCCGCCGCCGGGAACGATGCCTTCTTCAACCGCGGCACGGGTAGCGTGCAGGGCATCGTCGAAGCGGTCTTTCTTTTCCTTCATTTCCACTTCGGAAGCAGCACCTACGTAGATAACGGCAACCCCGCCAGCCAGTTTGGCCAGACGTTCCTGCAGCTTTTCGCGGTCGTAATCCGAGGTGGTCTTTTCCAGCTGGGCCTTGATCATGTTGACACGATCCTGAATGTCTTCCTTGCGGCCCTTGCCGTTCACGATCGTGGTGTTTTCCTTGTCAATCGTGATTTTTTCCGCCTGGCCCAGGAAAGTCAGGTCGATGTCTTCCAGCTTCAAGCCTTTTTCTTCCGAAACAACGGTACCGCCGGTCAGAGCCGCGATATCTTCCATCATTTCCTTGCGGCGATCGCCGAAGCCGGGAGCCTTCACGGCAGCAATCTTCAACGAACCGCGCAGACGGTTGACCACCAACGTAGCCAAAGCTTCCCCATCGATATCCTCGGCAATCACGACCAAAGGACGACCCGTCTGGACGGTCTTTTCCAAGATGGGCAGGAAATCCTTCATCACCGAAATCTTCTTGTCGTACAGCAGGACGAAAGGATTGTCCATCACGGCTTCCATCTTTTCGGTATCCGTCACGAAATACGGAGAAATATAGCCGCGGTCGAACTGCATCCCTTCCACCACCTTCACGCTGGTCTCGGTACCCTTGGCTTCTTCGATCGTGATGACACCTTCCTTCTTTACCTTGCGCATGGCTTCGGCAATCAGCTTGCCGATCGTGTTATCGTTGTTGGCCGAAATCGTAGCCACTTGCTCGATCATCTCGGAGCTGTCGCCCACGTTCTTGCTCATTCCCTTGATATGGGAAACCACTTCAGCGACCGCCTTGTCGATTCCCCGTTTCAAATCCATCGGGTTGGCACCGGCAGTCACGTTCTTAAGCCCCGTGCGAACGATGGACTGAGCCAGGATCGTTGCGGTGGTAGTACCGTCCCCGGCCAAGTCGTTGGTCTTGGAAGCCACTTCCTTGACCATCTGGGCACCCATGTTCTCAACGGTATCCTTCAGTTCCACTTCCTTGGCCACGCTCACACCGTCCTTGGTCACGTGAGGGGCACCGAACTTCCTATCTATAATCACATTGCGTCCTTTAGGACCCAAGGTGACCTTCACAGCATCGCACAATGCGTCAACGCCTTTCTTGAGGCGGTTCTTTGCTTCTTGATCAAAAAGAATTTCTTTAGCAGCCATTGCTTTATCGAATTTTAATATTAAACATTGCGTTCCGGCCTTTTGCCGCGCCTCCGCCCTTCATGCATGGAACCTCTCTGGCACCGCACCCGGCTGGCGCGAAGGGAAGCCGTCCTCCCTGCTACAGAATCGCGAAAATATCGCTCTCGCGCATAATCAGGTAATGGGAACCATCGATGTTCAATTCGGATCCCGAATATTTACCATACAATACCTTGTCCCCTTCCTTCACCGTCATCGGTTCGTCCTTCTTTCCCGGGCCTACCGCGATAACCACGCCCTGCTGAGGCTTTTCCTTTGCCGTGTCAGGAATAATGATACCGGCAGCCGTCTTTTCTTCGGCTTCCATGGGTTCAACCAATACTCGGTCTGCTAAGGGTTTGATTGCAAGTTTTGACATGACTTATCTCCTTTTAATTTATTTTTGACTTTCCACGATCCCGAAGCCAGGGACTGCCTCCCGCACCGGGATTCCGTCCTTTCTTTTCTTCAAGGGACATTCCCGCTTGGAGCATAAACCGTGCCACGCGCGGAATCCTGTCATTTTTGCAGGATAGCATGATTCCCGGCAAACAATCTGTCATGATTCCCCCGGCACTCTGTCAGAATACAGGACACGGACATGCCAAAGTCGGTTGCCATGACGGGAAAAGCGGCGCCATGGGGCCGCACTCGCTCCTCTGCCTGCCTTGAGCGCGATTCCCGTAATCCGTATACGATTCCCTGTAATCCCGTTCCAGCCTGCATGTCCAAGGATACGTACTTTTGCCGATACGGAAAACATGCACGGGAGTGCTTGCCATGCGGATTGCTGCCGCTACGTGCTTCCGGCGGGAAAAAAGGAAAAAAGATGAACCGACCCTACATTGTCTGTCACATGATTTCGTCCGTGGACGGACGAATCGATTGCGCCATGGTCGACAAAATCAGCGGCGATGAATACTATGCAGCTCTCAAGCAGCTCGACTGCCCTTCCACGCTCACCGGAAGGGTCACGATGGAACACTACAGTGCCGAAAAGGAGCCATTCAGGCCTTCGCACCCGGAAACTGCCGGAAAGGCATCCTTCCACAAAGCCATTGAAGCCGAAGCTTACACCGTGGCCATCGACACCCGCGGCAAACTGCGCTGGCCCTCGGCGGAAATCGACGGGTTGCCGCTCCTTTGCATCACCAGCGAGAATGCAACGCAGGAATACCTGGACCGCCTGCGGGAACAAGGCGTTTCCTATGTCTGCGTGGGAAACGGCTGCATCGACCTGCCCAAAGCCATGGAAATGCTGCACGAGCATTTCGGCATAGAACGTCTTGCCGTAGTGGGCGGCGGACATATCAACGGAGCCTTCCTCGAAGCCGGACTGATCGACGAGTTCAGCATGATGGTCGCGCCGGGCATCGACGGCCGGGAAGGACAGACGGCAGTATTCGACGGCATCGCCGATTTGAACCGCCAGCCGATGGCCTTGCGCCTGGAAAGCTGCCAGAGGTTCGAGAATGGCACGGTCTGGCTCCGCTACACGCCGGTGCGATAGACAGCCTCCCGGAGGATGACAGCGGCGATCTCCTTTGACATGCATATCGTTTTTCTTGCCTTGAGCCGGAACGCGTCGACCCAGCGTTTCCGGCTCTTCTGCTTTCTCCCGGACCGGCTCTCGGAAGCCAGAGGAATCCCGTCCACGGGATACAGCCAGGAAACTCTTTGCCGGAAACGTGACGGGCAGCCCGGAGGCGAAACGGCGGGCGCGATGCCCTTGGCGCGGTTTCCTTGCCCACCTGTCCGCTTGCTTGAACCCAAATCGGTCATTAGACTCGCCGGGGCGTTTCCGATGGCGGGAATGGTGCTTTCGGGCATCTTGTCCGCTTCTGCCCGAAGCCTGATGACCGATCAGGGTTGGAAGAATGGAATATTTGACGAAATTTGCAGTCCGGGCATCCATCCGGCATCAAGCCGTCCGCATTCCGCCGGAGAGTCCCCCTGCACTGTCAATCCAGACCTTTTTTCCTGAATCCGAACCATGGACACACGCAACCCACGTGCCTATATCCTTTTTGTCATTGCCTTGGCCATCAACGCCTTCGGCATCGCTTTCATTACCCGCGCCCTCTTAGGCACCTCGCCTATCACCAGCATCACCTACGTGATGAGCATGTTCACTTCCTTGACGATGGGGCAATGGACCATTGTCCTCAATTTGGGCTTCATGGTATTGGAGCTGCCGTTCATGCGCAAAGCGGATTTGAAGTCCGATATAGTGTGCTATCTGCTCCAGATTCCGACCACGCTGTTTTTCGGCTCGTTCATCGATGTGTCGATGGATGCCTTGTCCTGGCTTCAGCCGGAGATGTACGTGCTCAAGATTGCCAGCCTCCTGTCCGGCTGCGTCATCCTTGCGGTCGGCATCGCGCTCGAAGTCAAGGCCAATGTGGCGATGGCTGCCGGGGAATACTTCGTCAAAGCCATTGCCCGCCGCCTTCGTACCGATTTCGGTTATACCAAATTAGGATTCGACAGTTCCTTGGTGGCGCTCTCCTGCATTGTCTCCTATGCCGTGATGGGGACAATCCAAGGGGTCCGGGAAGGAACGGTGGTGGCCGCTATCGTTGTGGGGCCCATAGTCCATTTCATCAGCCCTTGGTTCAAGGTGTTCGACCGCTTCCTCTATCCTTCGGGAAAGACTGGCAAACCCGCCGGACAAGCCTCCCTGCCTGTAGAAAACTTCCTTCCCGGACATCGGGTCATCACCATCGCCCGGGAGTTCGGCAGCGGCGGCCATCTTTTATTTTAGGGGAAAGGCTTTCCAAGGAGTTAGGCATCAAGCTCTACGACAAGGAATTCATCCATCTGGCCGCGCAGAAGAGCGGCATGGACGAGGCCTGTATCCGGAAAAACGAGCAATCCATTCCCTCTTTCTGGCTCAAAAGCGTCTATGCGCAGAACAAGAACGCGGTGGAGCAAAGCATGGCGCCGGACGATGTGCTGTTCGTGGCCGAAAGCAAAATCGTGCAAGAAGCCGCTTCCACGCACGACTGCATCATTGTAGGACGTTGCGCAGACTTCGTGCTGGATGGCCAGCCGGGTGTAATCCGAGTGTTCTGCTGCGCCGGCATGGAAACGGCCCGCCAGCGTTGCGTGCAGGAATACGGGCTGCCTGCCGACAAGGCCGAATCGGAAATCAGGCGGGTGAACCGCAAGCGGATGACGCATTACGAATATTATACGGGACGGAAATGGGGCGACCCTCATCATTACGACTTGGTGGTCAATACCAGCCACGTCTCGATAGAGGAAGCCTGCCGGATGGTCGGCGATTTGTATCGGCACATATAGAAAATCTTTATCGCAAAGGTCATTAACCCAAATCGGTCATTAGACTCGCCGAGTGTGTTTCCTGGTTTCGAAGAGGGATGCTTTTGTGCATCTTGTTCGCTTCTGTCCGCATCTTGCTCCTCGCTACGCCTCGACGTAGCCCGCTACGCCTTCGGCTAGGCGAGAAGCATGCTGCATGACATAAGCGGACAATCTACCCAAAGTCTAATGACCGATTTGGGATTAACGACAATTTCGCATGTCCGTTGATTGATAAAAACGTTTGATTGATAAAAACGTTATTTTCATGAACAGTGGACTGTAAACCAAGAAGCTGTTTGCAAAGTCAATACCATTCCAGTTACTTGGCACACTTCAGCTTGCAGTCTCATCCAAAAATCAAAACCGACGGTATCTTGGCGTTGTTTTCCGGTCACGTAAATCCGCAAACACCTGTTCCTCTTCATGACCGAGCATCCTCCTTTTTCCGGAGCATACAGCTATTACAAATGCCTTCCTACTCGGCTTGAATCCAAATCGGTCATTAGGCTCCGGGCATCTTGTCCGAAAGCACCACTTCCGCCATCGGAAACGCCCCGGCGAGTCTAATGACCGATTTGGGTTGAATCCTATCCGAAGTCCAAGGGCTGATTGGGGTTGAACGAGGCGATTTCTTCTGCCCGGATCAGCCGGAAGCGAGTCCATTTCCCGCTAAAGTAGCGGAAGACGAAGACCACGGCCTTGGCCACCCAATCCACGAACATCCCGAACCAGATGCCGACCACGCCGCCTTCAAGCACGATGCCGAAAAGGCAAGAGAACAGCAGGCGGCAGAAAATCATCGACAAGATGCTGGTCCACATCGGAAAACGCACATCCCCGGCGGCTCGGAACGTGGTCGGCAGCACATAGCAAAGCGGCCAGAACAAGACCGTGAACAGGGCGTGGAGCCAGACGATTTCCCGTATCCATGCCGAGGTCTGTTCCGGCAGGCCGTAGATGCGGAGCGTCAATGGCAAGGCGACCACGACCAGAACGCAGCTTGCCATGAGGCAGAGATAGGTGTAGCCAAGTATTTTCTTGTTATAGAAGCGGGCTTGGGCATAATCCCCGGCACCCACGCAACGGGCAATCACGACTGGCATCCCGGCCACGATGGCCATTCCCGGCAGAACCTGGAAGAGGATGATTGTCCCGGCCACCGAATTGGCAGCAAGAGCCGAGGTGCCCGCTGCAGCCACCATGGCCAGTACCAAAACCCTTCCTAAGTAAAACATCCAGTTCTCGAAGCTGTACGGCACTCCCACTTTCAGAATTTTCCCGACCGCCCCTCTGTATCCGGCCGCGAATGCCGAAGCCAGGGAATGAAGCCGGATACCTTTCATGAACGGAATCCGCGCCTTGACCAGGAACGCGATGACCATGACCGCCGACAGAATTCTGGAAATCAGGGTCGCCCAAGCCGCTCCGGCCACTTCCATTTCCAAAGCATAGATGAAAAGCGCATTGCCGCCTACATTGAGCAAGTTCGCCCCTAGCATGATTTTCATGGGCAGCACGGTATTCCCGGCACAACGGAATATGGCGGCTCCGGCGCTGTAAACGGCCAGGAATGGCAAGGACAAGGCCGTGATATCCAGATAGATTCCGGCATTCAGCTCCACTTCCGGCATCAAATCCCCGAAAAGGCGGCCCAGAATGAAAGGTCTGAGCAGGTAGATTCCCCCCATGGCCAGGACAGACAAAGATCCGCTCAGCCAGATGAGTTGCACGGAAGCATTCCCTGCATGAACCTTCATCCCTTTGCCTAAATACTGGCTGGCCACTATCGACCCTCCTATGGCCAAGGCTGAAAAAAGGCTGTTGAACAGGGAGACGACAAAATCAATCAGAGAGACTCCGGAAATAGCGGCTTCCCCGATGCCGGACACCATCATCGAATCGGCGATGCCGAGGCTGTATTTGAGAAAGTGCTCCGCCATCAATGGCAAAAAGAGCCGCCACAGCATCTTGTCCGTATAAAACCTGTTTTCCGACCCGGAAATGGAATTCCGATTACCTGATATCATAAATCTGCGCCGCATCGCGGTTCCTTTCAGCAGAAGAGGCCTTGCCCGCAATCATCGCCCGGCCTCCCTCCATGCGAACAAGCCACCATGCTGCCGAAAATCTGCCCGGCCTGCCGCAGTCCGCCGTGCGCTCAATGGCGGCAGCCTGCCCGGCTGGAAAGGAATCCTGCCATTTCCCGAGGGGACGGACAAGCATACCGGGCAACATCTGGATGGATGCCCTCCGATGACCAATCCGGCCTCAGGCAAAGTGCTTGCCCCTGCAAATATAGGAAGGTTCCCCCAATCAGGAAACGGCGATTGCCATTTGCCCCAGACCGGCCATCCGCTTGTGCCATGGCACAGCCCTTTGCCGCAAAAAACACATCCAAAATCAGACATACAGACCAGATTTCTCCCGAAATCGACTATTTTTGCAGCCTTGCACTCGTATTGCCATGCTGCCATGTTTGCCCAAAAAACGATATCCTTGCTGCTTTTCTGCCTATTCTGCCCCGCTCCTTTCCTGCATGCAAGAAACAGTTTTCTCCCAGCAGTTTCCCCCCAGTCCCGGATCCATGCCCCGCAGAAAGACTCTGCTTTCTTCAGCCGCAAGGACGCGGCACGTCCGGACCCTACGGCTTCGCGCAGGATGAAAGCGCCTGACGCGCTCGGCATGGCATTTACCGGAGTGCCGCTTGTAATCACCGGGGTTGCCACCAAAAGCGTGGACGACCGGTTCCGAAGCCTGCGCAACAGCTTCATACCTGCATTCCACTGCAAAGCGGACGATTTCCTGCAATACCTGCCTGCGGCGGCAATGGCGGGGATGAAAGCATTCGGAGTGGAAAGCCGCAGCTCTTGGGGACGAATGCTGGTTTCGGATGCGTTTTCCGCCATCTTGATGGCCGGCATCGTGAATTCTTTGAAAGCGACCACCCATGTAGAGCGTCCCGATGGCTCCAACCGGCACTCTTTCCCTTCCGGGCATACGGCCACCGCTTTCATGACGGCTACCATGCTGAACAAGGAATATGGATACATAAGCCCATGGATCGGCATCGGCGCATACAGCGTTGCCGCAGCCACCGGCATGATGCGCATTGCCAATAACAAGCATTGGCTAAGCGATGTCCTGGCCGGAGCCGGGACCGGCATCATCGCCACGGAAATCGGGTACCTCTTAGCCGATTTGATTTTCAAAGAGAAAGGCATCGACCATGCTCTTGATTTCAACCATTTCTCCAGAGACACCTTTGCCGTTTCCACTTTCAATCTCAATCCGTCTTTCCTCGGCGTGTATCTCGGCCTTGCTTCAATGCCGGGACGTTACCAGATGAACGATGGCCGTCCTCTGAAATTCCTTCCGGGCAGTTCGGTCGGCATCGAAGGCGCTTATTTTTTCAATCCTCACATAGGGGCTGGAGGCATCTTCGGGCTATCGGACGTGCCTTTTAGCCGCAACACCATGGCTGCAGGCAACAGTGCCGGGATACTGTCGGTGTACTCCGGAGCCTACTTCTCCTACCCTGTCATGGACTGCCTGCTGGTTGGGGGAAACCTTTCCGTCGGATATGTGCATTCCAATGCTTCAGGAGCTGAAGGGACTCCGATCACAAAAAAAGACTGGGTGTCCATCAGTCCCGGCCTCTCGCTGACATTCCGGAGCAAGGAGCATTTCGGGCTGAAACTTTTTGCCCGCTACGAATTAATGCCGGGCATCATGCCAGGCAGCAGCCCGAACACCCTCCATCTACTCGCCTTCGGGGCGGCCGCTTCCATCCTTTTCCCGAATGCCCCGGAAGCGGAACAGGCACACAAAGTCAGTAGAAATCAAAAGAACAAGAAGAAAAAGACATCCTCATCCGAAGAATAGCCATGCCTGCCGGCGGCCATGACGGGCAATCTGGCTTCGCCGAAGACTGGCTGCACCCCGGCAAAAAACGGCGCAAGCGAGGACCAAGGCCGGACTTGCCCGGAAATCGCCGGAATGCAGATTGTTTTCGATACAATCAAAGTCCAAGCAAGCCGGAAAACCGCCGTCTCAGCCATGCCCGCGCAAGGGAAAAGGGCTTGCATGCCGCCCGGCTCGACCGGGGCTTTGACCCTGCACTCGGTTTGCACTGCTTTTCGAGTCCCGGACCCAGTCACGAACCGCAATGCAAACCGGACGCAGAGAGCAAATCCATTTCAATCCTGCTGAGCCGAAGATGGTGCCCCAAAAGATGATTTTTCGATGAAGAATCCTCGATAGGACATATTCTGACACGGATCCTCTTGTGAAAAGCTGACTTTCGGAGCACCCTCTCCGTTCCCGTTCCCAGCTCCTTGCATCCTGATTACTCCGATGCACCGCCCGAGGATGATTGCAGGCTCCTATCCCGATACATCCTCATTTCCCGCATGCCGCACATGAAAAAACGCCCCGGAGCAAGATCGACATCTCCTCTCCAAGGCGTTTGCTGTTTCCCTATGCACCGTCGCTCCGGAACGGCGCCGCTCGACCCGGGTCCCCGGACCGACAGTCACCGGCCTACTGAACCCGTCTTGCCGGATGCGCCCGTCCCATTGACACATGGATCCGGGTGCAAGCATCATGGCGCAATGTCAAGGCAATGCGCCCCGGATGAGTCCTGCCCGCAGGGAATCCTTTGCTGCCAGGAATCAAATCTTCCAGTTGCGGACAAAATCCACCGATTTCTGGATCAGCGGGTACATCACGCTATCGTCTTCCACAAAGGCTACTTCCTTGCGGTAAGCGGCCAGGAATTCTTCCAGAATCGGGGAAGTCTTGACCGGACGGCGGAACTCGAAAGCCTGGGCGGCATTGAACAGCTCGATGGCCAGAACCCGTTCTGTATTGTCCATGACGCGGTAGGCCTTGGTAGCCGCGTTCGCCCCCATGCTCACATGGTCTTCCTGCCCTTGCGAAGATTCAATCGAATCCACGCTGGCCGGGCAGCACAACTGCTTGCTCTGGCTTACAATCGAAGCGGCGGCGTACTGCGGAATCATGAAACCGCTGTTCAGGCCCGGCTTCTTGACCAGGAAGCTCGGCAGTTCCCGCTTGCCAGCAATCAGCTGGTAGGTGCGGCGTTCGGAAATATTGCCCAATTCGGCCACGGCGATGCTCAGGAAATCCTGGGTCAAGGCCAAAGGCTGGCCGTGGAAGTTGCCGGCCGAGATGACCAAATCCTTCTCCGGGAAAACCGTCGGGTTGTCGGTCACGGCATTGATTTCCTCGAACGTGATCCGGCTCACATACTCGATGGCATCCTTCGAAGCCCCGTGTACTTGCGGGATGCAGCGGAACGAATAGGGATCCTGCACATGCGTTTTGTGACGTTTAATCATCTCGCTGCCTTCCAAGTATTTGCGGAAAGCCGCAGCGGTATCCACCTGGCCTTGGTGACGGCGTACTTCCTGGATTTCAGGATAGAACGGCTCGATGCGGCCATCGAAGGCTTCCAGCGACAAAGCCCCGATCAAATCGGCCATCTTGCTCAGATGCTGCGCCTTCATCACGTTGTGCACCGCGAACGCGCTCATGAACTGCGTGCCGTTGAGCAAAGCCAAGCCTTCTTTGGAGGCCAGCTCCACCGGCTGCCAGCCATGCTTGGCCAGCATTTCCGAAGCCGGGCGTTTTTCCCCGTCCACCCAGACTTCACCCAAGCCGATCAAAGGCAAGCACATGTGCGCCAACGGAGCCAAGTCGCCCGATGCGCCTAACGAGCCTTGCTGGTAAACCACCGGCAGCACATCGTTGTTGAAGAAATCCACCAAACGCTGGATGGTCACCACCTGCACGCCCGAATTGCCGTAGGACAGCGACTTTATCTTCATCAGCAGCATCAGCTTCACCACTTCCTGCGGCACCGGTTCGCCTAGGCCGCAAGCGTGCGACATCATCAGGTTCTTCTGCAACTGCGAAAGCTGCGCCTCGGAGATGCTCACATTGCACAGCGAGCCGAAACCGGTCGTTACCCCGTAAATGGGTTCGGGATGGGTCTTGGTCTTCTGGTCCAAATAATCGCGGCATTTCTGCACGGCCGCAATCACCTCCTTGGAGAGGCTGATTTGCCAATGGCCGTCGATGATTTGCCCGATTTCCTCGAAAGAAAGGTCTTTCAAGGTGATTTCAAATGTCTTTGTTTCCATTATCCTTGTTTTTTCTTTTCCTGCTTATTTCGTTCACCATCTCAAAATCATCCCCGCGTAGCCCTGCTGTGCCTTTCCCGTCGGGGCGAACCTATCGCCACAGATTGCCGCTCCATCGGGCTTCATCCCCTCTTATGCCTCGCCTCCGGTACACCATCGGACCATCCCGCCTCGCCCCCTTCCGCTCCTATGGCTCCGGAATCCTACAGCCGCTCTTTCAGCCAAGCAAGCAACGCATCCGTCGCCAGTCTCTCCTGTTCGCCCGACTTCATGTCCTTGACAACCACCCGCCCCGCTTCGTGTTCCTTCTCGCCCAATACCGCCACGAACGGGATATGCAGGTTGTCGGCATACGAGAACTGCTTCTGCAATTTGGCAGCCGAAGGATAGATTTCCACCGATATGCCTGCCTTGCGCAAGGCCGAAGCCGGGGCGAACGCCCAAGCCTGTTCCTTGGCACCGAAATTGACAAACAGCAGCTGGGTGCCGCTCATCGTGCTTTCCGGGTACAAATCCAAGTCGTTCAGCACATCATAGATGCGGTCGGCCCCGAACGAAATCCCGACACCCGATACGCCCTTCATCCCGAAAACCCCGGTCAGATCGTCGTAACGGCCGCCTCCGCAGATGCTGCCCATCGCTACGTCCAAGGCCTTGACCTCGAAGATGGCCCCTGTATAATAGTTCAGCCCACGTGCCAGGCTCAAATCCAATTCATGCGGCACGGACACCTGCATTTCTTCGAGCAAGCCGAACAAAATCTTCAGTTCTTCCACCCCTTTCAACCCGGTCTGGCTTTCTTTCAGAAAACTTTCCAGGATGGCGGTCTTTTCGGAAAACGAACCTGTCAAAGTCAGGACAGGCATCAATTTGTCAATGGCCGCTGCATCAATGCCCCGTCCTGCCAGTTCTTCCTTGACGGCATCCAAGCCGATTTTATCCAACTTGTCGATCGCCACCGTGATATCGGTCATCTTGTCCGCATGGCCTACCGCTTCCGCAATCCCGTACAGAATCTTGCGGTTGTTGATCTTGACCATGACCCGGATCCCGAAACGGGCAAAGACTTCCTCCATCATCTGCACCAATTCGGCTTCGTGCAGCAAGGAATCCGATCCGATCACATCGGCATCGCATTGGTAAAACTCGCGGTAACGTCCCTTCTGCGGACGATCGGCCCGCCATACGGGTTGTATCTGGTAGCGTTTGAACGGGAAGCAGAGTTCATTCTGATGCTGGACCACGAAACGGGCGAAAGGCACGGTCAGGTCGTAACGAAGCCCTTTCTCGCTGATTTTCGGCAACAAGGACCGGCTCAACGCCTCGGTATCCGCATAATGGCCTTGCCATTGGCCTTGGGCATCGATCAAGCCCGCCTTGTCGGCGAAATTACCGGAATTGAGAATCTTGAAGAGCAGCTTGTCGCCTTCTTCCCCGTATTTGCCCATCAATGTGGACAGGTTTTCCATGGCCGGCGTTTCGATAGGCAGGTAGCCGTGCAGGCGATAGACTTCGCGTATGGTTTCAAAGATATAGTTCCTGCGCCGCATCTGCACCGGCGTGAAATCCCGGGTTCCTTTTACTGTACTCGGTTTCATTGAGTTATTTTGTTGAATATCTTTTATGAATTTGCTTTTCGACCTCGAGGCGGGCATAGGGACGCTCTTCCGTGCCGTTTTAGTCGAAAAGTTCCGGTTCCGGATACAGCCTGAACGAATGCCGGTGGAACGGGGTCACGCCCAATCGGGCAATCGCCTGGTAATGATCCGCCGTCGGATAACCTTTGTTCCTGGCCCAACCGTAGCCCGGATATTGCAAATCCAGCTCTTTCATGCAATCGTCCCGACAGGTCTTGGCCAGAATCGAAGCCGCTGCAATCGAGAGAAGCTTGCCATCCCCTTTTACCACGCAGCTATGTGGCACTTGGCCGTAGGGCTTGAAGCGGTTCCCGTCCACGGTGATGAATTCCGGCTGCGGGTCCAAACTGGCCAAAGCCAGGTGCATAGCCTTGATAGAAGCATTCAGGATGTTGATCCGGTCTATCTCCTCGGCTTCGACCCGGGCGACCCCATAGCTCAGCGCATCGTGCAGGATTTCTTCCCGCAAGGCGTAACGCGCTTTCTCGCTCAGTTTCTTGGAGTCGTCCAAAACCTCGTTCCGGTAATCAGGAGGGAAAACGACCGCCGCCGCAAAGACCGGCCCGGCCAGGCATCCTCTGCCCGCCTCGTCGCATCCGGCCTCTATCCGGAAATCGGAAAACCTTGCTGCCAGCATATCGATCCTGCCTGAAAGCGGCAAACTACAAATCATCGCGGCAGAGCGGCATGGTCATGCAACGGCATCCCCCGCCTCCGCGTACCAATTCGGAACTTTCCAAGGTATAGACCATCAAGCGGTTTTCCTCCTCCGTCTCCACTTTCCGCTTCCCATCCACCACGTCCCAGGCTTCCACCACTTCGAAACCGGCTTTCGACAAGGCCTCGATCGTATGCAGGTTGCGGCCGTAGCCCATGATCTTGCCGGGCGCGAAGGCAAAGAAATTGGCTCCGCTATGCCACTGCTCCCGGTCGGGATACATCCCGTAATCATCCCCGCAGAAGATGGGCTCGTAATCGTAACCGATTTGATGCAAGGCTTCCAGCACGTTGTCGCATACCGTTTCATGCACCACGCCGTTTTCCACTTTGAGCAAGCGGGTCGCATACGCATTCCGGCCCAGCAGCAAGGGCTTGTACACCATGCAATGGCGGCGGCTCAGGAAGGTGAACACCATGTCCATGTGGATAAAGGATTCCGGATCATGGGGCAGTTCCTGCGTAATCACATAGAAAAGAGAAGATTCCTGACGTCTGATGTTGATGAAGGCATCCACCCCGTTGCGGTTGGAACGCGCGCCTTGGCCTATCACGAACACGTTGGGCGCGGCTACCAGGAAATCGCCGCCTTCCAGACGGGTGCCTGCCGGCGCATTCTCCCATGGATTGACCCAAGCCTGGCTGGCGGTGAAGAACGGATGGTATTTATAAATGGTGTCGGTTATCAGGATTTCCACCGAACGGACCTTGGTGGCCATATGGGTCGGCATGGCATGATGATTGAAGCAGACCCCGATGTCGCGGGTGAAGTAGAGGTTGTACATCGGATTCATGGCCGTTCCCGGCAGGCCGTCCACCAAGGATTTGCCCAAGGTCTTGGCATCCAGGCTTTCCAAATGCCGCAAAGTCTCTTCGGGGACGCCTTCTCCCCGGAGCTTGCCCATGATATAGTTTTTCGATTCCGGTACTTTTTCCAAGACTTCCCGGAGAAGGTCGTCAATATAGAAAGGCGTGCAGACGCCCGACAAAATAGCTTCCAGCTGGCGGTATTCCTTCTGCGCCGGCCGAGTCGACAGCAAATCGCTATACAATGCTTCCTTGATGGTAGCTGGAGTCATGTTTTCCAATTCCGGCCCCGGCCTGTGCAGCATCACTGCCCGTAATCGGCCTACCTCGGAATTCAAATTCACCTGCAATGTCATATATACTGTTTTCTGTTACGCTCTGTCCTTTCATCATTCGTAATCGATGCCATAGGTCGCCACGCCACCGGAAACCCGATTAATGGAAAACGAAGTAATCTCGCTTCCATCCGTCATATACGAGAAATCGATCAATCTGACCCTTTCGCTGCCTCTTTCCGCGGACACCGAACTCGGCAAGTTCCGATTCCGCCCGCCCAGCAAGCCTATCGACCACAAAGGCATTTCCTCCAGGTATTCCATTTCCACAAGCCAGCAAGCCAAATCCACATTCAGATTATTGCGGAACGGAGCATCGCCGTACTCAAAACGGTAGACATGCTGCCCGCACTCCAATGCATCTATGTTCCCGTCCTCGGTCCAGGCAACCGAAATATGGAAAGTGCTTTGGCCTGCCGTGTCCTGCAGCCAGACCTTATCTATGGAAACCAAACGCGAATCCTCTCCGTAAGCATACTGCATCCGCAAACCGCCCGCACTATCTTCCACGCTGGCCACCCGTCCTCTCACATCCATCCTGACTTCCAGCAAGCTGTTCTCGGAAATGCCGTTTCCCCCGCCATACTGGAGAACCTGGCGCGTCACGGACAAAGAATCCTCATCGATGTAATGATATATGTAGTCTCCCGAAATATCCATCATTCCCGACCCCGGCCCGACAGCTTTCACTTCTGTCGACACTCTCGACACCCTGTCCTGGAAATCATAATAGAAACGGTATTCCGCAGCCGCTCCTCCGGACAAACCGGCATCCTTTCCCTCTTCCATCAAATAAAGGCGGCTCACTTTCCCCGGTTCAACAGAATCCTCCTCGAAGGAGGCGCAAGAATGAAACAATCCCGACAAAACAAGCGCGAAAGAACAATATGCAGCTCTCATTTTCCATTCCGTTAGAAGCCGGCTTCAACCTGATTCCATGCTGCAAGGAACAGCAATATTCCCCCGGCAAGGCCAAAGACAAAGGCTTTATTCCTCATACTGGAATTACATCCGAAAGGCAAAAGTAGCGAAAATCCACAAAACCGAAACCTTTTCCCCTCTGCACGCAAGGCAAAATCCGGAACCCGAGCATTCCCTTCCGGCGGTATCCTTGGAATCAAGCCGATCTGATTCTCGCCGAACCGGACAAGACCCGGAAAGTTCCAAAAGGCGCGCAGACAAGCTTATACTATATGAAAATCATTAAAATACGTCATCATCCACAGGAAGCGGCCGGAACCGGAAACAGACTTCTTGCCCATTCCGCTCCTAATTTGCAGACATGGCTTTTGTCCAGAAAAAAAAAATCTTTACATTTGCGGCTGCTAAAAAACACAGAGTACAACATGAACAATAGCGCAAGAATTGGAATTCAAGTCGGTTTGATAGCTGTTGCCATTGTATTGGCAGTCATGGTCTACCGCAGTATCATGCAACCGGTACGCTTCGAAAAGGAAAAAGACACCCGTACCGCCGTGCTGGTTCAACAGATGAAAGACATCCGCACCGTGCAGCAAGCCTACAAAGGCGCCTACGGGAGATATATCAATACTCCGGACAGCCTGATCCTGTTCCTTGAAACGGGGACTATCCCCTATGTGAAGATGATCGGGACCGTACCTGATACCTTGACAGAAGAACAAGCCATCGAGATGGGAATCGTGAGCCGTGATACATTGACGGAAAACGCTTACGACTACCTTTTCCTGCAAGACAACGGCCAGAACAAGGACAGGGGAAATGCCGCCCGGTACGCGGACAAGTCCGGTTTCCTTGCAAATCTGTTCAAGGTCCCCTACAACATGAGCGGGAAAACCATCAGCATGGAGGCCGGATACATAGACAAAAGCGGCTACAAGGTGCCTGTTTTCGAAGCGACTGTCCCGTTCGAAGTCTTGCTGGAAGGAATGGACGACAACCTGCTGCGGAATGAAATCATCAATGCCGAGACTTACAACAAATATCCGGGCGTGAAAGTCGGCAGCATGACCGAAGCGATAACGGAAGGGAACTGGGAATAGGTATCCCGGCCTGTATACGGAGAATGCGCCGGAATCTCTTTCCGGCAGAGTATCAGGCGGTGTGTCAGGAAGGTGTCATGCAAGGCATAGGCCGGAACGGAAGGACGCCAGTCGTACGCGACCGGGTCGGCCTTATGCAGCAAAAAGCAATGGACTTCCTTGATATGCCGCTTTTTTTAATCTTATGGGAAATATCACCTGCATTGAACGCCATATCAATCCGAACCTCGCCTGCTACCGGGATTCGGATTTGCGCATCTGCGTATCGCTGCGGCAATACGCGTTCAAGATAGGTGTTTCCCAGCAGCACTCGCGGCTTCCTCTGGCCTTGGTCGAATACGATTTCTCGAATGCCGGTCTGCCTTACAGGGAATGCCTCCGGCAAATCGTGGAACAGGAAGCTTTGCTCGATCCGGATTTCAATTACGGCCAACAGACATTCACTGTGCCTGATGCCAAATCCACTTTGATTCCGGCATGCTTCTATGAGGCCCAGCATGCCAAAGACTATATAAGTGCGATATATCCTCTGACAGGAAAAGAGTGCATCAGCCAAGAGCAGGAACCTTATACCCGGAGTTGCATACTGACCGCTTTCAACCCCATCCTTCTGGATGCAGCCAGGCAAGTCTTCCCGCAAAAGAAGAAGCTTGGATTCCTCAGCACTTACGCCTGCCTCATCCGCGAACTTTTCCGGTTGGCGCGGAGCTTCAGACGGTTTCCCGTCATTGCCATGCTGCATACCCAGGAGAGGAGTTTCAACCTATGTGTCAAGAACGAAGATGGGTTGCTGTACATCAACACTTTCCCTTTCCAAGACGAAAAAGGATTGCTGTACTACACATTATATGCCCTCAACAAGCTGAAACTGGACCTGGGATCCATCGCTCTGTTCCTCTGCGGTTCCGCTGCCGATATCGATCTCCAGCAGATTCTTGAAACACATATCAATACAACTCTCTACCTGCCAGCAGCCAGCAAAGTGCCAGCACCTAAAGAAATCCCCTACAGCAAACATTTTACATGCCTTTAAGCTAAATGAGAATCATCAGCGGACTATACAAAGGAAGACGGTTCCAGGCTTCAGGCAGCTTGCCGGTCCGCCCCACTACCGATGCAGCCAAGGAAAGCCTGTTCAACATCCTGGGAAACCATGTGGAATGGGAAGACCTTGCCGTCCTGGATTTATTTGCCGGTATCGGAGGAATCTCTTATGAATTCATCTCCAGAGGGGCCAGAATCGTGCACGCAGTAGACATACATCCAGGCTGCACTGCCTTCATCCGCAGCATGGCAGAAAAACTGGGCATGGACAATCTGCAAGTCTTCAGACAGGATGCCTTCTCTTTCTTGGAAAAAAGCCGGTACCCCTACAACATGGTATTCGCGGATCCTCCGTACCAGATGGACAACATAGCATCCATCCCGGATATCGTCTTGAAATCAGAATGCCTGCAAGCCGAAGGGATTTTCATTCTGGAGCATTCAGGCAAATACCATTTCGAGACCGATCCAAGGTGCATCGAGGAAAGACGGTACGGGAAAGTGCATTTCTCTTTCTTCAAGAAAATCGATTCATTGCAGCTTCTATAATCGCCGGGACGGTTCCCTCGCGGGAAGAGCGACATGGCCCGCTAAGATGAAAGGTGCTCAAAGAGGATTTTTCGACAAAGAATCCTCGATAGAACACATTCTAACGCGGATTCTTTTTGGGAAAGCTGGCTTCTGGGTCGCCCTCCGCCCGGCAGGAGGACTATGTTCATAGAACCGCCTTCAGGATTCCTTGCCATCCTGCAAAGACGGATTCCCGCCGATGGACGGACAAAATCGAACAGATTCCACAGGACAGCCAGGCCTACAGCAGGAAAATACCGAGAACAAGAGCTACCAAGCTTTTGAGAGACTTGAGCAAAACATACTTGCTACGGGATTCAGCCAAGAGGAGCAATGAAGTATGGCCATCTTGGACTATCGCATTCGCAAAAAACACCCCGAAAGGAATAGCCGAAGTGAAATAAAGCTGGATGAACAAGTAATGCGGGCCTGACTGCGGAATCCAACCTGTCAACACAGCGGCCAGCAGCATGAGTCCTGCATGAGTGGCATCAGCGGAGATCCAGGATTGCAAATCCAGATGATGCTGCACAAACGAACTCAGATACAAGGTTCCCAAAGTCCACAGGAATATGGAAGGGAAATGCTTTTTCAACAAATGTTTCCACAAATGCTCCTGCAAGAAATGCTCATTGCAGGAGACCACCAGAACCAAGGCCGCCAGGCTAAGCAGGGAAAAAAGCACGCTTTCAAAATCCAGATGCCCCGCGGCATCATCCGTACCGTGCCCGTGCCCCGGAATCCCACCGACAAGGCCAACCATGTAAAGCAACAACAAGGATACCAACAAGGCCCGGGCGAAAGACCAGTCTTTCAATGCAGGCAAAAAACGTCCATGCCGAGCCTTTCCCTCCGCGCGTGCATGCAAATGATGGCACCCGCCTTCATGATCGGCATCGTGCAATTCGATATGGCAGGCTTTCGAACCTAATTGCCAGCGGCCGCCTCCGACCTTGTCGGCAAGCCAGCCGAAAACCGACCCCATGCCAAACAGCATTGCTTCCACCTTCAAGGTTATCCCCGGTTCGGATGCCAACATACGGAAAGCATCATCGCCCAAGGCAGTGAACGAAGCCGCCAAGACCGCACCGAAGCTCAGCATGCGATGCGCATACAGGCTTACTGCCATGAACCCGCCTACGCAGCCGGGAATCAAGCCTAATCCGGCCGCCAGCAGCAACTGCAGCCAATGACGGCCTTCCCCGCCTCCCTGCACTTTGGTTATCAAGCCGCTTTCTTCCTTGCGACGCATCCGGTAGAGTTCCGCGAACTCCATCAGCATCATGACCACCATCACGAAAAACGTGACGTGCAAGGTCTCCCACAAAGGCTCCACGTAAATATGAATCCAGCTTTCCTCATGCATGGCTGCAAGACTTAAAAATACCGTATCTCACTGAGGTACAACGCATGTGCAGGCATCGAAGTTCCCGCCTTGCACCGATCCTTGGCATCCAGGATTCTGTGCAAATCCGCTATCGAATAGCGGCCGTTCCCCACGCTCAGCAAAGTCCCGACCATGGCCCTGACCATATTGCGCAGGAAACGGTCCGCGGAAAACACGAACCTCCAGCGATAAGAGTCCAACCGCTCCAAGTCCGCCCTTTCCAGCGTGCAGAAATTAGTCCTGACCTGAGTGTGAAGCTTGGAAAAAGAAGTAAAGTCCCGGTACCCGCAAAGGCTTTTCCCCGCCTGGCGCATCAAGTCCGCATCGAAAGGGAACCTGCAATGATAGCTGCCGTTTTCCAAGAAAGGGTCTTTCCGGGTATGCAGGTAATAATGGTACGTCCGTCTGGTAGCCGAGAACCGGGCATGCAAGCCTTGATCCACTTCAAAGACGGAATGCACGGCAATGGCTTTGTCAAGCAGGGCGTTGAGCTGGTAGACCCAAGATTTCCGCACCGAATAAGGAATTTCCTCCTCGCAGTCGAAATGAGCGAAAAAGGAAGATGCGTTCACACCTGCATCCGTCCTGCCGCAGCCGGTAACCGACACGTCATGCTTCAAAAGCACGGACAAAGCCTCTTCCAAGCATGACTGCACGCTCCGCCCGTTGGGCTGTCTCTGCCAGCCGCAGTACGGAGCGCCGCAGTACGAAAGATGTACGAAAAAACGCTGCATCTCTATCGGTTCCCTTCCTTGCCTTGACCGGGCTTGGCAATCGAATCCCGCATCGAAGTGTCGGCTTTTATGTTTTCCAGGCGGTAATAATCCATGACACCCAGATGGCCTTCACGGAAAGCCGCAGCCAACGCCAAGGGGACTTCAGCTTCGGCTTCGATCACCTTTGCACGGGCTTCCTGCGCCTTGGCTTTCATTTCCTGCTCCAATGCCACCGCCATGGCCCGCCGTTCCTCCGCCTTGGCCTGGGCAATGTTTTTGTCCGCATTAGCCTGGTCTATCTGGAGCTGGGCCCCGATGTTCTTGCCCACGTCGATGTCGGCAATATCAATGGAAAGAATCTCGAAAGCGGTTCCCGAATCAAGCCCTTTCTCCAAAACGACCCGCGAAATCGAATCCGGATTTTCCAAGACCTGCTTATGGCTCAGCGCCGAACCGATCGAAGTCACGATTCCCTCGCCCACACGCGCCAGCACCGTTTCCTCTCCAGCCCCTCCGACCAACTGCTTGATATTGGTCCGTACCGTCACCCTCGCCTTGGCTATCAGCTGGATGCCATCCTTGGCCACCGCCGCGACCGGAGGCGTGTTGATCACTTTCGGGTTGACAGACATCTGCACGGCTTCAAACACGTTCCTTCCCGCCAAGTCAATAGCCGTAGCCGTTTTGAAATCCAGATTCATATTGGCTTTGTCGGCCGAAATCAAAGCCTGCACTACCAAATTCAAATGACCTCCTGCCAGATAGTGCGCTTCCAATTCGTTCCGGTTCAGATTCAGGCCCGCCTTCTTCGCGGCAATCAGGTTCCTGACAATAATCTGCGGGGGAACCTTCCTCCAACGCATCAAGATAAGCTGGAGCAGGGAGATATTCACACCCGATACCAGAGCGTTGAACCAGAGTCCTACCGGAATGAAATAAAAAACGAGCCAGAGCAAAAAGATTCCGACTACGATAACGGCGATGATGATTCCGATTGACATGTTTCCTATTTTTCAATGTTACAATTCAAAGATTCCATTCAAACCAATGTCTTGCGTCTTGCAAGAAAACACTCAGCAGGGGCCCTCCATGAGAGAATCCGGCTCCTTCGATGCCGGAGGCGGACAAGGCCGCACCCAGATCTTGCTCCCCTCTATCCTGACCACCTTGACAGGCGTCCTCTGGTCTATCAGGTCCAAAACGGACTGGGCTTCGTAAAACACCCCGTCCACATCGATCGTCCCCATCGGAGCCAGACGTGAAACCGCGACCCCTTCCTGCCCTACGCGAAGTTTCTCGGCATCGACATTCACTTTTCCATCAATTGAAGCGTCCAACTGGAACTTTCTCCAAGTCTTGCTGCGCAACAAAAAGATTATCAATACTAACGATGCAACAATCACACAAGAAAGGACAATCCATCCTGCCATGTTCCCGTGAGTGGCGAATGTCTCGTAGACCGAGAACACCAAGGCAGCCAATCCAAGGATTCCCGCCACGCTGGTTCCTGGAAAGACAAGGATTTCCAAGGCCAACAGAATAAAACCGATTAAGATCAGACAGATAATCAATGTATACGACATTTCCGCTTTTGTGTTGTGCTTTACTTATCGTTGCCCTGGACAGACTTTGCCGCCCAGACAGGCGCTACCAGCTTCCGCCGGCGCCGCCGCCTCCGAAGCTCCCGCCTCCGAAACCGCCGAAAGACCCGCTTCCATTGGAGAAACTGCCCCAAGACCCGCCATGATGGCCTCCATTCATCGCCGAGGATAACAGCCACCAAGTCCCCAGGCCGGAACCGATCCCGTCATCATGAGGACCGCCGAACCGATCGCCTTTCCCTTTTTTGCTTGCCACACCGACCAGGCTGACCACCAATACAATGAGAATGAATGCAAGAAAAACCGCAATAAAACCTCCTGAAGACGGCATGTATTCCTTGGCCGAAATTTCGCCCGCCGCCAACGGGAGCAGGACCTTGAGGCCGTTCAGGAGACCGCCGGCATAATCGCCATTCCTGAAAAAGGGTATCATCTCATCCTCCACAATCCGCTTGCACACAGCATCGGGAATCGCCCCCTCCAGACCATAGCCTACCGCAATGTAAGCCTGTCCGTTCCCGTTAGCGTTCTTAGGCTTGATCAAAATGACAATCCCGTTATCGTGCTTTCGGTTCCCCACGCCCCATTGCTCCCCTATCTCGTAGGCGAACCGGGCCGGGTCGTAACCGCCCAAGTCGGAAACAGTGACTACGGTGACCTGGTTCGAAGTGCTGTCGTCAAAAGAGCGGAGCAGTCTTTCAATGCCCGGTGCGCTTTGCGCCAGGATTCCCGCAAAGTCATTGACCAATCGCGGAGGACTGGATGGCTGAGGCACGCCCTGGGCTGCCGCAGGAAGCATGAAAGGCTGAAACAAAAGGACGGAAGCCACTGCCAAGCCCGGAAACAACCGCTTCCCCGGCTTGCGGACAAATGCCCCCGCTTTCCGAAAGACAGATTCCATCAACTGCATCGTGAACTTTTCCATAGCCCTCTTTTTGAACAATCCCTCCTTCCCTCTCCGGCAACAGGCATGCCATCCTTCCCGCCGGAACGGAAACGCGTCCCAGCCGGAATCATCGCCCGCACGCCACCTCGTCCGGAAGCTCGTTCTTATCATCTTCCCGGCGAGGGAACTTGTCATGAAGCAAATCCCCCGCTTGCTTGACACCGGCTACTATCCCGCCGACAAGATCATCATTACGCAAATAACTTATAATCAAATCCCTCGTCCCTTCCCAAAATTCGGGAGAGACTTCCTTGTTGATGCCTGCATCGCCGATGATGGCCAGCTTACGGCTCTGGACCGCGATATAAATCAGCACACCGGAACGCCCTTCGGTATGCTGGATGCCCATTTCCCTGAATATCCATGCAGCCCTGTCGAGCACATCTTCCGTGCAGAGGCTTTCCACGTAGACCCGGATTTCGCCGGAAGTCTGTTTCTCCGCATCGGCTATGGCATGCCTGATAGCCGATGCCTGTTCGGGTGTGAAGAATTTGGAGCGTGCCATGACGACTTATTCTTGAGTCCCGAAATCCACTACCGGAGCCGCTTCAGCGCCTTCATTGGCTTCGAAATAGCCTTTCTTCTCAAAACCGAACATGCCGGCCACGATATTGCGCGGGAAACGGCGGACAGCGGTATTGAACGATTGGACTGCCGTGTTGAATTTCTGACGCTCTACGCTGATCCTGTTTTCCGTTCCTTCCAACTGGGCTTGCAAGTCCCTGAAATTCTGCGTGGCTTTCAGGTCAGGGTAACGTTCCACGCTGACCAAAAGGCGGCTCAACGATGAACCCAAGGCATCTTGAGCCTGCTGGAACCGGGCAATGTTTTCCTCGCTCAGCTGACTCGGATCCACTTTCACCTGGGTTGCAGCAGCACGGGCAGCCACCACCTCCTGCAATGTGGACTGCTCGAAACCAGCCGCGCCTTTGACTGTGTTTACCAGATTGGGAATCAAATCCATGCGCCGCTGGTAAACGTTTTCCACCTGGCTCCACGCCGAGGACACCGCCTCGTCCTTGGCAACAAGGCCGTTGTACATTTTCACGAACCATACGGCCACAACGGCCAAGACCGCGAGAAGCGCGACTATGCATCCTACATTCTTTTTCATCTCTTTTTTCTTGCAATGAATCAATCTTCGAGGGGGAATATCGACAAGGAGATGCCGCTCTGCCCTGCACAAAAACAAGCGAATGTAGCCATTTTCAATCAGAATGCAAAATTGAAAAGCAACATATCGAGAAAACACCTCTGCCTCAAGCAAAAAAATCCAGACAGCCTTGCGCCATCCAAGGAAGGATCGGCATCGCCCATGGGAAACTGCCGCCATGGGATGCCACGCGATTTCCAGGCAGTGCCGTATTCCATGCGGATTTTTACTATATTCGCTTTTACGAATCATTGCAGGCGGGTCCTATGAAAACCAGGCCGAGGCGTTTTTTCGCTAGCGACCGAAAACTGTCCGGCATGGCATGCCCCCCATTGCGGAACCCGGCCACGAACGATACAGGAATACTGACCAAACCATGCGCCCGTCACCAATCAAAAGAGACTTTCCGGATTTTGCCTTGATAGCGCTTTCCTGGCCGGAGGAAGTACCCTCCGAAGCCGATGCTTTGGAACGGATGGCTCGTTACCCGTTCCGGGCCATCCATCTCCGCAAACCGAACTGGAACAAAGACCGGACCGAACAGCTGCTGCAACAGCTCAGTCCCGCCTGCCGCGCCAAAATCCGGCTCCACGACCATTTGGAATTGGTAAAGGAGTATGGCTTGCAAGGCTATCACCTGAACCAGCGCAACCGGCAATCCTTCCTGCAAATAGAAAGAGATGCCGAAACGGCCTCATGGCAAGGCAAGGCCGCAGGAAAGCTATCCAACAGCCCGGGAGTCGCCGGCAAATCCGCCATCCCATGCCGGATTTCGCCACCCCACAGCCTATCCTGCCACAGCCTGGAAGAAGTCACCGAGCACAAAAGCCATTGCGACTACCTTTTCCTCAGCCCTGTCTTCGACAGCATCTCCAAGCAAGGCTACACACGGCATTTTTCAGAAGAAGAACTGCTCGAAGCCCGGGAAAAAGGCATCATCGACCGCCAGGTCTTCGCCTTGGGCGGCGTGGAAGCCGGCAAGCTGCCTTTGCTCCAAAGCTACGGCTTCGGCGGAGCCGCCCTCCTGGGTTCGCTCTGGAAGAGATACATCCAAGACAGCAACCTGCAGGGACTGGAAAGGAACATTGAAAAATTCATGGAAATATCACACAATCAATAAGTATAATCCATTACAGAGGCTGTCGCGAAAGAGAATCTTGCCCCCAGGGCCAGTTGTTCGACCACCTCTTCCACCCGGTTGCACCCGAGAAAACACAGCATACCGCAACACCCGTACGAAATTCCAAAAGGCACCCCGCACTACGAGACCTTCCCATTTTTCAATACCTCCGAAATTCCTAAAAAATTCTATCTTTGCAACGTTTTGCGGCTTCCTATGAATGATGGCGGCCGATGCCAAGAGCCACCGATACCGGAAAGCCGCTGCAAAGCAAGAATGCAAGACTGAAAGCGGGTTCGAAAAACCAAAGGTTTTCCAAGCAAGAGCCATCGAACCTGATTTTGGAACACGCCTTATCAAATAACCAGGGGTGCCGAAAGGCTGAGATCAGACCCATTGAACCTGATGCGGGTAATGCCGCCGAAGGGAGGTTTCCGATTTTCCACTCTTTCCCTTTCCCCTTATAAGGACCGGCCGAATCCCGCAAGGCTTGACTCCCTGCGCGAAATTCGGCCATACTGCAACCCATGCGGCTTCGGCGGCATAAAGACCCAAAAGCGCCAAACCGCAAGCAAAAAAATAAAAACAATGAACCTGATAAGCAGCAAGCTGCCTAAGATTCAGTTCATCACCCATTCCGACAGCCGATACACGACGGCCGAATCGGCCCTGCTCGCCCTCTCCTGCGGCATCCGCTGGATCCAGTTCCGGCTCAAGCACGCCAGCCTGGAGGAAGCCCGGCCGGAAGCGGTACGGGTGCAGGAACTCTGCCGCTCGTACAAAGCCCTGTTCGTCATCGACGACCATGTGGAACTGGCCAGAAGCCTCAAAGCCGACGGAGTGCATCTGGGCAAGACCGACATGCCGATTGCAGAAGCCCGGAAAATCCTCGGCCCGGACTACCTGGTCGGAGGCACGGCCAACACCTGGGAAGACATGCTCAGAATCAAGGCCGAAGGCGGGGATTACATCGGCCTCGGCCCGTACCGCTTCACGACCACCAAGGAAAACCTAAGCCCGGTCCTGGGCATCGAAGGCTACCGCTCCCTGATGGAAAAAGCAAGGCAGAACCAGCTGGATTTGCCGGTCTATGCCATAGGCGGGCTGCAGCCGCAAGACTGCAATGCCTTGATGGAGTGCGGAGTCCACGGCATCGCGATTAGCTCGGCGATACTCCAGGCAGAAGACCCGCAAGCCAAAACCAAGGAATTCGCGCAGCAAGTACTATATTATTAAGGCTGCAAAACCGGCTTGATAAAACGACTTGCAGGCAAGGCTCGGAATCGGGTCAAACACCTCCGACCAAAGCCTTTACTTACGCAAGGAACACGCTTTAAAAGCAGCGGAAAGCAAAAGCCGGCAAATAAATGAAGGCCCGCCGGGGAAACAGCCGGATCGACTGGAACCAGAAGAAAACAAAATACAAGTCCAATATGAAAAAACTAGTCATCGCCGGGAAAGAATTCAACTCCCGGCTCATCATGGGGACAGGCAAATACAGCTCCAACCAGCTGATGGAAGACGCCATCAAAGCCTCCGGAGCCGAAATGGTCACCGCCGCCCTCAAACGTATCGACACCGGAGATGCCCAGGACGACATGATGGCCCATATCCGCAACTGCAACGTCACCTTCCTGCCCAATACATCGGGAGCCAGAACGGCCGAAGAAGCCATCCTGGCCGCCCAACTGGCCAAGGAAGCCCTCGGCACCAACTGGGTCAAATTAGAAATCCATCCCGACCCGAAATACTTGCTGCCCGATCCGGCAGAAACCCTCAAAGCCGCCAAGGAATTGGTAAAACAAGGCTTCGTGGTGCTGCCTTACGTGCAAGCCGACCCGGTACTCTGCAAGCTGCTGGAAGAAGCCGGTGCCGCCACCGTGATGCCCTTGGCCGCGCCCATCGGCAGCAACCGGGGAATCTTATGCAAGGACATGCTCGAAATCATCATCCGCCAGAGCAATGTGCCGGTTATCATCGACGCCGGCATCGGGCTTCCCTCCCATGCCGCGCAAGCCATGGAAATGGGCGCGGATGCCATCATGCTCAACACGGCGACTGCTATCGCGGGCGACCCGGTGCAGATGGCCCAAGCCTTCAAATTAGCCGTGGAAGCGGGACGGATGGCTTTCGAAGCCGAACCTGCCCAGCCTACGTTCGTGGCACAGGCCAGCAGCCCGCTGACTTCGTTCTTGGGATAAACGCAAGATAAGCGCACGGACATAGGAATCGAATCCCAGCCCTGAACGAGAGCGTCCAGAAGAATTTACTCCTTTTGGTTCGAAAAAATCAAATCAAAACCACGGGTAACGGGAATGGCGAACACAACGCAAACCCGTCCCGCGAAAAACAAAAAGCCATGCCAGACACAAAGAAAAAAGCCGACAGCCGGCCCGAAGAAAAAATCATCTCCCGCAGACCCTTCCCCGGTTCGGAGAAAGTATACATGCCCGGAAAGATTTTCCCTATCCAAGTGCCCATGCGCAAGATCAACCTGGTCGATACCGTCAAGATCGTGGACGGCAAGCGGGTGCATACGCCCAACGACCCGGTCTATGTCTATGACACCAGCGGGGTCTATACCGACCCGAAAGAGGAAATCGACCTCCACAAGGGTCTCAAGGATATCCGTTCCTCTTGGATCAAACGCCGGGGCGATGCCGAGGAACTGCCGCGCATGACCTCCGAATACGGGAACCAGCGTCTCAACGACAAAAGCCTGGACCACTTGCGTTTCGAGCATATCCGCAAGCCTTGGCGAGCCAAGGAAGGGCATCAGCTGAGCCAGATGTACTACGCCAAGCAGGGCATCATCACCGAAGAGATGGAATACGTGGCCATCCGCGAGAACCAGAACGCGGAATCCGCCGGCATCAAGACCCATATCACGCCTGAATTCGTCCGCAGCGAGATTGCCGCCGGACGCGCCGTCATCCCAGCCAACATCAACCATGTGGAATGCGAGCCTATGATCATCGGCCGCAACTTCCTGACCAAAATCAACACCAATATCGGGAATTCGGCCACCTCATCCAGCATCGAGGAAGAAGTGGAAAAAGCCGTCTGGAGCTGCCGCTGGGGCGGGGACACCTTGATGGACCTCTCCACGGGAGCCAACATCCACGAGACCCGCGAATGGATTATCCGCAACTGCCCGGTACCGGTGGGGACTGTGCCTATCTACCAAGCCTTGGAGAAAGTGAACGGCAAGGCCGAGGATCTGACTTGGGAGCTTTTCCGCGACACCCTCATCGAGCAGTGCGAGCAAGGTGTGGACTATTTCACAATCCATGCCGGGGTTCTGCTCGAATACATCCCCTACGCCAAGAAACGCCTCACCGGCATCGTGAGCCGGGGCGGCTCCATCATGGCCCAATGGTGCCAGCATCATCAGCAGGAGAACTTCATCTACACGCATTTCGATGAAATCTGCGAAATCGTGGCCAAGTACGATACCGGGCTTTCGTTGGGCGACGGGATGCGGCCCGGAAGCATCCACGATGCCAACGACAAGGCCCAGTTCGGGGAACTGGAGACTATTGGGAAATTGGCGGAACGGGCCTGGGAACACAATGTGCAAGTGTTCATCGAAGGCCCCGGCCATGTCCCCATGCACAAAATCAAGGAAAACATGGACAAGCAGCTCAAAGACTGCAAGGAAGCCCCGTTCTACACCCTCGGGCCGCTGGTCACCGACATCGCGCCGGGCTACGACCATATCACCTCGGCCATCGGCGCGGCCATGATCGGCTGGTACGGCACGGCCATGCTGTGCTATGTGACCCCGAAGGAACACCTCGGCCTGCCGGAGAAGGAAGACGTGCGGGTGGGCATTATTTCCTACAAAATAGCCGCCCACGCGGCCGACATCGCCAAGCAGCATCCGGGGGCGGAAATCCGCGACAACGCGATGAGCAAGGCGCGCTACGACTTCCGTTGGAAAGACCAGTTCAATTTGGCGCTCGACCCGGACCGGGCCATGGAGTATTTCCACGACCGGGAAGGAGCCAGCGCGGACGGCTCCCGCTTCTGCACCATGTGCGGCCCCAATTTCTGCGCCATGCGGATCAGCCAGGATTTGGGTAAGGGGCATTGTTTGGACGAGTACGATATAAATCATTAAGAAAAATGTTGTTTTCGGAAATATTGAAAGATCTCGATTGGGAGGAAACAGGCAAGAGCATCTACGCCAAGACCTCCCGCGATGTGGAACGCGCTTTGGCCAAGGCCCAGACACCGGGTGCCGAGATAAACCTGGAGGACTTCAAGGCCTTGGTCAGCCCTGCCGCCTTGCAAGGGCCGTACTTGGAGACGATGGCCGGATTGAGCCGGACCGCCACCCAGAAGAAGTTCGGCAAGACGATACAGTTCTACATTCCCCTGTATTTGAGTAACGCCTGCACCAACCACTGCATCTATTGCGGTTTCAACCATGAAAACAAGTTCACCCGCGTCACCCTGACCGACGAGCAAATCATGGAAGAATGCAAGGTGCTCAAACAGATGGGGTACGAACATTTGCTGCTGCTGACCGGGGAATCGCCCAAGGAGGCCGGCATCGACTACCTGGAGCATGCCATGCAATTGGTTTCGCCCTATTTTGCCCAGATTTCGCTCGAAGTCCAGCCGATGGACACGCCCGATTACGAACGTCTCCGGAAAAGCGGCCTGCATGCCGTGTACGTTTACCAGGAGACCTACAACAAGGAACGTTACAAGTTCTACCATCCGGCGGGCATGAAGCGGAACTACGAGTGGAGGCTCAACACCCAGGACCGTTTGGGGCTTGCCAATGTCAACAAAATCGGCTTGGGAGCCTTGCTCGGCTTGGAGGATTGGCGGATTGAAGCTTTCTGCATGGCCATGCACTTGCGCCATTTGCAGAAGACTTACTGGCGTTCGAAGTACTGTGTGGCCTTCCCGCGCATGCGTCCGCACGAAGGCGAAGGATTCCAGCCCCAGCATGTGGTCTCGGACAAAGAGTTCTGCCAGATGATCTGGGCGTTCCGCCTCTTGGACGATGAAGTGGAAATGTCCTTGACCACACGGGAGAGCCGGGATTTCCGCAACCACATGGTTTCCTTGGGCATCACCTCCATCAGTGCCGGTTCGCAGACCGACCCGGGAGGATACGCGCACCCGAATACTGAAGTAGCCCAGTTCGAAATCAACGACAACCGCTCGCCGGTGGAAATGAAGAAGATGATCGAGGAGCAGGGTTACGAGGTGGTTTGGAAAGATTGGGACAAGGTGTACGATTTCCACGATGTAAAGGCATAAAATCCAGAAGTGGAAACAAACAAGCAAAGATACGCCCGCCAGACCATGCTGCCGGAAATAGGTCCCGAAGGCCAGGAAAAACTGGCCCGGAGCCGGGTCCTTTTGGTCGGCGTGGGAGGATTGGGTTCCACGATTGCCCAACTGCTCTGTGCCGCCGGTACGGGGCAGTTGGTCCTTGCCGATGCCGACAAGGTTTCGGAAAGCAACTTGCAGCGCCAGATTCTTTACCGGACATCCCAAATCGGCTTGCCCAAGACGGAATGCGCGAAGAAAAGCCTCGAAGACCTCAATCCCGATTGCGAAATTATCGCCTCCGGACAGTGGTTCAGCCCCCAAAATGCCTTGGCCTTGGCGCAAGGTTGCCATCTGATTGTGGACGGGAGCGACAACGCCCGGACCCGTTACCTGATGAACGATGTGGCGGTGGGCTTAGGCATTCCCTATGTTTACGGCAGCATCCAGGATTTCAGCGGCCAGGTGGCGGTCTTCAACGCTTCGGAAACAAGCCCTACCTACCGTTGCCTTTTCCCGGAACCGGAACCGATGCCGGAACCGGAAACCCGCGGGGTCATCGGCCCCTTGCCTGCTTTTATCGCCTCCATCCAGGCCAACGAGTGCATCAAATTGCTGAGCGGAGCCGGAAAACCGCTCGACCACCGGCTTTTCACCTGCAACCTCCTGACGATGGAAACGGCCTGCTTCCAGATTCCTGCCACGGATTCGGGCCGGGAAACCTCCTTGGAAAATTTCCGGAAGCTTCCCCGATCCTGAGCTTCCGAGCCCCAGTCAGGAACCCGGACAATCTTTCAAATCCACATCCGGTACCAGCCTCTCCCCCTGCCCTTGCATGACTAAACCCAAATCGGTCATTAGACTCGCCGAGTGTGTTTCCTGTTTTCGAAGAGGGATGCTTTTGTGCATCTTGTTCGCTTCTGTCCGCATCATGCTCCTCGCTACGCCTCGACGTAGCCCGCTACGCCTTCGGCTAGGCGAGAAGCATGCTGCATGACATAAGCGGACAATCTACCCAAAGTCTAATGACCGATTTGGGCTAAACAGAGGGGCTGGCATTTTTCTTTTTTCTTTCTGTCATAACCGGAGCAAAAAGTGAAGATTGGTCTATCCCTCTTGCCAAACAAGAGAAAATAGGTATTTCCTTTGACTTGAAAACAAATGCAAGCCAATGGAAAGACAAAAAGGACATCAAGCATCCCGGCCCAGGACCCTCCTCGCCTGGATGGGACTCCTGGCCGAACAGGCTCTGAATAACGGAAAACTCCGGCGCGCCGAAATCTGGCGCACCACCCGCAACAGCTTCCTCCGCTTCCGCTCCGGACCCGACCTCCCCCTCGCCAAACTCGACAACCAGCTCGTCCAGGACTACGACCTCTGGCTGGACCAACGCGGCCTCTGCCGCAACACCCGCTCCTTCTACCTCCGTAACCTACGCTCCGCCTATAACAAGGCCGTCGCCGCCGGACTCTGCTCCCAGAAGGACCCCTTCCGCAACGTGTACACCGGCATCCCCGCCACCCCCAAACGCGCCCTGGATTCCTTGATATTTCCAGCCAAAACATCAAAAACCTGCAAGGAATTGAACTCTTCCCAGAATTGAGCAATCTGGATTGTTCCGATAACCAGCTCTCTTCTCTCGACCTGAGCCATAATTCAGACCTGACCCAATTGGATTGCTCCGATAACCAGCTCTCCGTAACTTTGGATGAGAATAACTGCATCGATATCGCCATCCTGCCCGGATTCGACCCTGACAGGGCCTCCGACTGGGAAGGCGGCCAAATAGAAGGATCCCGTCTGCAATTCTCGCAAGACGAAGTGTCCTACACCTATGAAACCGGATACCAAGGCAACGCGAATCTCCCCGAGGTACGCTTCCACTTGCTTGCGAAAAACATTGCTATCGATGAGTCAAATTTCCCAGATGGGAACTTCCGTTTCTATGTAGCAGAACATCTGGATTCCTCGGCCAACGGCTCTTTGGACCGTCGGGAAGTAGATATCAAGACCTTGAACGTCTCCGGCCTCGGCATCCGGGATTTGCAAGGCATCGGATATTTCAGTGAACTGGAAAACCTCGACTGCTCCGATAACAAGTTGACCAGCTTGGATTTGTCTAAAAACCCCGCCTTGCAAGTTTTGAACGCGGAGGGCAACCGGCTCGAGGTCACGCTCGGTGCCAATGACGGCTTCGACCTTTCCACGCTGCCGGGCTTCGATGTTTCCAAATCCTCCGACTGGGAGGGCGGTATTTGTCAAAACAACATCCTGACATTCAATGAGCAGGAAGTCACCTACGCTTATGCCACCGGTTACAACGGCAACACCGAAGATGAGAGCCTGCAATCCGTCCGTTTCAGCCTGATGGCCGACCGCAGTCCCGGCGTGGCCAATGAAAGCATTGAAGTTGAGCCTCAAGGTCGGGTCTATGCCAAGGACCATGTCATCCATATCGAGGGCATCGGGTCTGAAATCACGGTCTTCACACCCTCCGGCATCCTCCTTTACCAAGGCTACGACAAGGAAATCCCGGTCCGGAACGATGGTGTCTATATCGTCCGCTCCGGACAACAGGTCTGGAAAGTCTTGGTGATATAAGGGATATCAGAAAAACAAGGGGTTAGATAAGAATCCGTTTGAGACGGATTAAAAAACAATCCGACGGATTCAAAAAAACAGTGCCGTGTGCAAAGAAGCTTTCGCTTTTTCGCGCACGGCACGTTTTTTATCAGATATGACGCGTCTTATTGGATTTTCCACCCTTCAATCCGTCGCGTGGCAGAAGCGAAATTGACGCCAATCTTGAAAAGCTTCCGAGGATCGGCGGCGAAAGGCTTGGCATAGCCCTTATCTTCAATCTGCTGCAATGCCTCCTCCGCACTGGAGTCCATTTTCAATTCCATCACATAGATGTATTTCTCGGTCTGGACCACGATGTCCATACGGCCGGCGCTGGTGTGACGTTCCACCTGCACCAATTGCCCCATCAACTTGCACATCACGTACATGGTGTTCTGGAAGTACAACTCCGCGTCCCCCACAATCGCGTAGTCGGCATCGGCAAAAAACGCCTCGAAACGTTTCATCAGACCCTCGGCATCCCCTTTCTCGAAATCATCCACGAACTTTTGCACGTCGAAAGGGCTGTAGTAAGAGGCCGTGGGAACATAGGTCTTGGCCAAACATTCCATGAAGCCCCGTTCCACTTCTTGATTGGGGTACTTCAACGAATACCGTTGCCGCCTTTCGTCATAGCTTTTGATGGTCAAGTAGCCGCTTTGGTAAAGTACCGGAACCGGGTCGGAATCATCGGCGTTCACCCCGCCAAGAGCTGAGGCAGGAACCCGGTCCAAGGTCAGGTTCTCCAAGTTGAATTTACCTTGCCGCAAGGCCTTGGCCACGAAGGTCGGCGTGCCGGTCTCGTACCAGTAATCCTTGAACTCCTGTTGGTCGAGCGCGCTCAAAAGGCTGAAAGGGTTGTAAATGTCCGGACATTTGGCTGAAAAATGGTAACCATCGTAATAGTCTTTCAGCTTGGTGTAACATTCTTCCTTGTCCATCCCGTTGGCAGAGGCCATCTCCTCCACGCTTTCATCGAAATAGGCATGGAGGTCGGTTTCCGAGATGCCGCAGATATCCGCATAACGGTAGTCCATCGAGATGTCCTTGAGGTTGTTGAGCCCGCTGAAGATACTGAGTTTCCCCAATTTGGTGACCCCGGTCAGGAAACCGAAACGGATTTTCCCGTCCCGGCTCTTCATCACGCTGTAAAAGCCTTGCAAGCGGCTGCGGAAAGCCTCCCGCAACAGTTCGTTGCCAACCGTATCCAACAAAGGCTTGTCGTACTCGTCAATCAGGATGACGACCTGTTTGCCGGTCTTTTCGTATGCCGCATCGATGACATCCTTGAAACGGGCATCGGGTTCGGAGTATCGGGCTGCAATACCGCAATCTTTCTCCCACTGGCCCAAATGCTGGTCCAAAGTAATTTCCAAGTCATTTTCGTTTCGGTAAGTTTTCCCACTCAAATCCAGATGCAAGACCGGATATGCGTTCCAATCCTTTTCCAAACTCTCGACGGCCAATCCTTGGAACAATTCCTTCTTCCCTTGGAAATAGGCTTCCAAGGTCGATACCAAGAGGCTCTTGCCGAAACGGCGCGGACGGCTCAGGAAGTAATACTTGCCCGTCGTGACCAAGCGGTAGACCAAGTCCGTCTTGTCCACGTAGACGTAACCGCTTTCGCGGATGTTTGCAAAATTCTGGATTCCAATCGGGTATAACATGGCTGGAGGTGTTTTTCCTGTTTCGGCCCGCAGTTCGAATCTTTTCCATTTTACTTAATCAGCAAAAACGGTGCAAAACTGCCAGCCGGGACCGGACATTATCCCAAATCGGTTCAGACTTTGGGAAGATTGCCCGCTTGTGTCATGCAGCATGCTTCTCGCCTAGCCGAAGGCGTAGCGGGCCACGTCGAGGCGTAGCGGGAAACAGGATGCGGACAGAAGCGGGCAAGATGCCCGTAAGCCTCATTTTCCCAATCAGAAACGGTCACAACGTGTCTAATGCCCGATTTGGGATTATCAAGCAACGAACAAAAATAGGTATTTCCTTTGACCTGAAGACAAACGCAAGCCCATGGAAAAACACGGCCTGTTTTTTTTATCCCAAATCGGCCATCAGACTTCGGGCATCTTGCCCGTAAGCCTCATTTTCCCCATCGGGAGCAGACCCGGCGTGCCTAATGAGATTCGGGTTTATCGGATTTTCCATTCTCCAAGCCGACAGGTCTGGCAGGAAAACCGCCCCCGGAAAGCATCCGAGGGTCTGTCGCAAAAAATTCTTCCGGAGAATCAAAACAAACTCTTCAAAATCTCATCGATGCCCAAGCCCTCGGCTTCAGCCTTGTAATTCTTGACCACCCGGTGCCGCAAAGTCTGCAAGGCCACTGCCCGCACGTCTTCCTTGTCCGGGCTGAACTTGCCGTGCAAAGCCGCATGGCACTTGGCTCCGACTATCAGGTATTGCGATGCCCGGGGCCCCGCCCCCCAGGACACGTATTTCTTGGTTATTTCCGGTGCATCCGCCCGATCAGGCCGGGTCGAAGCCACTAACCTCACCACATATTCGTACAAGGAATCCGGCACGGGGACCTGACGCACCAAATGCTGGAAATATTCTATCTCAGCTTCGCCCATCATGGCTTCCAACTTCACCTCCTTATCCAAAGTGGTGGCCTTGACGATGTCGATTTCATCGGACAAAGACGGGTAATCCAGCTGTATCTGGAACATGAAGCGGTCCAACTGGGCTTCCGGCAACGGATACGTACCCTCCTGCTCTATCGGGTTCTGGGTCGCCAGCACGAAAAAAGGCTGAGGCAAGGCATAGGTGGTGCCGCCTACCGTGACCCGTTTTTCCTGCATGGCTTCCAGCAAGGCCGCCTGCGTTTTGGGCGGAGTACGATTGATTTCGTCTGCCAGCACTAAATGGGCGAAAACCGGCCCGCGCAAAAACTTGTACTGACGGTCCCGGTCCAGAATTTCCGACCCTGTGATGTCCGAAGGCATCAAGTCAGGCGTGAACTGGATTCTGGAAAAGCTCAAATCCAAAACCTTCGCCAAAGTCTGCACCAGCAAGGTCTTGGCCAGACCCGGCACCCCCACCAGCAATGCATGGCCCCGGCTGAAAATGGCATTCAAGATGGATTCCACCACTCCGTCCTGACCGATAATCTGCTTGGATATCTCGGCGCGAATCCGGCCATAACGCTCGCCCAAAGCCAGCAAGGCCTCCGCTTCGTCCTTGTATCGACTTACATGCTCTTCCATTTGTACCTGAAATTACAATCCCTGAACCGATCCATGAGCCTGACATACGTCTTCCCTATCTTGTTCGACATCCATTCCTGCATGGCCTCCATCTTGGCTTTTTCCAAGGCCATGTCGTAAACAAGGTCGTAATCCGCCACAAGGTTGGCTCTATGGGGAGGTGTCCTTTTCTTGACATAGAACAACCTGAATGCCGGTTGATTATCATCGGTCGTATAGGGCAAAGCATTGGTGACTTGCCCTTCATCTAGATCCTGCACAGCCAAAAACACCATAGGATCCAATTCCTCTGCCGTATAACTCGGATTCCTCGTCATAGGGCTCAGGTACACACCATCGCCCTGCACTCCTGCATCGTCGGAGAACAGCCTGACAGCCTCCTTCATCGTGTATACGCCGTCCCGGATCAGCTCGGCCACCGAATCCAGTTCCATCTGAGCCCGCATAAGATCCAGATCAGAGGCTTCAGGACGGATGAGGATATGCCGGACATGCGCCATCTCCCCTTTCCGATCCAAGACCTCCAGGATATGGAATCCGAATTGTGTTTCAAACACAGGCGACAATTCCCCGATAGGCAAACTGAATGCCATGGACTCGAACTCGCTAGCCCAATCGCCTCGGGCGCCATACCCTAAATCGCCTCCCCGGCGGGCAGATCCCGGATCTTGGGAATACAAAGCGGCCAGCGACCTGAATTGTTCTCCTTTTTCAATCCGTTCCCTGATCTCCGTCAGCCGCTGCCTTGCCAGCTCCCGCTCGCTCAGACTGATTATAGGCTTCTGGGTAATATACAACAATTCATATTTCAAAGGAACCAGCGGTATGCTGTCCTTCGGCAAAGCGCTGAAGAAACGCTTCACCTCGCTCGGGGTCACTTTGACATCCGCCGTTATCGTAGATTCCATCTTGGTCGCAACGATATTAGCCCTGATCATTTCCCTGTACTCTTCCTTGATCTGCATCACTGTCTTCCCGTAAAATTCCTCCAACCTTTCCCGGGAACCTATCTGGCTGATGAAATATCGGATCCGCGCTTCCAGTTCCTGCTCCACTTCCGCATCGGAAACCGTAACACTGTCTTCATCCGCCTGCAACTCATACAGATTGGATATCATCAAGGATTCCAACGCTTCGCACGCGGAAGTTTCCGATACAGGCATCCCGCTCAGCCTCATGCTCTCCACAGAATGCTCCACATCCGAAAGCTTGACCATCTTTGTCCCTATCACCGCGACTATCTCATCAATGACCAATGTCTCTTCGCCACCGCCTGCCACCTCGGATCGGAAATCCCCTTCCCGCCTTGAAGAAGATACATCATCCGAAGGCTCGAACAGCGTGGTATCCACTATAAGGGGCACTCTTCCTTGGCCGCCTTGGGCAGGCAAAGAAGAATTCTTCCGCGCCTTCCGATGCGGCTTCACCTGTTCAAGCGTATCGGGCTGCGTACTCCAAGAACAGGATGCATTCCCGGCGGCACTCGCCCCGGACACAGCCAGCATCGCAAGGGCCCCCAGGCACACGAGCCTTTTAAACCTATACATAAGAACCTCCTTCAATACAATTCTACCAATCCTGACATCTCCGCTTCATCCATCAAATCCTTCTCGGCCTGCCGAAGCAATTCCTTCTTGCGCAGATTCAAAATTATATTCTTTATCCTTTCTCTTTCAAAAGAAAGAGGAGAAACCATATCCTTGACTTTGAATTCCAATATGGAAACATAATACAGAAAACCGCCCGATTCCAGACTGACATGCCTGTTCCCCCTCAGAAAATCCTGCGGATCATACTGAATCGGCACTTCACGCAAAACATCGGAAAAGAAAAGCCAAGAATCCCCGTCCAGGTAATAATTCTCGGATTCCTTGCTGCACAAATCGGCCAAAACGGAAAGATCCTCCATCCCCAATGTATCCGAGAACAAAAAATCCTTGATCCGCGATGCCGATTTCGAAGATTCTGGCAATTTTACAAAACGCAAGCGGACAATATCGTTCTTCAAGACGAACTGTTCCCGGTTCGCCTCGTAATAGGCCTCTATCTCTTTATCCGACACAAGAGTATCCAGTAATTTCTTTGTCAACTGTTCCTCGTAGAAATAGATATACAAGGATTCTTCATACTCTTTCGTTTGCCGATCCACAATATCAGCCACCTCTTTCCCTAGGTTCTCCCGGGCTTTTTGCAGCAGGATCTGATGCCCTGCCCATGCACGGAGTCTCTGCTTCGCCTGTTCCAGGCTGTCTTGCCCTGCCACGGAAACCGGAAGCGAAGATTCCATTCCGGACCTGGTAAGATACACGGAGCCGACACGCGCCACCGCGTCCCGAGGAACCACAGGCTGCCGGTCGCACGAAGACATCCCGACCGACAGCCCCAATAGAATTCCTATGCTTGCCTTATTTCTGGAAAATGCTGTCGAAAACATCTTGGAATACCGTTACCTTGTAAGATTCCCGCAGCTCCTTCACCCATTGATCTTCCAGATACGACTGATAGTCAGAAACAACTTTGCCCTGCACTTCTTGCAGCCCGCAATTCCGGGACGGAATGACTTCCTCCACCGCCAAAACCGCAGCATGTCCGTTCCCGTCTTCCACCACCTTGCTGGCTCCTGGATGCCATGCCGCTTGGTCGGCATACACATTCTCTCCTCTTGCGTACCTTACAGAATCAATGCGGAAGGCAGCGGTTCCGAACTCCTTCTCCAGCAATGCCGGCAACTGGCCCAGTCTCTTTTTCTTACAAGCGGCCTTGACCAGCTTGGAAACCTTGGATGCATCGACAGAAGCATCGAAGGACACTAGCTTCCCCACGAGAGAATCAGAAGTCACATAGGCATCGCGGTGTACATCGAAATAGGCTTGCAAGCCTGCCGTATCCAGGACAGCTTTCGCCCATATCTTCTCATTGCTGATAGCGAACAACAGAATCCCGTTCCTGTATTCCTCCATCATGGCCGCGAAATCCGGATACGTCTGTTCCAGCAATGCAGCCTCGTGACGCAGAGCCACAGACCTCTGGAACTCTTTCACCATAGTCGCGAACCATCCATCCACCGCTGTCACTATCTCCTGGCGAGACAACAAATTGCGTGCCATTTTCATGAAAGACCAGACAGACGAGGAATCTCCGTCATAATACATGAGCGTCTTCGAGAATAAACCAGGATTAGACATGGAATCCTCCGGCAAATACAGTTTGCTGACCGTATCCGGGAGAAACGCCCGCACCTCCTGCAAAACATCCTCGTCCATCGACCACGAATGCCTTGCAAGCAGTCTGTCCTGAAAAGCATGGACAGGTATCTTCTGACGATCTTCATTTCTGTTCACCTCTGCCGCAATCCGTTTTTTTTCATCCTCGTAAGATCCAAGTTCGGACTTATCGTCCAACCTGGCAATGTGCCAGCCGTAACGGCTACGGAACGGCTTGGAATACTGTCCCTCTTCCAGACCGTACAAAACAGAAACGAACTCAGGTACCATTTGGTAGGAGAAGAACGGCATGCCAAGGCTTCCTCCGTTGACAGCCGAATACTTATCGTCAGAAAACTTGCCTGCGGCTTCCGCGAACGGCATCCCTTTTTGCAAAGAATCGTAAACAGCCCAGATTTCCTTCTCGGTTTCCGCGCCGAAACGGGGAACGGTATCCGAGTAGTCGATGGCAAGCATGATATGCGATGCCCGGGCTTTCCCCAAGGCAGGCTTCTTGTCCAGGACTTGGATGACATAATATCCGAAACGGCCTCTCACAGGCAAGGAAATCTCCCCGTTCCGCAAAGAATAGCAGGCCTTTTCCAACGGATATTCCAGCACCATGGAAGCCATGTAGCCCCATTCTCCCTCATGCCCTGTCTTGGGCTGCCAATGAGACCTTGTCTGCAACTTGTATTCATCGCAATAGCTCCGTACCATGTCAGCGAAATCAGCCCCTTCCAACAGCTTGCCGCGAATTCCCATCAGCTTTTCATAGTAAGGCAGCGTATCATCCCCCGTCATGTAGTCGGGGACTCTCAACATGATCCGCCTTGCCAGGACTTCATAGTGCATGTTACTGTATATTTCCTCGAACAAGGCTCTCTGGACGTTCGTATCCATCAAATACGGCTGAGCCAGCTGCGTCCTGTAATACTGGTATTCCCTTTGCAGCATGCCCACCGTATCGTACCCCTCATCCTCAGCTGCCGCCACCTTCAAACGGAAATCGATATACATCTGCAAGTAATCCTCCACGTCCTTCTTATCCCACTGGCCGTCCTCCGCCAGATTCTGAGCATAAGACCTGCAAAACTCTGCCTTGGTAACCGTATCATCCCCTACCACCATCAACACGGGACTGTCCGTTACCCTTTGCGCTTCCAAAAAACCGCAGAATCCGGAAAGGCCTATGAAAAACAATGCTTTCTTCATCATCAATATATTTACGGGTTTACAATAAGAACTTATCTTGGCGAATAATTAGGAGCTTCCTGCGTAATGGTAATATCATGAGGATGGCCTTCATTGACCGAAGCAGCCGTAATCTTGATGAACCTGGCTTTTTGCAATGCCTTGATGTCCGGCGACCCCGTATAGCCCATGCCAGCCCGCAAGCCCCCTACAAGCTGATAAAGCACTTCGGCCAATGTGCCTTTATACGGCACGCGGCCTACAATGCCTTCCGGAACCAGCTTCTTGATATCAGCTTCCATGTCTTGGAAATAACGATCCTTGGAACCATCCTGCATGGCCTCCAGGGATCCCATGCCCCTATATGTCTTGAACTTGCGTCCTTCATAAATGATCGTGGTCCCAGGTGATTCCTCTGTTCCTGCAAACAAGGAACCTGCCATCACGCTGGAAGCCCCGCCGGCCAACGCCTTGACCACATCGCCCGAGTAACGGATGCCACCATCGGCAATCAACGGCAAATCGTATTTCTTCAAAGCCTCAGCCACATTATGAACCGCACTCAGCTGAGGGACCCCGATACCGGCCACGATACGGGTAGTGCAGATCGACCCAGGCCCGATGCCGACCTTCACCGCATCCACGCCGGCTTCGGCCAGAGCCACCGCGGCTTCCCCCGTAGCGATGTTGCCGACAATCAGATCCACTCTGTCTCCAAAGGCATCCCTGAACTGCCTGGCCGCTTTCAATACATTCAGAGAATGCCCGTGGGCCGTATCTATGACAATCGCATCCACACCGGCCTCGACCAAAGCCCGGGCCCGTTCCATCATATCGGACGTGATCCCGATGCCGGCAGCCACCCGCAAGCGGCCCGACTCGTCCTTGCAAGCCATCGGTTTGGATTTCACATTCATGATATCCTTATAAGTAATCAATCCCAACAGCTTCTTATTCTTGTCCACCACCGGCAACTTCTCGATCCTGTGTTCTTGCAATATCTCGGCCGCCTTGTCAAAAGTCACTTTGCCGGAGACCGTGATGACATCCTTGGTCATCACCTCCACGATACGGCGCTTGTAATCTTTCTCGAAACGCAAATCCCGATTGGTAACGATGCCGACCAGGATGCCTTTCTTGTCTATGACCGGAACCCCGCCCACGTGATAGTTCTTCATCAAGTCCAAGGCATCCTGGACCACCGCTGTATCCGGCAATGTAATCGGATCGCTGATCATGCCGTTTTCGGCTCGCTTCACCCTGCGGACTTCCTCTGCCTGACGGTCTATCGTCATATTCTTGTGCAATACTCCGATTCCTCCTTCCTGCGCGATAGCGATAGCCACGGCAGCATTGGTCACCGTATCCATAGCCGCCGACACAAAAGGGATGTTGAGCTTGATATGGCGGGAAAACATGGTACTCAGATCCACTTCCCGAGGCAAGACTTCGGAATAGGCCGGAACCAACAACACGTCATCATAGGTCAGACATTCGTCAACGATAAACTTACCGGTATTTTCTTTCATATTATATTATGGTATTGTTTTTGTTCATCCCCGCAATCCCCGGGAGCCGTTCCAGGAGCATTCCGCCGGAACTCCTGCCTGCCCGGTCTGCCGCAAAACCGGCAAATATAATGAATTTTGCAAAAAATAGCACTCCTGACCCGAGCCTCACAAATCCAGCCGCAAAGCCGCTCCGGCATGTGCAGCCTCCGTGCGGCGGGCTTGCGGACAGAGGCCGCCAGCCTACATCCGCATTCCCATGTTTTCGCCTTCGCACTGTCCTAATTCCCACAACCGGCCTTGCGCTTTTTATGCACCGAAGGCCAATGCCGGATACTGGAATGAGCCTCCATTTCCAATTGCTGCCGGGACTTGCTTCGTGTCACGCAAAAGACCCCCGCGAATACGAGCACCGTAGCCACGATCTTGACCCAATCATAACCATCCTGCCCCAGAATCAATGCCAGCACCGAAGCTGTGACAGGCTGCACGTAATTATAAACGCTCAACACAGTCGGGCGCAGGTTCTTCTGAGCTACCGGAATCAAAAGGTACGTCACACCGGTCGCGCCGAAAACCGTATAGGCCAGCATCAGGTATCCCGAAGGAGGAATGCCCGCGTAATCAATCGACATCACCGTCTTCATCAGGAACGGGACAGAAAAGAGGGCCGAGAAAAGGAACATCCAACGCATGACGGTGACCGGCTTGTACTTAGCTACCAAGTTCCGGAACGCGGTCAGGTATATCGCGTAAGAAAGACCGCTCACCACGCACAAGACAATCCCCAGAACGCGGTGCTGCCCGGCCTGTCCCCCGGTACCTCCGAACAAATACTTGCCGGCAATCATAAGTACAGCCCCGCTTAATCCAAGGAACACGCCTGCCGCTTTCAGCCAAGTGACAGGCTCGCGCAGGAACAAGGCCGACAGCATCATCGTCAGAATAGGAGTAAACGTCACCACGATAGCTGCCTCCACAGGAGATGCGAACTCCAACCCCATCACAAACAGCATCTGGTTGAGCAGGATCCCGAAAACAGCCGCCAAAGCCAGGCCGCCCAGATCCCGCAATGGCACTTTCTCCCACTTCACAAACAAGGAAATCAGCCAGAAAAAAAGCAAAGCCCCCGTGGTCCTGAAGAATGCCATGCCCAAAGATGGCACGTAATCCGGCATTGTTATCTTGGAAATCGGGATATTGACACCGAAGATGACATTGGTCGCCAGGATAGCGACATGCCCCCGCAGAGCACCGAGACCTTTTGTATCAGACATGATTCTGTTTTTATCAGCAAGCCCGGCAAGACGGACACTTGCCAAAACCGCTGCAAAAGTAAGCATCTACCCAAAATTCCACAATTCCCGGCAGTCCTTTCTCATACCCTGCGGCGGCCGATCCGCCTTCCTTCATCACTCTGGCTCGCGGAATCCTTTCCCGATTCCCGGACATTCCCGAACATAGGCTGAAAATATTGCCAAGAATCCGCACTTCCTTTATTTTTGCAATGTCAAACAAAGGCTTTCCCGGCTAATGCAAACCGCATTGCCCAAAAGGAGAAAGCTTCAAAAACATGCGCCATGAACTTTTACCTTTCTTCTTTGGATTTACGCAAAGGCATCATCCGCAGCGTGATTGCCGTCCTGCTCGGTATCATCTTCCTGATTGCGCCGGACCTGGTTTCCAATACCTTGGGTATCATCCTAGGGGCCACGGTCTTGTTCGTCGGGATTGTCTCATTCCTGACCATCTTCACTAAAGACGGAGGCAAGCCGGTCGGCATCAATTATTTCAACCTTGCCCTGAGCCTTGCTGTCGGCATCGTCCTACTGATATTCCCGGACTCCTTTGTCGCCTTTCTGATGTTTCTTCTCGGCATTATCCTCGTCATATGCGGAATAGGGCAAATATCCTCCTTGGTCAGTGTCCGGAAATGGGGTGTCAGAGCCAATCCGTTCGAATATATCATAGCAAGCCTGCTCATCTTGCTGGGAGTGGTCGTATGCTTCAACCCCTTCGATACGAAAAATATCATTTTCTGGCTGTTCGGCATCGGAATCATCGTTTACGGGATCACGAACCTGATCAGTTTGATCCGCATTAGGAAAAACCTGGAGAAAGCCGGCAAGAAAGTGACGCACGGGAATGTGGAAGATGCCGATTACACTATCGAAAAATGAAGCCGGAGCCTGCCGCCTCGCGCATCGAGGGACATGGAGACCGGGACTCAATGCCCGAGGATTCCCAGCAAAGCCATCATGGCCGCCCCCACCGGCAGACAATCCTCATCGATCGCCAGCGTCGAGGTATGCAGGCTTGATGGATTCTCCACGCCTTCCGGACGCACGCCAAGACGGAACATGCAGCCGGGAATCACCTGCGCGTAATAGGCAAAATCCTCGGCTGTCATCCTCAACGGCAGTTCTTCCAAGTTTCCCTTGCCCAACAGGCGGAGACCAGCGTCTTTGACCTGGGCGGTGGCATCCTCGTCGTTATAGACGAAAGGATACCCGTGATCTACTTTCAGTTCGCAGCAGCCTCCCAAACCTCTTGCCACTTCTTCCGCGCAAAGCCGGATCCTTTCATGCGCTTTGGCCCGCCATTCCTCGTTGAAAGTCCGGAATGTCCCTTCTATATTGACTTCCCCGGGAATGATATTAGTCCGTCCCTCCCCGATGATCCTTCCGAAAGAAAGCACCGTCGGAATATACGGAGGCGCTTGACGGCTGACAATCTGTTGCAAGGAAGTCAGTATGCAGGCCGATATCATGACCGGATCGACGGTCAGTTCCGGAGTGGCTCCGTGGCCAGCTTTTCCAATCACTTTCAAATACAGCTCATCGGTGGATGCCATATACTGGCCGGCCTTGAACCCGATTTTGCCGCAATCCATCTCAGGCAACACATGGAGAGCGAAAATCTTGGAGGGGGCAGGATCCAGCAGCACTCCCTCCTTTATCATGACCGGGGCCCCGGCCCGGAAATCTTCTTCCGAAGGCTGGAATATCAACTTCACAGTACCATCCCACTCCTGGCATGTATCCTTGAGAATCTTGGCTGCGCCCAGCAAGCAGGCCATATGCACATCATGGCCGCAAGCATGCATCACGCCAGGATTCCGCGAAGCGAACTCCAGGCCGGTCTCTTCATGGATGGGCAAAGCATCCATATCGGCCCGCAAAGCCACGCAACGCTTTCCAGGGTCCCGGCCTTCGACAATCCCCACCACTCCGGTCCTGGAATAACCTCCCCGGCATGGTATGCCCCACTCCTTCAGTTTCGCTTCTATGTACCTCCCGGTTTCGACTTCTTCCGTGGAAAGCTCGGGATGCCGGTGCAAATGCCGCCGGATGCCGACCAAATCGGACTGCATAGCCCAAGCCCGCTCCTTTATTGTTTCTTGCATGGCTATATGTTTTGCAAATTGACATAGCGGGCATAATGCCCGCCCGAATCCATCAGTTCCTGATGGCTGCCTTCTTCCACTACACGCCCTTTTTCAAAGACAACAATGCGATCAGCGTTCCGTATAGTGCTCAGCCGGTGCGCTATGACAATCGAAGTCCTTCCTTCCATCAATTTGGAAAGAGCTTCCTGCACCAGGACTTCCGACTCTGTATCCAAGGCCGAAGTAGCTTCATCCAACACCAATATGGGCGCGTTCTTCAATACAGCCCTGGCAATCGTGATCCGCTGGCGCTGCCCGCCGGAGACAGTCATCCCGGCATCGCCCAGCACGGTATCGTACCCTTGCGGCAAAGCCATGATGAAATCGTGGGCATTGGCTTTCTTTGCGGCTTCCACCACCTCGTCCAGCGTAGCTTCTTCCATGCCGAACCGAATATTATTCGCCACTGTATCATGCCACACGAAAGGATGCTGCCCCACCGCCCCTATCAAATCCCGCAAATCGCCCAGTTTCATATCCCGGATATCCATGCCATCGATTGTGATTTGCCCTTCTGTCACGTCATAAAACCGGCTCAACAAATCCACCATCGTGGTCTTGCCCGCTCCGGAAGCCCCGACAAAAGCATATGTCTTACCCTTCACTATCTGCAGGTTCACATGTTCCAAAACCGTTTTTCCCGAATCCCCGTAATGGAAGCAGACATTCCGGTAACATATATCTGACTGGAAACTCTTTTTGGAATGAACCGACTGCGACTCTTTTTCTCCCCGAGGTTCGTCCAGAACCTGCTGGATCCTCCTCAAAGCCGCCCGTCCTTTCTGTATGTTATAAAAAGAGTTCACCACATGTTTTGAAGGCGATATAATTTTGATAAGCAACAAGATATACAAAACGAACAAATCCGGGGACATCTGACCGGACAGCACCCGCGCTCCTCCGAACCCCAATATTCCCATCGTCACGGATACCAATAGTATTTCCGTCAAAGGACCTGACAAGTCCCTTCTCCGGTAAACTCCATTCAAAGACTTGACATAACGCTGATTGTAATCGGAAAAATTTTTCCCTACCACATCAATCAGATTAAAGGACTTGATAACCCGGATTCCATTGATTCCCTCTTCCACCATGCTTACCATCCGCCCAAGCATGGCCTGCACTTTTTCCGAACGGACCTTCAAGCGGCTTCCCACCTTCCCTATCACGTACAGGATGGCCGGAAAAGCAAGCAGGACAAGCAAGCTCAGCTTATAATCCAAGGCAAAAAGCCCTATGGCGAAAGATATGACATACAGAGGCTCCATAATGATGCCCTGCAAAGAAGAAACGACAGCCGCTTCCACATCCGGAATATCCATGTTCACCCTCGACAACAAATCCCCTTTCCTCTTCTCGGAGAAATATCCCAAGGGAAGATACATGACATGCGAATAGAAATCCTGCCTCAGATCACGCAAGATACCGCTTCTGACAACCGCAAGATGATAAAGCGCGAAATAACGGAAAACATTGGAAACCAATGTTGCCAGCACAAAAACCGCCGAAACCAGCAGCAGACCCGACATCATCCCGTGACGAGCCTGGAATCCGCCTATGCAATAATAGGCATACTGCATCAGCACGTCGGGATCCAGGCGGAAAGCTGGCAACTGGTCCACACTCTCTACCATACCGAACAGAACAGAAACAAACGGAGCAACCAAGGCTATGGAAAAGAATGACGTTAGCACATAAAGCAGGTTGAAAGCTATGTTTAGCGCCACCCGGCTTTTGTAACGAAGCAGATAAAACAGTAAACGACGCAAATCCTCCATGTCCTGAACCCTTGCCAGGAAACTGCTTTTTCAAACAATTCCTCGAATTTTCCCTCCGAACAGAGCCGGTCAAATACGCTCCGACGGTACGGGTCTGCAAAAGTAAGAAAGTGTACGGATTTTCCCTACAAGGCAGCATCGACAAATCACGAATCAGGAGGGTGGTCCCGAAGTCAGCTTTTTCAAAGAGAATCCACGCTGGAATGCGCTCTACCGAAGATACTCTGCCGAAAATCATCTTTGGGGGCACCCTTGCCCGGCTTCCGCGCATATTTGCTCTTCGGCGAAACAAGATGAGCCTCGGCATAATCAAAGCAAGCTTTGCTTCTGCGCTCGGCTTCTGCGCAATTGGGCTGGCGCCCGATATACGGTCGCGCCTCGGCATAATCAAAGCAAGCTTTGCTTCTGCGCTCGGCTTCTGCGTATATTTGCATCCCATATCTGGGAACCTGGAATCAAGAACAGACTCTGCCATGCCCGCCAACAAGAATGCATCACTCCGGATAGAAAGGAATCTCTTTACCGCGCTCAGGCCTTTCATCATCTCCGCAGCCTTGCCAATGGTCATTGCCATGCTTCAAAAAGATGCTGTCAGAGTAGCTTTCTCCTCGCGGAAGAACCGCACCTTGGGGTATTACTGTCCGCCCAAGGACCAAAATGCCGGCAACTCCGGCTACCACCGGAACTTTGACAGCCTGCACACTATCTCTCTGCAAGTAGACTTGAATCCCTACGCGCTGCTCTTCGTCTTCATCCATGAATGGGCTCATCTGGCAACCAGAAAACGCTTCGGAAGCAAAGCCGCTCCTCACGGACGGGAATGGAGAGAAAACTTCAAGAACCTCTTCGCCCCCTTCCACACGACCGACATCTTTCCTTCCGACATACTAAGTGCCATCGACAACTACTTCATAGACACTTCGCCGTATTTTGAGAGCCAGCTCGAGGAGGCCTGCAGCCGATACGGCAAAGACCGGAAAGCATTCGCCCGTGCCTATGAGGGTTTCCTGCGCCAAGGCATCCTGATCCCTGCTCCGTACATGGGTCCCGGAACGGAGAAAAGGATCATCCAATGCCGGCTTGAATACCAAGAGAAGAAAAAGCGAGAAGAACTCGAACAGGCTGCCCGCATCCGGCAAGAATTAAAAGAGATGAAAAAAAAGGAACAAGGCCGGCCTGTCTCCTGCGGATTCTTCCCCGTGCAACAACTGCCGGCCGGCACATGGATCCGGATTGACGGAAAAGAATACCGGATAGAGGAACAAGGGCGACCTCTTATCCGGGTAAAGGATCCGGCTTCCGGGCAAGAAGCCCGCATACACTATCTTCTGCAAGCAGAAGTCCTCTCTCCGCCTGCATGAAACCGGAATGAACCGGGAACCGGCAAGCATAAGTAGGACAATCGCATCCCTGGGCAGGCTTCCGGTTCTTGCCGGCAGAACCCGGGAAATAATATTGCGAACGGCAGGAAACCATGCAAAAACACGTCCCTGCCACCAAAAAGACAGATACCAAAGCCCGGCATCCTCGATTCCAGCTTTTCATGAACGCCTGTTTTACCGACGGCAAAAGTAGCAAAAAAGGAAACAAACTTGCTTTTGAAAATCAAGGCGACCGCATCAAAATGCGACAGATTGACAATCAGCATTGTCTTGCACCGTCCTGCAGATATCCTCTTGCATGGAATTCATTACAAGTCAGGTAATTGGTTGTTGCAGGCGATTTTGATGCAGTTGCCCTGTCTGAAAATTGCTACATTTGCAATTCGGAAAACAGTCCGGGACTGCCCAGGCCATATCTCAAAATCCAGATGATAAGCACAATAGGAAGATATATCCTCTTGATGGCAAAAGTCTTCAGCCCGCCCGGGAAACGCAAGCTGTTCTGGAAACAGGTAGTGGAAGAAATCCATCAGCTCGGCTTCGACTCCATTCCCATCGTCTCCTTGGTATCCATTTTCGTGGGAGCGGCCATCACCATCCAGCTCCAAATCAACATGGATTCCCCATGGATTCCAATCTACGCCGTAGGTTTCGCTACGCGGAAAGCCATCGTCATGGAACTGGCTCCTACCATCATCGGGCTTATCCTTGCCGGGAAAATCGGCTCGCACATCGCGTCCCAATTAGGCACAATGCGAATCACAGAACAAATCGATGCCATCGAAGTGATGGGCATGAACTCAGCCAGCTACTTGATTTTGCCAAAAATCATCTCTTGCCTGATTTTCAATCCAATACTAATCATGCTCAGCATCGTGGCCGCCTTGTTCGGAGGCTGGGCGGCAGGCATCAGCATCGGAGGCATGTCTTCCTACGAATTCATCTACGGGCTTCAATCCTTCCCGCACAATTTCGATTTGGCGTACGCCATCATCAAAACCATTGTTTTCGCGTTCTTTATCAGCAGCATATCCTCTTTTTACGGGTACAGCGTGCAAGGCGGGGCTATCGAAGTGGGCAAAGCCAGCACAAAGGCGGTCGTCAATAGCAGCATCGCCATCATACTATCAAATCTTGTGCTGACCCAGCTGCTGATGTAAAACAACAAGGCATGATAGAAGTCCGGCATCTAAACAAGTTTTTCGGCAACCGCCAGGTTCTCTTCGATATCAACATGAAATTAGAACCGGGCATTTGCAACCTGGTTATCGGGCAAAGCGGTTCAGGGAAAACCGTCCTGATGAAATCAATGGCAGGCCTGTTAAGCCCCGACAGCGGAGAGATACTGTTCGACGGCAGGAACTTCGCTACAGGCAGCAACAGCCAATCATTGCACAGAACCGAAGAAGAAAAGAACAGCGAAAAGACACTGACCGCCATCCGTCGCGAAATCGGCATGGTATTCCAAGGAGGAGCCTTGTTCGATTCGATGAGCGTGCTGGACAACGTGGTTTTCCCGATGGACATGTTCACCAAGAAGAGCCGCCGGGAAAAACTGAAACGTGCCCAAGAATGCCTGGAACGGGTCGATTTGAAAAATGCCGGCAAACTATGGCCTTCGGAACTGAGTGGCGGGATGCGCAAAAGGGTCGCCATTGCCCGGGCTATTGCCGTTGAACCACGTTACCTATTCTGCGACGAACCCAACTCGGGTCTCGATCCAAGAACCTCGGAATTGATAGACAGCTTGATAGCGGAAATCACAAAAGAATACAGAATCACCACTGTGGTCAACACCCACGACATGAATTCCGTGCTCAAAATCGGCGATACAGTTAACTTCATCTACGAGGGCAAACTCTGGTGGCAGGGAAACGGCAAAAGCATCCTCGATACCGACAACCCGGAAATCATCCATTTCATGGAAGCTTCCGAACTGACCAAACGATTACTGCACAGCCATAGAATCATGCAAAAGGCCTGCGGTGGATGACACTGAAAAAAACGAATGCCATTGACGGGCAAACGAATACCTGAAAACCGATTCCTGGAAATCCATCTTTTCAGGATGGCAAGGGTTTTCAAACGGTCTCTATAACAAAAAGAACCAATAAAATACAAAATACCGACTTTTCATCCGATTAAAACAAAGAACCATGCCTTCGATGAATTTTTTGGACTTGATAATCCTAGTCCCCTTGATTTGGTGCGGAATCAAAGGGGCCAAAAACGGCTTGGTAATGGAAGTGCTCTCCCTGCTAGCCTTAGTCGCCGGAGTATTCGTCTCCCTCCGATTCTCGCACCTGGTAGGCCAATGGTTCTCCATCAAAGGGGAATACGCGCGGATCATATGTTTCGTCATCATGTTCGCCGGGGTCGCCATCGGGCTTTATTTCCTGGGCCGGGTTCTCAGCCATTGGGCGAACCGCTCTTCCTTAGGGCTGTTCAACCGGATTGGAGGTTTGATCATCAGTTTCGGCAAAGTGTTCGTCATCCTGAGCGTGATGATTTATTTCTGGAACAAGATAGACCCGCAGGAACAGATCCTGACCAAAGAAAAACGGGACGGATCCCTCTCCTTCCGTTTCTTGGAACGTACTACATACCAGTTCTGGCCTATCATGCAGGAGACCATTCAAACGGGAATCGAGAGCGCGAAAGATATGAGCAGCGGTGCGGTAGCGGGCTCGGCACCAGGGAACCGCGCCCTCGATCGTGTTCCCCTCATAAGCGGTTCCAAAGCGGTTCTATGAATCAAGTCGAGGCGTTTTTTTGCATCTTTCTCACTCTGACACGCCGCCCAAGGATGATTTCAAATGCCTGTTTTGATACACATCCTTTGAAGAGGGTGACCCGAAAGTCTGCTTTCCAAAAGAGAATCCGCGCTAACATGTGTTCAATCGAGGATTCTTTGCCGGAAAATCATCTTGCGGGGCACCCCTCTGCCTCGGCCTTGTCCAAGCTGCGCCATCGGACGTGGGAAACACAAGAACGAGCTGAGCAGTCCCCGATAGCCGGACAAATCCAAGAGACGTATCCTGCAACCAGCCCTCTTCCAGGATTGAAGGAAATTTCAAACAGTTTCCCCTGCCCGGAATTGAATCCATAGCGAAGGCGCCTTCCTTACAAGCCAAGATCTTTCTTGAAAGCCTCTATTCTCTCCATCCCGGCCTTGTCCTGATCAGCGTAGGAAAGCTTGTCGTTCCACGGCAGGCAAAGCCCGAAATAGAATTTGATCTTTGGTTCAGTCCCGGAAGGCCGCACCGTGACCTTGCTCCCCTTTTCGGTAAAGAACTGAAGCACGTCCGAAGACGGCAGTCCTGCATATCCTTTCTTGTAATCACGCACTTCCACCACCTTCTCGTTACCCAGCCCTGCAGGCGGGTCCTGGCGGAACCGCTCCATCATCGCCTTGATTTCGGCTGCCCCCTCCATGCCTTTCTTGTTGACGGAAACCAATGATTCCTTGTAAAAACCGTATTCCCGGTAAAGCGAACAGAGGATGTCCATGAAACCTTCGCCCCGGCAAGCCGCTTCAGCCGCCATCTCGGCGATCAGGCAGCAGGCAATGACCGCATCCTTGTCGCGGACAAAATCCCCCGCCAAATAGCCATAGCTTTCCTCGCCCCCGCCGATAAAGGTCTCCTTCCCCTCCAGCTTGCGGATAATCTCGGCAATATATTTGAAACCCGTCAGCACGTCATAGCATCCCACGCCGGCCTTCCCGGCCATTTCCTTCAGCAGCTCGGTGGTCACAATGGTCTTGACAATGTATTCCTTGCCAGTAATCCGACCGGCCTCTTTCCATTTGCGGAGCAGGTAGCTTACCAAGACCGAACCGGTCTGGTTCCCGTTCAGCAGGACGAATTCCCCCTTCCCGTCCGGAATCGCCACGCCGACCCGGTCGGCATCGGGATCAGTGGCAATGACCAGCTGCGCCTTTTCCCGCTTGGCCAGCTCGATGGCCGGCAACATCGCAGCCCTCTCTTCCGGATTGGGCGAAGCCACCGTGCTGAAATTGCCGTCCGCCACCATCTGTTCCGGCACGCAGACCACATTCTCGAACCCCCAACGGCGCAAGGCCCTGGGCACCATCGTCATCCCCGTCCCGTGCAGAGGCGTGTAGACAATCTTCATCCGCGCCTGCTTTTCCACGGCTTGGCGGTCCAACGAAAGGGAAAGCACCTTTTCCAAATACGCATTGTCCACCTCCTCGTCGACATAGCGAATCAAATGTTCGTTGCCTTCCATCTTCACTTGATCCAGGCTCGTGATAGCAGCCACTTCGGCCATCACGTTCCTGTCGTGGGGAGAAACCAGCTGGCCGCCATCGCTCCCATATGCCTTGTAACCGTTATATTCCTTAGGGTTATGACTGGCCGTGACCATGACGCCCCCGCAACAATGGTAGTAGCGGACGGCGAAGGACAATACCGGAGTAGGCCGCATGGCCGTGAATAGATAAACCTTGAAGCCGTTGGCAGCGAAGACCCTGGCCGTGGTCAACGCGAACCGAGAGCTTCCGTTGCGGCAATCGTAGGAAACCGCCACCTGCTTTTCCAAGCCTTCCTCCTGGCATTGCTTCTGCAAATAATTGGCGAAACCTTGGGTCGCCAGAGCCACTACGTAAGGATTCATCCTGTTGGTTCCCACACCCAGGATGCCGCGCAAGCCGCCAGTGCCGAATTCCAAATCCCGGTAGAACGCATCGGCGCATTCCTCCGGATTTTCCTCCATCATCTTCAATACCGCCTCGCGGGTGGCTTCATCATAGGGAGAGCGGGTCCAGACCTCGGCTCTCTGCCTGATTTTTTCATCCATATCCATACTCGTTTTTGTTCATTCCTCTAAACAAGGCTTCCCGGGAAAGGTCACGGCCAGGTTTGCCGGATCCTCTCGCGAATACCATCCTCCACATCCCTTCTGAAAGGCAAATTTAGCAAAAATCCCGCAGCCATGCCCCTGCCATTGCGTCCATGCGCGACTTCATGGCAGGCCGTCCCCTCAAAGGAACCGCATGAATCCTGGAAAGACAGACAAGATGCATGCACCCGGTCCGGACGCTTCTTTCCATGAACAAGCACTATCCGATCCATCAAGGACATGCCTCAAGACGAACGGAGGGAAAATACAGCCGAACTGACCACAGGTTCCCCTTGGCCGGAATCCGCCCGTCCAACCACGAAATTCTCTGTCCCGGTTTATAAAACCATCTTTTTGACTTCACCCACGAATTTCGGGACGAAAAAAGCACCTGCCATATAAAAACTTTCGTATCTTTGCACCGCTCTCGTCCTTCTGAGGGCATTTATACCGGCAAGCACGGCCGCCTTCCCTTTATGCTGCCCTTGCCGGGCAGCATAAAGGGAAGGCCGTTTTTGTTTTTAGGCGAGTTCCATGGACCGCGATCGCGGTGCCATGCCAAAGGATTGGAATCAGGGAACACGCCGGAATACTGCTTGAAGCCGTCATTCCGAATACCGGGATGCTCCGGCAAATAGGAGCTGTTTTGAAATTTCCGCCATCCTGAGACAGGCGGGCGGGACGGATGAGACTAGTCCCAGCAGCCTGTTCGCCGATCGAGGCTGTGACCCGGGTTCCGCTTGCGTTCGGGCGGCACGGCTGCCATCCTTTGGAAAACGCGGCACAGAGGTTCTCAGGCGGGGGAAACCGGAAGACGTATCCTTCAGACAGCCGTCTTCCAGGATTGCAAGAATTCCAAAACAGTTCCTTGGCAGACTCCAAGCAGCATAGCGATGGATGCAGCGTCTGGACGGCAGCTTTGAGAAAGGCATCCCTTATTACAGGGCAGCCGGGAACGAAGAATCAAAAAGCGGTTCGGGCGTTTTGTTTTTCCCGCCATGCCTCCGGACCGGCCATCTCCAGCGTCCGGTGGGGCGCACAGCATCATCAAAGCAACGAACAAGAAGGCATCCCGTGCAAAGGCAAGCTTGCATGGCAAATCCGGGGCCGGCATGGACTTCAAAGACCGCCTCGAGAGAAGAAGCAGGAAGCCTGCGTAGCGAAAGAAAAACAAATATACAAACCCTTAAAAACGATTTTGCGCTATGATGACAGCAGAAGAGTACATCAAAAGCCTCCAGAAGATGGACCTGAAGGTCTATATGTTCGGAGAACGTGTCAAGGATCCCGTTAACCACCCCATCATCCGTCCTTCCTTGAATTCGGTGGCCATGACCTACGAACTGGCCCAGAAGAAGGAATACGAAGACCTGATGACAGCTTATTCTCCCCTCATCGGAGAAAGAATCAACCGCTTCTGCCACCTGCATCAAAGCACCGACGACCTGATCAAGAAAGTGAAGATGCAACGTCTGATGGGGCAGAAGACCGCTGCCTGCTTCCAACGCTGCGTAGGCATGGATGCTTTCAACGCCATCTGGTCCACCACTTACGAAATGGATCAGGCTCTCGGAACAGACTACCACAAACGCTTCACCGAATACATGAAGTACGTTCAGAAGAACGACCTCACCGTTGACGGCGCGATGACCGACCCCAAGGGCGACCGCAGCCTTTCGCCCTCGCAGCAGGAAGACCCCGATTTGTTCGTGCATATCGTGGAAGTCCGTCCCGACGGTATCGTGGTTCGTGGCGCCAAAGCCCACCAGACCGGTACGATCAACAGCCACGAACACTTGGTAATGCCTACCATCGCGATGAAGGAAGAAGACAAGGACTATGCCGTTTCTTTCGCCGTTCCTTCCGATGCCAAGGGCGTGTTCATGATTTACGGCCGCCAGTCCTGCGACACCCGCAAGATGGAACCCGATGCCGAAATCGACTTGGGCAACTCCCAGTTCGGCGGCCATGAAGCCTTGGTAGTATTCGATAACGTATTCGTTCCCAACGAACGTGTATTCATGTGCAAGGAATACCAGTTCGCCGGCATGATGGTAGAACGTTTCGCCGGTTACCACCGTCAATCCTATGGCGGATGCAAGGTCGGCGTAGGCGACGTCCTGATCGGTGCCGCCGCTTTGGCTGCCGACTACAACGGCGTGCCCAAGGCCAGCCACATCAAGGACAAGCTGATCGAAATGATTCACTTGAACGAAACCTTGTACGCTTGCGGTATCGCCTGCTCGGCCGAAGGCGTGAAGATGCCGGCCGGCAACTACCAGATCGACCTGCTCTTGGCCAATGTCTGCAAGCAGAACGTGACCCGGTTCCCGTACGAAATCGCCCGCTTGGCCGAAGATATCGCCGGCGGCCTGATGGTGACGATGCCTTCGCAGCAAGACCTCCGTTCGCCCGAAATCGGTTCCTACGTTGAAAAATACTTCCGTGGAGCTACCGGTTCTTCGACCGAAAACCGCATGCGTGTATTGCGCTTGATTGAAAACCTCTGCTTGGGCACGGCTGCCGTCGGCTATCGTACCGAATCCTTGCACGGTGCCGGCTCACCGCAAGCCCAGCGTATCATGATTGCCCGTCAAGGCAACCTGGAAGCCAAGAAAGAACTGGCCCGCAAGATTGCCAAGGTGGATGTTTCCAAGGATCACTGGCCGGCTAAGCCTGCCAAGAAATAAATTCTATGGATGCTGATTTCGAAAGCCGGGTCCGCCGCTTGATTGACGAGCGGGTCCGGCCTTCCCTGTTTGAACATGGCGGCGATATCCAGATAAAGGAAATCAAAGGCCATGATGTGGGGTTCGTTTTCAAGGGGGCTTGCAGGACTTGCCCTGCCGCCCAAATCACATTGGAAGAAGTGGTGGAAGCCGCGCTCAAAGCGGAAATACCTGAAATCGGCCGGGTCTATCTGATCAACGAGACGGACCAGGATTTGATTGACTTTGCCAAGAAACTGATGAGTTCGCATCCTGACGCTTGAACCCAGTAGGTCGTTGGTCCTTAGGAAAAAAAGAACCAAAAATGGAATCCGGAAATCCGGCGCGTCCAACGCGGCTGGAGCGGTTAATCTTATTGGGTTCGCCCGCCAGGGCAAAAAAAAGGCCGGAAGGAAAACGCGAACCGGTACATATTTATATAGGAAACAATTAAAAAACATACCCATGGACTGGAAAAAAGAAGGAAACTTCGTGACTGTGGAAGAAGCAGTCAAAGCCATTAAAGACAATGACAACATTGTGTTCGGCCATGCCGCCGGCGTGCCGGGCGTAGTGCCTCTGGAAATGGTGAAACAGATGGATCGTCTCCACAATGTGAAGATTTTCCACATGTTCACAATAAACAATGGCGAATACCTGACTCCGGAAACCGAAGGGCATTTCCGCCACGTCACCAATTTCGTCGGGGGCAATTCCCGCGCAGCCGTAGCCGAAGACCGGGGAGACTTCTACCCTCTCCACTTCTCGGACGTGCCTTCTTTCTTCGACCGCTATTTCCCGGTGGACGTGACTGTGGCACAGGTGTCGCTGCCCGATGAAAACGGGAATTGCAGTTTCGGGATTTCCTGCGACTATACCCTGCCGGCTGCCCGCCGTTCCAAGATCATCATTGCCGAAATGAACGAGAACATGCCGTACATTCCAGGCGACAACTTCATGCATATCTCGCAGTTCACTTATATCGTGGAAAACCACAACCCGATCGCGGTGCTGCCTCCGGCCAAGATTACCGATATCGAAAAGCAAATCGGCCATTTCTGCTCCACCCTGATCAAGGACGGGGATACCCTGCAATTAGGTATCGGCGCGATTCCCGATGCCGTGCTGATGTCGCTGGACGACAAGCACGATCTGGGCATCCATACCGAAATGTTCTCCAGCGGCGTGGTCGACTTGGCCAAGAAAGGGGTCATCACCGGAGCCAAGAAGACTTTGCTGCCGGGCAAGATGGTGGCGACCTTCCTGATGGGTACCAAGGAACTCTACGAATTCGCCAACAACAACCCCAACGTGGAAATGCGTACCGTGGACTGGGTCAACGACCCGCGCGTCATTGCCCAGAACGACAACATGGTCTCGATCAATTCCTGCATCGAAGTGGATCTGACCGGCCAGGTGAACTCCGAAACCATCGGATTGAAGCAGTTCAGCGGCACCGGCGGCCAGTTCGACTATGTGAAGGGGGCTTCCTGGTCCAAAGGCGGACGCTCTATCATGGCCATGCCTTCGACGGCGGCTCATGGCAAGGCTTCGCGCATCGTGCCGTTCCTGTCGCAAGGCGCTGCCGTGACCACGCCTCGCGATGATGTGGATTATGTGGTTACCGAATACGGGATTGCCCATCTCAAGGGTGCCTGCCTCAAGGAAAGGGCCAAACGGCTTATCGCTATCGCCCACCCGGATTTCCGCCCGATGCTGGAAGAAGAATACAAGAAGAGATTTAAAAACTAATATACCATGCAACTGTTCAAGCTTAAGACTCGTCTGAGCCAATTTGATGATTTTGCATCATTTGCCAAGGAATTCAACTTGGGTCCCAACGACTTGGTCGTTACCAACGAATTCCTGTACGAACCTTTCATGAAGGCGCTGAACCTGCCCTGCCATTTCATCATGCAGGAAAAATACGGTTTGGGCGAACCTTCCGACAACATGATGAACGCCATCCTCAAAGACGTGCACCATATCAATTACAACCGCGTCATCGCGGTGGGCGGCGGTACTGTCATCGACTGCTGCAAGGTATTCGTGCTGAAGGATGTTGAAAACGTGACCGATGCTTTCCTGCGCAAGATTCCTATCGTGAAGGACAAGCAATTGGTTATCCTGCCTACCACTTGCGGCACGGGCAGCGAAGTGACCAACATCTCGATTGCCGAATTGGTAAGCCTGCACACCAAGATGGGCTTGGCCGACGATGCCATCGTGGCTGACGATGCCGTCTTGGTTCCGGAATTGCTGAAGGGCCTGCCGTTCAAGTTCTACGCTTGCAGTGCCATCGATGCTTTGGTTCATGCTACCGAATCCTTCGTTTCGCCCAAGTCGAACCCCTATACCGAAGCGCTCGGCAAGGAAGCCATGCGCATCATCATCAATGTCTTCAAGGGCATTGCCGAAAAGGGTCCCGACTACCGTTTCGAACACCTTGGAGAAATGCTGATGGCCAGCAACTTTGCCGGCATCGCTTTCGGGAACACCGGCGTGGGCGCGGTCCATGCCTTGAGCTATCCTTTGGGTGGCAACTACCATGTACCCCACGGAGAAGCCAACTACCAGTTCTACACGGCTATCTTCCACCTGTACAACAAGAAGAACCCGAACGGCCGCATCCAGGAACTGAACGCTTACCTGCAACAGCTCTTGGGCACGACGGGCGACCCGTACGATGCTTTGGACGAACTGCTGGGCAAGCTGATCAAGAAGAACCCGCTGCACACCTATGGCATGAAGGAAGAAGAAATCGCCGGATTCGCCAAGAATGTGCTTGAAACTCAGCAACGTTTGCTCAACAACAACTATGTGCCATTGAGCGAAGAAGAAATTCGTGAAGTTTATCGCGAATTATTTTAATCGAATCATTTATTTGACTACCTTTGCCCCCGTTTTCAAGCCCCTCAGGCCGGAGACGGGGGCATTCATTTGAGATTATCCCGCGCTGCAGATCCGTTGTATTCCCGGCTAGCGGATCGGACCGGAGGAAAGGGAAAAGGCAGGCGCAGAGGACGGGACGTTTGATTGCAAGCGATCCCTCAAGAGAAGTTTAAAATATAAAATACAAATACAATGGAAATCCAAGAAATGGTGGCTAAGGCTCGGGAAGCCCAAGCCATTTTTGAGAGAACCTTCAACCAGAACACGGTTGATGCCGTGGTCAAGGCTACGGCCCGCGTCGTATTCGACAACGCCGAAAAGCTGGCCAAGATGGCCGTCGAGGAAACCAAGATGGGCGTTTACGAAGACAAGGTTGCCAAATGCCGCAACAAATCCAAAGGCGTATGGTACAACCTGCGCGGCAAGAAGTCGATGGGAATCCTCGAAATCGACGAACGCACTGACATGATCACGATTGCAAAGCCTGTGGGCGTTGTCTGCGGCATCACTCCTATGACGAACCCGGTGGTCACGCCTATGAGCAAAATCATGTTCGCACTCAAGACCAAGAACGCCATCATTATCGCTCCGCACCCGAAATCGAAAGTCTGCTCCTCGACCACGGTTCACTTGATCCAGGAAAAGCTCAAGACGATGGGGGTACCCGACTATCTGGTACAAGTCGTTGAAGAACCGGCCATCGAAAAGTCCCAGGAACTGATGAAGACCGTGGATGTGGTTATCGCTACCGGCGGCATGGGCATGGTCAAGGCTGCCTACTCTTCCGGAAAGCCTTCGTTCGGCGTAGGTGCCGGCAACGTCCAGGTCATCATCGATACCGATGTCGATTTCGACAAGGCTGCCAACATGATTATCACCGGCCGTGCTTTCGATAACGGTATCATCTGCTCCGGTGAACAGTTCTTCGCTTACCCCAAGAAGGACAAGGAAGCTGTCTTCGCCGCCTTCAAGAAGAACGGCGCTTATTTCGTGAACGAAGCCGACAAGGAAAAACTGCTTAACTTCATGTTCGACGAAAAAGGCGTTATCAACCGTAACGCCGTAGGCCAATCGCCGGCTGTCATTGCCGAACGTGCCGGCATCAGCGTTCCTGAAGGGACCCGCGTTATCGTGGCCGAAGCCGTGGGTGCTGGCAAGGCTGACCGCATCTGCAAGGAGAAGATGTGTCCTGTAATGGGTTGCATCGGATACGACAGCTTCGAGGAAGGTCTGGACATGCTCGAAACCAACCTGAAGATGGAAGGCAACGGCCATACGGCTGCTGTTCACTCCAACAACCAAGGCCACATCATCATGGCGGGTGAAACTTTGACCGTAAGCCGTGTTGTCGTGAACGCTATCAGCTCGACGACCGGCGGCGGTGCCATCCAGAATGGTCTGGCTGTCACCAACACGCTGGGTTGCGGGACCTGGGGCAACAACTCCATCTCCGAAAACTTCACATACAAGCACTTGCTCAACACGACCCGCATCGCTCCGTTGTGCGAAAGGATTGCAATTCCTTCCGATGAAGAAATGTGGCGGTAAAAATGATTTCTGGCGGCATCTGCGGCGTTGCGCTTGCTCTCCGCTCGGTCATGTGATATGCACACACTCTGGAGCTTCGCTTCGCGCGCCTTGCATCTGCCGGTCAAAAATTGTTTTTAAGCAGAAACTGTATAAAAAGAGAGCTTCCGATTGGAAGCTCTCTTTTTATACAGTGACAGCACACCACGGGATCGCGCCTTGCATCTGCCGGCCATAAAGCATTTTGCCCGGTACTCCCGGATATGAAAAAAGCCGCCCGAACCGAGCGGCTTCTCTGTTGCCCTGCCAGGGGTCGAACCTGGAGACTTCAGAGCCAAAATGATTTCTGGCGGCATCTGCGGCGTTGCGCTTGCTCTCCGCTCGGTCATGTGCACAAGCACACTCCCTCGC